>NZ_JBWKNZ010000011.1:0-249846 GCF_059415825.1 Acidovorax sp. GW821-FHT10A04
TACTCGTCGGCGGTGTTCAACTTCATCCCCAAGACGGCGATGGACTTCTACAAGGCGGTGGCGGCCGACGACATGGCCACGCAGCACAAGCTGCTCAAGGAGTTCTTCATGCCTTACCTGGACATCCGCAACAAGGTGGAAGGCTACGGCGTGAGCATCATCAAGGCCGGCGCCAAGCTGGTGGGCCACGATGCGGGCCCGGTGCGCGCGCCGCTGACGGACCTCAAGCCCGCCGAGCTGGAGCAGCTCAAGGCGCTGATCGACAAGCTCGGCCCGCAGTAAGCCCACGCAAGGGCCTGGACCACGCCCCAGGCCCTTTTTTCATCGCTTTCAGATCTCCAGGCGCCTGGCCGTGCACGGGCTCCCGGTGTAGACGCGGCACGCCCATCTTTTTTCAAACACAACAATGGAGACAGACAAGATGTTCAAGAAAATCGTCCTCGCAGCCGCGGCTGCCGTGGCCATCGCGGCCCTCTCGGGCTGCGCCAGCAACCCACCTGCCGCATCGTCCGCCGCATCCGAGCAATCGGTGGCAGCCGCGGCCGAACGCCTGCGCGTGGCCATGATCGACCCCACCCAGGCCGCCCTGGCCCAGCTGGTGGCCGACGACCTGAGCTATGGCCACTCGGGCGGCCGCGTGGACACCAAGGACAGCTTCATCGGCGACCTGCTCGCCGGCAAGTCTGACTTCGTGACCATCGCCATCACCGAGCAGACCATCAAGGTGGTGGGCAACACCGCCATCGTGCGCCACACCCTCACGGCCGACACCAACGACTCGGGCAAGCCCGGCAAGGTGCAGATCAAGATCCTGGGTGTCTGGCAGCAGCAGGGCAGCGGCTGGAAGCTGCTGGCGCGGCAAGCAGTGCGCGTAGCGACGTAAGATCGTCGCCATGGTCCGCCGCCACGGTGCTGCGGACCGCCATTCACAACGGCCGGTTCGGCTCCACGCCACCGGCCTTTTTCCTGCCCTTCATGACCCAGCCCTCCAAACCCCGCCTCCTGCAGATCGCCCGCCTGCCCCTTGCCGCGCTGGAGACCGACCTGGCCGCCCGCTATGACGTGGTCTGCCTGTCCGACCAGGCCGACCCGGCTGCCTTCCTGGCCGCGCACGGCACCAGCTTCACCGGTGTGGTCACGTCGGCCTCCATCGGCCTCAAGGCCGAGGTGATCGCAGCACTTTCCAAGCTGCAGGTGGTGAGCAGCTTCGGCGTGGGCTTCGATGCACTGGACATTGCCGCGTGCCAGGCGCGTGGCATCCCCGTGGGCTACACGCCCGACGTGCTCAACGACTGCGTGGCCGACATGGCGTTTGCGCTGATGCTCGACGTGTCGCGCGGCGTGGCCGCGAGCGACCGCTTCGTGCGCCGCGGCGAATGGCCCAAGGCGCGCTACGCGCCGCAGACCCGGGTGTCGGGCAAGCGCCTGGGGATCGTCGGCATGGGCCGCATCGGCCTGGCCGTGGCCGAGCGCGCCGCAGGCTTTCGCATGGAGGTCGGCTACTACAACCGCCGCCCGGTCGAAGGCTCTGCGCTGCCCCGCCTCGACTCCCTGCTGGCGCTGGCGCAGTGGGCCGACTACCTGGTGCTCACCGTGGCCGGTGGCGCCTCCACGCGCCACATGGTCAACCGCGAGGTGCTGGAGGCCCTGGGGCCCCGGAGCTACCTCATCAACGTGGCGCGAGGCAGCGTGGTGGACCAGGCCGCGCTGGTCGAGGCCCTGCAACAAAAACGCATCGCCGGTGCCGGCCTGGACGTGTTCGAGGACGAACCCCAGGTGCCTGCTGCACTGATGGACCTGGACAACGTGGTCCTTACCCCGCACACCGCCAGCGCCACGCACGAAACCCGCCGCGCCATGGCCGACCTGGTGCTGGAGAACCTGGAATCCTTTTACGCCACAGGCGCCGTGCGCGTGCCGGTACCGGTCACCTGACATAAAAAAGCCCCCACCGGCATGCGCCGGCGAGGGCCGAGACAAGGCGCGCCGCCAGGGGCGCACCATCCCTGTTACTTCAAGACGCCCTTGGAGATGTCCATGATCATGCGCGCGGCCAGGTACAGGCGCGGCACGATGGTGTTGATCTGCACGTACTCGGCATCGTTGGAATGGGCACCGTAGCCCGACAGGCCCATGCCCTCCACCACGGCGCCCTTGGTCTTGAGCGCAGCGAAGGCCGCATCGGTGCCACCGCCCGTGGCCTTCTCGACCACGGCGAGGGGCAGGCCCAGCTCCTGGTAGATGACCTTGCCGTAGCCGGCCACGCGGCGCGAGGCCTCGCTGGCTTCGAGCGGCGGGCGGCGCACCTCGAACTTCACGTCCACCTTGGAGGCGGGCAGCAGTTTCGTCTTGATCTTTTCCTGCAGCGCCTTTTCCAGCCCGTCGAAGTCCGCCACCTTGAGCGCGCGCGCATCGGCCTGGGCCGTGGCCTCGGCGGGGATCACGTTGCGGTTGGTGCCGGACTTGGAGACGGTCCAGTTGAGCTTGAGGCCTTCGTCGTTCTTGGACAGGTCCTTCATCTGCAGCAGCTGATGCGACAACTCGTACAGCGCGTTCACGCCATCCTCGGGCTTGGCGCCGGCATGCGATGCCTTGCCCTGCACCGTGAGGTAGGCCGCGCCGATGCCACTGGTGGCCAGGCGCAGCGTGCCGTCGGTGCCGCCACCTTCGAACGAGAACACCACGTCGTGCTCCGAGGCCACGCGGGTGATGGTGCTGCGCCAGCCGGGCGAGCTGATCTCCTCGTCGCCATTGATCAGCACCGTGAGCGTGCCGTAGTCCTTGAAGTTGAGCTTTTGCAGCAGGGCGATGGTGTGGATGATGAGGGCGATGCCCTGCTTGTCGTCGGAGATGCCCAGGCCATAGGCCTTGTCGCCGTCGATGCGGAAGGGCTGGCCCTTGAGCATGCCCTTCAAGTACACCGTGTCCATGTGCGCGATCAGCATGATCTTCTTCGTGCCGGTGCCCTTGAACACGGCCTGCACGGCGGGGCCCACCTTCTCGGGCGTGTCGTCCAGGCGGTAGACGTCGCTGGTCTGCAGCACGTCCACCGTGCCGCCCAGTTGCTTGAGCTGGCTGGCGATGCGCTCGGCGATCTGGTTCAGGCCCTCGATGTCCTTGCTGCCCGACTCGATGTGCACCAGGTCGCGCAGGGTGTCGAGCAGGGGTTGCTGTTCCTTCTGCGCCAGGCCATGCACCTCAGCCACGGGGGCGGCGTGGGCCATGGCGGCGGCGAAGGCCAGGGAGAGGGAGGCGATCAGGGGGCGGAGGGGGTGGGACATGGTTTGGCTGCTGGCAGCGGCAAGTGAATGGCGAAGGCTGATTATGTTGCTGATGGCGGGGGCTTTGCTGGTTGCCGCAAGTGTCGGCTGTTTTGACAGCATGCTTTGTTGAAGGGCGGGAGCCGGGATGTGCGCCCGGCGGCGCAGTAACTTTCTCTTGGGCCGCCAAGAGAAAGTCACCAAAGAGAAGGCGGCCCCGCTGCCCGTGTCCCCCTCGCCGGTGGCGAGGGGGCAGCCTGCGATGCTCGGTCCTGGGGTGCACCGCGGAACTCGCTGCGTTCCCCCTGCGGGTGAACTCCGCTCAAACATCCGCGGTGAGTCAGACAACGATGCGCGTGTCCTTCGGCACGCGCTCACCCCAGGCCCTGCGCTTCTCGGCACGGTCAGAGGGGGGTGGATACCAACACGGGCCATTGCTTCGCTCGGCCCGATCTGCCTCGCTGCGCTTGGCCTGGGCAGGGCCGCCGCGCCAGTGGCGTTGGCAGCGCACAGCGCGTAACCGACACCCGGCGCAGCTGCTAAAGCAGCAGCCGGGTGGTACCCGCTCCCCACCCCCTCTGGCTGCGCCGAGAAGCGCAGGGCCTGGGGTGGGCGTGTGTGCCGAAGGACACACACGCTTCGTGATCTGGCTCGTCGCAGATGTTTGAGCGAAGTTCGAAGAACGCAGCGAGTTCTGCGACGCCACCCCAGGATCGAGCATCGCAGGTTGCCCGAAGCGAAGCGCAGGGACGCAGACAGCGGGGTCGCCTTTTCTTTGCCTTCTTTCTTTTGGCGACGCAAAAGAAAGAAGGTGCGCCGCCGGGCGCACATCCCGGCCTCCGACCTTCAAAAAAGCATGCGGCCCAAACAGGCTCGATCACCCTCCAGAAACCCGCCTCGCCTCAGCCAACTTTACCAACACCTGCAACGCCCGGTTCAAAGGCGTGGGCACGCCCAGCGCCTCTCCACGACTCACCACATACCCATTCAGATGATCGATCTCGGTGGGCTTGCCCCGCGCCAGGTCCTGCGCGGTGGACGAATGCTGCCCCGGCATGGTGGCCGGGATACCGCGCACAGCCGCATCGATATCGCCCGGAATGGTGACGCCATCGGCCTTTGCGACGGCTAGGCATTCGGCCACGGTATCGGCAATCACGTCTGTCACACCAGGGGCCTGCACCAGTTGCCCGTAAGGCTGCTGCGACAGGGCCGACAGCGCGTTGTAGGCGCAGTTGAGCACCAGCTTGGCCCAGAGCGCGCCGCGCACGTTGTCCGAAATCTGCGTGGGAATGCCCGCGGCGGCGAACTGCGCGGCCACCGCCTCGCTGCGCGGCGACGGCGCGATCACCAGCTCGCCCCGGCCGTGGTGGCGCACATGGCCGGGGCCGGCCATGGCGGTGGCCACATAGACCACGGCGGCCGCCACGGGCGTGCGGCGGTCCAGCACGGCGCGCACGCGCTCGTCGTTGTCCACACCGTTCTGCAGCGTGAGCACCAACGCCCCAGGCGCCAGGTAAGGCTGGATCGCGCGCGCAGCGGCCTCCGAATCCGTGGACTTCACGCAGAACAGCACCACGTCGGCACCCTGCACGGCGCTGGCCTCGGTGCTGGCCTGCATGGGCACCTGTACGTCAAGCACGGCCGTCTGCAGGCGCAGGCCATGCTGCTGCACGGCCTGCACATGGGCTTGGCGGCCAATCAGGCTGACCGCATGGCCGGCCCGCGCGAGCAGCGCGCCGTAGTAGCAACCCACGGCGCCAGCGCCCATGACGGCAATGCGCAAGAGGGGAACATCGGCAGCAGCAAACGAGGCGGTGGTGGTCATGAAAAGGACGTGCGGAACACGGGCAAAGGACAGGGACGGTCTTCGACTATATCGGCCCGCAAGCACCCGCGCAGGGCATCCACCAGCCGCCACAAATCCCCTGACATCGACTCGGAAATTAATTGATTGCAAAGACAATCATTGTCTAGTCAATTAAATTACCACTCCATGACATCGACACCTCCCCCCTCTTCCCCCGACGTGTCCTTCTACGGCAACGGCCACAGCCCTGCCGAGGAGAGCGTGGGCTACCTGATGCGCAAGGTGATGTCGTCCATCCGCACGCAGGCGGACGCCCAGCTGTCCACGCACGACCTGACGTTTGCGCAGTGGCTGCCTCTGTTCAAGATCTCCAAATGCCAGGCCGTGGCCTCCGGCCAGGCAGCCACGCTGGCCGTGATGGCGCGGGAGCTGGAGACGGACGCCGCCTCCATGACGCGCACGCTCGATCGCCTGGAGGCCAAGGGCCTGGTGCTGCGCGAGCGCTCTACCACCGACCGGCGCGTGGTGCACGTGGTGCTCACGCCCGAGGGCGAGAAGGTCGCGGCCAAGGTGCCCCCGGTGCTGGCCGAAGTGCTCAACAACCACCTGCGCGGCTTCACCCATGACGAATGGCAGCAGTTGCTCAGCCTGCTGCGCCGCATGCTGGCCAACGGCGATGCCGTGCGCCTGGAACAGCAGCAGGAGCCGCCTGCCGCCTGAACGGCCCCTCCATCCCGGACCTTTCCAAGAAACAACCACAACAGACCATGTCCCAAGCCACCACCCCCCTGTCCACCCGTGCCGCCGTGGCGGCCCATTTCGCCGTCTCGGCCGTCGCGCTGGCGGCGGCCCTGTTCCTGGTCGGATGCGCCAGCCCGGGCCCGGCCCATGCGCCATTGGCGCAGACCACGCCCGCCGCCCTGGGCCTCAATGCCTCGGCCGGCGAATCGGCGGCGCCCTCACAGTGGTGGACCACGCTGGGCGATGCCCAGCTCAATGCCCTGGTCGACAAGGCCCTGCAGGGCAGCCCCAGCCTGGCCGTGAGCCGCGCCCGCCTGGAGCAGGCCGTGGCGCTGAGCCAGGTGCGCGAAGCCGCCAACGGCCCGCAGGTGAACCTGGGCGTGGACGCCACGCGCCAACGCTACACCGCCCACGGCCTGGTGCCAGCCCCGGTGGCCGGCAACACCTACAACAGCGGCACGGTGCAGGCGACGTTCAGCTGGTCGCCCGACTTCTTCGGCCAGCATGCCGCCGAGCTGCAGGCCGCCCTGGGCCAGGCGCGGGCCGCCCAGGCCGATGCCGCCGCCGCCGCCAACACCCTGGCCGCCCAGGTGGGCCGCAGCTATGTGGCCCTGGCGCGCCTGGTCTCGCAGCGCGAGGTGGCCGTGCGGGCCCTGGAACAGCGCGAAGAACAGCGCCGCCTGACCAATGACCGCGTGGCCGCAGGACTGGACAGCCAGGTCGAGCTGACCCAGGCCCAGGCCGCCGTGCCCGATGCGCGCACGCAGATCGAGGCGCTGGACGAGCAGATCACCCTGGCACGCCGCCAGGTGGCCGTGCTCACCGGCCAGGCGCCCGATGCACTCACCACCCTGACCCCGCAACTGGCCTCCCTGCAGCCCACGCCCGTGCCCGACGCGCTGGGCGCCGACCTGCTGGGCCGCCGCCCCGACGTGGTGGCCGCGCGCTGGCGCGTGGAAGCCGCCACCCAGGGCGTGAAGGTCGCACGCACGGAGTCCTACCCCAACATCAACATCGGCGCCTTCATCGGCCTCAATTCGCTGGGTCTGGACAACCTGTTCAACGCCGGCTCGCGCCAGATGGGCGTGACGCCCGCGCTGCGCCTGCCGATCTTCGATGGTGGCCGGCTGCGTGCGCAGCTGGGTGGCCGCCAGGCCGAGCTCGATGCCGCCATCGCCCAGTACAACGGCATGGTGCTCGACGCGGTCAAGGAAGCCGGCGACGCCATGGCCTCCGTCCAGTCGCTCACACGCCAGCAGGCGCTGCAGGACGATGCCGCCGCCAGCGCCGAAAAGGCCTACCGCTTTGCGCAGGAGCGCTACCGCGCGGGTCTGGGCAACTACCTGGTGGTTCTGTCCACCGAAAGCCAGGTGCTGGCCCAGCGCCGCCTGGCCGTGGACCTGCGCGCGCGCCAGCTCGACACCCGACTGCAGCTGATGAAGGCCCTGGGCGGAGGCTGGACCGACGACACGGCCACGCTGCAGACCGCCGCAGCGCACTGAACCGCATCCATCCAAAAACCATACACAACAAGCACACCCAGAGGACCCTTGCCATGAGCGAATCCGCCACCCCCAACAACCAAGCATCCAACCCCGCGCGCCGCCGCGGCCTGACCCTGATCGCCGCCGCCGTGGCCCTTGCCACCATCGGCTGGGGCGGCTGGCACTGGGCCAATGGCCGCCATGTGGAAACCACCGACAACGCCTACGTGGCAGGCAACGTGGTACAGATCACGCCGCAGATCGGCGGCACCGTGGTCTCCATCGGCGCGGACGACACCGACTATGTGAAAGCCGGCCAGTTGCTGGTCAAGCTCGACCCCGCCGACGCCCGCGTGGCGCTGGAGCAGGCCGAAGCCCAGCTGGCCCAGACCGTGCGCGAGGTGCGCACCCTGTTCGCCAACAACTCCACCCTGAAGGCCCAGGTCAGCCTGCGCAGCGCCGACCTGGCGCGCGCCCAGGCCGATGCCGCGCGCCTGCAGGACGACGTGGCCCGCCGCGCTCCGCTGATGGCCAGCGGTGCCGTGGGCAAGGAAGAGTTCCAGCACGCCAACGCCCAGGTGACCTCTGCCAAGAGCACGGTGGCTGCGGCCCAGGCCGCCGTGGTAGCGGCGCAGGAACAGCTGGCCGCCAGCCAGACGCAGACCGAAGGCACCTCGATCGAGCAGCACCCCAACGTGCAGCGCGCCTCGGCCCGCGTGCGCGAGGCCTACCTGGCGGTGCAGCGCGCCCAGCTGGTGGCGCCACTTGACGGCCATGTGGCCAAGCGCGGCGTGCAGGTCGGCCAGCGCGTGCAGGCCGGTGCCCCGCTGATGACGCTGGTGGCCCTGAACGACCTGTGGGTGGACGCCAACTTCAAGGAAAGCCAGCTGCAGAACCTGCGCATCGGCCAGCCGGCCGAGCTGGTGGCCGACGTGTACGGCACCAAGGTGGTCTACCACGGCAAGATCGCCGGCCTGGGTGCCGGCACCGGCGCCGCCTTCGCCCTGCTGCCCGCGCAGAACGCCACCGGCAACTGGATCAAGGTGGTGCAGCGCGTGCCCGTGCGCATCACCCTCGACCCCAAGGAAGTGACCGAGCACGCGCTGCGCGTGGGCCTGTCGATGGACGTGCGGGTGGATACCGCCGACCAGAGCGGCAAGACCCTGTCCGACACGCAGCGCACCACGCCCGTGGCCGCCACGGCCGTGTTCGACGCGCAGTTCAAGGCCGCCGACGATGAGGTGGCCCAGATCATCGCCGCCAACCTGGGCCGC
This sequence comes from Acidovorax sp. GW821-FHT10A04, assembly GCF_059415825.1. Lineage (NCBI taxonomy): Bacteria > Pseudomonadati > Pseudomonadota > Betaproteobacteria > Burkholderiales > Comamonadaceae > Acidovorax > Acidovorax sp. GW821-FHT10A04. Next base: position 8,570 of record NZ_JBWKNZ010000011.1, read on the forward strand.
AAGGCCGTGGCCGTGGCATCGCCCAAGGTCGGCCAGACGCCGGGCAGCAACGCCGTGCAGGCACAGAACCACGCCTCCGCCCCCGTGCGGTCCCCTGTGGTGCAGTAAGCCGGGGGCTTTTCCATGACTGCCGCCAACCCCACCGCAGACCAGGCTGGCGCCTCGGCGCCGCCTGCTGTGACAACGCCGCCGCCAGCCGCCCCGCCCGGGCCGCCTGCGGCCTACCCCCCGCTGCAGGGCACCGCCCTGCTGCTGGGCACGCTGTCCCTGTCGCTGGCCACGTTCATGAACGTGCTGGACTCGTCCATCGCCAACGTCTCGATTCCCGCCATTGCCGGTGACCTGGGCGTGAGCCCGGGCCAGGGCACCTGGGTGATCACCAGCTTCGGCGTGGCCAATGCCATCTCGGTGCCGCTCACGGGCTGGCTCACGCAGCGCTTTGGTGCGGTGCGGCTGTTCACCATGAGCGTGCTGCTGTTCGTGCTCACCTCGTGGCTGTGCGGCTTCGCCTCGTCGCTGGAGATGCTGGTCTTCTTCCGCGTGCTGCAAGGCCTGGTCGCCGGGCCGATGATCCCGCTGTCGCAGACGCTGCTCCTGGCCAGCTACCCGCGTGCCCTCGCCGGCACGGCGCTGGCCCTGTGGGGCGTGACCACGCTGGTCGCGCCCGTGGTCGGGCCGCTATTGGGCGGGTGGATCACGGACAACATCTCCTGGCCGTGGATCTTCTACATCAACGTGCCGGTGGGGCTGCTGGCCGGCGTGCTCACCTGGGGCATCTACCGCAAGCGCGAGACCCCGATCCGCAAGCTGCCGATCGACACCGTGGGCCTGTCCCTGCTGGTGCTATGGGTGGGTGCGCTGCAGCTCATGCTCGACAAGGGCAAGGAACTCGACTGGTTCGCCTCCAACGAGATCATCCTCATGGCCGTCGTCGCGGTCGTGGCGTTCGCCGTGTTCCTGGTCTGGGAACTCACCGACAAGCACCCGGTGGTGGACCTCAAGCTCTTCAAGGGCCGCAACTTCACCTTCGGGGCGCTGGCGCTGTCGGTGGCCTACGCGCTGTTCTTCGGCAACGTGGTGCTGCTGCCCCTGTGGCTGCAGCAGTGGATGGGCTACACCGCCACCTCGGCCGGCATGGCGCTGGCGCCGGTGGGCATCTTCGCCATTTTGCTCACGCCGCTGGTGGGCAAGAAGGTGGGCCAGTGGGACCCGCGGCGCATGGCGACGGGCGCGTTCATCGTGTTCGGCGTCGTGCTCTGGATGCGTTCGCAGTTCACGGTGCAGACGGACTTCATCCACATCCTGATCCCCACGCTGCTGCAGGGTGCGGCCATGGCGTTCTTCTTCATCCCGCTGACCACGCTGACGCTGGCCGGGGTGGCGCCCGAGCGCATCCCGGCAGCCGCCGGGCTGAGCAACTTCGTGCGCATCACCGCCGGGGCCATGGGCACGTCCATCGCCACCACGCTGTGGGAGAGCCGCGCCGCCATGCACCATGCCCACCTCACCGAGGGCCTGATCCAGGGCCAGGGCGTGTTCGGCGCCACGCTGGACAACCTGATGGCATCGGGCATGACCCAGCTGCAGGCGCTGGCCCAGGTGAACCGGCTGATCGACCAGCAGGCCTTCACGCGGGCGGCGAACGATATCTTCCTCGGCTCGGCCGGCCTGTTCCTGCTGCTGATCGGGCTGATCTGGCTGACCAAGCGGCCCGCGCAAGGGGGCGCTGCACCCGCCGACGCGGGTGGGGCCCACTGAGCGCCAGGCCCTGAGGCTGGACAAGGCGGCGCAGCCCTCGGGCTCGCCGCTTTTTTCATTCCTAGCCCTTGCTGGCCTTGGCCCGTGTGCGCGAGGCAGGCAGCTCGGGTGTGCTGGTGACGCTGGGCGCCCGGCTGAGCACGTTGTTGGCGTTGACCAGGGTCTTGAGCATGGCCATGAACAGCTCGCCCTGCTCGGGCGGCAGGGGCGCCAGCATGCGCTTTTGCGCGCGGCGCATGCCGGGCTCGACCTGGCGCAGCAGGTCTTCTCCCGCGGGCGTGAGCGTGAGCAGGCGCACGCGGCGGTCGCCCGGGCTGCTGTTGCGCACCATCCAGCCCCGTGTTTCGAGCCGGTCGATCACGCTGCCGATGGTCGAGGTGTCGAAACCGATGCGCCCGGCCAGGCGGCGCTGGTCCAGCCCCGGCTCGCGCTGCACGGCCGCCAGCGCGCCGAACTGCACGGGGGTGATGCCGAACTCCTGCGTCTCCTCCAGGAAGATGGCCACCGCGATCTGCTGCAGCCGGCGGATGTAGTGGCCAGGCAGTTCTTCGAGCGCAGGGGAATGGGATGGAGAGGACATGGGCAGCAGCAGGGGCGACAGAAAGGAAACGGCGTCAATCCGCGAGGCCGCAGTCTATCGGATGCCGCGGGCAGCCCGCAGGCTCAGTCCGCGTGCGCCATGGGCGCTGCCAGACGGAACGCAGGCAACTCCGCGCAGGCCGCGTCCACGGCGCTGATGAGCGGCCAGCGCGCCAGGTCGACCTGGAAGCGGCGCGCGCTCTCCACCTGGGGCACCAGGTAGACGTCGGCCAGGGTGGGGGCATGGCCGAAGCTGAAGGCACCGCGCCCGGCATCGCGCGCCAGCAGCGCCTCGCAGGCGTCGAAGCCCGCAGTGATCCAGGTGGCGCACCAGGCGTTCACCGCCGCCTCGTCGCAGCCCAGCTGGTGGCGCAGGTACTCGAGAATGCGGCGGTTGTTGACGGGGTGGATGTCGCAGCCCACCAGCGCGGCCAGGGCCCGCACCTGGGCGCGCGCATCGGCGCCGGCGGGCAGCAGCGGCGGCTCGGGGTGGCGCTCCTCCAGCCATTCGATGATGGCGGGCGACTGGATGAAGGTCTGGCCTGCATGCTCCAGCGCGGGCACCAGCATTTGCGGGTTGACCGCCCGGTAGGCCTCGCCCAGGTGCTCTTCGCGGCGCAGATCCACCGGCACATGCTCGACGGCAAGGCCCTTGAGGTTCAGCGCGATGCGCAGCCGGTGCGAGGTGCCGCTGCGAAAGAAGTGGTGCAGCTTCATTCTGCGGGGCCCACGGTGAGGGCGATGCTGCCCACGCCGTCCACATGGCCCTCGATGCGGTCGCCCGGCAGCACGGCGCCCACGCCCTCGGGCGTGCCGGTGTAGATGAGGTCGCCGGGCTGCAGGTGGTAGAACTGCGACAGGTCGGCCAGAAGCTCGCGGATGTTCCAGATGAGCTTGTCCACGTCGGACTGCTGGCGCACCTGGCCGTTGACGCTGAGCGCGATGGCACCGCGCTCGATCACCACGCCGGGCAGAGGGACGATCTCGGAGGCGATGGAGGACTGCTCCACGTCCTTGCCCAGGTCCCAGGGCCGGCCCTTGTCGCGCGCCACCAGCTGCAGGTCGCGCCGCGTCATGTCCAGGCCGCAGGCATAGCCGTAGATGTGCGTGTGCGCCTGCTCGGGCGCGATGCGAAAGCCGGCCGTGCCGATGGCCAGCACCAGCTCCATCTCGTAGTGGTAGCTCTCGGTGCCCGGCGGATAGGCCACGGTGGCGCCGGATTCCACCACGGTGGACGGCGACTTGGTGAAGTAGAACGGCCGCTCCTGCGACTTGTCCACGGGCCGGCCCATCTCGACGGCATGGGCGTGGTAGTTGCGGCCCACGAAGAACAGGCGGTTCACGGGCAGGCGCGCGGCCTGGCCACGCACGGGCAATGAGACGGTGGCGGGAGGGGTCCAGAGGTAGGTGGTGGACATGCTAAGGCTTTCCAAAAAAACAAAAGGGATTGCGCAACCATCAGCCGCGGTTCTCGAACACGCCCAGCTTGCGGTGCAGCGGGCTCTCGTCGGCGATGAAGAGAAAGGCCGGCGCATCGGCCGAGCGGTTGGCCAGCGTGACCGTGGTGTAGCCGGGGGCGCAGCAGGTGTCGGCCTCGGCCAACGCAAAGCACTGCTCCTGCACGCGCACGTCGGCCGCACCTTCGATCAGGTGGAACACCATGGCCGGCGAGCGCGCGGGCAGGCGCAGCACCTGCCCCGGGCGCAACATCTGCGCATAGAAGCCCAGGATGTTCTCGGCGTCGGCACCGGTCTCGGGGTTCACATAGGTGATCTGCACCGACGCGAGCGCGGGCTGATCGGCGGCCAGTGCCTGCAGCGCCGCCCGTGCCTGGAACCAGGGGTAGCGCAGCAGCGGGTAGGCACGCTGCGTGCGCTCGAATACCGGCGTGGGCAGCATGCCGCCGCGCGCATAGGCGCGGTCGCCCGCCGCCTCGGTGATTGCCTGGCGCGGGCCGTCCACGTGGTACGAGACCTCCAGGTAATAGGCCAGCGGCAGGTCCAGCACATCGAGCCAGATCACGGGCGCGGTGCCCTCGTGGCCATGCTCGTGCCACAGGCCGGTGGGGGTGAGGATCAAATCGCCGCGCTCCATGGGACAGCGCTCGCCGTCCACCGTGGTGTACGCGCCCTCGCCTTCCACCACCATGCGCACGGCATTGGGCGTGTGGCGGTGCGCAGGTGCCCACTCACCCGGCAGCAGCAACTGCATGCCCAGGTACATGGCCGCGCTGGCCTGCATGCTGTCCGGCCCATGGCCGGGGTTGGCCAGCACCAGCACCCGGCGCTCGGCCTTCTCGATGGGCGTGAGCTCGCCGGCCCGCATCAGCAGCGGCCGAAGCGCCGCATAGGGCCAGTGCGTGGCCTGGGTGCGCGGCCGGGGCGTGCCGGGCGGCAGCATGGCGCGCAGGCTGGGCCACAGGGGCACGAGGTTGCGCTCGGTGAGCGCATCGCGGTAGTCCTGGGGCAGGTCTTCCAGGCGTCCTAGTTCTTGCATGTGTCGTGTCTCCTCAAGGTTCAGTGCGCGGCCAGGCAGTTGCCTACGTTCCAGCCGTAGAGCCACTCCATCGCGTCGTAGAAGCGCTCGGCGCTGCGGCCGCGCCACAGGTCGTTGCGCACCAGGCGCTCCACGCCCCTGGCGTGGTAGATGCGGCCCATCTCGCGGCCGGAGAGCACGATGCGCGCGGTGCGTGCCACGCGCGAGCGCTGGTACCGATCGAGCGCAGCGCCCCAGTCGTTGCCATGCACGCGCAGGGCCTCGCCCAGGGTCACGGCATCCTCCAGCGCCATGCAGGCGCCCTGCGCCAGGTACTGGGTGGTGGGGTGGGCCGCATCGCCGAGCAGCGTGGCGCAGCCGTATGTCCACTGGGCGATGGGGTCGCGGTCGGCGGTGGCCCAGCGCTTCCAGCTCTTGGGCAGGTCGATGAGCAGGCGGGCGCGCGGGCAGATGTCCTGGAAGTAGCTCTGCACCTCCTCGCGGCTGCCTTCGGTGACGCCCCACACCTCTTCCTTGCGGCTGTGGAAGGTGACCACGACGTTGTACTGCTCGCCACCGCGCAGCGGGTAGTGCACCAGGTGGCAGTGCGGGCCCACCCAGATGCTGGCGGCGTTCCAGCGCAGCTCCTCGGGGAAATCCTCGCGCTCCACCACGGCGCGGTAGACCACGTGGCCGGTCACGCGGGCCGGGTCGCCCACATACTGCTGGCGCACCACGGACTTGACACCGTCGGCGCCGACCAGCGCCGCCCCGTGCCAGGCCTTGCCGTGCTGGTCGATGGCGGTGACGCCGCTGGCGTCCTGCTCCACGCGCTCAATGCGGGTGTGGGTCTGCAGGCGCACGCGCCCGGTGGCCAGTGCCCCTTCGAGCAGGCAGTTGTGCGCATCCACCCGGTGGATGACCGCATAGGGATTGCCGAAGCGCGCGCGGAAGGCATCGTCCGTGGGGATGCGGCCCACCTGGTACTCGTCCAGCGCGTCGTGCATCACCATGTAGTCGGTGAACACCGAGCGGCTGCGCGCCTGCTCGCCCACCCCCAGCGCATCGAAGGCATGGAATGCGTTGGGCCCCAGCTGCATGCCGGCACCGATCTCGCCGATGGCGGGCGACTGCTCCAGCACCTGCACCTCGAAGCCCTGGCGCACCAGGGCCAGCGCCGCCGCCAGGCCACCGATGCCACCGCCTGCCACCAGCACGGGAAGGCCCGCGGCGCTCTCGATTGTCTGCTCCATGGTCCACCTCTTGAAAGAATTTAATCAGTATGCTGATAATTAGTGTAGCCATGCATGGACCATGCGCGCAAGCCCTTGCCGCCGAATTTTGCGCCTCAACGGGAATCAAGGGTTTCCACCAAGCGCTTCGCCATGGAGCCGGACCTATGATTTTCATCAGCATACTGTTGATCAGTTATCCAGCAATCCACACTTCCAGGAGACACCCGTGAACCCAACCACCCGACGCCCCTTGCTCCTGTCGCTCGCCTGCGCCGGCATGCTGGTGGGCGCCCTGGGCACCAGCCATGCCCAGGGCAGCGACTTTCCGGCCAAGCCGGTCACGCTCTACACCGCCTTTGCCGTGGGCAGCGGGCCCGATGCCGTGCTGCGGCTGGTGGCACACAAGCTGTCGACCCAGTGGAAGCAGACGGTGACCGTGGACAACCGCCCTGGCGGTGGCGGCTTCATCGCCATGGATGCGGCCAAGCGCGGCGCGGCCGACGGCTACACGCTGCTGCAGCTCGACAGCGAGCACCTGGCCGCCGTGCCCCACCTGTACAAGAAGCGCAACGTGGACACGCTCAAGGCCTTCGACCCCGTGGCGCCGCTGTTCCGCACCCCCTTCATGGTGGCGGTGCCGGCCCAATCGCCCTGGAAGAACATGACCGACCTGCTGAACGACGCCAAGGCCAAGTCCGGCGGGCTGAGCTATGGATCCTGGGGCGTGGGCAGCCCGGGCCACCTGGGCGGCGAGTGGCTCGAATCCATCACCGGCGTGCGCATGACCCATGTGCCCTACAAGGAGGTGAGCCAGCTGTACACCAACGTGGCCACCGGCGAGGTGGCCTGGAGCTTTGCCAGCATTCCGTCGAGCCAGGGCGTCTACAAGGCCGGCAAGATCAAGTACCTGGCGGTGGCCGCCCCCAGGCGCATCCCGCAGCTGCCCGACGTGCCCACCGTGGCCGAGGCCGGCGGCCCAGCACAGCTCGACGTGAACTCCTTCGTGGTGCTGGTGGCCCCCAAGGGCGTGCCTGCCGCCGTGCGGGGAAAGATCCATGCGGACGTGCTGGCCGCGCTGGCGGACCCCGAAGTGCGCGAGCGCTTCAACACCTTTGCCTTCGAGCCCCTGGCCTGGTCGGTGGAGGAGATCGGCCGCAACGCGGCGGCCAAGTCCAGCCAGTACGAGCAGTTGATCACCAAGGCCGGGATCACGCTCGACTGACGCCGGCCAGCCAGCCAGCCAAGCCCGCGCCTCCCACACACTGCGTCGGAAAAGCCTGACATGGGGGCGCGCCTGCCGCCTGCGATCTGGCGCAGGGGCTGATCGAACAATGCAGTCACCACAACAAAAGGAACTGCCATGTCGCTCTCCCTCATTCTCCTGATCGTCCTGATCCTCATCCTCGTCGGCGCGCTGCCCACCTGGGGCCACAGCCGTTCGTGGGGCTATGGGCCCAGCGGCGGCATCGGCTTGGTGGTGCTGATTCTGGTCATCCTGCTGCTCATGGGCAGGATATAAACCTCCGGCGGCCTGTAGAGGGCCCAAAAAGCAAAAAGCGTGGCCAGGCCACGCTTTTTGCTTTTTGGACGTCCCTGGACGGGTGCTGGCAGGCGCTCAGGCCGCCTTGCGCAGCTGCGCGTTGGCAAAGGCCGTGGTGAGCTGCGCCAGCTCGGTCTGGTTCACGACGCCGTTGGCATTGCCATGGCGGTCCACCAGTTGCAAGAGCGACTGCGACAGCTCGCTGCCCCCCTTGTTCCCCGACGTGGCTGCAACCCCCTTGAGGAATTCATCGCGCGATATGGCGCCGTCCTGGTTGGCATCGAAGCCGGCGGCCAGTTGTTCCTTTTGTGCATCCGTGGCGCCGAAGCTGGCGAGCAGTTCCTGGAAATCCTTCTTGGACACCGCGCGGTCGGCCTGCGATGCCGTCAGCGCCGTGCCCGCATCGGCACCCGCACGCGTGCCCAGCGGGCCATCGAGCTTGCCGGAGGTCATCAAGATGCCCTTGCCGGCAAAGCCGGTCAGGGCCTCGGCCTCCTTGCTCAGCGTAACCACGGCAGATGGTTCGGCGGCGGCCGGCTGGCTGGCGCGCGCCGTGGCCGCCGACTTGCTGCCCGAGGCGGCGTTGTAGAGAAAGGACGCGACGGACGCGAGGCCGGAAATAAGGGGTGACATGGCCAGTGGACTCCTGTGCGCGGCTTGGCTGCCGGTGCTTCCCGACAAAGCACCAGGGCAGACCATCGCCCGGTGGTCCAGCATATGCGGCAAGCGCTTCCTGTAATGGGCAGAAAAGCGGCGCTGCACAGCCGCTTTTCCGGACCATGCCTCTATTTCAGCACGTAGCTGGCGAGCACGCTCTGCACGTCGTAGATGCTGAGCTTCTTGTTGAACTGCTTCTGGAACGGGGTGGCGCTGCCCGAGATCCAGATCTTGAGTTCGGCATCGAGGTCGAAGGTGCCCCCGGTCTCGATGCTGAAATGGGTGATGCTCTTGTAGGGCAGCGAGTGGTACTCGACCTTGCTGCCCGTGATGCCCTGCTTGTCGACCAGCACCAGGCGCTTGTTGGTAAAGACGAAGTAGTCGCGGATCAGTTGGTAGGCGTGCTCGACGACCTCGCCCGGCATCAGAATGCGGGCGAACTCTTCCTGAATCTTGGATGCATCGATCTTCGACGCATTGCCCATCACTCCGTCCAACAATCCCATGGTGGTCTCCCCGTTGCGAGGCGATGATCGTAGTCCGGCTAGCGATACCCCTGCCCGAAGGCGACGAATTCGCCCGTGAGCCTTGCCGCGGGCTGCCCGTGGTACATCAGCACCGATGTTTGCGCGATGCGGCCCAGGCCCTTGCGCTCGAACACGCGCACGAAGGATCGCCAGGCCTGCTCGGTGGGTGCCTCGGCCACGGCCGTGAAGGTCCCGTCGATGGGCAGCTGGTAGTCCATGGTGTTGCGCTGGATCACCAGGCGGCTGCCCAGGCCGTGGGCCGACAGCCGCAGGTGCAGCATGGACCAGGCGGCGAGAATGGCCACTGCCGAGGCGCTGCCGCCGAACACCGTCTCGCGGTGGTTGATGTTGGGCGCCAGCGGCGCGCTCAGCACCACCCGGTCCAGGGAGGCTTCGAGCACCGAGACCGCCATGGCGCCGGACAGGGGGATGTGCTGGTGCAGGTAGGCCTGCAGGTCGTTGTCAGCTTGCATGCATGGCTTTCTCAGTCAGGAGGATCCGAAGGTCGCGGCCCCAGCAGGATCCTGCGGGTCGCGGTAGACGATGTGGAGCACGCCGGGGTGCCGTTCCCGCGCGAGCGCTTCGCGCAGAAAAGGCGGCTTGAGGTCCAGGCCTGCGAGGGCCGTGCGGTCGAACCAGGCAAACTCCAGCCGGCGCCGGCCCTCCACCCCCTCATAGGGCCCCGGGGACTGGTCCAGCAGGCCCCCGGGCTGCGGCTGCACCTGCAGGTACAGGCCCGTCTCATGGTAGGCCATGCCCTCGTAGGTGAAGAAATTTTCCACCACGCAGACCAGGGCGCCGGGAGCCACCACCAGGCCCAGCTCTTCCTGCATCTCGCGCACCAGGGCTTCGCCAGCGCTCTCGCCCGGTTCGATGCCGCCACCGGGCAGGGCCCAGAAGGCATCGCCCTCTGCACGGTGCAGCAGCACCTGGCCGGCACGCTCGATGACCGCGGCGGCGCGCAGGCGCATGCGGCGCTGGGCAGGCGTGGCGGGGACAGAGAGGACGGCGGACAGGCTCATGGGCCCGATGCTATCGCGCCGGGCAGTGCGGGCAGCAGCAGCCCCTGCTGCGCCGCCACCGTCTCGCGCAGGAAGGCCCAGGTGGCCTGCATGCGCGCCACATGCTTGTTCTCCTCGGGCATGGACATCCAGAAGGTGCGCGTGAAGCGCGCCTTGCCGGGCAGCACGAGCGTGAGGGCCGGGTCCTGCGCGGCGACGAAGGCTGGCAGCACCGCCAGCCCGGCCCCGGCGCGCACCGCTTCGTACTGCGCCAGGATGCTGGTGCTGCGCAGCGCAAAGCGTGCGGGGCGGTGCAGTTCGTCCAGGATCTGCAGTTCCTTGGTGAACAGCAGATCGTCCACGTAGCTGATGAAGCTGTGGCCACGCAGGTCGTCGGCCGTGCGGATAGGCGCATGGCGGGCCAGGTAGTCGCGCGTGCCGTAAAGCTGCAGCACGTAGTCGGTGAGCTTGACCACCAGCACCGCGCCACGCGCCGGACGCTCCAGCGAGATCACGATGTCCGCCTCGCGCCGCGACAGGTGCACCAGGCGCGGCAGGGCCAGCAGGTCCAGCACCAGGCCCGGGTGCTCCAGGGCAAAGTGCGCCAGCTGGGGCGCCAGCACCAGGTTGCCAAAGCCCTCGGTGGTGCCGATGCGCACCAGGCCCTGCAGGCCCTGGCGCACGCCGGGGGCGGCATTCTCCACCGCGAGAAAGGCGGCCTCCATGGCCTCGACCTGGGGCAGCAGCGCGCGGCCGGCCTCGGTCAGCCGGTGGCCGCCGGCCTCGCGGGCGAACAGGGCCGATCCGACCTGCTTTTCGAGTGCCTGGATGCGGCGCGCCACCGTGGTGTGGTCCACCGTGAGGCGGCGCGCCGCGCCCACCAGCGTGCCGGCGCGCGCAAGCTCCAGAAAGTAGCGCAGGTTGTCCCAGTCCATGGCGTCGGGCAGGTTAGGGCCGCGCGGGCGTGGCAGCGGCTTTCTGGCCGCTTGGGGTGGCTGCTGCGGCGGACGCGCCGTCCGCTTCGTCCGCGTCGTAGACCAGGACCATGGCCAGCAGCACCTCGTCGCGGCCACGGCCGTTGGTGACGAACAGGTAGGCGGGCCGGTCGTTGATGCGGCCGGTGTAGGTGGGCGCCACCTTGTGCGCCGTGCGGATGAAATCCCGGGGCGTCGGCACCGCGCGCCACTGCCCGGGCTTGAAGAACTTCTGCCAGTCGCCCGCCCCCACCCGCGAGGTGACGAACAGCCGCGACAGCGCCCCTTCCGGCGTGGTCCAGGCGCCGATGTCGTCGTCGCGCTGCACCGATGCCGGCCGCCGGGGCGCATAGAAGGCGTCCAGCGCGGCATCGGCTTCGGCGGCCATGCGCTTTTCCAGTTCGGGCGTGGGTTGGTGGTTGGGTTCGGCGTCCCAGGGGTACAGCGGGTACAGACCATGGCTGCGCACATGCGCCAGCATGATGGCGTTGTACTCCCTGGCAAACTGCTGCAGCCGGCTCATGCGCTCCACAGCCGTGCCGCCGACGACGGCCTGGCACTCCAGAGGCTGCGCATGGTCCCGGCCCTTCCACCAGGCCGACGGCTCGGACGGCATTCCCGGCACCTGGTTGGCGACACAGGCGGGCACGCCCATGAAACGGGTGTCGCCCTTCTCGGCCGCAGCCTTGGCGGCGGTGGCGGGGGAGCCGGCCAGCAATGCCTCCAGGCCCGGTGCGGCCACCACGGGGGCCGCCTGGGCAAGGCAGCTTGCAGCCACCAGCATCATCAACCAGTTTTTCATCTCGTGCGCTTTCCGGGTCTGGGCAAAGGGTAGGCAGGCGCCCTGCCGGTGGGGTGCCGCACCGATCTGCATTTTTGCAAACCTTGTGCGCAGTATTGTCTATTGTCTTCACAATTTTGCACAGCTACCATGCGTGGCTTGCACGATCTTCCCCGGTTTTCGCGCCCCTACCTTTCAGGAGACACACTGATGAACGCACCTACCTCTTCGGCCGTACTGGCCCCCACCGTCAAGCTGCTGATCGGCGGCAAGTTCATCGAGTCCAAGACCACCGAGTGGCGCGACGTGGTGAACCCCGCCACGCAGCAGGTGCTGGCCCGGGTGCCGTTTGCCACGGCCGAAGAAATCGATGCCGCCGTGGCCTCCGGCAAGGAAGCCTTCAAGACCTGGAAGAAGACGCCCATCGGCACGCGTGCGCGCATCTTCCTCAAGTACCAGCAGCTGATCCGCGAGAACATGGCCGAGCTGGCCGCCATCCTCACGGCCGAGCAGGGCAAGACCCTGCCGGACGCGGAGGGCGATGTGTTCCGTGGACTCGAAGTGGTGGAGCATGCCGCCGCCATCGGCAACCTGCAACTGGGCGAGCTGGCCAACAACGTGGCCGGCGGCGTGGACACCTACACCCTGATGCAGCCCCTGGGTGTGTGCGCGGGCATCACACCGTTCAACTTCCCGGCGATGATCCCGCTGTGGATGTTCCCGATGGCGATCGCCACGGGCAACACCTTCGTGCTCAAGCCCTCCGAGCAGGACCCGATGGTGACCATGCGCCTGGTGGAATTGGCGCTGGAAGCCGGCGTGCCCCCGGGCGTGCTCAATGTGATCCACGGCGGCGAGATGGCCGTGAACGCGATCTGCGACCACAAGGACATCAAGGCGATCAGCTTCGTGGGCTCCACCAAGGTGGGCACCCATGTCTACAACCGCGCCAGCCTGGCCGGCAAGCGTGTGCAGTGCATGATGGGCGCGAAGAACCACGCCATCGTGCTGCCCGATGCCAACAAGGAGCAGACCCTGAACGCCCTGGCCGGCGCGGCCTTCGGTGCCGCAGGCCAGCGCTGCATGGCGCTGTCGGTGGTGGTGCTGGTGGGCGAGGCGCAAAAGTGGATCCCCGACCTGGTGGCCAAGGCCAAGACCCTGAAGATCAGCGCCGGCACCGAAAAGGGCACGGACGTGGGCCCGGTGGTCTCGTGCGCTGCCAAGGAGCGCGTGCAGGGCCTGATCGAGCGCGGCGTGGCCGATGGCGCCACGCTGGAACTCGATGGCCGCAACCCGCAGGTGACCGGCTATGAAAAGGGCAACTTCGTCGGCCCGACGGTGTTCAGCGGCGTCAAGCCCGGCATGAGCATCTACGAGCAGGAGATCTTCGGCCCCGTGCTGTGCCTGTCGGCCGCGGCGGACATCGACGAAGCCATCGCCTTCATCAACGACAACCCCAATGGCAACGGCACCGCCATCTTCACCCAGTCGGGTGCGGCCGCGCGCAAGTTCCAGGAGGAGATCGATGTGGGCCAGGTCGGCATCAACGTGCCGATCCCCGTGCCGGTGCCGCTGTTCTCGTTCTCGGGTTCGCGCGCCTCCAAGCTCGGCGACCTGGGCCCCTATGGCAAGCAGGTCGTGCTGTTCTACACACAGACCAAGACGGTGACGGCGCGCTGGTTCGACGACAGCACCATCTCGCACGGTGTCAACACGACGATCAGTTTGAAATAAGGCAAAGGCCCCAGGCGGCGTGGCGCAGCGGCAGGGCATGGTGAAATCGGTGCATGCACCGTGACCTCCCTTCCATGCTGCGCGCCGCAGCCTGTAGCCTGCCCTTGCTCATGGGTTCCTCTGCCGTCTTCGCCCAGGCCGGCGCCGCATGCCGCCCGGGCGGTACGGTGGCCGAGACCAACGCCTGCGCGGTGCAGGATTTCCAGGCCGCCGACACGACCATTGCCGTGCTGTACGCCGACGTGATGCGCGCCCTGTCGGCGCACGAGCGCCCGCAGCTACGCCAGGAGCACACGGCCTGGATGCGCGCACGGGCCACGCAGTGCAAGCAGGCCACCCGCGCCACCGAGCAGCAGCCCGAAGGCCCGCGGATCTACCACGAGTGCCTGACCCGCGAAACGCAGGAGCGCCGCAAGGGCCTGATGCGCTGGCTCTCGATGGACAGCCCGGCCAAGCCCTGAGGCACTCACAGAACAACAAGGATCACAGAGACATGGACTTCGAGCTCTCCGAAGAACAACGCGCCTTCGCCCAGACGGCCCGCGACTTTGCGCGGGCCGAGTTCGCGCCGCATGCCGCGCACTGGGACGCCGAAGGCATCTTCCCCAAGGAGGCGATTGCCAAGGCCGGCGAACTGGGCTTTTGCGGCCTGTACGCGCCCGAGGCTGCAGGCGGCCTGGCCCTGCCCCGGCTCGATGCCACGCTGGTCTTCGAGGAAATGGCGGCCGTGGACCCGTCCACGACGGCCTTCATCACCATCCACAACATGGCCACCTGGATGCTGGGCACCTGGGCCACGCCGGCCGTGCGCGACCATTGGGGGCCGCTGCTGACCACGGGCGAGAAGCTCGCCTCCTACTGCCTGACCGAACCCGGCGCGGGCTCGGACGCGGCTTCGCTCAAGACCCGGGCGGAACTGGTGGGGCACGAGTACGTGATCAACGGCTCCAAGGCCTTCATCTCGGGCGCTGGCGCCACCGACGTGCTGGTGCTCATGGCGCGCACGGGGGACGCGGCCTCGGGCGCGGGTGGCATCTCGGCCTTTGCGGTGCCGGCCGATGCGCCCGGCATCAGCTACGGCAAGAAGGAAGAGAAGATGGGCTGGAACAGCCAGCCCACGCGCACCATCAGCTTCGACAACGTGCGCATCCCGGCCGACCACCTGCTCGGCCGCGAGGGCGAGGGTTTCAAGATCGCGATGAAGGGCCTAGACGGCGGGCGCATCAACATCGCCACCTGCTCGGTGGGCGCCGCCCAGGGTGCGCTCACCCAGGCCCAGCAGTACATGCACGACCGCAAGCAGTTCGGCAAGCCGATCGCGAGCTTCCAGGCGCTGCAGTTCAAGCTGGCCGACATGGCCACCGAACTCGTGGCCGCGCGCCAGATGGTGCGCATGGCCGCGAGCAAGCTCGATGCGGGCGACCCGAATGCGAGCACCTACTGCGCCATGGCCAAGCGCTTCGCCACCGATGCGGGCTTCACGGTCTGCAACGAGGCGCTGCAGCTGCATGGCGGCTACGGCTACATCCGCGAATACCCGCTGGAGCGCCTGCTGCGCGATGCGCGCGTGCACCAGATCCTGGAAGGCACCAACGAGATCATGCGCGTGATCATTGCGCGCCGCATGCTCGATGGCGACGCACCGGACGTGATCCGCTGAGCCTGCAGCCACCACCATGCCCGCCCGCCCGCTCTCCGACGAGACCCTGCACCTGATCGACGCCGTGCGTACCGCGCTGGAGGTGCGCAGCGACGTGGAGGAACGCAACCTGTTCGGCAGCTATGCCTTCTTCGTGGACGGCAAGGTGTGCATCGCCGTGAAGAACGACGACCTGCTGGTGCGCCTGCCGCCCGAGCGGCACGAAGAGTTCCAGGAGATGCAGAACACGCGCGAGCTTTCGCCGGGCGGAGGCATGAAGGGCTATTTCTGGATCGAGCCCAATGGCTACGCCACGCGCGCACGCTGGAACTTCTGGGTGCAGGAAGCCCTGGCCTACAACCCGCGGGCCAAGGCCACGCCCAAGCGCAAGCCTGCTGCGGCAAAGACAGCGGACAAGAAGAACCCCGCCACGAAGAAGAAGCCTGCGGCCAAGCGCCACAGCATCTTCGAGGCCGACGACTGACCCCCTCCATTGCCCAGGAAGCCACCACCATGCCCCTTCGCATCGTCCGCCTCGGCACCCCGCGCGTCCCCGGTGAAGGCACCCGCATCGGCACCGTGCGCCGCCCACCGCGCGGCGTGCCCAAGGCCGAGTTCGCCAGCCAGAACTGGTACGACGTGTGGTACCCGCTGCTCTCGCCCAGCGCCGAGCTCATGGCCCAGGGCCAGCAGGCGCACAGCGACAAGGAGTGGCAGGCCTTCGTGAAGCATTTCCGCAAGGAACTGGCCCAGCCCGAGGCCAGCCGCACGCTGGACCTTTTGGCCACCCTGTCGCACCACGGCGCCATGTCGCTCGGCTGCTACTGCGAGAACGAGGCGCGCTGCCACCGCTCGGTGCTGCGCGAGGAACTCGCCGGCCGGGGTGCCGATATCGCCACCGACTGATCCATTCAGACAGCCATCCCATCACCAACAACGACATCCAGGAGATAGCACCATGAAGATTGCATTCATCGGCCTCGGCAACATGGGCGGCCCCATGGCCGTGAACCTGCACAAGGCGGGCCACGAAGTGCGCGCGTTCGATCTTTCGCAGCCTGCGCGCGACAAGCTGGCCGCCGACGGCGTGGCCGTGGCGGCAGATGCCCATGCCGCCGTGCAGGGCGCCGAGGTCGTCATCAGCATGCTGCCCGCCAGCCAGCATGTGGACAGCCTGTTCCTGGGCCAGGGCGAGCTGCTGGCCCAGCTGCCGGCCGGCACGCTGGTGATCGACTGCTCGACCATCGCTGCCGCCACCTCGCGCAAGGTGGCCGAAGCCGCCAAGGCCCGGGGCGTGGCCTTCATCGATGCGCCGGTATCGGGCGGCACGGGCGGCGCCATTGCCGGCACGCTGACCTTCATGGTCGGTGGCGACACCGCCGACCTGGAACGCGCGCGCCCGGTGCTCGAGAAGATGGGCGCCAACATCTTCCACGCCGGTGGCGTGGGCGCGGGCCAGACCGCCAAGATCTGCAACAACATGCTGCTGGGCATCCTGATGGCCGGCACCAGCGAGGCGATTGCCCTGGGCGTGGCCAATGGCCTGGACCCGAAGGTGCTGTCGGAGATCATGCGCCGCAGCTCGGGCGGCAACTGGGCGCTGGAAAAGTACAACCCCATGCCCGGCGTGATGGAGACCGCGCCCGCGAGCAAGGGCTACGCGGGCGGCTTCGGCACCGACCTGATGCTCAAGGATCTGGGCCTGGCGCAGGAGAACGCCGCCGCCGTGAAGGCCGCCACGCCCCTGGGTGGCCTGGCGCGCAACCTGTATGCCGCACACAGTCTGGCCGGCCATGGCGCGCTCGATTTCTCGAGCATCATCAAGTCGGTGCAGAAGAAGGTCTGACAGGGCGCCGGCGCGCTCAGCCCCCGCGGGGGTTGAGCACCATGGAGTCGCGCTTGATCTCCACGTCGAACTGGCGCAGGAAGTTCTGGCCGAGCAGCGCATCGTCCTCGCTCTCGCCGGTGTAGCCCGTGCCCACGCGCAGGCCCGACACCGCGAGGTTGCGCGCGGTGATGGATTCGGAGACCGAGACCCGCCCCTCGCGGTTGCCGTTGGCCGTGCGGAAGGTGGTGGGCACGCCGCCCGTGAGGCCGGCCTTCTTCGCCACCTCGTCGGTCACCGCGATCAGGCTGGCGCCGGTGTCCACCATGAAGTTCACCGGCACGCCGTTGACCGTGCCCGCCACGCGGAAGTGGCCGTCGCTGTGGCGCGGTATCACCAGCGAACCGCTGGAGGTGACCGTGGCGCCGCGCGGCGCCATGAACTGCTTCATGCCGAAATACAGAACCCCCATGACCACCAGCCAGAAGGCGAGGATGGCCAGGGTGTTCGTGCGCAGCACGCGGCGCGTGTGTTCGTCTGCGGGGGGTGGTCGCTGGTGGTCGTGTTCTTCGCCCATGGGCCGTCATAGATGCCGGGCCCGAGGGACCTGGCATGCAATTGCTGAGCCCCAAATCATAGGGCAGGCGCGTCAGGCTGCCGGCTGCGCAGGAACTGCCGCTCGAAAACCTCCGCCGGCACGGGCCGGCTGTAGAGGAAGCCCTGGATCTCGTCGCAGCCGAGCAGTGCCAGCAGGCCGGACTGCTCCTCGGTCTCCACCCCTTCGGCCACCACCTTGAGCCCCAGCGAGTGGCCCAGGTTGATGATGGTGGACACCAGTGCGCTGCCTTTGGCTCCTGCGGCGATGTGCTGGATGAAGGATCGGTCGATCTTGAGCGTGTCGAGCGGCAGCCGCGCCAGGTAGCTCAGCGACGAAAAGCCGGTGCCGAAGTCGTCCATGGCCACGGTGATGCCCATCTCGCGGATGGCGTGCAGGCTCTGGGTGCTGTGCTCCACGTCGTCCATCACCATGCTCTCGGTGATCTCCAGTTCGAGCCCGGACGCGGCCCGCGGATCGTGCGCCACGGCCGCGCGCACCTGCTCGATGAAGGCACGGTGGCGCAGTTGCAGGAACGAGACGTTCACCGCCACCCGTATCGGCGCCAGGCCTGCGGCACGCCAGCGCAGGTTGTCGGCCAGGGCCTGGCCCAGGGCCCAGCGGCCCACCTCGTAGATCAGGCCGGTCTCTTCGAGGATGGGGATGAACTGCCCGGGAGGCACCAGGCCGCGGCGCGGGTCGTTCCAACGGATCAGGGCCTCGGCACCGGTCACCTCGCCGCTGGCCAGGTGCAGCTTGGGCTGGTAGTGCAGCACGAATTCGCCGCGCTCCAGCGCTTCGCGCAGGTGGTTCTCCAGGCTCAGCGCCTCGGCCACGCGCAGGTTCATCTCCGAGGTGTAGAACATCAGGGCGTCGGCCGAGGCCTTGGCCTTCTTGAGCGCCGCCTCGGCATTGCGCAGCAGCCCTTCGGCATCGCCGCCATCCATGGGGAACAGGGCGACGCCCGCCTTGGCGGTGATGCGCAGCTCCTGCTGGCCGAGCTGGAAGGGCTCGTCGAAGCAGGCCCGCATCAGGTGGTCCACGGCCATCGCCACCGCGCTCGCATCGCGCGCCTCGCACACGGCCACGCCGAAGCTGTTGACGCCGATGCGCGCCAGCATGTCCATGGCGGAGGCATGCAGCTGCAGGCGCTGCGCCACCAGCTTGAGCAGCTCATCGCCCAGGGAGCGCCCCAGCGTGTCGTTGACGATGCGAAACCGGTTCACGTCGATCAGCGCCACACCCAGGAAGGGCGAGGCATGTGGCCTGTGGCCTTCGCGCGCGCGCATGTGCTGGTTCACCCGGTCCAGAAACAGCGTGCGGTTGGGCAAGGTGGTGATGTCGTCGTAGTAGGCCAGGTAGTTCAGGCGGTCGGACTTTTCGAGGTGGTCGAGCGCGAAACTGATGTCGCCCGCCAGCTCGCCCAGGAGCTTCATCTCGGTGGCATCGAAGAAGCTGGCCTCGTCGGAGAACAGCGCCATCACCCCCACCACCTCGTGGGCCACCATCAGGGGCAGCACCGCCATCGAGGCCACAGAACGGGCCCTCAGCTTGGCCGGCAGCAGCACCCGCGGGTCACCCTCGACGCGGTCGCAGACCAGCGCGCGCCTTTCGCGCACCACCGTGGCCGTCAGGCTGTAGACGCCCGAGGGCTCGTCGGCATACGAGAGGCGGCCGGCGAGGTCGTCGAAGAAGTCCGGGTCCGAGCCGGAAATCGCCATCGGGATCACCTGCTGCGCCGCGCGGTCCACCCGGCCGATCCAGGCCATGCGGAACTGCCCGTGCCGCACCGCGATGTCGCAGGACTGGGCAAACAGCTCCTGGCGGTTGCGCATGCGCACCAGCAGCGTGCTGATGCCACTGAGCACCGCGTAGACGCGGTTCAGGCGCTTGATCTTGTGCTCGGCCTCGCGCCGCTCGGTGATGTCCTCGCCCAGGCAGGCGATGCCGATGGCCTCGCCATCGACGGAGCGCAGCACGGTGTTGTTCCAGTACACCAGCCGGCGCCCGCCCGAGCGCGTGAGGATTTCCTGCTCGAAATGCCAGGTGGCGGGCCGGTCGGCCAGCATGTCCTCGAAGACGCGCTGCATGCCGTCCATGCCCGGCGGCAGGAACAGCTCGAACCAGTTGCGCCCGAAGATCTCGCCGCGCTCCCAGCCCGACAGGCGCAGCAGGCAGTCGTTGCAATAAGTAATGCAGCCATTGCGGTCGAGCATCAGCGAGGCCATCTCGACCTTGTCGAGCAGCTCGTTGAAGCGCCGGTCGCTTTCGCGCAGCGCCTCCTCGGCCCGCTTTTGTGCCGTGACATCCTGGATGGTGTTGAACCAGCGCAGTCCGTCGGGAGCGGCGCCTTCGCCGGGCAGCGGC
Source organism: Acidovorax sp. GW821-FHT10A04 (assembly GCF_059415825.1). Taxonomy (NCBI): domain Bacteria; kingdom Pseudomonadati; phylum Pseudomonadota; class Betaproteobacteria; order Burkholderiales; family Comamonadaceae; genus Acidovorax; species Acidovorax sp. GW821-FHT10A04. The sequence continues at coordinate 28,257 of NZ_JBWKNZ010000011.1, forward strand.
TCCATCACCTGGCGCAGGTGCAACAGGGCTCCATCGGCGCGCCACAGGCGGTAGTTGAAGTCCATGCGCACGCCCTCGCGCACCGCCTGCAGCGCCATGCTGCGCACCAGCGCGCGGTCGTCGGCATACACCATGGTGATCCATTCCCTGGCCGATGCCGGCATGGTGTTCGGGTCGCGCCGGAGCATCTGGGCCAGGGTGGCGGGCCAGCTCTCGAACTGGCCACCGGGGCCGCTGATGATGTGGGTGATCCTGGCCAGCAGCTGGGCCCGGTGCAGCCCGGCCTCGCTGGCGCGCAGCTCCTCCAGCGCCCGGCGCCGCTCGATCACCTCGATGTGCAGTTGCTCGGCATGGCGCTGCACTTCCAGGTAGAGGCTGCCGTTTTCATAAATTCGCCCGACCTGGGCCGCGAGGATGGACAGGATGCGCTCGTCCTCAGCACTGAAGTGATCGCCCCCCTCCTTGTTGGCCAGGCAGATCCAGCCATAGGACGAGGCCAGCGAGGCGACCGGGGCTTCCAGCGCGCAGTACAGCGGCGGGTAGCCGGTCGGCAGGCCGGCCATGGTGGGATCGCCGCCGGGGTTGAGCAGCCGCTGCGAGCGGCGCTCCTTCTGCAGCCGGCCCAGCAGGCCCGACGAGGCGTCGGGCGCGGGCAGCGAGCGCGCCAACACCGGGTCGATGCCGCTGGTGCACACCAGCGAGGCGTCGCCCGGCTTGCGCACGGCGCACAACACGGCGTACTGTGCGCCGATGAGTTCACGGGCCCCGGCGCAGACCTTGTTGAGCAGCATGGCGGGGTCGCGCTCGGACGCCAGTTGCAGGTTGAGTTCGGTGAGCGCGGCCAGCCGGCGGTTGGTGGCCTCGAGCTCCACTACGTTGCCCCGCAGCTTGTCGGTCACCAGGCGCAGGTGCTGGGAGCGGAAGGCCTGCTCCAGGGCCTCGGGCGCATCCCGGGAGACCTGGGCCGACTGCGCCAGCGCGCGTTCGATGGCGTGCAGGATGTCCTGGGGTTCGCAGGGCTTGACCAGCACCTCGGACACCCCCCCGGCCAGCGCCAGGCTGCGTGCATCCTCCCCCTGGTAGTGGGCGCTGTAGAAGATGACGCGGGTGGCCGCCAGCGCGGGATCGGCGCGCAGCTGGCGCACGAACTCGTAGCCGTCCATGGTCGGCATGAGGATGTCCGAGATCACCAGCGCGGGCCGCTCGGTGCGCACCAGTTGCAGCGCATCCGCACCGTCAACGGCCTCCAGGGCCTCATGGCCACTGTGGTTGACGAGCGTGACGATCAGGGCCCTGTTGGGGGCCTGGTCGTCCACGACGAGGATCTTTGCCATGGCTGCAGCCCTCCTTGTGTCATCACCTCGGCGGGGAACCCGCCCGCAGTGCCGGCGCGAGATAGGCCTCGACCTGGTGCACGAAGCGCTCCGGGTCGATGGGCTTGGAGATATGGTCCTGGAAGCCGACCTCCAGCGCCTTCTCCCGGTCGCCGGGCATGGAAAAAGCCGTCACCGCGACCAGCGGGGCCCTGCGCCAGCCGGGGTCGGCATGCAGCCGCCGGGCCACCTCATAGCCGTCCATGACCGGCATCTGCAGGTCCGACAGGATCAGGTCAGGCCCGTGCTCCAGCGCGGCGCGCACACCCTCGCGGCCATCGGGCGCGCTGTAGACATGGTAGCCATCGGCCTCCAGCAGGTAGGTCAGCAGCATGCGGCTGGCTTCGTCGTCCTCGATGACCAGAATGCGGGCAAGCATGGCTTAGCTCTCCACCTCGGAGGGCAGCGCCCCCGGCAGATCCAGGATGAAGGTACTGCCCTCGCCAGGCTGGCTGTGCAGGGTGATGTCGCCGCCCAGCGCCTGGGCGAGCTTGCGGCTCAGGTGCAGGCCCAGGCCAGAGCCTTCCTGGCGCCGTGCGGCGCCCTCCACGCGGGAGAAGGGCTCGAACAGCCGCGCCTGGTCCGCGAGCGGAATGCCGGGGCCCGTGTCCTGCACGCGCAGGCTCAGCCGCTGGCTCGCCGGGTCTGGCGCATCAAGCTGCACCAGCACGCGCCCCTGGCCCGTGAACTTGATGGCATTGCCCACGAGGTTGATGGCCACCTGGGTGAGTGCGCGCCGGTCGGTGCGCGCCAGCACCGCCTGCCCGGGCACGCTCACCAGAAAGGCCAGACCCTTGCGCTGCGCGTCGGGGCCCAGGGTGGCGGCCACCTCCTCCACCACCGCGCGGCAATCCATCGCCTCCAGTTGCAGGCTGTGGCTGCCGTCGCCGAGCTTGGCCACATCGAGCAGGTCATTGATCAGCGACAGCAGGTGGCGCGCACCGGTCTGCACGATGCGCAGCTGCTTCTCCTGCTCGGTGTTGAGGGGGCCCGGCAGGCGCATGAGCAGGGTGCCCGTGAAACCGATGATGGCGTTGAGCGGCGTGCGCAGCTCATGCGACATGCTGGCCAGGAACCGGTCCTTCACGCGCGCGGCGTTCTCCAGCTCCAGGTTCTTGTCGCGCAGCGCCTGCTCGAAGCGCTTGCGCTCGGTCACGTCGCGGATGGCGCTGGAGACGAACAGCCCCTCCTCGGTCTCCAGCGGGCTCAGGCTGATCTCGACCGGGAACTCCGTACCGTCCTTGCGCAGCCCGTACAGGTCCAGGCCCGCCCCCATGGAGCGCGTGCGCGGCTCGGCGAAGAAACCGCCGCGGTGGTGCGGGTGCTGGCTGCGGTGGCGCACCGGCACCAAGAGCTCGATCTGCCGGCCCAGCAGCTCCTCGCGCGCCCAGCCGAACAGCTTCACCGCCTGGGAGTTGACCAGCACGATGTGCCCGTCCCGGTCCACGATCACCATCGCATCGGGCGCCGATTCGAGCAGGTCACGGAACTTCTGGTCGGCCTTCTTGCGCGCGGTGATGTCGCGGATGGCGCTCATCACCATGGTGCCCTCTTCCGTTTCCAGCGGACTCAGGCTGATTTCCACCGGAAACTCGCTGCCATCGCTGCGCACACCGTACAGCTCCAGGCCCGCACCCATGGTGCGGGTGCGCGGCTGCGCGAAGAAGCCGCTGCGGTGCCCCAGGTGGGCGTTGCGGTAGCGCTGGGGCAGCAGCACTTCGATGGCCTGCCCCAGCAACTGGCCGCGGGGGTAGCCGAACACGCGCTCGGCCTGCGAGTTCACGAGCACGATGCGCCCGGTCGCATTCACCATCACGATGGCATCGGGCGTGGACTCGAGCAGGTCGCGAAAGCGCGCCTCGACCAGCTTGGCATCGCGCAGCACCTTGAGCTGGGTGACATCCTTCTTGCTCGACAGGAAATAGTCCAGCCGGCCATCGGCGCCGAAAACCGCCCGGGTGGATACATTCACATGGACCAGCGAGCCATCCTTGCGCTGGCGCACCGACTCGTGCACGGCAAGCCCGGACTGCAGGGCCTTAGCGCAGATCGATTCCTCGTCCTGCACCTGGTCCGGCGGCACGATCAGCTGAACGAGGCGGCGCCCCCGAGCTTCGGCCTCGGTGTAGCCGAAGGTGGCCTCTGCGGCAGGGTTCCAGTGCAGTACCGTGCCGTCCGGCGCGATGACCAGCAGCGCGTCGGGGTTCTGCTCCCAGTGGGCCCCGGAGAAATCAGATGCCATACCGCCCCTCATCGTGGTGGGGCTTCGCCGTCGCTCACACGCCCATCCGGGTCCCGCCTCCCCTTTGGAACATCTTAGGCATGCGCCAGGCAAACTCCAAGCCAAATATTCCCCGGCCGGTGTGGCCACGGCCAGCGGTATGCCCCGGCGGCACGGCCGGTATCCCCTGCCGGTACTGCGGCACCGGGCGTTCCCGCCCCCTGCCAGTCAGGCTACATTGGCGCCCATCCCACCCAGCACGGAGATCCCCATGGGCCTGTTCACCCGCCGCCTGCAGACCGTCGTTTTCGGTGCCCTGTGCGCCGAGGGCCAATCCAAGGTCTGGGAAGGCGAGATCGGCATTCCCCACCTGGGCGACGGCTTTGCCCTGCGTGTGCATGGCACCAGGGATGGACCGACGCCAACCCAGACCGAGGCCTTTGCGCGCCTGGCCGCCAATGCCCGGCAGGTCCGCGACGAGGCCACCCCGGCCCTGGTGGCCTTCCTCCTCGAATGCGGGGTGGTGCCGCCCGGGGTCCGCCTCGACGCAAGCACCCTGTGGGGCTTTCTGACGCCCTGCTTCATCGAAGTGCATCCCGACCCCGGCCTGGGCGCCGCAGAAAGCACCTGCTCGGTGGGCTACGAGATTCCCTGGGAGCCCAGCCAGCTGGTGCACATCAACGCCACCCATGGCGTCTTCACCGACGTGCATTCGGAGTGAGCATGCTGCCATTCGACCGCCTGCGCCCCTTGCTCGCCCCCTGGGGCCGCCTGCAGCCCCAGCCCGCCAGCGACTGGCAGGGGCCCTTTGCCCTGCCTGCCATCGTGGAGGCCTTCTACCGCGAGCTGGGCCCCTGGGGCGAGACCTGGCATGCGTCGGTGGGCCCGGTGGGCCTGACCATCAACGCGGGGGGCAACCCGGTGGACGTGCCGCCGCTGCACAAGCTCTGGGCGCGGCAGGACGGCTATGCCTGGTCGCGCAACCCCGACAACCCGATCCCGGGCTGGCCGGGCCACTGGCTGGTGATTGCACAGGAAGGCGCCAACCCGTTCATCCTGGACCGCAACGATGGCAGCGTCTGGTTCGACATGGCGGGCCGGGGGCACTTCAACGACCCGAGCCGGTTCGCCGACGACCTGCCCACCGCCCTGGGCGCCATCGCCACGGTGGCCAATGCCCTGGCCGCACTGGGCGACGATGCACTGGACGAGACCTTTGCACTCAAGCCCGAAAGCCGCGCACAGGTGGCGCAAGCGCTCGCGGCCTTCACGGGCAGCGATGCCAGCGCAGAGCGCATGCTGCAGGCATGGAGGTGGTACCTGTGAGCGTGCTGCAGGCCCTCGAAGCGGTGTCTGCGGACACCGGCATCGCCCTGCCGCCCTTGCTGCGGCACCTGGTGGCGGGTGGGGCCACGGTCTATGGCCCCGACTGGGCCACCACCTGGAGGGACCGCTGCCTGAGCGCGCCGCCACCGCTGATCAGCTGCAGTGACTTCGAATGGCTGGATGCCCCGGGCGTGCGCACCACCGCCGGGGAATGGCTGAACCCCGCATACCAGAATGGCCAGCGCCTGCTGCCCTTTGCCGAAATCGGTGCCGGCGATGCATGGTGCCTGGTGCCCATCGATGGCGCTTTGCAGCCCGGCGTGGCCCTGGTGCGGCACGACAGCGGTGTGAGCGAAGTGGGGTACCGCTCGTTCCAGGATTTCGCCTGCGTGCAGCTGCTGCAGGCCCTGGCCGACCTCAGCGACTGGACCGGCGAGGACGGTTTCAGCGCCGAACAGGCCTGCCAGGTGGTGCGCAGCGACGTGGACCAGGTGGCCGCCGGCATGGATGCGACCACCGGCGCCTGGCTGCGCGCGCTCAGCCGTGCGCAGCCCCTGCTGCGCGAGGTGCGCGATGGCCCGCGCAGCCCACCGCGCACGGTGCTCTCCTTGGTATCGCAGAGTGCTTTGTACGAAGCACTGGGCCGCTTCTGCCCACCCGATGTTCCAGCACTCCCGATCACCGCGCGCTGGGAATGTGCGCCCGCCATGGCGCGCAGCAAGGCCTTGCTGGCAGCCAAGGCGCCGCCCGACTGGCGCGCGCTTGCACGCAAGCCCGGCGGCAAGCTGGCGGCATTGCGCGCCCACCAGCAGGCCCATGGCAGCACCTTGCAGCAGGCCAAGGCCGCCGTGGACGATTTCATCAACCAGAACCCCGCTCCAACCCCATGAACCACCAGGAACGCCTGAATGCACTGATCGCGCGCGTGGACCAGGTGGCACAGCAGTCGGAGGGCGAGTACAGCGTGCAATGGGCAGGCGCCAGCTCGCAAGCAGCCATCGCCGAATTGGAGCAGGCGCTGGGCGTGCGCATCAGCGGCTCGTTCCGCGACTTCATTGTGCAGACCGGCGGCGGCGGACTGGACACCCTGAGCATCTCCACCATCCCGGCGCATGAACCGCTGGGCGGCCTGGGTACCGTGCATGGCGACACCCTGCGCTACCGCCAAGGCTGGGCTGCACCCCTGCCGGCCCACCTGGTCGTCATCCAGCGCAGCGAGGACGACAACGAGCCCTTCTGCCTGGACACCTCGCGCGTGCAGGATGGCGAGAACCCGGTGGTGCTGTTCTACCACCAGAGCACGGGTTCCGTGGAACCCATTGCGGACAGCTTTCTCGAATTTCTGGAGGGGTATCTGGAGCCCTACTGGGGGGACCTGCCCGAATGATCCGGCCCGCGAAGACGGCCTGCGCCGCACTGCTGCCCCTGTGCATGGCCCTGCCACCGGCCATGGCGCTGTGCCTGGACGGGCGCGCGCCCACCGTAGCGCAGGAAGCCGCCACGGCCTCGGGCGTGGTGGTGGCCGAGGTCGGGCAGGCAGAGCCGCTGCACGAGGACCCCGCGGACCCGGACGGCGTCACGGCCACGCTGTACGTGCTCAAGGTGCTGCGCAGCGTGCGCGGCCACATGCCGCCAGGCCTGGCGCTGTACAGCGAGAACACGAGTTCGCGCTTTCCCATGGAGGTGGGTGGGCGCTACCTGCTGTTCCTCTCGCGCGACCGGAACCACCGCTACTTCGTGGACCCTTGCGGCAACTCCGGCCTGCTGGTGGAGCGGCGGCACGCGCTCAGAGCATTGGGAAGCGCGAAAGGCGCCCCGTAGAGGCTCAGCTCAGGCGGCGAGCGTTTTCGGCGTAGATGGCCAGGTAGATCGAGTCCGAGCCCACGTAGGGTGCCTTGCCGCCAAAGCCCACGTTGAAGTCGCCGAACGAAAGCGAGCGGATGCCGGCCAGGCCGGTGCGCAGCCGGTCGCGCGTGAGCTCCTTGCCTGCGTTCTTGAGGCCTTCGATCATGATCTGGGCATTCACCCAGCCCTCCAGGGCGCTGCCGCTGTTGAAGAAGGCGGCGTTGCTGTTGGTGGTTTTCATGGTGCTCTGGAACTTGCGCACCACCACCGATTTCTGCGAGTTGGCATCGGGGAACACCTGCACCAGCGCCATGCCGCGTGTGGCGGCGGCCAGCTTGGGCAGCTCCGAGGAGATCACCGTGACCGACAGGCCGGCCAGCGGCACGCCAGCCGCCTTGGCACGAAAGGGCAGCACGAAGGCCGTGTTGGCCGTGCCGGTGGTGGCCAGCAGCACGGCGCCCGGGCGCTCGGCGGCCACCTTGTCGGCCAGCTCGGCACCGTTCTTGCCATCCACGGCCAGCGCGAATTCGCCAGCGCGTTCGACCTTGATCTCGTCGAGCGCGCGCGACATGTCCTTGAGCACTTCCTTGCCGAAGGGGTTGTCCAGGTAGACCACGGAAATGCGCTTGAGGCCCATCTCCACCACCTGCTTGACCAGGCGCTGGGTTTCGTCGCGGTAGCTCGGGCGCACGAAGAACACATTGCGCTGCTCAGCCGAGCGCAGCGAGGGCGCGCCCGTGATGGGGCCCACGGTGGGGATGCCCTTGCCTTCGATCAGAGGCAGGATGGCCGCCGTGTTGGCCGTGCCCAGGGGCGAGATCAGTGCGAAGATGGACTGCGCCTCCAGCATCTGCGTGACGTTCTGCAGGGTGCGGCTGGCAACGTAGGCATCGTCCTTGGCATCCATGCGGATCTCACGGCCGTGCACGCCGCCGGCCTGGTTCACTTCGGCAAAGGCCGCCTTCATGCCTGCCACCTGCTCGATGCCGGCCTGGCCCAGGGGGCCGGTCAGGGCGATGGAGCAGCCCAGGTTGATGTGCCTGGAAGACAGGGCCTCTTCGGCCGCAATGGCCGACGAAGCCCACGCGGGCAGGCTGGTGGCCGCAGCCACTTGGGTGGCGCGCAAAAGAAAGTGACGACGGCTCATGGTGTGAAAAATGCCCGGATGTGTGCAAAGGGGCGCAGGCTACCGGTGCCAGGGCCTGCAACTTGTCCGGTGTGCGACAGTCTGTCGCGCAAAGCGCACAATTTTGGGGCACGCCCCTAAAGTAGGCTTGGCGCTCAGGCCGCCAGCAGCTGCGGCAGCAAGGCGGCCGAGGTACCGCGCAGCACGGCATCGGCAGTGCCGTCGAGCTCGCTCGGGTTCGGGTTGAGCACCACCACCCGGGCACTGGCCGAGCGCGCCTGGTGGGCCAGGCCCGCGGCGGGGTAGACCGCACCGGCGGTGCCGACCACCAGCATCAAGTCGCACGCCTGCGCCGCCCGCTCTGCGGCCTCGAACACGGCCAGCGGCAGCATTTCGCCAAACCAGACCACGCCGGGGCGCAGCTGGTTGCCGCAGCGCTCGCAGGTCGGGGGCCGGCCGGCCACCGCATCGTCGATGTGGCAGCAGTTGCGCGGGGTGTCGAGCCAGCGGTTGGCGAACAGGTCGCCGTGCAGGCACAGCACGCCCGTGCTGCCCGCGCGCTGGTGCAGGCCGTCGACGTTCTGGGTGATCAGCGTGAGCCGGCGCGGGTGGGCCGCCTGGAACTGCGCCAGCGCCTGGTGCCCGGCATTGGGCTGCACGCCGTCCATGAGCTGGCGCCGGTGCTGGTACCAGTCCCAGACCCGCTCCGGGTGGGCACGAAAACCGGCCTCGGTGGCCATGTCCTCGGCACGGAACTGGGCCCAGTAGCCCGTCTGCGCATCGCGGAAGGTGGGCACGCCCGATTCGGCGCTCACGCCCGCACCGGTGAGCACAGCGATGTGCCCTGCTTCACGCACCCAGCCGCGCACCGTTTCAAGAAAATGTTCCTGCATGGGTTGTGCCTCAACTTTCCACCTTGTGCCGTACTGCCCGCGACACACGAAACTGGCGCGGCCCAGGCCAGTGCCCCCGCGCAAGGGCCGCCCCGCCGCGCTGGGGGCGTCCCCCTCCCGCATCGCGCAGCGAGGCGAGAGAGGGGTGAAGGCGCGAAGCGACTCAGGGGGTGTTCACGTCCTCTGGCGCAGGGCCTCGTAGAGGCAGACGCCGCTGGCCACGGACACGTTGAGGCTTTCCACCGCGCCCTTCATCGGGATGCTGACCAGTTCGTCGCAGGTCTTGCGCGTGAGCTGGCGCATGCCGTCGCCCTCGGCGCCCAGCACCAGGGCCACGGGGCCCTTCAGGTCCACCTGGTAGACGGTCTTGGGCGCGTCGTCGCTGGTGCCGATGCACCAGATGTTGCGCTCCTTGAGCTCGCCCAGGGTGCGCGCCAGGTTGGTGACCATGAAGTACGGCATGGTCTCGGCCGCGCCGCTGGCCACCTTGGCCACCGTGGCGTTGATGCCCACGGCATGGTCCTTGGGGGCAATGACGGCATGGGCGCCGGCACCGTCGGCCACGCGCAGGCAGGCGCCCAGGTTGTGCGGGTCGGTCACGCCATCGAGCACCAGCAGCAGCGGGTTCTCGACACCGGCCGCCTCGAGGTTCTCCAGCAGCTCGTCGAGCGAGGTGATCTGGGCCACGGGCTCCACGCGCGCCGCCACGCCCTGGTGGCCATGGCTGCCGGCCAGCTTGGCAATGCGCTCGCTGTCGGCTTCGATCAGGCGGGCGCCGGCTTCGCGGGCCCGGTCGAGGAACTGGCGCATGCGCGCATCGCGCCGCGTGACCTCATAGTAGATCTCAATGACGGATTTCGGCGCGGTCTTCAGACGCACGCCCACGGCGTGGAAGCCGAAAAGAACTTTGGGGGAGGACATCCCCCGATTATCGGTTGCCCGCAAGAGCTATTCTTTTAATAGCGCCGAGCAGGCCGCCATCCGACCTCAAAAAATCAGTTCTCTGCGACCTGGCCGGCATCGATGGTGATGCGCCGCTCGCAGCGCGCGGCGATGCCGCGGTCGTGCGTGACCAGCACCAGCGTCGTGCCCTGTTCGCGGTTGAGCTCGAACATGAGCTGCATGATGGTCTCGCCCGTGGCGAAGTCCAGGCTGCCCGTGGGCTCATCGGCCAGCAGCACCGCCGGGTGCACCACGAAGGCGCGCGCCAGTGCCACGCGCTGCTGCTCGCCGCCCGACAGCACCTTGGGGTAATGCGACAGGCGCTGGCCCAGGCCCACGCGGGCCAGCATGTCGGCAGCGGCCTTGCGTGCGTCGCGGCGGTTGGCCAGCTCCAGCGGCAGCATCACGTTCTCCAGCGCCGTGAGGTTGCCCATGAGCTGGAAGCTCTGGAACACGAAACCGACCTTCTGCGCGCGCAGCGCGGCACGCTCGTCCTCGTCGATGGCGAACAGGTCATGCCCGTCCAGGCGCACCGTGCCGCGCGTGGGGGTATCCAGGCCGGCGATGATGGACAGCAGCGTGCTCTTGCCCGAGCCCGACGCGCCCACGATGGCCGCTGTTTCCCTCGGCGCCAGGCGGAAATCGATATCCCGCAGAATGTCCAGCGTACCGGTCGAATCCGTGACCGACTTGAAGACGTGTTCGACGGCAATAATGGGGGTCACGGGCGATGGGGAAGATTCGGACATGAAAGGTTCTTCGCTTTGATTCGAGATCTGCAGTATCGGCGCCACTTTATCCTCTCGGCAGGCATCCTGGGTTTGGCAGGGATTTGCGCCCCCGCCGCATGGGCCCAGGCCACAGCACCAGCATCTTCCGCGCCAGCCATCCTGGTGCTGGGCGACTCGCTGAGTGCCGAGTACGGCCTGGCCCGCGGCGCCGGCTGGGTGGCCTTGCTGGAAAAGCGCCTGCAGGAAGAAAAGATCGAGCGCCGCGTGGTCAATGCCAGCGTGAGCGGCGAGACCACGTCGGGCGGGCGTTCACGCCTGACCGCCCTGCTCGCCCAACACAAGCCTGCCGTGGTGGTGATCGAGCTGGGCGGCAATGACGCACTGCGCGGCCTGCCGCTGAAAAATACCGAAGAGAACCTGACTGCCATGACCGATGCGGCGCAAAAGGCCGGGGCCAAGGTCTTGCTGGTGGGCATGCAGGTGCCGCCGAACTATGGCACCGACTATGCCAACCGGTTTGCCGGCCTGTTCACCACCGTGGCCCAGGCCAAGAAGGTGGCCGTGGTGCCGTTTTTCCTCAAGGGCGTGGCCGATGGCCCGGACCCTACCCGCCTGTTCCAGGCGGACCGCATCCATCCGCGTGCAGAGGCGCACCCGCAGATGCTGGCCAATGTGTGGCCAGAGCTGAAGAAGCTGCTGCGCTGAGCGCCGTGCCTGCGGACCTGCCTGCTGCCTTGGTGGCGCGGCGGGTTGCAGGACACGGCGGTCGAAGGCTCAGCCGCCTTCTGCGCCCGTGGGCTGGTTGGCGCCTGGAGCGCCGTCGCCATTGCCACCGGCAGGCTGGTCACCCTGTGGGTCATCCGGCCTGCGCTGGGTTTTGGAACGCAGCTTCTCTTCTTTTTTTTGTTTTTTGGCGAGCTCGCGCTGGCGCTTTTCGTATCCGTAGTTGGGTGTTGCCAAGGTGTTTGCTTCCTGAAGTAGAGACCCACTGTAACAGCTAGGCCCCTGTTTGCCGACATACCCCCGCGCCCGTCAAGCGGCGGCAAAGGCCCGCTGCAAGGACTGCAGCAGGTCCTGGCGCAGGTCCTCCACCGCCTCCAGCCCGATGGAAAACCGCACCAGCGTCCCGGGCTTCAGATGGGCCGCCGGCCGGTTGCGCATGCGGGCCAGGTCGTAGGGCACGACCAGGCTCATGGGCCCACCCCAGCTGTAACCCAGCTTGAACAGGCGCAGGCCGTCGCAGAAGGCGTCGACCTGCTCCTGGCTGTGGCGCGCATCGACGAGCACGCTGAACAAGCCCGCCGCCGCACCTGCACCACCATAGGCCGCGCCACACAGCGCCGCCCAGTGCGCATGGCCCGGCGCACCGGCCAATGCCGGGTGCAGCACCTGGGCGATGGCGGGCTGCTGCTGCAGCCACTGCGCCAGGCTGCGCGCCGCCTCGTCGTGCGCACGGTAGCGCAGGCCGATGCTGGGCAGCGAACGCAGCACCGCCTCGGCATCGTTGCCGCCGATGCCCAGGCCCAGGCGCATGTGGGTGAGCTTGAGTTTCATGTGCAGGGCTTCATCGCGTGTGACGATGCTGCCCATGAGCACGTCGCCGCCGCCGCTGGGGTACTTGGTGAGCGCATGCGCGGAAATGTCCACGCCCAGGGATGCATCCCCCAGCAGGTCGAACGGCGCGAAGGCCAGGCCCGCGCCCCAGGTGTTGTCCAGCGCCGTGGTCACGCCGCGCGCGCGGCAGATGCGCACCTGCTCGCACAGGTCGGGGAACTCCATGGTGACCGAGCCGGCCGCTTCGAGCCACACCAGGCGCGTGGCGGGCGTGATGCGCGCGGCCAGGTCGGCCGGGTCCAGCGGGTCGTAGACCGCATGCCCGATGCCGAAGCGGCGCAGCTCGCCGTGGATCAGGTCCTTGCTCGGGCCGTAGACGTTGTCGGGGATCAGCAGTTCGTCGCCAGGCTTGAGCAGGGCCAGCGCCACGTTGGCGATCGCCGCCAGGCCGCTGGGGACCAGCAGGCACTGCAGGCCGCCTTCCAGGGCGCACAGGCGCTCTTCGAGGATGAAGGTGGTGGGGGTGCCGTGCAGGCCATAGGTGTAGCCGCTCTTGTCCTTCCACTCGCGGCTGCGCATGGCGGCCACGTTGGGGAAGATCACGGTCGAGGCCTTGTAGACGGCGGTCTGGGGGGCCTGGAATCCCGCGGGCGGAAGGTAGTCGTGGTGGACGAGGCGGGAGGCGATGTCGGTGGCATGGTCTTGCATGCAGCCAATGGTAGCGCGCCGCACAAGGGTCACCTTGTGCGGCGCGGCCCCTTTGCCGTGGCCCCTGTTCGGGGGGCAGGCAAAGGCCAGGGCATGGCCGAGGGCTTGCGTTGCACGCATCACTTGCCCGGGCGGTCTTCGAGTGCCAGTCCTCGCAATGAAGATGAAGGAGGCAGCCTGCTCGCTGCCCGACTGGCGGGTCGGAAGTCCATCCCTGCCCGGTGCGCGTGGGGTCCGGTCTCTTTACAGTCCCGGGGCCCGGTGCAAGCCGTCAGGTACGGCCGTGCCTTAGCTCGGTGTCACGGTCAACTGGTTGTTGACCGAGGTCACGCCCTTCACGGCGCTGGCGATCGTCTCTGCACGCTCCTTGGCAGCGGGCGTGGTGGCAGGGCCGTTGAGCGTCACGGAGCCGTTCACGGTGTCCACGTTGATCTTGATGGCGCTCAGGTCGGGGTCCTTGGCCAGGCCGGCGGACACCTGGGCCGTGATGGTCGCGTCATCGATCTTTTCCATCGCAGTCTGCGAGCCTTGCTGCACCTTGGTTTCGGCGTTCTGCATGGCGGCCTCGGCCTTGATGCGGGCGTCGGTGGCAGCCTGCTCGGTGCGGCCAACGGCCGAATCCAGGCGCTGGCCCACGGTGGCATCCTCGGTCTTGCTGCAAGCAGCCAGGCCCAGCGCCAGGGCGCTGACGGCCAGCACGCTGGCGATGCGGTGGGTGGAACGCTGTGCGGTCTGTGCGGTGTTCATGGGAAAACTCCTTGCGGTTGAGAACATGGTTGGTACTTTAGGCAGCCGGGCCCGCGCCGCGGGTCGGAGAGCTCCGAAGTGGCTGTAGGACACCAGGCAGGCCTGCCGGGCGGGCGACAATCGGGGCCATGCCTTCCCTGCCGTCCCTGTCCCGCTGGTTTCCCTTTCTCGCCTGGCCCCGCCCCGACCGCCACCTCCTCAAGGGCGAGTTTTCCGCGGGCATGACCGTGGGGCTGATGCTGGTGCCGCAGGGCGTGGCCTATGCAGCCCTGGCGGGCATGCCGCTGGTCACCGGCATCTATGCCTCGCTGATCCCGGCCCTGGTGGCCGTGCTGTTCAGCTCCTCCACCCGGCTGGGCGTAGGGCCCACGGCGCTCACCAGCCTGCTGATCGGCGCCTCCCTGACCGGGCTGGCCGAGCCCGGCAGTGCGCAATGGGTGGCCCTGGCGGCGTGGATGGCCCTGCTCTCGGGCCTGCTGCAGCTGGTGATGGGGGTGGCCCGCTTTGGCTGGCTGCTCAACCTGGTGACCTCGCCGGTGCTCAGCGGCTTCACCCAGGCAGCGGCCCTGCTGATCCTGGCCTCGCAGCTGCGCGCCTTCACCGGCCTGCGCTCGGACCTCGGGGCGCTCTGGTCCACCCCGTCGCTGGGCCACTTCGACCTGGTGGCAGCGGCCTTCGGCGTGTGCAGCCTGGCCTTGCTGGTGCTGGCCCGGCGCTGGCGCCCGAACTTTCCGGCCGCCATCGTGGTCGTGGGCGCCGCCGGGGCGCTGAGCTGGGCGCTGGGCTACGCCGACGGCGGCGGCTCCGTGGTGGGCACCCTGCCCGAGGGGCTGCCCTCCCTGTACTGGCCGGGCCTGCTGTCCTGGTCGCAGTTTTCCGCCCTGGTGATGCCGGTGCTGGTGGTCACACTGGTGAGCTTTCTCGAAACCGCCTCCAGCGCCAAGGTGGAGAGCCAGCGCTCGGGCGAGCGCTGGAACGAGAACCAGGACCTGATCGGCCAGGGCCTGGCCAAGATCAGCAGCGGGCTGTGCGGCAGCTTTGCCACCAGCGCCTCGTTCTCGCGCTCGGCCATCAACCTGTATGCCGGCGCGCGCACCGGCTGGGCCACGGTGTTCGCCATCGCCCTGGTGCTGGTGGTGCTGCTGTGGCTCACCCCCGCGCTCTACCACGTGCCACAATCGGTGCTGGCGGCCGTGGTGATCACGGCCGTGACCAGCCTCATCAAGCCGGCCACCCTGCTGCGCCTGTGGCGCATCTCCCGCGTCGAGGCCATGATGGCCGGCGTGACCTTTGCGCTGACCCTGGCCACCGCGCCGCGCATGTACTGGGGCGTGCTCGTCGGGCTGGTGATGAACCTGAGCCACTTTCTGTACCAGCGCCTGCACCCGCGCATCATCGAGGTGGGCCTGCACCCCGACGGCAGCCTGCGCGACCGCCACCTGTGGCACCTGCCGCCCCTGGCACCCCGCCTGCTGGCGCTGCGCATGGATGCGGAACTCGATTTCGGCTCCGCCAGCGCGCTGGAGCGGCACGTGACGGACCACCTGGCCATCCAGCCCGAAATCACCCACCTGTGCCTCATGGCCCAGCCCATCAACCGCATCGACATCACCGGGGTTGAAACCTTTGCCACGCTGCGCGCCCTGATGCAGGCGCGCGGCGGCATCCTGCACGTGAGCGGCATGAAGCTGCCGGTGGACCAGGTGCTGCGCCGGGCCGGTTTGCTCGAGCCCGGCCCGGGGCTGCAGATGTACCGCACCGATGCCGAGGCGCTGCTGGTGCTGCAGCAGATACCGGCAAATGCCCCTGCTCCCGGAAACCCGCTCAAAATCCCCTGAAACGGGTTCCCGGCCCCGCCTCGCTGCTACACTCAACGAACTCTGCCCTATCCATTTGTGTCTGACTCTGCGGCCTCTCATCTCGTAGACCTGCGCGATCTGCGCCTGGACATTGCACACGCGCTCGTGGCGCAGGCGGTCGGCAGCGAAGCGTCCCTGCAACGCGAAGCGCCGTCCCGCTACCTCCAAGGCCTGATCGACGGTCTGTGCGAGCTTTCCCTCAAGGACCCCCTCACCGGGCTGGCCAACCGTCGGCATTTTCGCGCCGTGCTCGAACGCGAGATCGACCGCGTGACGCGCTCTGGCGAGGCGGCCCTGCTGCTGATGCTGGACATCGACCACTTCAAGGCGGTCAACGACACCCACGGCCATTTGGCGGGCGATGTAGTGCTGCAGTCGGTGGCGCGCACCCTGAGCGCCTGCGTGCGCCCCATGGACACCCTGGCGCGCTATGGCGGCGAGGAGTTCGCCGTGGTGCTGCCCGCCTGCCAGGCGGCTTTTGGCAAGGTGGTGGCCGAGCGCATCCGCCGCGCCGTGGCCAATACGCCGGTCAGGATTTCGCCCTCCGTGGAGCTGAATGTCACGGTGAGCGTCGGCGGGGCCTTCGCCCTGCAATGGATCCGCTCGACCACCCTGCTGTGGACCGACCGGGCCGACCACCAGCTCTACCAGGCCAAATCGTCGGGCCGCAACCGGGTGAGCATCGAAGAGCAGCCCGACAGCACCGTCAGTGCCGAAGAAAAGAGCCTGTTGTTCGGCCCCTTGTACACCCCCTCGGGCTGGGGCGATCTGCCCCCGCTGGACCCAACAGGCAGCGCCAACTGAAAGTTAGAAGATGAGCGACGCGCTGTCCCCCCCACCCACATCCTCCGACGCCCCACCCTCGCCTGGACGCCCACCCGGCGCGGCGGCCACCGGTGCGCGCATCATTGCCATCACCAGCGGCAAGGGCGGCGTGGGCAAGACCTTCGTGTCAGCCAACCTGGCAGCGGCGCTCACGCGGCGCGGCCAGCGCGTGCTGGTGCTCGATGCCGACCTGGGCCTGGCCAACCTCGACGTGGTGCTCAACCTGCACCCCAAGATCACGCTGCACGACGTGTTCACCGGCAAGGCCCTGCTTGAGGACGCCATCATCCAGGCGCCCGGCGGCTTCGCGGTGCTGCTGGCCGGCTCGGGCATGGTGGAGTACTCGCGCCTCACGCCCGAGGTGCGCAACCAGTTCCTGAACGTGATCCAGGCGATTGCGCCGAACTACGACGTGATCCTGCTGGACACCGGGGCCGGCATCTCGGACGTGGTGCTGTTCTCGATTTCGCTGGCCTCCGAGGTGCTGATCGTGGCCACGCCCGAGCCGACCTCGCTGACCGACGCCTACGCCGCCATCAAGGTGCTGGCCATGCAGCAAAAGCGCCAGCATGTGCGCATGGTGATCAACCAGGCGGCCCGCCCGGGCGACGGCCGGGCCATCACCAGCCAATTGCAGCAGGTGCTGGACCGCTTCGTGAGCACCGAATCGGGCCGTGCCGTGCGCCTGATCCACATGGGCGACATCCCGGCCGACCCCTCGGTGCGCGACGCCGTGATGCGCCGCCAGTTGCTGCTGCTCAATACACCGGGCTGTCCGGCCTCGCTGGCCATTGCCCAACTGGCCAACAAGATCGAGACCACGCTGCTGGTACCTACGGTCTGACAGCCAGGCGGGCAAGCCACCGCCGGCCGCCGCGCGACAATCAGGGCCCGCCGCCAGGAGAATGCTGCCTGGCGGACGCCTCCTTTTCCCATTCCGTGTGAACAACAGGCCATCGCCGTGATGAACGACGTCCTCAATATCTCCTGCTACAAGTTCGTGCCGCTGCCCGATGCGCAGGCGCTGCGCGACCTGCTGCACGAGCGTGCGCTGGCGGCGCAGCTCAAGGGCACGATCCTGCTGGCCGAGGAAGGCATCAACTTCTTCCTGGCGGGCACGGCCGACGCGGTGCACGGCTTCGTCGACACCATGCGCACCGACGCACGCTTTGCCGACCTGGCCCCCAAGGAGAGCTGGTCGGACACGGTGCCGTTTCGCAAGATGCTGGTCAAGGTCAAGCGCGAGATCATCCGCATGGACCATCCCACGATCCAGCCCTCCACCGGCCGCGCCCCGGCCGTAACGCCGGCCACGCTGCACCGCTGGCTGGAGCAAGGCCATGACGACGAGGGCCGCGAGGTGGTGACGCTGGATACCCGCAATGCCTTCGAGGTGGACGAGGGCACGTTCGACAACGCCATCGACTGGCGCATCGACAAGTTCACCGAGTTCCCGCCGGCCCTGCGCGCCCACAAGGCCGAGCTGGCCGACAAGACCGTGGTGAGCTTCTGCACCGGCGGCATCCGCTGCGAGAAGGCGGCCATCCTCATGCGCGAGGAAGGCCTCGATCACGTCTACCAGCTCGAGGGCGGCATCCTCAAGTACTTCGAGGAAACCAATGGCGCCCACTACCACGGCGGCTGCTTCGTCTTCGACGAGCGCCGGGTGCTGGCTGCCGACCTCTCCACGGACACGCCGGAAAAGGCCTGACCAGGCCTTTCAGGCCTTTGCTCAATCCGCGCGGAAGCGGTGCTCCGGCAAGGGTATGAATTCCGTTTCGCCCGGCACCGGCTTCATGCGGCCGGCCTCCCAGTCGGCGGCCGCCTGGACGATGCGCTCCTTGCGGCTGGAGACGAAGTTCCACCACATGTGGCGCGGGCCGTCGAGCGCATCGCCGCCAATGAGCATCAGGCGCACGGCGCTGGCGCCAGCCTGCAGCCGCACGGGCGCCGCAGCACCTGCGGGCAGCACCGCCAGGGTCTGGGCCACCAGCGGCTCGCCATCGAGCGACAGGTCGGCATCCACCGGGTAGAGCGCCATCTCCTGCGCCAGGGCCGGCAGCTCCAGCACCGCGCCGGCAGGCAGTTGCACGTCCAGGTACAGCGTGGGTGCATAGGTGGCCACGGGCGAGGTCTGGCCAAAGGCCGTGCCGATCAGCACGCGCACCACGGCCTCGCCCACCTGCACCTCGGGAATCGCCGCGGCCGGCGTGTGCACGAACGAGGCATCGACCTCCTCGGCCGCCACCGGCAGGGCCGCCCACAGCTGGATGCCGTGGTTCACGTAGGTGGTTTCCGCCAGCAACTCGGGCCGGCGCTCGGAGTGCACGATGCCCTTGCCGGCCGTCATCCAGTTGATGGCGCCGGGTTCGATCTGCTGCACATGGCCCAGGCTGTCGCGGTGCATGATGGCGCCGGAGAACAGGTAGGTCACCGTGGCCAGGCCGATGTGCGGATGGGGCCGCACGTCGTGCGCCGCGCCGGGCACCACCGACACCGGGCCGAAGTGGTCGAAGAAGATGAACGGCCCGACCGATCGGCACTGCACGGCGGGCAGCAGACGCCGCACGGTGAAGCCGCCGCCGAGGTCCTTGGCGTGGCCGGACAGGCGCAGGACGGCGCTCATGGACGTCCTCCAGCGGTGAGGGCGCGAAGGCGATGGCATCGTGGCATGGTGTGAGCTCCTGTGATCGTGGGGTTGGTGTCAGTCTTGGTGGAATCGGGCCGCCAGCTCGGCCACCCGCTGTCCCAGCACGCGCGCGGTGTCCAGGTCGCCCGGGGCCATCTCGCCCGCCGAGGCGTCCGACGGCGACTGGGCCATGGCGCCACTGTAGGCACCCAGCCAGTTCACGTCGTTGCGCGTGGCGGTCTTGGAGTTCGACGGCAGCACGCCCGCCCCCACCCACAGGCCGCCATGCTGCATGGCCAGGTGGAACAGGTAGTCGAGCGTGATCTGCTTGTCGCCATTGGTGGCGGCGCTGTTGGTGAAGCCGGCGAACAGCTTGTTCTTCCAGGCCTGGCTGAACCAGGGCTTGGACGAGGCGTCGGCAAAGCGCTTGAACTGCCAGCTCGGTCCGGCCATGTAGGTCGGCGAGCCGAAGATGATGGCGCTGGCGGCCGCCAGGCTTTCCCAGCCGCCCTCGGGCAGGCCGCCGTCCGCATCGATGGCGATCAGCTCGGCGCCGGCCCCATCGGCCACGGCCTGGGCCATGCGCTGGGTGTGGCCATAGCCCGAGTGGTAGACGACGGCGATCTGCGGCATGCGGCGGTTCCTTGCAAGGTCAAAGCGCCATCATGCCGCAGGATGGCGACGTCAGCGGGAAGAACGGCGCGCGTCCACGCTCCAGGCACCGGCGCCAAAGGCGGCCAGGGCCAGCAGGCCGCCGACGACGCCCACGTTCTTGAAGAACATCAGCTGCTGCATCATCTGCTTGTCGGCCGGCAGGGCCCAGTAGGCATGGAAGAAGAAGCTGGCCACCAGCGTGAAGAACGCCAGCGCCAGCGCGGCAAAGCGCGTGCCGAAGCCGAAGATCAGCGCCAGACTGCCCAGCACCTCCACGGCGGCGGCGATGGCAGCGGCCACGGTGGGCATGGGCAGGCCGACCGAGCTGATGTAGCCCACGGTGCCGGCAAAGCCGGTGAGCTTGCCGATGCCGGCGGGCAGGAACAGGGCGGCCAGCAGCAAGCGCGAGGCCAGGGCCAGGGGGTTTTGCAGGGAATTGAACATGGTGGACTCCTTCAGGTGACAGGTTAAAACAGTATGGGACAGCAAGGTATCAATTGCTCATGGCGCTGCGCGCCACTCGCGACGTATAAAACCGACGCGGCCAAGGCCAGTGCCCCCGTGCAAGGGCCGCCCCGCCGCGCTGGGGGCGTCCCCCTCCCGACTCGCGCAGCGAGGAGAGAGAGGGGGAAGGCGCGGAGCGACTCAGGGGGTGCTTCACTTCAGGGGGCCAGGTCGAACACCAGCACCTCGGCATCGCGGCCTTCGGTCAGCGCCAGGGCCGTCTCGTGCTCGATCAGCGCGGCATCCCCGGCCGACAAGGCCTGGCCATTGGCCTTCAGGCTGCCGCGCACCAGGTGCACATACACCTTGCGTGCGGGGTCGAGCACCAGGCTCGCCGATTCGCTGCCATCGATCAGGCCGGCGTAGAGCGTGGCGTCGGCATTCACCTGGACGGAGCCTTCGGCGCCATCGGGCGATGCCACCCGCCGCAGCGTGCCGCGCTTTTCGGCATCGGTAAAGGTCTTTTGCTCGTAGCCGGGCGCGATGCCCTGCACGTCGGGCAGCAGCCAGATCTGCAGGAAGTGCGTGGTCTGGCCCTCGGCATGGTTGAACTCGCTGTGCTGCACCCCCGTGCCGGCGCTCATGCGCTGCACGTCGCCGGGCGGGATGCCCTTGATGTTGCCCATGCTGTCCTTGTGGGCCAGCTCGCCCGACAGCACATAGCTGATGATCTCCATGTCGCGGTGGCCATGGGTGCCGAAACCCATGCCCGGGGCGATGCGGTCTTCGTTGATCACGCGCAGGTTGCCGAAGCCCATGTGCTCGGGGTCGTGGTAGCCCGCGAACGAGAAGCTGTGGTACGAATGCAGCCAGCCATGGTCGGCATGGCCGCGGTCTTGGGATTTGCGAACAGTCAGCATGGTGTGTGCCCCTTTCAAGACTCGACTGTAGGCCTGTCCCCCCGGCACCGGGGGCTGGCATATTGATGGCATGATTCAAAAAAATTGAATTAACATGGCATCACCATGCAAAACCCGCGCGATGTGCTGACCCCCGACAGCCTGGCCATGCTGCAGGTGATCGCCGAGGCCGGCAGCTTTGCGGCCGCAGCGCGCCAGCTGGGCCTGGTGCCCAGCGCCCTGACCTACCGCGTGCGCCAGATCGAGGACGCGCTGGACGTGCTGCTTTTTGACCGCAGCGCGCGCCAGGCCCGCCCCACCGAGGCCGGCGTGGAGCTGCTGCGCGAAGGCGCGCGGCTGCTGCAGGACATCGACGCCGTGGCGCACCGCGTGCGCCGCGTGGCCACGGGCTGGGAGCCGCAGCTCACGCTGTCGGTCGATGGCGCCATTTCGCCGCACACCATGATGGAGCTGGTGGATGCGTTCTACGCCATGGCGCCGCCTACGCGCCTGAAGCTGCGCGACGGCATCATGACCGGCACGCTGGAGGCCCTGACCTCGGGCCGGGCGGACCTGGCCGTGGGGGTCACCATCGCCGGCTCCAGCGTGGCCGGGCTGCAGCAGGCGCCGCTGGGCGACGTGCTGTTCATCTACGTGGTGGCACCCCACCACCCCCTGGCCACCGAGCCCGAGCCGATCACCGATGCGACCTTGCTGCAGCACCGCGCCGTGGCCGTGGCCGACTCGGCCCTGCGCGGTGGCGCTACCATGGGCCTGCTGGGCGGGCAGGACGTGCTCACGGTGGACACCATGCAGGCCAAGGTGCGTGCCCAGTTGCGCGGCCTGGGCGGCGGCTTTCTACCCGAGCCCATGGTACGCCCCTACCTGGAGGCCGGGCGCCTGGTGGCGCGCAAGGTGGCCCGGCCCGAACGCCTGGTGCGCGTGAACTATGCCTGGGGCGGCCCCGGCTTCACCGCGCCGGGCCGTGCGCTGCAGTGGTGGCTCAACCAGTTGCAAAGCCCGGCCACGCGGCGCGCACTGCTGGAAAACCACCATCATTTCTGATGCGCAGCCCTGTGCGGGGCGTGTAGAGTGGTCGGTGTCGGAGTTTTCCAGCCAACCGTTCCCGAAAGGCCTCCCATGAGCAAACCTGTTTCTCGCCCTGCCAAACGGCCCCGACGCCCTGCACCCAGCCCTGCTGCGGCGACCACGACGACAAGCTCCCCCCGCAAAACCACCGGAGGCGCCAAGGCCCCCCGGCATTTCGCCATCATCGGCGCCGGCATGGCCGGCATCGCCTGCGCCCGCACCCTGGTGCAGGCGGGCCACCAGGTCACCGTCTTCGAGAAATCCTCCGCCGCCGGCGGACGCACGACCACCATCGACTCGCCCTTTGGCGGCTTCGATGCCGGCGTGCAGTACTTCACCGTGCGCGATGCGCGTTTCGCGCGCGCCATCGACACCGTGCCCGGCGTGTGCAAGCGCTGGAGCGCCAATTCCGTGCGCGTGCTCGACGCAGCCGGCCGCGTGACCGCCGCCGGCCTGCCCACGCGCGAAGCCCACTGGGTCGCCAGCCCCGGCATGCAATCGCTGGTGGCCGCCTGGGCCGCACCGCTGGCCCAGGCTGGCCGGCTGATCACCGACACCCGCGTCACGCGCATCGAGCACGACGCCTTGAACGCCACCGGCTGGCAGTTGCGCACCGAAGGCCCCGATGGCGGCCAGCATGTGTACGCCGGCTTCGATGCCGTGCTGCTGGCCCAGCCCGCCACGCCGGCCCAGGCCCTGCTGTCCACCTCGGCCATCGACAGCAGCCTGACCAAGGCCCTGTCCAGCGTCGCCATCGCCCCCTGCTGGACGCTGATGCTGGCCTACCCGCAGGCCGTGCGCCCGGGCCTGACCACCCTGGGCCCGCAGTGGAATGCCGCACGCAGCACGCACCACCGCATTGCCTGGCTGGCCCGCGAATCCTCCAAGCCCGGCCGGCCCAGCGTGGAGCGCTGGACCGTGCAGGCCAGCCCCGCCTGGTCGGCAGAGCACCTCGAGGACGATGCCGAGCGCGTGCAGGCCAAGCTGATCAAGGCCTTTGCCGAGGTGACCGGCATCCGCGCCGAGCCCGCGCACGCCCAGACCCAGCGCTGGCGCTACGCCCAGACCACGCATCCCCTGGGCCGCAGCCACCTGTGGGATGCCCAGATCGGCCTGGGCGCCTGCGGCGACTGGTGCCTGGGCCACCGCCTCGAAGATGCCTTCGTGTCCGGACTGGAGCTGGCACTCGCCGTGGCATGACACAAGGTGAGGACGCGACCCTTGGCCCCGGGCCCGGCGCGGGCTACACCGGTCGTTTTGCGCCGTCGCCGACAGGGCCCCTGCATGCCGGCTCGCTGGTCGCCGCGCTGGCCAGTTGGCTCGATGCCCGCACCTTCAACGGCGGGCGGGGCGGGCGCTGGCTGGTGCGCATCGAAGACGTGGACACGCCGCGCTGCATCCCGGGCGCGGGCGAGTTCATCCTGCAGCAGCTGGCCGCCTGCGGGCTGGTGCCCGACGAACCGCCGCTGTGGCAGTCCGCACGGGGCGCCGTCTACCAGCAGGCCCTGGACCGCCTGGTGGCCGAAGGCGCGGCCTACCCCTGCGCCTGCTCGCGCAAGGACATCGAAGAAGCCCAGCTCGCGCTCGGCCATGCGCGCGAGCGGCATGCGGCCCTGCCCTATCCCGGCACCTGCCGCCATGGCCTGAATGGGCGAGACGGCCGGTCCTGGCGCTTTCGCGTGCCGGCGGGCCTGCCCCCGAAGGACTGGACCGACCGGCGCCTGGGAGCCCAGCAGCAGGATGTGGCCGCGGACATCGGCGACTTCGTGCTGCGCCGCGCCGATGGCCTGTGGGCCTACCAGCTGGCCGTGGTGGTCGATGACGCCGCCCAGGGCATCACCCACATCGTGCGCGGAGAGGACCTGGCCGACAACACGCCGCGCCAGATCCTGCTGCAGCAGGCGCTCGGCGTGTCCACGCCGCAGTACCTGCATACCCCTCTGGTCTGCGGTGACAATGGCGAAAAGCTGTCCAAGCAGAACGGTGCCCAGGCCCTGGACCTTGGCAACCCCGTACAGGCGCTGGAGCAGGCGGCACGGGCCCTGGGCCTGCCGGCGCTGGCACATCTGCACAACACTTGCGTCGGGGATGCGCTGGCGCAATGGGCCACAGCGTGGTTCAGAAACTACAATGGCCCATCGTGACCGAACTGCCATCCCTTTCCCCCGCCCCCGACAGCGCGGCAACTGCTGCCCAAGCGCCCCAAGCCGGCAGTGCTGCGCCCGCTGGCGTTGCCTACCCCAAGACCATCAAGAGCTTCGTGCGCCGCGCCGGGCGCACCACCACGGGCCAGGCCAAGGCCTTCGAGGACCTGGGCCCGCGCTTCGTGCTGCCCTATGCCGCCGCCCCGCTCGACGCCCCGGCCGCCTTTGGCCGCACGGCCCCGCTGATCCTGGAGATCGGTTTCGGCATGGGCGAAGCCACGGCCCACATCGCACGCGTGCGCCCGGGCGACAACTTCCTGTGCTGCGAAGTGCACGAGCCCGGCGTGGGGGCCCTGCTCAAGCGCATCGGCGAGCAGGAGATCGGCAACATCCGCATCCTGCAGCACGATGCCGTGGAAGTCATCGACCACATGCTGGCACCGGCCAGCCTCGATGGCGTGCACATTTTCTTTCCCGACCCCTGGCACAAGACCAAGCACAACAAGCGCCGGCTGATCCAGTCGCCGCTGGTGGCCAAGCTGGCCGCCCGGCTCAAGCCCGGCGGCTACCTGCACTGCGCCACCGACTGGGAGCCCTACGCCCAGCAGATGCTGGAAGTGCTCGGTGCCGAGCCCCTGCTGGCCAATACCGCCAGCGGTTTCGCGCCGCAGCCCGACTACCGCCCGCTGACCAAGTTCGAGAACCGCGGCCTGCGCCTCGGGCATGGTGTCTGGGACATCGTGTTCGTGCGGCGCAACTAGAAGACCGCGCCCCACCCACCGGACCGCCACCATCCCGCCTATGAAGCCCATCCTGCAACACCTGGTTGAAATGACCGGCCACCGCGACCACTTGCGGCTGGAGGTGTCGGTGCTCTCCACCCTGCAAAAACTCAGCGGCATCAAGGCGGTCCGGGCGCTGGAGCTGTTCACCGACAAGGGCGTGGCCCATGTGCGCCCCCGCACCTGGGTCGAGGAAGGCCAACTGGTCTCCACCGACTCCGAGGCCGCGGCCGACCCGCGGCGCGAGCTGCTCGAGCAGTACCCCGAACTGTGCGAGTGCGTGAAGAACCAGGGCGACAGCGCCCTGACCCATCGCCCCGGGCGGCACACGCTCTGGCTGCCGGTCTGGATGCACGAGAAGGTCAGCACCTGCCTGGAGGTCACGCAGTCGCGCCCGTTCTCGGCCCACAAGCTCGAAGTGATCAAGGGCGTGTTCCTGGTCTACCAGAACTACCAGAACCTGCTGGACTACAGCGAACGCGACGCGCTCACCGGCCTGTTCAATCGCAAGACCTTCGACGAGCAGTTCTCCCGCAACGCCGCCAGCGGCCTGAGCAGCAGCCGCCCCCAGGGCGCCGAGGCGCTGGTCAACGAGGAAGTGACCGCCGAAAGCGAACCTGCACAGAACTGGCTGGCCGTGGTGGACATCGACCACTTCAAGCTGGTCAATGACCGCTTCGGCCACCTCTACGGCGACGAGGTGCTGATCCTGATCGCCAACATCCTGCGCAGCTCGTTCCGCTCGCACGACCGCATCTTCCGCTTCGGCGGCGAGGAGTTCGTGGTGCTGCTGCGCAACATCACGCTGGCACGGGCGCACAAGGTCTTCAACCGCTTTCGCGAGACCGTGCAGGAGTACGATTTTCCGCAGGTCGGCCGCGTGACGGTCAGCCTGGGTTTCGTCGGCACCTCGCGCGGCTCGCCGGTGGAAATCCTGGGCCAGGCCGACCAGGCGCTCTACTACGCCAAGGAGCATGGCCGCAACCAGGTGTGCTTCTACGAAGACCTGGTGGCCGGCGGACACCTGACCGCCAAGGTCGCCAACGACGACGTCGAGCTTTTCTGACCCACTGAGGTCCGCCGCAGGCCGCCTTCGCCCTCGCAGGTCAGCGGCCGAATGCCTTGTTCAGCGCAGCCAGCAAGGCCTTGCGCGACTGCTCCCGCGCCGCCGGGTGGCCACCCACATGCACGCCCTGCCCCGGGTACACCCCGTTGGGCACATCGGTGCGCAGGCGCAGGGGCACGGTGCCGTCGAAGCCATGGTAGGCCCCCTCGTAGGCCAGCACCCGCACCTCGCGGCTGCCCGGGGCCGCGCCGCGTGGCGCAGCCAGGGCCTGGCAGGGGGCGGCCGGTGTCCAGTCGTCCGCCTTGCCGACGAGCATCAGCGTGTCGGCCGCCGGCCGGTAGCCACCGCGCAGGTCGGAGCCGCAACCGGGGTAGAAGGCGACGGACAGGCGCGGCAGCACCTTGGCAGCGGCCACGTCGGCATGGCGCAGGTTGCTGGCTGCCAGCACGGCGCTGCCGCCATGTGACCAGCCCAGCAGCGCCAGCCGCTGGCCATCCACGCCCGGCTGGGCCGCCAGCCACTGCAGGGCAGCCAGGGCATCGCGCCGCCGGTCGTTCTGGTTGATCTTGCGCGTGCCGATGCGCTGGGTGCACAGCTCCTTTTCGCCGCGCGGTGTCATTGAGTCCACCGCCAGCGCATGCCAGCCCTGCTCGTTGAGCAGCGCCGCATACTCGCGCATGCGCTCGGCCGGCTGGCCACGCCGGTTGAGCATGCCGCCGCAGCCGTGCAGCAAGACCACGGCGGGCAAGGGCTTGCCGGCATCCTTGGTGCCAGGGGCGAGCAGCGCTGCTGGCGGGCGGTACCACCAGGCCTGCAGGGTCACCGCCGCATCGGAGTCACCGGCGGGCGCCTGGAACTGCACCCGCTCGACCGCGTCCGGAGCCTGCGCCCGGGCCGATGCCAGCCACAGAAGGCCGACCAGTCCCAGTGCACCCGCACGCAAGGCAGGCGCTACGGCGATGGTGGTCAGCACGGGCCGGCCCATCCGATGCGCCTGCTGTCCGTGCCCGGGCCCGGCCTGTGGCCTCAGGCGCGCTCGCGCACCCAGGCCTCGACGCTGGCCAGCGCGGCCGGCACACCGGCTGCGTTGGTGCCGCCGGCCATGGCCATGTCGGGCTTGCCGCCGCCCTTGCCCCCGACCTGCTGGGCCACGAAGTTGACCAGCTCGCCGGCCTTGACCTTGCCAATGCTGTCGGCCGTCACGCCCGCGGCGATCTGCACCTTGTCGCCATCGATGGCGGCCAGCACGATGGCGGCGGTCTTGAGCTTGTCCTTGAGCTTGTCCATGGTGTCGCGCAGGGCCTTGGCGTCGGCGCCGGGCAGGGCCGCGGCCAGCACCTTCAGGCCGTTCACGTCCACGGCCTGGTTCACCAGTTCGTCGCCCTGGTTCGAAGCCAGCTTGCCCTTGAGCGCGGCGATTTCCTTTTCCAGCGCCTTCACGCTGTCCAGGGTCTGGCCAATGCGGCTGTTGAGCTCGGCGACCGGGGTCTTGAAGCTGCCGGCCGCCTGGGTCACCGTGTCCTCGAGCTGCTGCAGGTAGGCCAGCGCATTCGTGCCGGTCACGGCCTCGATGCGGCGCACGCCTGCGGCCACGCCGCCTTCGGCCACCACCTTGAACAGGCCGATGTCGCCCGTGCGCTGCACGTGCGTGCCACCGCACAGCTCGCGGCTGGTACCGATGTCGAGCACGCGCACGGTCTCGCCGTACTTCTCGCCAAAGAGCATCATGGCGCCGGTCTTCTGGGCCGATTCGATGTCCATCACGCGCGCCTGCGTGGGCACGTTGGCCAGCACTTCCTCGTTCACCAGGCGCTCGATCTCGCGCACCTGGGCGTCGGTCACGGGGGCGTTGTGGGCAAAGTCGAAGCGCGTGCGCTCGGCGTTCACCAGGCTGCCCTTTTGCTGTACGTGGCTGCCCAGCACTTCGCGCAGGGCCTTGTGCATCAGGTGGGTGGCCGAGTGGTTGCGCACCGTGGCGGCGCGCAGGGCCGTGTTGACCTCGGCCTGCACGGTGTCGCCCACGTTCAGCGTGCCCTCTTCGAGCGTGCCGTGGTGGCCGTAGACGTCGGCTTTGATCTTGAGCGTATCGCCCACCGCGAAGCGCGCCGAGCCGCTGGTGATGGTGCCTTCGTCACCCACCTGGCCGCCGCTTTCGGCGTAGAACGGGGTGGTATCGAGCACCACCACGCCGTTCTGGCCGGCCTTGAGGGCAGCGCTGCTGGTGCCGTCCACATAGATGGCGGTGATCTTGGCGGTTTCGGCCAGTTGCTCGTAGCCGGTGAAGCGGTTCACGTCGCCGGTGTAGTCCAGGGCCTTGTCCATCTTGAACTTGCCGGCAGCGCGGGCCTGGGCCTTCTGCTTTTCCATGGCGACCTTGAAGCCGGCCTCATCCACCTCGACGTCGCGCTCGCGGCACACGTCGTTGGTCAGGTCCAGCGGGAAGCCGTAGGTGTCGTGCAGCTTGAAGGCCACGTCGCCGGGCAGCACCTTGGCGTCACCGGCCAGGGCCGTGTCGAGGATTTCCATGCCGTTGGCCAGGGTCTCGAAGAAGCGTTCTTCCTCGGCCTTGAGCACCTCGGTGATGCGCTGCTCCTGCTCGCGCAGCTTGGGATAGGCGTCGCCCATCACGCGCACCAGCTCGGCCACCAGCTTGTGGAAGAACGGCGTCTTCTTGCCCAGCTTGTAGCCGTGGCGGATGGCGCGGCGCACGATGCGGCGCTGCACGTAGCCGCGGCCTTCGTTGCTTGGGATCACGCCGTCGCTCACCAGGAAGGCAGTGGCGCGGATGTGGTCGGCGATCACGCGCAGGCTCTTGTTGTTCAGGTCGGCCACGCCGGTCTCGCGGCCGGCGGCCTTGATCAGCGCGTCGAACAGGTCGATCTCGTAGTTGCTGTGCACGTGCTGCAGGATGGCGGCCAGGCGCTCCAGGCCCATGCCGGTGTCCACGCAGGGCGCGGGCAGCGGCGTGACCGATCCGTCCTCGGCCATGTCGAACTGCATGAACACGTTGTTCCAGATCTCGATGAAGCGGTCGCCGTCTTCATCGGGGCTGCCTGGGGGGCCGCCGGGGATGTGGTCGCCGTGGTCGTAGAAGATCTCGCTGCAGGGGCCGCAGGGGCCGGTGTCGGCCATCATCCAGAAGTTGTCGGACTTGTAGCGGCCGCCCTTGTTGTCGCCGATGCGGATCACGCGCTCGGGCGGCAGGCCGATTTCCTTGGTCCAGATGTCGTAGGCCTCGTCGTCTTCCTGGTACACGGTGGCCAGCAGGCGCTCGGGCGGCAGCTTGTACACGGTGGTCAGCAGCTCCCAGGCCCAGTGCAGCGATTCGCGCTTGAAGTAGTCGCCGAAGCTCCAGTTGCCCAGCATCTCGAAGAAGGTGTGGTGGCGCGCGGTGTAGCCCACGTTCTCCAGGTCGTTGTGCTTGCCGCCGGCGCGCAGGCAGGCCTGCACCGATACCGCGCGGTTGTAGGGGCGCTTGTCCGTGCCCAGGAACACGTCCTTGAACTGCACCATGCCGGAGTTGGTGAACATCAGCGTGGGGTCGTTGCCCGGCACCAGCGAGCTCGAGGCCACGATGGTGTGGCCCTTGGAGGCAAAGAAGTCCAGGAAGGACTTGCGGATGTCGGCAACCGAGAACGAAGGCGTGGTGTGGTTGGTCATGTGCGAAAAGGGGCAACAGGCCTGGGTCAGTGAGGGGCCTCGCGCGCAAGGCGCGGCCACCCGGTTTATGGGGAGAACCCTCGATTCTATCGAGACAGCAGGGTGACACAGCCCGCAGCAGCCAGAGACACTGCACTTCGCTGCCCTGAACGCGGTCTGGACGCGGCTTCGCACAGGCTGCAGGGGCCCGGCGCGCAACGGCATGCCCCGTCCGCCCTACGCGCCTGCCGCTGTGCAAAGCGTGCCCCGTTGCAGTGCCTGGCGCCCCACCCCAGGGCAGGCGCCGACCCGAAAACGCCCCATCTTCGCCCCTGGCGCCCAGGCATGCCCCTCGCGCCGAGGGCGAGCAAGCGCAAATCCGGCTGGCACGCAAGCTGCTAAATACCCTGACAAGATATTTCAAATATTTTCTTAATATATTTACCAATTCGACTGCACGCACTTCCGACCCCGCCTGTTTTCTTCCGTCCTTTGTTGTCTTCTTCTTTCTTTCCAGGAGTCCATCCATGAGCAATCCCCGCTGGCAAGGCATCTTCCCCGCCATCACCACCAAGTTCCACGCCGATGAGAGCATCGATGCCGAAGGCACGGCGCGCCACATCGACTTCCAGATCCGCAACGGCATCCACGGCCTCGTGACCTGCGGCTCGCTGGGCGAGGCCAGCACCCTCACGCTGGAAGAGAAGCTGCAGGTCGCCAAGATCGCGCTCGAAGCCGCCGACGGCCGCATCCCCGTGCTGGCCAACGTGTCGGAGACCAGCACCCGCGAGGCCCTGCGCTACATCGACGGCGGCAACAAGCTCGGCGTGGCCGGCTACATGGTGATGCCGTCGGTGATCTACGTGGCCGACGCACGCGAAGCCATGGCCAACGTACGCGCCATGGCCAAGGTGGCCCAGAAGCCGCTCATGGTCTACAACAACCCCGTCGCCTACCGCGTGGACCTGAAACCCGAGCACATGCTGGAGCTGGCCGACTGCGAGTGGATCGCCGCGATCAAGGAGAGCACGGACAACATCCGCCGCATCACCGACCTGCGCAACACCGTGGGCGACCGCTACCAGCTCTTCCTGGGCGTGGACGACCTGGCCTACGAGGGCCTGGCGCTGGGCTGCGACGGCCTGCTGGCCGGCGTGGGCTGCGCCTTCCCGCGCGAGACCGTGGCGCTGTACGACCTGATGAAGGCGGGCCGCTTTGCCGAAGCGCTCAAGCTCTACCAGTGGATGACGCCCATGCTGCACCTGGATGTCTCGACCAAGCTGGTGCAGAACCTCAAGCTCATCGACGTGCTGGTGGGTGTGGGCACCGAGCACATGCGACGCCCGCGCCTGCCGCTGATCGGCGAGGAACGTGCCTTCATCGAGCGCGTCGTCAAGAAGGCGCTGGACACGCGCCCCACCGAGTACCAGTCGGTCGCCTGATCGCCGGCGCTCCCCCGCCCTCTTCACCCTCCATGCAAAGGCCTCCCATGACATCCAGATTCATGACCCCCTCGGCGCTGGCAGCCCTGCTGCTGGCGGCACCGGCATTCGCGCAGCAGCAGGTCGTCAAGATCGGCCACAGCGGTCCGCTGTCGGGCCCCAATGCGTTCGCGGGCAAGGACAACGAGAACGGCGTGCGCCTGGCCGTCGAGGAGCTCAATGCGAAGAAGATCGTGGTGGGGGGCAAGACCCTCCAGTTCGAGCTGGTGTCCGAGGACGACCAGTGCGACGCCCGCACCGGCGTGAGCGTGGCGCAGAAGCTGGTGGACAGTGGCGTGAAGTTCGTCATGGGCCCGTACTGCTCGGGCGTGGCCATCCCGGCCTCGCGCGTCTACAGCGACGGCGGCGCCATGGTCTCCACCGTGGGCACCAACCCCAAGGTCACCGAGAACGGCTACAAGAATCTGTTCCGCATCATCGCCAGCGACACCCAGATCGGCTCGAACATGGCCGTGTATGCGGCCCAGGTGCTCAAGGTCAAGCAGGTGGCGGTGATCGACGACCGCACGGCCTTCGGCCAGGGCGTGGCCGACCAGTTCACCAAGGAGGCGAAAAAACAGGGCCTGACCGTGGTGGGCCAGGAGTTCACGACCGACAAGTCCACGGATTTCCTGTCCATCCTCACCAGCCTCAAGGGCAAGCAGCCCCAGGCCATCTTCTTTGGCGGCTACGCACCGCAGGCCGCGCCCATGGCCCGCCAGATGAAGCAGCTGGGCCTCACGGCCAAGCTGCTGGGCGGCGACACGCTGTGCAGCCCCGAGGTCGGCAAGCTCGGCGGCGAGGCCGTCAACGACACCGTGTTCTGCGCCCAGGGCGGCACCATGCTCGACAAGGCCGCCGCCGGCCCGGCCTTCAAGGCCAAATACAAGGCGCGCTTCAAGCTCGATGCCGATGCCTACGCGGCCTCGTACTACGACCAGGTCATGTTCATGGCCGATGCCATGCAGAAGGCCCAGTCCGTGGAGCCCGCCAAGGTCGGTGCGCAGATGGGCCAACTGAGCCACCAGGGCGTGGCCGGCACCTATGCCTATGACGACAAGGGCAACCTCAAGCAGGCGCCGATCACGGTGCTCACGTTCAAGAACGCGGCGCCCGTTCCTCTGGCCAGCTATTGAAAGCCCCCCTGAGTCGCTTCGCGCCTTCCCCCCAGGGGGACGCCCCCGGTGCGGCGGGGCGGCCCTTGCACGGGGGCACTGGCCTTGGCCCTGCCAATGCCCAGAGGCTGTGGCGACACGGCACATCTGCCAAACGAACCCGCAGCCCGCTACGATCCCGGAACACTTTCAGCCCCTTGACGCCATGAACCCCAACCGCGCCATGCAACGCATCCAGATCCTCGACTCCCACACCGGGGGTGAACCCACGCGCCTCGTGGTCGGCGGCTTTCCCGACCTGGGCACGGGCAGCATGGCCGAGCGCCGCGCGCTGCTGGCCAGCCGGCACGATGCCTGGCGTGCGGCCACGGTGCTCGAGCCGCGCGGCAACGACGTGATCGTGGGGGCCCTGCTGTGCACGCCGCAGGACCCGGCCAACGCGGCGGGCGTGGTCTTCTTCAACAACACCGGCTACCTGGGCATGTGCGGCCACGGCACCATCGGCCTGGTGGCCTCGCTGGCCTACCTGGGCCGCATCCAGCCCGGCGAGCACGGCATCGAGACACCCGTGGGCACGGTGATGACCACGCTGCACGAGGACGGCTCGGTCAGCGTGCGCAATGTGCCGGCCTACCGGCTGCACCAGGGGCTGTCGCTCACGGTGCCGGGCATCGGCAGCGTCACGGGCGACGTGGCCTGGGGTGGCAACTGGTTCTTTCTGATGAGCGAGCACGGCCAGCGCGTGGCCAGCGACAACCTGCAGGCGCTGACCGACTACACCTGCGCCATCCAGCAGGCCCTGAAGGACCAGGGCATCCGCGGCGACAACGGCGGCGAGATCGACCACATCGAGCTGTTTGCCGACGACGAGCAGGCCGACAGCCGCAACTTCGTGCTCTGCCCGGGCGGTGCCTACGACCGCTCGCCCTGCGGCACCGGCACCAGCGCCAAGCTGGCCTGCCTGGCGGCCGATGGCAAGCTGCAGCCCGGCCAGGTGTGGCGCCAGGCCAGCATCATCGGCAGCAGCTTCGAGGCGCGCTACGAGCCCGATGCCCAGGCCGGCAGGATCATCCCCACGCTGCGCGGCACCGCCCACATGAGCGCCGAGGCCACGCTGCTGATCGCCCGGGACGACCCCTTTGCCTGGGGCATCCGCCTCTGAGCCTCGATCCACCCCATGCAAGCTGCAGACGTGATCGTCATCGGTGCCGGCATGGTGGGCGCGGCCTGCGCCCACCTGCTGGCCCATGCGGGCCTGTCCGTCCTGGTGCTCGATGCGCGCCGGGGCGGTGCCACGCAGGCCGGCATGGGCCACCTGGTGGTGATGGACGACAACGCGGCCGAGCTGGCGCTGAGCCAGGCCTCGCTGGAGCAGTGGCATGCCTGGGGTCCGCGCATGAATGCCGACCTGCCCGGCTGCGCCTATTCCAACTGCGGCACGCTCTGGATCGCGGCCAATGCCGAGGAAATGGCCGGCGCGGAGGCCAAGGCTGCCGGGCTGCGCGCGCACGGCATCGCCTGCGAGCTGCTGGACGCCGCCACGCTGGCGCGGCTGGAACCTGCGCTGCGCCCCGGCCTGCACGGCGCCCTCAAGGTCGGTGGCGACAGCGTGGTCTATGCGCCCAATGCCGCACAGTGGCTGCTGGCCCACGCCGCACGCCCCATCACCGTCGAACATGCGCAGGTGGAACGCATCGAGGGCCGGCGCGTGCACCTGGCCGATGGCGGCGTGCGCGAGGGCGGTGCGGTTCTGCTGGCCGCGGGCATCCACGCCACGAACCTGTGCCCAGGCCTGCCGATACGCCCCAAGAAGGGGCACCTGGCCATCACCGACCGCTACCCCGGTACCGTGCGGCACCAACTGGTGGAGCTGGGCTACATCACCAATGCGCACCAGAGCGATGGCACCTCGGTGGCCTTCAACCTGCAGCCGCGGCCCACGGGGCAGTTGCTGATCGGTTCGTCGCGCCAGTTCGACACCACCGACCCGGCCATCGACAACGCTGTGCTGGCGCGCATGCTGCAGCGCGCGCTGGAATACTTGCCAGGCCTGGCCGAGCTCAACGCCATCCGCACCTGGACCGGCTTTCGCGCGGCCACGCCCGATGGTCTGCCCATCATCGGCCGGCACCCGCAGCACCGCGACCTGTGGCTGGCCGTGGGCCACGAGGGCCTGGGCGTGACCACGGCGCCGGCCACGGCCCAGTTGCTGGCCGCGCAAATCACGGGCGCCACGCCACCGCTGGAGCCAGCGCCCTACTCCCCCGACCGCTTTGCCCGGAGCCTCATGGCATGAGCACCGCCCCCACCCTCCAGATCCATGCCGACGGCGTGCGTCTGCAGGTCGCCGCCGGCACCAGCGTGGCCGCGGCCCTGGCCCAGGTGCCGCCGGGCCGCACGCGCACCTCCACCAGCGGCCAGCCGCGTGCGCCGCTGTGCGGCATGGGCGTGTGCCATGAATGCCGCGTGCGCATCGACGGCCGCGTGCGCCTGGCCTGCCAGACCGTATGCACCGAGGGCATGCAGGTCCATACCGATACCGGCATGCCTTGCCCATGAACACCTCCACCCCCTGGTCGGCGCATGCGCGCTGCGACATCCTCATCATCGGCGCAGGCCCTGCAGGCATGGCTGCGGCACTGGCCGCAGCCCCGAGTGGCGCGGCCATCACGATCGTGGACGACAACCCCGAGGCCGGCGGCCAGATCTGGCGCGACGGCCCCGGCGCCACCCTGCCTCCGCTGGCCCGCCAGTACCGCGAGGCGCTGGCCCGGCACGCCAACATCAACCTGCTGCGCGGCACGCGCGTGGTGGGTTTGGGCGATGCGCCCTTGGCAGGTGATGCCCCCACCC
The DNA here is from genome assembly GCF_059415825.1 of Acidovorax sp. GW821-FHT10A04. NCBI lineage: Bacteria > Pseudomonadati > Pseudomonadota > Betaproteobacteria > Burkholderiales > Comamonadaceae > Acidovorax > Acidovorax sp. GW821-FHT10A04. Next base: position 63,202 of record NZ_JBWKNZ010000011.1, read on the forward strand.
TGCTGCTTGAAGACGCCGAGCGCGGCTGGGCCCAGCACAGCCACCGACTCGTTCTGTGCAATGGCGCGCGCGAGTTGCTGCTGCCCTTTCCAGGCTGGACGCTGCCGGGCGTGACGGGTGCGGGCGCCCTGCAGGCCCTGGTCAAGGCGGGGCTGCCCGTACAGGGACAGCGCATCGTGGTCGCAGGCACGGGCCCGCTGCTGCTGGCTGCAGCCGCCACAGCTGCCAAGGCCGGTGCACTGGTGGTGCGCGTGGCCGAGCAGGCCGGCTGGCGAGCGCTCGCGGGCTTTGCCGCGCAGTTGCCGCGCTGGCCCGCCAAAGCCGTGCAGGCGCTGACGCTGCTGCACCCGCAACTGCGCGCGGGCAGCCATGTGCTCGAAGCCCGTGGAGATGGCCAGGTGCAGTCCGCGCGCCTGCGCACCGCATCCGGTGAGGAAACCATCGCCTGCGACCGCCTGGCCTGTGGCTTTGGCCTGGTGCCCAACACGCACCTGGGGCAGCTGCTGGGCTGCGCACTGGGCGGCCCCCTGAGCAATGGTCTGGGCCTGCAGGTGGACGCGCAGATGCGTACCAGCGTGGCCGGTGTCCATGCTGCAGGCGAGTGCACGGGCTTTGGCGGCAGCAAGCGTGCACTGGCGCAGGGCGCCCTTGCCGGCCATGCCGCAGCAGGTGACACCACGCCGGTGCATGCGCTGCAGGCCACGCTGCGCCGCTGGGAAGGCTTTGCCCGGGCGCTGCAGCATTCCTTCGCACTGGACGATGGCCTCAAGGCCCTGCCGCGGCCGGACACCCTGGTGTGCCGCTGCGAAGACGTGCCGCATGCCGAACTGGCCGGGCGCAGCAGCTGGATCGACGCCAAGCTGCACACACGCTGCGGCATGGGCGCCTGCCAGGGGCGCATCTGCGGTGCCGCCACGCAGCAGCTCTTCGGCTGGACACCGGCGCCGCCCCGCCACCTTCTGGCACCGGCGCGCATTGCCACGCTGGCCATGGTGGCCGACAGGCCGCCCCCCGGCTGAGACAGAGAACCCAGGGATGGGGCCCGGCCCTGCTACCGGGCACTCATCTTGCTTCTACATATATTAAGAAAATATTTACCCTGGTGCAGCCGAGTTTCTTCCCATAAGCACTCCAACGGAGCCGACCCGCATGCCCTCCCCAGCCCCCGCCGCCACCCCTCCTGCCACCCCGCCGCGCGCGCCCGTCCGCTGGCTGCTGGATTTTTCCAGCGGGCTGCTGCGCATGGAGCGCCACCTGCTCACGGCCCTGATGACGCTGCTGGTGGGGCTGATCCTGCTCAACGTGGTGACGCGCTACACCGGCATGCCGATCTACTGGATCGACGAGGCGGCGGTGTACACGGTGGTCTGGCTGACCTTCGTGGGGGCCTCGGTGATGACGCGGCTGCGCATGGACTTTGCCGTGACCATGCTCACCGACCAGCTGGGCGCGCGCGCTGCGAAGGCCATCAAGGGTGTGGCCACGGCCGGCGTGGTGCTGTTCGGCATGGCCATGCTCTGGATGTGCTGGCAGTGGATGGACCCGATCGGCATCGCGCGCTATGGCTTCGACGCCAAGGAGTACGCGGCCGAGAGCTTCAACTTCCTCTACACCGAGCGCACGCAGACGCTCAACTGGCCCACCTGGGTGCTGCAGCTGATCCTGCCGATCTTCTCGGCCACCTTCAGCGTGCATGCGCTGGCCAACCTGCTCGAGGACCTCGGGTGCGCCGAGCGGCGCACGCACCCGGGCTTCGACGTGGTCAACGCCGATGCCGTGAACTGAACGAACCCGAAGGCCCCTCCCATGATCACCACCCTGTTCTTCACCCTGGCCCTGCTGGTGGGCGTGCCCATCGGCGTGTGCCTGTGCCTCTCGGGCATCGTCTACATCTTCGCCACTGGCGGCACGGTGCTGTTCCAGTCGTTTCCCATGCAGATGTTCGCGGGGGTGGACAGCTATGGCCTGATCGCCATCCCGCTGTTCATCCTGATCGGCGAGATCATGAACAGCGGCGGCATCACGCGCCGGCTGGTGGACCTGTCCATGGCCTTCATCGGCTCGGTCAAGGGCGGCCTGGCCTACGTCAACATCCTGGCCAACATGCTGGTCTCGTCCATCATCGGCTCGGCCACCGCGCAGGTGGCCATCATGTCGCAGGTGATGGTGCCCGAGATGGAAAAGCAGGGCTACGACAAGACCTTCGCCGCCGGCCTCACGGTGTATGGCGGCATGCTCGGGCCCATCATCCCGCCGTCCGTGATGTTCGTGGTGTTCAGCGTGCTGGCCCAGGTGGCCGTGGGCGACATGCTGATCGCCGGCATCCTGCCGGGGGTGCTGCTCACGCTGCTGTTCTTCGTCGTGATTGCCCTCATGGGCTTCATCTACGACTACCCGCGCAGCGAAAAACGCACCCTGGCCCAGCGCGCGCGCACCATCGTGCTGGCCAGCCCCACGCTGCTGATCCCCATCGTGATCGTCGGCTCCATCCTGGGCGGCCTGGCCAACCCCACCGAGGCCGCGGCCGTGGGCGCGCTGGCCTCGGCCCTGGTGGGGCGCTATGTGACCAAGGAGTTCCGCTTCAACGCCATGCCGGCCATCCTGCTGCGCTCGGCGATCTACTCGGCCATCGTGCTCTTCCTGGTCGCCGCGGCCGCGGTGTTCTCGTGGCTGCTGATCTACGGCAAGGTGCCGCAGATGGTGGCGGCGTGGATACAGACCGTGGCGCACGACCCAGTCACCTTCCTGCTGCTTACCAATTTGATCCTGCTGGTCATCGGCACCGTGATCGACGGCATTCCCGGGCTCATCATGACCGTGCCCATCCTGCTGCCGATCGCCACCGAGGTCTACCACATCGACCCGCGCCACTTCGGCGTGGTGGTGGTGGTCAACCTGGTGCTGGGCCTGATGACGCCGCCCGTGGGGCTGAGCTTCTTCGTCGCCTCGGCCGTGACCGGAGCCAAGCCCGGAAAGATGTTCATCGTCACGCTGCCCTTCTTCCTCATCAGCTGCGTGGCGCTGGTGCTGCTGTCGCTGTTCCCCAGCCTGTCGCTGGCGTTGCTCGAGTAGCGCCGCTCCTTCTGCCTTTTCCGTTCCTGCAAGTTCCCTTCCCAGACCAAGGAGAGTCCACCATGACCACCACCCGCCGCCAGTTCGTCCAGCGCCATGCCGTGGCCGCTGCCGCCAGCCTTGCTGCCCCGCTCGTGTTCGCGCAGGGCGCGGGCGCCAAGGAATTCCGCCTGGGCCTGATCACCCCGGCCGGGCATTCGTGGAACCGCGCCGCGCTGCAGTTCGGCGAGGCGCTCAAGAAGGAGAGCGATGGCCGCCTGAGCGTGACCGTGTTCCACTCGGGCCAGCTCGGCAACGAGGCGGCCATGATGCAGCAGCTGCAATCGGGCGCCCTGGACATGGGCTGGATCCAGGCGGCCGAACTGGGCTCGCGCGTGGCCAGTGTTGCCGCCATCAATGCGCCCTACCTGGTGCGCTCCACGCCCGCCGTGGCCAAGCTGGTCAAGCACCCGGCCGCCACCAAATTGCTCGAAGTGTTGCCACGCGAGACCGGCACCATCGGCCTGGGCTGGGGCATCACCGGCATGCGCGCGGTGTTCTCGACCAAGGACATCGCCAGCCCCACCGACCTCAAGGGCATGAAGCTGCGCATCAACCCCACGCCGGTGTACCGCGACTTCTACCAGATGCTGGGTGCCGCGCCCACGCCCATCCCGACACCCCAGGTGTTCGACGCCATGAGCAACGGCCAGGTGGACGGGCTGGAGGCGGACATCGAGTTCTCCTGGAACCAGCGCTTCGACAAGGTCGCCAAGACCCTGCTGCAGATGAACGCGCTGTTCATGCCCTTCGCGCCGCTGGTGTCGGGCCGCATCTGGCAGGGGCTCGATGCCAAGGACAAGGAGCTGATCCGCAAGCTCGTGGCCCAGTCGCTGGACGCGCAGATCAACGACATCGTGACCACCGAGGCGGGCCTGATCGACAAGTTCAAGGGCACCTCCATCGCGTTCAAGAGCGCGTCGTCCTTCAACCCCGAGGCCACCATCCAGGAGTTCGACAAGCTGTGGCTGCCCAAGGCCCCGCAGATCGCCGAGCTGCGCAAGGCGGGTGCCACGCTCTGATTTAAGATCGGCCCAGCAAGGCCCCAGGCGGGGCCGCGCCCCACCGGCACCCCACCCTTGATGACCTTGAGCAGCAGCCCCCCTCCCCGCAAAGACACCGGCCCCAAGCGGCGCGCGGCGGACGTGGCCTATGACGCCATCGAGGCCATGATCTCCACCCTGCAGCTGCAGCCCGGCAGCCCCGTGGTGGAGGCCGAGATCGCCGAGAGCACCGGCCTCGGGCGCACACCGGTGCGCGAGGCCTTGCTGCGCATGGTGTCCATCGGCCTCATCGTGCAGCAGCCGCGCCGCGGGCTGCAGGTCTCCAACATCGACCTGGCGGACCACCTGGACGTGATCCAGACGCGCCGCGTGCTGGAGCGGCTGATCGCATCGTGCGCCGCACGGCGCGCCACCGCGCCGCAGCGCCAGGCCATCGTGCGCTGCGCCGAGGAGATGGTGCGCGCCGCGGAACGCGGCGAGCTCGACGGCTACATGCTGGCCGACCATGGGCTCGACCAGATCGTGCACCTGGCCTGCCAGAACCAGTCGGCCGTCAAATCCGTGGCACCGCTGATCGTGCAGTGCCGCCGCTTCTGGTACGCCTACCAGCACGAGGGCGACGTGACCGAGGGTGCGCGCGCCCACATGCACCTGGCGCAGGGCATCGCCAGCGGCGACGAGGCGCATGCCGTGGCCGGCGCCAACCAGCTCATGGACTACCTGGAGCAGTTCGCGCGCCGCATCATCGACCGGTGAGCGCAGCCATGTTCACGCTCACCACCATCGCGGAGCTTCCCGCAGCATTCAGCGCGCCATCCTGGCTGCGGCCCACGGACCCGGTGCTGCTGCACACAGGCGATCTGGCGCTGAATGGCGACCTGTTGCTCGACTGGAGCGCTGGCTGGGAGGATGGCCACATCGCAGCGGCGCTTGCGGGCCTGCAAGGACAGGCCGTCAGCGGCCTGTGCGTGCAGGGCGACCTGCATCTTGCGGGTGCCCTGGTGAATGCCGACGGCGACTCCGGCCCGCTGCTGCTGGTCACCGGCGCGCTCGGCGCGCGCCAGGCCAGTTGCGGCGGCTCCCATATCCGGGTGGACGGCGACCTGCGCGTGCTGGAGGTCGTCTACGGCCACTACAACCACGGCCAGCTGATCGTGGGCGGCCAGGTCATCGCCCAGGCGCTGGTCAACGACGACCATGGCATCGACGTGCGGGGCCAGCCGGCCAAGGGCAGCAAGCTGCTGCGCATCGACCTGTCCGAAGGCCGGGACCCCGACGACCCGGAGACCCTGCCCGCTGCGCTGAAAAAGCTGCTCAAGAAATCGCCGCTGTCCCTGGAATCGGTGCGGGACGGCCTGCGCCAGGGCCGCAGCCTGGCCTCCATGGCCACCCCGCAGACGGCCGAGGAATGGCGCAACGTGGTGTGGCGCGACTACACGCGCATCGCCAAGATCCCCAAGGAGCTGCGCACCGAGGCCATGTACCTGGCGCTGCTGACGCCCCAGTGCCCACTGCCCCGGCCCGAGGTGCACGAGCTGTTCTCGAAGATCCCGCCCAGGGAACTGACGCGCGCCGTGCGCCAGGCGGCCTTTGCGCTGGCCCCCAAGAGCCTGCTGATGCTGCCGCCGAAATTCGACCTGCAGCAGGAGTACGAGGCGTGCTTTCTCGCGCTGGGCGATCCACAGGCCGTGGCGGCAGAGATTCCCACCCAATTCATGAGCCCCGCCATGGCCGACCACCTGGCAGCCCGCAGCGCGAAACCCTAGCCCGCGCCAGCCAAGCTACTGGGTGCCCTGGCTTCCCAGCGCGATGCGCTGCTCCAGAAAACGCCACAGGCGTTCATCGCCGCAGAAGGCCACGTTGAAACGCAGCCAGCCCGTGGGCCGCGGCTCCACCAGGAACAGCGCTCCCGGCCCGAGCATGATGCCCTCTCCCGTGCCCTCCATGGACAGCTCGGCACTGTCGGGCAGATCGGGATGGCGGGCCCACAGGTACATCCCGGCCTCGGGCTCATGGAACAGCTCGAAGCCCAGGGCCTGCAGCCTGCGGCCCACGCTGCGGTGCGCCTCAGCCAGGCGCTCGCGCAGCGACTTGAGGTGCTTGCGCCAGCGGCCGTCCGTGACCACGCCGAAGGTGATGCGCTCGGTGATGTCCGACGAGGTGAGGCCCGAGACCATCTTCAGCTGCAGCAGGTCGTCCAGCACGTCACGCCTGGCCGCGACATAGCCCGTGCGCAGGTTGGGCGAGATGGTCTTGGAGAAACTGCCCACGTAGATCACGCGGCTCAACTGGTCCAGGCTCGCCAGCGAGGGACGCACGCTGCTGTCCATGTCGACGTAGATGTCGTTTTCCACCAGGGTGAAGCCGTGCTGCTCAGCGAGCTGCAGCAGCCGGTGCAGGTGCGCCACCGAGGCCATGGAGCAGGTGGGGCTCTGCAACCGTGGCTGCGTGAAGAAGGCCTTGGGCTTGTGCTGCACCAGCAGCGCCTCCAGCGCAGGCAGGTCATAGCCCGTGGCGGTGCGCGGCACGCCGACCAGATGGGCCCCTGCAAAGCGCAGCATGAACAGCAGGTTGGGGTAGCCGGGGTCGTCCACCAGCACCACGTCACCGGGCTTGAGCAGGAGCCGCGCTGCCAGGTCCAGCGCCTGGCTGGAGCCCTGGGTCAGCAGGATCTGGTCGGGGTCCACCGCCAGGTGCTGCTCGGCCAGCGATTCGGCCACCACCATGCGCAGCGCCATGTGGCCGTGCGGCAGGCCGTAGCCATCGAGTTCGGGGCCATCCGAGGACAGCTGGCGCATGCTGCGGCGCACCGCATCGCCAAACAACCAGTCGTGCGGCAGCCAGCCGCACCCCGGTTTCATCGGCAGGTTGCGGTTTTCGAAAATTTGCTTGAGGTACCAGCGTGCATCGAAACGGGGCACGGGCCGCTCCCGCGCACCACCTGCGGGCACACCGGTCTCGTCGCCGCGCCGCTTGACGAAGAAGCCCGCGTGCGCACGCGAGACCAGCCAGCCCTGGGCTACCAGCCGGTCATAGGCCTCGACCACGGTGAACACGCTGACACCATGGGAGGCCGCGAACGCGCGGATCGAGGGGAGCTTGCTGCCAGGCTTGAGCACCTGGCTGACGATGAGGCCTCGCAGACCATCGACGATCTGGCTGACCAGAGGTGTCTGGAGGTCCGGGCTGAGAGTGAGCATCGGGAAAGCAAAGAGGGGAGCGAATTGTGCACCGTGTTGGCGCACACCAGATCAGGGAATGCCTGTACAGGATTCTAGACCTGCACAGTGCGCGGCAAAGCGCCTGTGTGTGTACATGGACGGGCTGCGGCACGGCTTCCAGAATCCGCTCCATTCCTTCACATCCGCTGGTTCAACCCGCCCGCCAACGCCATGCAGCACGACCGCCACTTCACCAATGCCGCCCTCCTCGCCCGCCGCCACGCCGCCGTCGCCCGCGGCGTGGGCCAGGCCCACGAGATCTTTGTCCAGAAGGCGCTGAACGCCGAACTGTGGGACGTGGAAGGCCGCCGCTACATCGACTTCGCAGGCGGCATTGCCGTGCTCAACACCGGCCACCTGCATGCGGGCGTGATCGCCGCCGTCAAGGCACAGCTCGACCTGTACACCCACACCTGCTTCCAGGTGGTGGCCTATGAACCCTATGTGGAAGTGGCCGAGCGCCTGAACACCCTGGCGCCCGGCGCCTTCGCCAAGAAGACCCTGCTGCTGACCACCGGCGCCGAAGCGGTGGAGAACGCCGTGAAGATCGCCCGCGCCCACACCGGCCGCCCGGGGGTGATCGCCTTCACCGGCGGATACCACGGCCGCACGAACATGACGCTGGGCCTCACGGGCAAGGTCGCACCGTACAAGACCGGCTTCGGCCCCTTCCCCGGCGAGGTGTACCACGCGCTGTTTCCCAATGCGCTGCATGGCGTGGGCGTGGAACAGGCCCTGCATTCGGTGGAGCTGCTGTTCAAGAACGACATCGAGCCCGGGCGCGTGGCGGCCTTCATCATCGAGCCCGTGCAGGGCGAAGGCGGCTTCTACATCGCACCACCCGAGTTCATCACCGGTCTCAAGGCGCTGGCCGACCGCCATGGCATCTTGCTGATCGCCGACGAGGTGCAGACCGGCGCCGGCCGCACCGGCACCTGGTTCGCCTGCGAGCAATGGCCCGTGGCCCCCGACCTGATCACCACCGCCAAGTCGCTGGCCGGCGGCTTCCCGCTGGCCGGCGTGGTGGGCCGCGCCGAGGTGATGGACGCCCCCGCCTCCGGCGGCCTGGGCGGCACCTATGCCGGCAGCCCCGTGGCCTGCGCCGCGGCACTGGCCGTGATCGAGGCCTTCGAAAAGGACCAGCTGCTGGCCCGCAGCCAGGACATGGGCGCGCTGCTGGTGCGCGCGCTCAAGGACCTGGCGAGCCGGGTGCCCGGCATCGGCGACGTGCGCGGCCTGGGGGCCATGGTGGCCATCGAGCTGTTCGAGGGCGGCGACCCCGCCAAGCCCGATGCAGCCCTCACGAAGAAGGTGGTGGCCGAGGCCGCACGCCGCGGGCTGGTCCTGCTGTCCTGCGGCACCCACGGCAATGTGATCCGCATCCTGGTGCCGCTCACGGCCTCCAACGAACTGCTCGACGAAGGCCTGGCCATCCTGGCCGACAGCTTCGCTGCCGTGGTCTGACCCAACCGGCTCCAACGCCTCATCCTGACGACACCCATGACTTCCGACGAACCCCTGGTCCGCTTCAGCGGCGTGCAAAAGAGCTATGACGGCGAACAGCTGGTCGTGCGCTCGCTGGACCTGGACATCCATCGCGGCGAATTCCTGAGCCTGCTGGGGCCCTCGGGCTCGGGCAAGACCACCACGCTGATGATGCTGGCCGGGTTCGAGTCGCCCACCACCGGCGACATCCTGCTCGACGGCCGGCAGATCACCGGCACACCGCCGCACAAACGCAACTTCGGCATGGTCTTCCAGAACTACGCGCTGTTTCCGCACCTCACGGTGGAGCAGAACGTGGCCTACCCGCTCACCGTGCGCAAGGTGCCCCGCGCCGAGCAGCAGGAACGGGTACGCAAGGCGCTGGACATGGTGCGCCTGGCGGGTATGGGCGAGCGCCTGCCGGCCCGCCTGTCGGGTGGCCAGCAGCAGCGCGTGGCGCTGGCGCGCGCCCTGGTCTTCAACCCGCAGCTGGTGCTGATGGACGAGCCCCTGGGCGCACTGGACAAGCAGCTGCGCGAGCACATGCAGATCGAGCTCAAGGAGCTGCACCGCCAGCTCGGGGTGACCTTCGTGTACGTGACCCATGACCAGGGCGAGGCCCTGACCATGAGCGACCGGGTGGCGGTGTTCAACGAAGGCATCATCCAGCAGCTGGCCGGCGTGGAGGAACTCTACGAGAGCCCGGCCAACCGCTTCGTGGCGGGCTTCGTGGGCGACAACACCGTGCTCAGCGGCACCCTGCAGGGCGCGGGCGATGGAACGGCCATCCAGATGCCCGGCGGCTACCTGCTGCCCGGGGTGAACATCAACACCGCGGCCCTGGGCAGCCGCGTACAGGCCTGCGTGCGCCCCGAGCGCATCGTGCTGCATCCGTACGCCTCCTACCCCCGTGGCTCGGCCGTGCCGGCCACGGTGGCGCGCTCCATCTACTACGGCGACCACCTTCGCCTCATGTGCGACCTGGGCCACGGCCAGGAGCAGGCCACCGTGAAGCTGGCCCTCACCCATTCCGACGCATCGGCCTACCCGCAACCGGGGCAGAACGTGCTGCTGGAGTTCCCGCCGGAGTCCACCCGCATCTATGCGGTCTGAGGCCCCGGCAGCTTGTCCTTTTTGTTCTTTTCACGCCCTCCCCTTTCCCAACGCCCTTTCCAAGGAAACCGCACCATGAAAAAGAGTCTGATCGCCTGCGCAACCCTTGCCGCATGCATGGCACTGCCCAGCTTTGCCCAGCAGCAGATCACCGTCGTGAACTTCGGCGGCGCCAATGCCAATGCCCAGAAGAAGGCGTTCTACGAACCCTACGAGAAGGCCGGCAACAAGATCGTGGCTGTGGAGTACAACGGCGAGCAGGCCAAGATCAAGGCCATGGTCGAGACCAGGAAGGTGACCTGGGACGTGGTGGAGGTCGAGTCGCCGGACGCGGCGCGCGGCTGCGATGAGGGCCTGTTCGAGAAGCTCGACTACAGCAAGATCGTGGACAAGGGCGACCTGCTGCCCGCTGCGGTGAACGACTGCGCCGTGGGCATTTTCGTGTGGTCCACCGTTATGGCGTACAACGGCGACAAGCTCAAGACCCCACCGACCAGCTGGGCCGATTTCTTCGACACCCGGAAGATCGCCGGCAAGCGCGGCATGCGCAAGGGTGCGCGCTACAACCTGGAGTTCGCGCTGCTGGCCGACGGTGTGAAACCCGCCGACGTGTACAAGGTGCTGGCCACCAAGGAGGGTGCCGACCGCGCCTTCAAGAAGCTGACCGAACTCAAGCCCAGCATCCAGTGGTGGGAAGCCGGAGCCCAGGCGCCGCAGTTCCTGGTGGCGGGCGACGTGGCGCTGACCACCGTGTTCAATGGCCGCATTGACGCGGCCAACCGCGAAGGCCGCAACCTCAAGATCTTCTGGCCGGGCGGCATCTACGACCTGGACTACTGGGCCATCCCCAAGGGCACGCCCAACAAGGATGCAGCCGTGAAGTTCATCGCCTTCACCATGCAGACCGCCAACCAGGCGGCCTACGCGCAGCACATCGCCTACGGCCCGGCCAACACGAAGGCCCTGGCCCAACTCGACAAGAAGGTGCTGGACGACCTGCCCACCTCCACTGCCAACGCCAAGGAGGCGCTGCAGTTCAGCGTGGGCTTCTGGGCCGACCAGGGCGAGGCGCTCGAGAAGCGCTTCGCCGCCTGGGCAACGCAGTAAGCGGCAGCCGGAGCACAGGACACCATGCAGCCAGCCACCCTCGCCATCCCCGCCGCAAGCGCACCGGGCGCCAGCACGCCCGGCGCACTGCGCAAGGCCCTGTCGCGCGCAGAGTCACGCCGCAAGTGGCGGGCGTTCGCACTCACCCTGCCGCTGCTGGTGTTCCTGCTGCTCACCCTGCTGGTCCCCATCGTGGCGCTGCTGCAGCGCGCGATCGAGAACCCCGAGGTGGCCAACGCGCTGCCGGCCACCATTTCCGCGCTCGAAGGCTGGAACCGCCAGGAGGCGCCCGGCCCGGCCGCGTATGCCGCGCTGGTGCGCGATCTGGCGCGCCTGCCGGACAGCGCCGACGCCGGAGCGCTGGCGCGCCGGCTCAACTCCGACGTGCCCGGCGCCCGCTCCCTCATCATGGGTGCGTACCGCGCCCTGCCCACGGCGGGCACGCCCGAATCCATGCGCGACCAATTGATCGCCAAGGACCCGCGCTGGAGCGAAGCGCCGCTGTGGCGCGCCATCGCGCGCAATGGCGCGCGCTGGACACCGGACTACCTGCTCGCCTCGGTGGACCTGCAGCGCGACGCGCTGGGCCAGGTGGAACGCATGCCCGAGCAGCAGCGCGCGTTCGGCAGCATCCTGCTGCGCACCTTCCACATCAGCCTGGTGGTCACGCTCATCTGCCTGGCCATCGGCTACCCGCTGGCCTGGTGGCTGGCTTCGCTGCCGGCGCGCCCGGCCAATGTGCTGATGATCCTGGTGCTGGTGCCGTTCTGGACTTCCATCCTGGTGCGCGTGGCCGCCTGGATCGTGCTGCTGCAGTCCGAAGGCCTGGTCAACCGCGGGCTGATGGGGCTGGGCCTCGTGAGCGAACCGCTGGCCCTGCTGTTCAACCGCACGGGCGTGGTGATCGCCATGGTGCACATCCTGCTGCCGTTCATGATCCTGCCGCTGTACAGCGTGATGAAGAACGTGCCCGCCACCTACGTGCGTGCCGCCGTGTCGCTGGGCAGCCCGCCCCTGGCGGCCTTCTTTCGGGTGTATGTGCCGCAGACCTACCCGGGCATCGGTGCCGGGGCCTTGCTGGTGTTCATCCTCGCCATCGGCTACTACGTGACACCGGCGCTGCTGGGCGGCGCCGACGACCAGATGCTCAGCTACTACATCGCCCGCTACACCAACGTCGAGGTGAACTGGGGCATGGCCTGCGCGCTCGGTGCCGTGCTGCTGGCCGCCACGCTGGTGCTGTATGGCGTGTACCGCCGCATCGGCAAGGCCGAGCTGAGCCTGGGCTGATCCGCCTGACTGTGCACCTCCCATCATCCCCCGCCCCACCCGCCATGTTCCGACTGCCCGAATTCCCCCGTTACGCCACGCTGACCGACAAGGCACTGTGGTGGCTGCTGCGCGCGCTGTGCGTGGCGGTGCTCGCGTTCCTGCTGGCGCCCATCCTGGTGATGGTGCCCCTGTCGTTCTCGGAGAGCTCGTTCCTGGCCTACCCGATCACCGGCTGGTCGCTCAAGTGGTACCGCAACCTGTTCGAATCGGCTGAATGGGCGCGCGCCACGCGCAACAGCTTCATCGTGGCGCCGGCCGCCACGCTGGTCGCCACGGTGTTGGGCACGCTGGCGGCGGTGGGCCTGTCGCGCGCGGACTTCCGTTTCAAGGGCTTGCTGATGGGCGTGCTCATCGCGCCCATGGTGGTGCCCATCATCGTGGTCGGCGTGGCCACCTACCTGTATTTCGCACCGCTGGGCCTGGCCGACAGCTATGCGGGCCTGGTCATCGTGCACGCGGCGCTGGGCGCGCCCTTCGTGCTCACCACCGTGCTGGCCACCCTGGCGGGCTTCAACCACAACCTGGTGCGGGCATCGCTGAGCCTGGGGGAGACGCCGTTCAAGACCTTCTTTCGCATCACGCTGCCGGTGATCGCACCCGGCGTGGTCTCGGGGGCGCTGTTCGCCTTCGCCACCTCGTTCGACGAGGTCGTGGTCACGCTCTTCCTGGCCGGGGCCGAACAGGCCACGCTGCCGCGCCAGATGTTCACCGGGATCCGCGAGAACATCTCGCCCACCATTGCCGCCGTGGCCACGCTGCTCATCCTGTTCACCACCAGCCTGCTGCTGGTGCTGGAGTGGCTGCGCGGGCGCAGGGCCTGAGTGCGAACACACGCCCCAACCACTGGTACACCCGAGACACCCCCCGCTTTCAGCCTGCCGCTATGCTTGCCATGCGGCAGTGCGCCTACCACCCCTGACCACCCCCAAGAGACATCACCATGGACATGAAGAACTCCCCCCTTTCCCTGCTCAAGGACCCGAGCCTGCTCAAGACCGATGGCCTCATCAACGGCCAGTGGGTGGCGGGCACGGGCCGCTTCGACGTGAACGACCCGGCCACGGGCCTGAAACTCGCGAGTGTGGCCAACCTGGGCCCGGCCGACGCCGAGGCCGCGATTGCCGCCGCCAACGCCGCCTGGCCTGCGTGGAAGGCTCAGACCGCCAAGGAGCGCAGCATCCTGCTGCGCAAGTGGTACGACCTGCTCATGGCGAACCAGGACGACCTGGGCCGCATCATGACGGCCGAGCAGGGCAAGCCCCTGCCCGAGGCCAAGGGCGAGGTGGCCTACGGCGCGAGCTTCGTGGAGTGGTTTGCCGAGGAGGCCAAGCGCATCAATGGCGAGACCCTGCCCCAGTTCGACAACAGCCGCCGGCTGATGGTCTTGAAGCAGCCGATCGGCGTGTGCGCCGCCATCACGCCGTGGAACTTTCCGCTGGCCATGATCACGCGCAAGGTCGCGCCAGCACTGGCCGCCGGTTGCCCGGTGGTGATCAAGCCGGCCGAGCTGACGCCGCTGACCGCGCTGGCAGCGGCCGAACTGGCCATCCGTGCAGGCATCCCGGCGGGCGTGTTCAACATCCTGCCGGCCGACAGCGGTAACTCGATCGCCATCGGCAAGGTGCTGTGCGCGAGCGACGTGGTGCGCCACATCAGCTTCACGGGCAGCACCGAAGTCGGCCGCATCCTGATGGCGCAATCGGCCCCCACGGTCAAGAAGATGTCGCTGGAGCTGGGCGGCAACGCGCCCTTCCTGGTGTTCGACGACGCCGACATCGACAGTGCCGTGGAAGGCGCCTTCGCCAGCAAGTACCGCAACGCCGGCCAGACCTGCGTGTGCACCAACCGCTTCTATGTGCAGGAAGGCGTGTACGACCAGTTCGTCGCCAAGTTCGCAGCCAAGGTGAAGACGGCCAAGGTGGGCAATGGCTTCGAGGACGGCGTGAACCAGGGCCCGCTGATCGAGGAAGCCGCGCTGGTGAAGGTGCAGCGCCATGTGGACGACGCCCTGGCCAAGGGCGGCAGCGTGGTGGCCGGCGGCAAGCGCCTGGCGGGCCAGTTCTTCGAGCCCACCGTGGTGGCCAACGCCACGCCCGACATGCTGTGCGCGCGCGAGGAGACCTTCGGGCCCTTCGCCCCGGTCTTCAAGTTCAAGACCGAGCAGGAGGCCATCGACGCTGCCAACGCCACCGAGTTCGGCCTGGCCAGCTACTTCTACACCCGCGACGTGGGCCGCATCTTCCGCGTGGCCGAGGCGCTGGAATACGGCATGGTCGGCATCAACGTGGGCATCCTGGCCACGGAGCATGTGCCCTTCGGCGGCGTCAAGCAATCGGGCCTGGGCCGCGAGGGCTCGCACCATGGCATCGACGACTATGTGGAGATCAAATACCTCTGCCTGGGCGATATCCAGAAGTAAGCCCGGCTGGGGCCGACGGCGGCCTCGCTGGGGCACAATCGCCGGCGTGCGGCCGGCAACGCAGGCAGCCCCACCCGGGGCTGCCGTGCTTTCCACCACCAAGAGGCTCCCGTTCCAGGGCGGCCCACCGGCTGCACGCACCCAGAGGGAACCCACCAACATGAAAGCCTTGATCCTTGCGCTGCTGACTGCAGCGACTTCCGCCGCGCACGCGCAAACGCTCGACGTCTTCGAATCCCACGGCAACATGCACTACGCCATGGTGCCCACCGACAAGGCGCGCGACACCCAGTACATGGAAAGGGTGGCCTACAAGTTCTGCCAGGACCAGAACAAGGGCAGCTGCCGGGTGATGATCTGGTCCGACAGCCTGGACAAGCCCACGGGCAACCCCTTCCATACACGGTACGACGAGAACAAGCTGGCCGAGTACATGCGCAACTACAGCGGCATCGCCGATGGCATCCGGTTCAACTGCAAGCTCGTGACCACCGCCAGCCGCTGCTACCAGCAGTGAGCGGCCGCCGAAGCGCCGGTGGACAATTCGTCCAGTCGGGCAGCACCGCGCCGACGCAGAATCCCGAGGCCGGCCGGCCACCGTGCGCAGCCCATAGGGGGTTGCGCGCATCCATCCCAGAGGCAGTGAGACATTGCCCGCTGGCCGCGCGCTCTGGAGGGAACCCGCCATGAAAGCCTTGATCCTGGCGCTGCTGACCGCAGCGACCGCCGTTGCCCACGCCCAGACGCTGGACGTCTTCGAGACCCACGGCAACACGCACTACGCCATGGTGCCTACCGACAAGGCGCAGGACACCGACTACATCGGACGGGCGGCCTACAAGTTCTGCGCCGACCAGAACAAGGGCAGCTGCCACATCAAGGTCTGGTCCGACAGCCTGGACAAGCCCACGGGCCAGCCCCACCACACCCGCTACAACGACAACCAGCTTGCCGACTACACCCATGGGCCCATGGGCGTCAGCGCAACCCTCTTCAACTGCAAGATCGTGAAGAACGCCAGCCGCTGCTACCAGCGCTGAAGACTCAGCCCTGGCCCGGCGCATCGCGCCGGTTGGTGAAGCTGGCATTGCCCAGCCCCGTGCCCACGGTGAGGATGGCCCAGCGCTCCACGTCGTTGGTGAAGGGCATCTCCGAGAGGCCCTGCACCACGGCGTCGTTGTGCAGGCAGACCTGGGTGCGGCCATCGCCGATGGTCGGCAAGCGCTCGCACAGGTCGCGCGGCAGATGGAAGCGCGTGCTCTCCCAGTTGCCCGGCAGGTTCTGCGTGCCACCGGCCAGCGAGCCGTCTTCGACGATCAGGCCCGGGCAGGCCACGCCGATGTACGGTGCCAGGCGGATCTCCTTTTTCTCCGCGTAGGCGATCAGGTCTTCGAGGATGGTGGCGATGCCCTCCACCAGTTCATCGCGTTTGGGCTCGTCGTCGGCATGGGCCCATTTCTCGCGGCGCACCACCTCGGCCAATGACATGTCGGGTGCCTTGTGCAGGTGCGTCTGCACGATGCCGCAGCGCACGTTGGTGCCGCCGATGTCCACCGCCAGGATGGCATCGTAGCTTTGCAGCAGGGCCGGGGGCGCCAGGTGCACCCAGCCGATCAGGCCCCCCTCGTCCGCATGGTGGTGCAGGGTGCGCAGCTCCACGGGCGCCTTCTCGGCCTTGAGGATCTTGCCGGCGCGCGCGATGGAGCGGCTGCCCACCTCGCTCTGGTGAAAGCCTCCGCCGATGATGATGCGCTCGACGCCGCGCCAGGTCTTGTGCTTGAGAAAGCGCTGCACCACGTGCGCCAGCTGCAGCGCATAGTCTTCCGACGCGGCCGCTATGGCCTGGGCGGCGATGCCGTCCTTTTCGAGCATGGCATCGAGCTGGTGCTTGCTCAGCTCGCGCGTGGACTTGCGCCCCATGGGGTCCTTGCCGTCCATGGCCGCGAACAGCTTGCGCCAGGCGTCGAGCATGTGGCGAAAGGCCGTGCGGCTGGCCACGTCGCCCACGAAGCCGTCGCCATCGCGCAGCTCCAGGCTGTAGCCCTCGATCACGACCGAGGCCAGGCGCATGTCGCCGTGCGGGCCGACGATGCCCAGCTCGCGCTGGGCCTTGGCGTCCTTTTCCTGCTGCGCGGCACTGGGCTTGTCGGGCGTGGCTTTCTTGGCCTTGCTGTCCTTGTCCTTGTCTTTGTCCTTGGAAGCCATTCGTTCCCTCATGCGATGGGGCCCCGCACCCGGGGCCGTGCCTGCATGGTGCCGCAGGCTGCGGTGCCGTGGCGTCAGCCAACGCCTTGACATGCCCCCACCAGCCTCAGGCCTTTGCAACGCCGCCGAGCAAGGCCTTGGCACGCAGACCGGCCCATACCGCAAGGAACAGGGCCGCCGCGAACACCCAGCCCGAGAGTGCCCCGGCCATGCCGCCCGAGAGCAGGGTACCGATGGTGCAGCCCAACCCGGTCATCGCGCCCCAGCCCAGCAGCACGCCGCCCGAGAGCCCGCGCACGGCATCGCGCCAGGTGGGCCAGCGCGGCGCGAACTGGCGGCTGGCCAGCGCGGCGATGAAGGCACCGGCCACCAGCCCGGCGAGCAGCAGCGCATTGGGCGTGAGCCAGGTGGACTGGGGCAGCGTGGCGCAACCGGCAAAGCCGTCGAGCCCGTCGAGCCGATCGGGGATCCAGCCCTGGCCTTGCGCCCACTGGCGCGCCGCGCTGCCCAGCGTGGCCGTCACGCCCAGCGGGCGCATGCGCACGATGGCCAGTGCACCGATGAGCCCCACGGCCAGGCCGCCGACCCAGTAGCTCCAGCGCCCGACCCACAGCCGCCGCCACACGGCGCGCAGGCCTGGGACGCCCACCCCGCGCACGCCCTCGCCCACCGGCTCGCGCGCAAAGCCGCGCCACAGCCAGGCCGCCAACGCGGCCAGCACCGCCAGTTGCGCGAGCAGCGCTCCGCCGTAGCCCAGGTGTGCGGGCAGCCAGACCACGGGTGCATCGGCCACACTCAGGCTGTACAGGCCGTTCCAGGTCTTGAACCCGAGGATGAAGCCCAGCGCCGAGCCCAGCAGCGCAAACGGCGAGACCGCCGAGCCCTCGGCCAGCCGGTACCAGTGCGCGCTGATGCACGAGCCCGAGACCACCATGCCGGCACCGAACGACAGGCCGGCGGCCACCAGCACCCAGCTCACGGGGCCGATGTGCATGTCCGGCGGCAGCTTGCCCGGCTGCGGCACCGGCAGCCAGCCGCCCAGCACCACGGTGTAGCCCACCAGGCCCACGGCCAGCGCCAGCACGATGGCCAGCAGGCCGCGCGGGTTGCCGTCCTCGAACCAGTCGCGCGCATGGCAGTAAAAGCAAAAGCGCGAGCGCTGCAGCACCAGGCCCAGCACGGCACCGGTCACCAGTGCAAAGACCAGCGTGCGCCCACCGGCCAGGCCCTCGATCCAGCGGGTGGACAGGGCCAATGCCGTCAGCAGGGCCACTGCAGCGATGGGAGAAAGGAATGGGAATGGCTGCTTGTTGCTTGTCGTCGTCATGTGGCACCGGAACGAAAAAAAGCCCGCCGAAGCGGGCTGTAAAGAGACCCCCTACCAAAAAACTCGGTACGCCTTATTTGGCGGCCCAGACCGTGCCGGCCGGGTTGTTGATGGGCACGCCCACGGCGTTGCCGTATTCCGTCCACGAGCCGTCGTAGTTCTTCACGCTGTAGCCCAGGATCTTGGACAGCGCGAACCAGGTGTGGCTGGAGCGCTCGCCGATGCGGCAGTAGGTGATGACCGGCTTGCTGCCGTCGATGCCCACGTTGGCATAGAGCTTCTTCAGGTCGTCCGCCGACTTGAAGGTACCGTCTTCCTTGACCGCCTGGCCCCAGGGTACGTTGGCAGCACCAGGGATGTGGCCGGCGCGGATGCTCAGCTCGGGCACGCCGGCCGGCGCAAAGATCTTGCCGGAATATTCGTCGGCCGAGCGGATGTCCACCAGCTTGGCGTTGCTCTTGCCCTCGGCCGCGGCCAGGGTGTCGGCAAGGCGGGCGCGCAGCTGCGTGTTCACCTGCGTGACCTTGTAGTTGCTGGCCGTGAACTCGGGCACGCGGTTGTTCAGCGGCTGGTTCTCGGCCTCCCACTTCTTGCGGCCCCCATCGAGCAGCTTGACGTTCTTCACCCCGTAAATGTCGAACACCCAGGCGCCCCAGGCGGCAAACCAGTTGTTGGTGTCTCCGTAGAGCACCACGGTGGTCTCGGGCGTCACGCCGGCCTTGGACAGTAGCGCCTCGAAGGCCTCCTTGCCGACGATGTCGCGGCGCACCTTGTCGTTCAGGTCCTGGTGCCAGGAGAAGTTCACGGCGCCGGGCACGTGGCTGCGTTCGTACAGGCCCGGGTTCACGCTGACCTCGACGATGCGCACCTGGGTGTTGTCGAGGTTCTGCGCCAGCCACTCGGTGCTGACCAGCGGGCCCGCCGGGATGGGCGTGGCCGCCCAGGCCAGCGATGCGCCCAGCGCCATGCCGGCACCCAGTACCCATGCGCCGAGGCGGCGGCCCAGGGGCTGGGTGGGGTGGATCGTCGTCGTGTGCTGTGGCTGGCTCATGCGGGTCATCCTCTCTTGTCGGGTGGCCGGTGCTGCAACCATTGCGGCAACCGATGAACGGAATTTAGGGGCTCGGCGCCGGCTGCGGAACAAAGCAAAACGCGCTTGGTTATGCGAAAAAGGCGCGAGCATGCCCGGATGGGACGTATGGGATCTGCCCGGCACGGGCCCTGGTTTACCCCCAATGGGAATGGCCTGGAGCTGCGCCGCATGTAGTAGCCGGCTAACACCCACCACACGCCCCGCAACCCAACAATGGACTCCCCTGACCTTTGAGGAGACACACGATGGCGGCGAAAAAGATACTCATGCTGTGCGGCGACTACTGCGAGGACTACGAGACCATGGTGCCCTTCCAGGCCCTGCTGGCCGTGGGCCACACGGTGCATGCGGTGTGCCCGGACAAGAAGGCCGGCGACCACATCAAGACGGCGATCCACGACTTCGAGGGCGCACAGACCTACAGCGAAAAGCCGGGCCACAACTTCACCTTGAACGCCACCTTTGCCGGCCTGGACGTGGCCAGCTACGACGCGCTGGTGATCCCCGGTGGCCGCGGCCCCGAGTACCTGCGCACCTACCCGGCGGTGGTCTCGGCGGTAAAGCACTTCTTCGACACCAACAAGCCTGTCGCCGCCGTGTGCCATGGCGCGCAACTGCTGGCCGGTGCCGGCGTGCTCAAGGGCCGCACCTGCTCGGCCTACCCGGCCTGCCGGGCCGAGGTGGAGATCGCGGGCGGCACCTACGCCGAGATCGCCATCGACGCCGCCGTGACCGAAGGCAACCTGGTGTCCGCCCCGGCCTGGCCGGCGCACCCGGCCTGGATTGCACAGTTCCTGGCCTTGCTGGGCACGCGCATCAGTTTGTAAGCACCGTTTGACGCCACGGCAACGGCCTCCGATGATGGAGGCCGTTTCTGAAAGGCCGCAAGCATGTGCCAGGTATTCATCAGCGCCGATCCCACCCTGTACGAAAGCCGCGCCCGCTCGGTGCGGCTGCACGGGGTGGCCACCAGCATCCGGCTGGAAAACCTGTTCTGGCAAGTGCTCGGCGAGATCGCCCGGCGCGATGGCATGGGCGTGCCCCAGCTGTGCACGAAGCTGTACGACGAACTGGTGGCCGAGCGCGGCGAGGTGGACAACTTCGCTTCGTTCCTGCGCGTGTGCTGTGGCCGCTACATGGCGCTGCAGCTGTCGGGCGGCATCCCGCAGGATGCATCGATCCCCATCCGCAGCCTCAATGCCCAGCAGGTGCTGGCCACCGAGGGACGGCGCACCGTGCTGGCGCAGGCTGCGTGAATCGGCCCGGCAGCAGTGCCCCTATAATCCGGCGCACTGCGGGTGTAGCTCAATGGCAGAGCTGTTGCTTCCCAAGCAACTGACGAGGGTTCGATTCCCTTCACCCGCTCCAGTTCTTCTCTCGGACGTCCGTCCTCTCCCCCTGGTTCCTGTTCCCCCGAGCCACGCAGTCAGCGTGCCGCGCTGAGGCGCGCCTGCGGCTTGCCGCGCAGGGCCGGCACAGGGTGCGCGCCGCCGCTGCCCAGCTCAAACTGCGCAACGGCCCCGACCATCTGCTCGGCCTGGGTGCGCAGGCTGCTGGCAGCGGCCGCCATCTCCTCCACCAGGGCGGCATTCTGCTGCGTGGCCTGGTCGAGCTGGGTGACGGCTTCGCCCACCTGGCCGACGCCGGCGGTCTGCTCGCTGCTGGCAGCGCTGATCTCGGCGACCATGCTGGCCACGCGCCCGATGGACTGCACGACCTCCTGCATGGTGGCTCCGGCCTGGTCGGCCAGCACCGAGCCCTGCTGCACCATGGCGCTGCTGGCCCCGATCAATTCCTTGATGGCCTTGGCCTCGGCCGCCGTGCGCTGCGCCAGGTTGCGCACCTCGGCAGCCACCACGGCAAAGCCGCGGCCCTGCTCGCCCGCGCGCGCGGCTTCCACGGCGGCGTTGAGCGCCAGGATGTTGGTCTGGAAGGCGATGCCGTCGATCACGCCGATGATGTCGGCAATCTTTTGGCTGCTGGTGTTGATGCCATGCATGGTGCTGACCACCTGGGACACGACCTTGCCGCCATCGGTCGCCACCTGGCTGGCGCGCACGGCCAGCTGGTTGGCCTGGGCGGCACCGTCCGCGTTGTGGCGGATGGTCGCGCCCAGCTCTTCCATGCTGGCCGAGGTCTGCTCCAGCGAACTGGCCTGGCTTTCGGTGCGGGCCGACAGGTCCTGGTTGCCCTGGGCGATCTGGGAGCTGGCGGCCGACACGCTTTCGGCACTGGCGCGCACCGTGCCCAGGCTCTCCAGCAGGCGCAGGCGAAAGCCTTCCATGGCCTGCGCCAGCGTGCCGATCTCGTCGCGGGACTTTATGCTGACGCCGTGCGTCAGGTCACCCTGCGCGAGGTAGCCCAGGGCCGTGCTCAACTGCTGCACCGGTGCGCCCACCAGGCGCCGGGTGGCCTGCACCAGCACCACGGCCAGCAGCACCAGCGCCACCAGCACCCCCAGCCACAGCCAGGTCAATGCGCTGCGCGCCTCTCCCGTGAGCTCGGCCACGGGCGCCTCGGCCACGACGGCCCAGTTCCAGGGCTTGTAGCGTTCCACCGCAACATAGCGGCGCGCGCTGGCATTGCCGGAAGGGCGCGGGGACCAGGACGCCTCGAAGTCGCCGGACTGCTCCGCCGCCGTGAGGGATGCGAGCCAGGCCTTGCCCTCCTCCCCCTTCTCGTCCACGACCGGCGGCGTGCCCGAGCCGCCCAGGCCTGTGATGCGGCCGCGCGCCGGCCCCGACGAGACGTCGACCGCGTAGACGGCCCCTGTGTCGAACAGCTTGCGGCTGGCCATCAGTTCGCCCAGGCTGCCCAGGATGGGCGCGATGTCGGAGCCGATGAACAGGATGCCAATGGTGCGGTTGCCCTCGCGGATGGGTTCGTACACGGTCATGTAGTCCCGGCCGAACAGGTTGGCGCGGCCGATGTAGGGCTTGCCCTCGGCCATGAGCGCATAGGCCGGGTGCTTGCGGTCCAGCAGGGTCTTGAAGGCACGCTCGCCGTCCTGCTTCTTGAGCGAGGTGGTCACGCGGATGAAGTCATCGCCCGTGCGCGCGAAGATCGTCGCCACCGCACCTTGGGCGTCGCTGGAAAAGCGGTCCACCAGTTCGAAATTGCCATTGAGCGGGTTGCCCTGGAAGCTCAGTACCGCCTCGGGCTTGCCATCGGCACCAGGCTGCTCGGCCAGGCTGAAAGCCCCCGCAAAGCGTGATTTCAACAGGCCGAAATCACGCCGTGCCAGTTGCTGGGCCGATTCGTCCATGGTCTTAACCAGGGTGGCGACCTGCGATGCGTATTGCCGCACCTCGCCACGGGACGCTGCACCAAAGCTCTTCCACACCATGCTGCTGACCAGGGCCATGGTGGACAGCAGCACCACCAGCAGGCTGGCCAGGGCCACGAAGGACAGCTTGAAGGCAATGGATCGGGAGGCAAAATTTCTCATGGCATGGACCCTTCGAATAAAAATATTCAAATGTCAATAGGTGTTTTCAATCAGTCCAAATGTAAACGCCGCCGTCAGCCCTCCGGCATTGGCCCGGCATCGCCTGGGGCCATCTGTCTCCATCTTGCGTCTTTGTGACGCATAAAGGCCAGCCCCGCAAGCGTGCAAACAGCAATGCGCAGCCCGAACCCCTGCATGGATACACTGCAGCACGCCCCCGGCAGCCCTGTATCCGGGCTTGCCAGGGAGGCTGGTCGCATCCACCCAGGAGCCCGCTGAACATGACCCCCGACACACTCCTCGCGCACTACGACAGCGGCCTGCTGTGGCCTGCCCAGGCAGCCGCGGGCATCGAGGGCGATGTGCCCACCGCCTACCAGCAGGCCCTGGCCGTGCGCGCGTTGCGCACTGCCCGCGGCGAGGTGCCCCGCGGCTACAAGATCGGCTTCACCAACCGCAATATCTGGGCGCACTACAACGTGTTCGGGCCGATCTGGGGCACGGTATGGTCGACCACGCTGGGTTTCTGCGCGGGTGACGGCAGCGTGTCGCTGGACCACTGCGCCCAGCCACGCCTGGAGCCCGAGGCGGTCTTCGGCCTGAAGGCCACGCCGGCGCCTGATGCGTCGCTGGACGATCTGTTCGATGCCATCGACTGGGTGGCGCCGGGTTTCGAGATCGTGCAGTCGCACCAGCCGGGCTGGAAGTTCACCGCCGCCCAGACCGTGGCCGACAGCGCGCTGCATGCGCGGCTGCTGGTGGGCCCGCAACGCCCGGTGCGTGAATTCGCCCGCTCGGCGGCCGGGCTCGACCAGCAGCTGGCGGCCGCGCGCGTATCGCTGCTGCGCGATGGCGAAGCGGTGGAACAGGGCCAGGGCGCCAACGTCCTGGGCGGCCCCTTGAACGCCCTGCACCATTTCCTGAAAGAACTGCGCGCCTGCCCTGGTGCGCCGGACCTGCAGCCCGGCGACGTGGTGACCACCGGCACCTGGACCGATGCCTGGCCCGTGCAGCCCGGCCAGCGCTGGAGCGCGGATTTCGACGCGCCGCTGTCGCGGCTGTCGGTCACACTCCGGGGCTAACGCTTCGCGTACTGCCGTGCCCCGAACAGCACCTCGCGCGCCCGTTCATCGTGAGCGGGCTTGCGCAGGTCGGCCAGCACGGCGATGCCGCGCTGCACGGCGGGGCGGCTGCCCACGGCGGCAAACCAGCGTTCGAGGTGCGGGTGGTCCGACAGGGTAATGCCCTGCTTTTCCCAGTTGCGCAGCCAGGGCCATACGGCCATGTCGGCAATCGAGTATTGCTCGCCGCCCAGCCAGGGGCTGGCCGCCAACCGCCGCTCGATCACGCCATAGAGTCGCTTCGCTTCGTTGGTGTAGCGGTCGATGGCGTAGGGGATCTTCTCGGGCGCATACAGCCTGAAATGGTGGTTCTGCCCCAACATGGGCCCCACGCCGCCCATCTGGAACATGAGCCACTGCAGCACCTCGTAGCGCCCCCGATCACCGGGCGGCAGAAAGCGCCCGGTCTTGCCCGCCAGGTACAGCAGGATGGCGCCCGACTCGAACAGGGTGATGGGTTCACCGCCCGGGCCTTCAGGGTCCCGGATCGCCGGGATCTTGTTGTTCGGGCTGATGGCCAGGAACTCGGGCCGGAACTGCTCGCCCGTGCCGATGTTCACGGGGTGTGCCCGGTAAGGCAGACCGCACTCCTCCAGCAGGATGTGGACCTTGTGGCCATTGGGCGTGGCCCAGGAATAGACGTCGATCATCGGTCACTCCACCTTCACGTTGGCGTTCTTCACGCGCTCGAGCTGGGCCCTGCCGGCCCCGGCGGCCCAGGCACTGAACTCCGCCACGGACTTGAAGGGTGCTGCCTCGTTGCCGGTGGACAGCAGCTTCTCCTGCACCTGCGGGTCGGCCAGCACCTTGTTGGACGCAGCAACCAGGCGCGCATGCACCTCGGGCGGCAGCCTGGCCGGGCCGAACAGCCCGAACCAGAACGAGAACTCGAAACCCGGCAGCCCCTGCGAGTCGAGCGTGGGCACGCCGGGCGCCACGGCCGAGGGCTGCTGCGTGGTCACGCCCAGCATTTTCACCACGCCCTGGCGGCCCAGGGGCAGCACCGAGGCCGCGGTACCGAACGACAGGTCCACCTCGCCGGTGGCCACGGCCTGCAGCGCCGGTGCGCCGCCCTTGAAGGGGATGTGCACCATGGCCGCGTCGATGGCCTTCTCGAAGGTCAGCGCCGCCAGGTGCGGTGAGCCGCCGATGCCCGACGAGGCGTAGTCGAGCTGGCCCGGCCGCGCCCTGGCCGTGGCCACCAGGTCCTTGAGCTGCGTGATGCCGCTCTTGGGGCTGACCGCCAGCACCAGCGGCGAGACAGTCAGGCGGTTGATGGGCGTGAAATCTGCAGGGGTGTAGCGCACGCCGTACAGGTGCTGGTCGATGCCGTAGAGCGTGCCCGTGGCCAGGCCGATGGTGTAGCCGTCGGCCGGTGCACGCGACAGCAGGGTGGAGGCCAGTGTGCTGCCGGCGCCGGGCTTGTTGTCGACGACGATGCCCTGCCCCAGCTCCCTGCCCATGGCCTCGGCCACGATGCGCGCGATGCCATCGCCCGCACCCGAGGGCGAATAGCCCACGATGAGGCGGATGGGTTTGGCGGGGTAGTCGCTGGCCTGGGCCGAGGCTGCCAGGCCCAGCAGCAGGCTCCAGGCAATGCAGTGCAGTTTCATGGGGGAGGTCTCCGTTGCAGGCCGTTCATCACCGACCCGTGAATTGGGGCGTGCGCTTTTGCGCCCAGGCCGCCTGGCCCTCGCGCAGGTCGGCCGACTGGTAGGCGCGCAAGGCATCGGCGTTGAACGCCTCCACGTCCAGCGTGCCCCGGGCCATGCGGTTGAGGTGGCGCTTCATGCCCACCAGGGCCAGCGGCGCCATGCTGGCGCAGTCGCGCGCCAGGTCGGCCACCTCCTGCTCCAGTTGCGCCGCCTCCACCAGCAGCGTGAGGTAGCCGATGCGCAGCATCTGCGCTGCTCCGATCTTGCGCGCGGTGAGGAACAGCAGCTTGGCATTGTCCAGCCCCAGCCGGCTCACATAGCGCTCCATGCCCGAGCGGTAGTAGTGCAGGCCCAGGCGCGCGGCCGGCATGAACATGTCGATGCCCTCGGCCCCCACGCGGAAATCGCAGGCCAGCGCCAGGTCGGTGGCGCCGCCATAGACGCCGCCGTGCAGCACGGCGATGGTCACGGGCCGAGCCATCTCCAGCGCATCGACCATGCCGGCGAAATCGATCTTGCGCGGGGCGCCGATGCTGCCGATGTCGTAGCCGCTGCAGAAGTATTTGCCGGTGCTGCGCAATTGCAGCACCAGCAGTTCAGGGCGCGCATTGACCTGCTCGATCAGCCCGGCCAGGTGCTCCAGGTCATCGGCCGTGAGGCGGTTGGCCTGGTCGGGCCGACGCAGGGTGATGGTGGCCACGGCGCCATCGGTGGTGAGTTCGGGAAGTGCGTTCATCGGGGATCTCATCGGCCTTGGAATTGGGGTTGGCGTTTGGCCAGGAAGGCGCGGCGGCCTTCCCGGTAGTCCTCGCTGTCGAAGCAGCGCAGCACCAGGGCTGCCACCGCGTCGGCGCCTTCGGCCGCATCGGAATAGTGCTCGAATGCCTGCAGCGCCTGCTTGGCGGCATGCACGGTCAGCGGGGCATTGGCGGCGATCTGCGCGGCATAGGCGGCCACGCGCTCCCCGAGCGGTGCGCCATCGTCGACCACGCAATTGACCAGGCCCACGCGCAGCGCCTCGTCGGCCTCCAGGAAGCGCGCGCTGAACAGGATGTCCTTGGCGGTGGACGGCCCGACCAGGCGCGCCAGCGCCGCCACGCCCCGGTAGTCGTAACCCAGGCCGAGCCGGGCTGCGGGGATGGCAAAGCGCGAGGATGCCGCCGCGAAGCGCACGTCGGCCGCCAGCGCGATCGCCAGGCCGCCGCCCACGCAATAGCCTTCGATCATGGCGATCAGCGGCTTGGTCAGCGCGGCCAGGCCGGCGTGGCCACGCGCGGCGATCTCGTCGTAGGTCTGCTTCTGCGCTGCGTCCGCGCGGTGCTGCTCGAATTCAGAAATGTCGGCCCCCGAAACGAAGGCCTTGCCGCCCGCCCCTTTCATGACCACGGCACGCACGGCCGGGTCGCGCTCGAAGGCCTCGGCCGCGATGCCCAGGCCCTGCCACATGTCCAGCGACATGGCGTTGCGCCGCTCGGGATGGTTGAAGGTGATCCAGCCCACGCCGCCCTGCACCTCGGCCAGGATGCGTGGCGTTTTCAGGTCCAGCGCGCTCATGCCACGGCCCCTTCGCTGCGCAGGGCAGTGATCGCTTCGGCGCCATAGCCCAGCTCGCGCAGCACGTCGTCGGTGTGTTCGCCGGCATCGGGCGCGGCGCGGTGGAAGGCCTCGGCATGCGCGCAGGCCGACAGGTTGATGGGCGAGCGCAGCAGCTGCAACGCACCCAGCTCGGCATGGGGCGCCGGGCGCGTCATGCGCAGGTGCCGGGCCTGCGCATCCTCGAAGGCCTGGCCGATGTCGTACACCGGCCCGCAGGGCACGCCGGCCTGGTTCAGGCGTTCCACGAGTTCGGCCACGCCGAACTGGCGGGTGATCGCACTGATGGCCTCCTCCAGCTCGCGCCGGTGGGCCAGGCGAGAAGGCTGGTCCTTGTAGCGTTCGTCCTGGGCCAGGTGCGGCGCCTGCAGAAAGTCGCAGAGCTTGGCCCACATGGCAGCGCCGGGCCCGCAGATGTTGACCTGGCCATCGCGCGCCTCGAAGGTACCCATGGGCACCAGCGTGGGGTGCGAATTGCCCTCCTGGCCTGGCACCTTGCCGTCCACGGTGTAGCGCGCGCCCTGGAAGTCGAGCTTGTTGAGCATGGCCTCGAGCAGCGAGGTGTGCACCCACTGGCCCTCACCCGTGCGCTCGCGGTGCAGCAGCGCCAGCAGGATGCCCTGGCCAAGAAACATGCCGGCCGTGGTGTCAGAAATGGCGATGCCGGTGCGGTAGGGGCCGCGCCCCGGCTCGCCGGTGACGGAGCTGAGCCCGCTCATGCCCTGCACGATCTGGTCGAGCCCTGGGCGCTCGGCATACGGGCCGGTCTGCCCGAAGCCCGAGATGCTGGCCAGGATGATGCGCGGGTTCACCGCGCTCAGGGCTTCGTAGGTGAGCCCCAGGCGCTGCTTGACCGAGGAGCGGAAGTTCTCCACCACCACGTCGCTGCGCTCGACCAGCTGGCGCAGCACGCGCATGCCCTCGGCGGTCTTGAGGTTGACGCTCAGGCTGCGCTTGTTGCGGTGCAGGTTCTGCTCGTCGGAGCCGCGGCGCGGCCCCAGCGTGGGTTTGCGGTCGGGCGGATCGATGCGCACGACGTCGGCACCCCAGTCGGCCAGCAGGCGCACGGCCACCGGGCCGGCACGTGCGATGGTCAGGTCGAGCACGCGGTAGCCCGCCAGGGGCATGGGAGCGGTGGCAGTGGAGGGGACTTGCATGGGGAGTTCGTTCATGGAAGACATCACTGCACCGCTGCCACGGCTGCGGGATCGACGTAGATCACCGATTGCTGCCCCACCTCGAGCACCATGGACGGCACCGCGTGGACCTTGAGCGTGCCGCCGCCCGCGCTGGGCTGCACCAGGTAGTGCCAGTACTCGCCCAGGTAGGTGCGGCCCACGACCGACACGGCACCCAGCGGCACGGCGCCATCGGGCCCGGCGCCCAGGTACAGCGACTGCGGGCGGATGGAGGCCTGCAGGCTGGCGCGGTCGCCATCCAGCCCGGCCTGCAGGGGAATGCCATCGGGCAGGCCGTCGAGCCGCATGTGCCCGCCCTGCACCGCCCCCTGCACCAGGTTGGTCTTGCCGATGAAGCCCGCGACGAAGGGCGTCTGCGGGCGGTTGTAGAGGTTCCAGGGCGTGTCGATCTGCTCCAGGCGGCCCTGGTGCAGCACGGCGATGCGGTCGGAGATGGCCATCGCCTCGGTCTGGTCGTGCGTGACGTAGACGGTGGTGAAGCGGAATTCGTCGTGCAGACGGCGGATTTCCGCGGCCATTTCCTCGCGCAGGTTGGCGTCGAGGTTGGACAGCGGCTCGTCGAGCAGCAGCACCTCGGGCCGCACGATCATGGCCCGGGCCAGGGCCACGCGCTGCTGCTGCCCGCCCGACAGCTCGGCCGGGTAGCGCTGCGCGTAGGGGCCGAGCTTGACCACGTCGAGCATCTCCTTGACGCGCTGCGCGGTCTCGGCCGCGGGCGTCTTGCGCACCTGCAGGCCGAAGCCCACGTTCTCGGCCACGGTCATGTTGGGCCAGATGGCATAGCTCTGGAAGATCATCGACATGCCGCGGTGCTCGGGCGGCACCGAGCGCGTGGGCGTGGAGACCTCGCGCCCGTCCACCAGGATGGCGCCGGCGCTGGGTTCGATGAAGCCCGCGATCATGCGCAAGGTGGTGGTCTTGCCGCAGCCCGAGGGGCCCAGCAGGGTGACCAGTTCGCCGCGCCGCAGCTGCAGGGACACGCCATCCACCACGGACGCGCTGCCGTAGTTCTTGCGCAGGTCTTTGAGTTCGAGTTTGGACATTTTTGTTTGCTTTCTGAATGCATCAGCCCCGGCGCAGCATGAAGTCGCGCCCCGCGAGCTTCATGCCGATGGCCACGACCACGGTGACGATCACCACCAGCACCACGCCCATGGCGGCCAGCGTTTCGTAGTTGCCCTGCTCGCTCAGGTCCAGGGTGAGCACCGAGACCACGCGCGAACCCGGCCCGGTGAGGAACACCGCGGTGGACAGCTCCTTGGTGCAGATCACGAACACCAGGATGAAGGCCCCCACCAGCGTCTTCTTGAGCAGCGGCGCGACCACCCGCGTGAGCACCGTGATGCGGCCACCGCCCAGGATGCGCACGGCCTCCTCCAGCTCGGGGTTGAGCGCGCGCACGCCCGCCGCGCTGGCGGCCACCGAGATCGGCAAAAAGCGCGTGGTGAAGGCGATCACGATCAGCACACCCATGCCGTACAGCGAGAACGGTGGCCCGGCGTACGCGGCATACAGGCCGATGGCCAGGATGAGCCCCGGCACCGCCACGGGCGCCAGCGCCAGGAACTGCACCAGCACCGGAAACGGCGTGATGCGCCGCTGCGTGGCGTAGGCGATGCAGATGCCCATGCCCACGCAGACCAGCGCCGTGGCGCCCGAATACAGCACCGTGTTGGCGATGGCCGAGCGCACCGTGAGCTGCTCGAAGAAGATGCCGTGGAAATTGGCCAGCGTGAGGTTGCTGAGCGCCAGCCCCTTGCCCCAGGCTTTGGAGAACGAGGCCAGCACCAGGATGGCCAGCGGCATCAACACGCTGAGCAGGGCCACCAGCGCCGAGTAGGCCAGCAGCAGCCACTTCCAGGCGCCGATGTCGAAAGGCCGCCGCTCCCCACCCTTGCCCGACACCGACACATAGCCGCGCCGCGCCAGCAGCTTGCGCTGCAGCATGAGCATGACGATGGTGAGCAGCAGGATGGGCATGGAGAACGCCGCCGCCTGCTCCACCTGCAGCGGGTACTGGAAGAACGACACGATCTGCGTGGTGGCCAGGTTGATGCGCGCGGGGATGGCGATCAGCGCCGGCGTGCCGTACAGGGCAATCGCCTCCAGAAAGATCAGGATGGCCGCACCGATGATGGAGGGCAGCACCAGCGGAAGCGTCACGCGCGCCATGGTCTGGAACTTGCCAGCCCCGTGGATGCTGGCGGCGTCTTCCAGCTCGGTGGACACCAGGTCGAGCGCCGACTTGGTGAACACGTAGATCAGCGGGTAGGTGTACAGCGCGATGACGAAGGCCAGGCCCCAGAAGCTGAAGATATTGAAGGGCCCCTTCTGCACCCCGGTGAGTTCCACGACCAGGCGGTTGAGCCAGCCGGCATTGGGGCCGGCGAGCAGGATCCAGGCGATGGCGCCCAGGAAGTTGGGCATGACGAAGGCCGCCAGCACGCTCAGGTGCGTGAATCCGCGGCCCGGCATGTTGGTGCGCGAGACCGCCAGCGCCAGCGGCACGCCCAGCGCGAGGGCGATGGCCGTGACCGCCGCACCCAGGTACAGCGAGTTGAGCAGTGCCTGCAGGTTGCGGCCACGGCCCAGGGCCTGCGCATAGCTCTGAAGCGACCAGGCGCCCTCTGCGGTATGGAAGCTGTCCCACACCAGGCGCAGGATGGGATTGGCCACCAGCAGGATCAGCACGGCAATGAGCACGCCGAACAGCCACACGGCCGGGTCGCCGAAGCGGGCGGAAAAGCGGCCCATGGCCGGGGCGGGGATGGCCATGGCGTCAGACACCGAAAGCCTCCCGCCAGGCGTCGATCACCTTGGGGATCTGCGCCACCATCTGCGGGGGCGTGGGCGCCAGCAGCGGGCTGGCGTCACCCAGGCCGATCACGCCGGGCGCAGGCTTGGCGTTGGCGCGCAGCGGCACGCTGAACTCCTCGACCGAGATGCGCTCGGTGTCCTCGCTGCCCAGCATCCACTCCATGAACAGCCTGGACGCATGGGGCCGGCGCGTGTTGGCCAGGATGCCCGTGGGCGAGAGGATCAGCACCGGGCCCTCCTTGGGCGCCAGCGTGGCCACCGGGTTGCCCTTGGATGCCGAGCGCGCGGCCAGGCTCATCGGCCCGGCGGAGACGGAGGACTCGCCGGAAATCACCGCCGTCACCGCGTCGATGGTGGAGCGGCTGACGTGCGCCTTGTTGGCGGCCAGCTTCTGGAAGAAGCCGTCTCCATAGAGCTTGCGCATCTCGATGCACCAGGCACCGGCCGCGCCGCTGTACGCGGGGTGCGCCACCAGGCCGGCACCGCTCCACTTCGGGTCGAGCAGGTCGCTCCAGCTTTTGGGCGCCGCGGCGGCCGACACCTTCTGGGTGTTGTAGATCAGGCCCATCATGAAGCAGCTCGACGCGTGGAAGTAGCCGTCCGGGTCCATGTTCTGCACGCGCTTGTCCTGGCGGGCCACGGCGGCCGGCAGGAACTTGAGCAGCAGGTTGCGGCCCTTGAGGTCCACGTAGTGCGCCAGGTCCGTGGAGGTGAACACGTCGCAGTTGGGCGTGCCGGCCTTGAGGTCCTGGTTCAGCCGCTGGTAGGCCACTTGCGCCGTGGTGCGCACCACGTTGACCTTGATGCCCGGGTAGCGGGCCGTGAAGGTGCGGCCCATCTTCTCGGCCACCTCGGAGGTCTGGGGCACGGTGTACCAGGTGAGCTCGCCTTCCTTGCGGGCAGCATC
The DNA here is from genome assembly GCF_059415825.1 of Acidovorax sp. GW821-FHT10A04. Taxonomy (NCBI): domain Bacteria; kingdom Pseudomonadati; phylum Pseudomonadota; class Betaproteobacteria; order Burkholderiales; family Comamonadaceae; genus Acidovorax; species Acidovorax sp. GW821-FHT10A04. Next base: position 95,359 of record NZ_JBWKNZ010000011.1, read on the forward strand.
GTGCAGGGCGCCCAGGCTCGCGGCCTGGGCGCGGACTATCGCGGGAAAGGCCAGTGCGCTGGCCGCCATCACACCGAACTCTCGTCTGCGCAAGAACATGGGTTGTCTCCTGATCGTTGGTGACCGATCGGTGTCGGCCTCTTTTCAGTATGCACAGAACATTTATAAAAATACACTAATGGTTTGTATGTATTTTTTACAACCGATTCAGAAGCTCTAATGGCGCTGCCATGACACAAAGCCCCTCCATCCATTTCCACCGCCACGGCGAGGCCGACGTGCTCGAAGCCGTGGACGTCGACGTTCCCGCGCCTGCACCTGGCGAGGTCCAGGTGCGCCAGACGGCCATCGGCCTCAATTTCGCGGACATCTACCAGCGCCGCGGCGGCCATGGGCCGCACGCGGCCACGCCCTTCCCCGTCACCCCGGGCGCACAGGGGGCAGGCGTGGTGGAGGCGGTGGGTCCGGGGGTCCGTGAATTCACCCCGGGTCAGGCCGTCGCCTACCTGCACCCGGGGGCCTACCAGGTCACGCGCAACGTGCCGGCACACCGCGTGGTAGCGCTGCCGGACTGGATACCGCAGGACATCGCCGGGGCGAACCTGCTGCGCGGGCTCACGGCCGAGTACCTGCTGCGGCGGCTGTATGCGGTGAAGCCCGGAGAGGCGGTGCTGGTGCATGCAGCCGCGGGCGGCATGGGGCTCATCCTGTCGCAATGGGCGCGCGCGCTGGGCGCCACGGTGATCGGCACCGTGGGTTCGGCCGCCAAGGCGGAGGTGGCGCGGGCACATGGCTGCCACCACGTGATCGACTACCGCCGCGAAGACTTCGTGGCCCGCACGCTGGAGTTCACCGGCGGTGTCGGTGTGGGCGTGGTGTACGACGCCGTGGGCAAGGACGTGTTCCTGCCCTCGCTGCAGTGCCTGCGCCCGCGCGGCCTGGCGGTCAACTACGGCACGGCGTCGGGCGACGTGGAAGCCTTCGACCTGCAGGTCCTGCATGCGAAATCGCTCAGCGTGTGCCGCCCCACCCTGCGCAGCTTCGTGGCCGACCCGGCCGAGCTGCGCGCATCGGCCCAGGCCTTCTTCGACGCCGTGCGCGACGGCCGTGTGCAGCTGGGCATAGGCCAGCGCTACCCGCTGGCCGAGGTGCGGCGCGCGCACCGCGACCTGGAAAGCCGCGCCACCACCGGCGCACCCGTCCTCATCCCCTGATCTTTACCACTGCCCCACCATGAGACTCTTCCATGCCTGGCTGTCCAGCGCCTCGCGCCGCGTGCGCCTGTGCCTTGCCGAAAAGAACATCCCCTACGAGAGCGTGGCCGTGGACCTGAGCCGGCAGGAGCAGCACGCACCGGAGTTCCTGGCCATGAACCCCAACGGCGTGGTGCCGGCGCTGGAGATCGCGCCCGGCCGCTTCCTGCACGAAAGCTCGACCATCTGCGAGTACCTGGACGACACCGTGCCCGAGCCCCCGCTGCGGCCCACGGACCCGTACGCGCTGGCGCAGATGCGCAATTTCGTGCGCTGGACCGACGAAAAATCGCTACCCCACCTGCTGATCCTCAACTGGAGCCTGATGCTGCAGTCCACCGCGCAACAGTGGAGCGACCAGGAGCTGCAGGACAAGCTGGCGCGCATCCCCACGGCCGAGCGGCGCGAGGCTTGGGTGCGCATTGCGCGCAAGCCCTACACCGAGGAGGAAAAGGCCGAGGCCTTGCGCAAGCTGCTGCTGCTGGTGGACCGGATGGAAGGGATGCTGGCACCCTCTTCGCCGTGGCTGATGGGCGCCAATTACTCGCTGGCGGACATTGCGGCTGCGCCCTTCGTCGCGCGCATTGCGGAGATAGCGCCCGCAGCGCTGGCCGAAGCGGCGCACCCGCGCGTGCACGGCTGGTGGCAGGCCATGCAGCAGCGCCCGGCGTTTGCCGCAGCGCGCCTGCAATTGTTCGGCGAGGTGCTGCAGGAGCGCCAACGCGGTACCACCACCCCGAGCTGAGCCCGAGAGCGATGCGAGCGCCCGCGCATTATCATTCGGCCACTACGAACATGGCCACCACAACCACGACCCCGCCCCGCGTCAACCTCAGCGACAAGATCCGCGAAGCCCTGGAGGAAGAGATCATCTCCGGCAAGCTCTATGCCGGCTGCAGCATCGACGAGCAGGAGCTGATGGAGCGCTTCGAGGTCTCGCGCACCCCGGCGCGCGAGGCGATCCAGCAACTGGCCACCGCCGGCCTGGTGGAGATGGTGCCGCGCCACGGCGCCGTGGTCGCCACCCTCTCGCTCACCGAATACGTGGCCATGCTGGAGATGCTCACCGAGCTCGAAGGCCTGGCCGCGCGCCTGTCGGCACGGCGCATGCCGGCGGCCTTGCGGCGGGACCTGCAGGCCTCCTTCCAGGCCTGCGAGACCGCAGCCGCCAAGGACGACTCCGTGGCGTATGAAGAGGCCAACCGCTGGTTCCACCAGACCATCTACGACGGCAGCCTCAACGAGGTGCTGGCGCGCCAGTTGCGCCAGATGCGCCTGCGCATGCGGCATCCGCAGCGCTCGCTGTTCGACCGGCCCATCCGCGTGCGCAACTCGCTGGCCGAGCACCAGGACATCATGAAGGCCATCCTCGACGGCGACGAGGACGCGGCAGACCGCCACATGTGCCGGCACATCTCGAGTGGCGGCAATGTCTACGTGGACGCCGTGGCCCGCGGCAGTGTGCCGCGCGGCTGATCAAGCCAGAGAATTCAGCTGCAGCTGGCTGGTGAATTGCCGGCCCTCGCCTGTCAGCGGATCGGTGAACGCGAGCGAGCGCGCCAGCAGCTGCAGCGGGCGCGAGTAATCGCCCTCTGGCGGATCATTGACCACCGGGTAGAACGGGTCGTTGCGCAGCGGCAGGCCCAGTGCCGCCATGTGCACGCGCAGCTGGTGGCGCTTGCCGGTGATGGGCGACAGGCGGTACAGCGCCCAGTTGCCCTGCCGCTCCAGCACCTCCATGTGGGTGTGGCTGTTGGGTTCGCCCGGCACCTCGTGCATGCGAAAGAACTGCGGGCTTTCCTCCATGCGGCTCACATGCTCGCGCGGAAAGGCCAGGTCGTCGCGCCAGGGCGCCACGGCCTCGTAGTGCTTGGTGATGGTGCGGTCGCGGAACATCGCCTGGTAGGCGCCGCGCGTGCGCTGCTGCACCGAGAACAGCACCAGCCCGGCCGTATCACGGTCGATGCGGTGCAGGGGCGACAGTTCGGGCAGGCCCAGGCGGCGCTTGAGGCGCACCAGCAGCGTGTGCTGCAGGTAGCGGCCGGACGGCGTGACGGGCATGAAATGCGGCTTGTCGGCCACCAGCAGGTGCCCGTCCTGGTAGAGCACGGTTTCGGTGAACGGGATCTCGGGCTCGTCGGCCAGGTGCCGGTAGTAGTACAGGCGCAGCCCGCCTTCGAACGGGCGCCCGGGTGCCACCACGGCTCCGCGCTCATCGACCACGTCGCCGGCCTGCATGCGCGCCAGCCATTCGCTGCGGTCCACAGCAGGCAGGCGCTCGGCCAGAAAGTCGAGCATGCTGCCCTGCCCGAGGGTGGGCAGCACCACGCAGCTCGGGCCCACGCCATCGCGCATGGGCGGGGTGAAAAGATGGTGGGGGCTGTGCATGGTGGCGCATTCTAAGAGGCCACCATCGCCCGCCCGCTACAGCCGCCAGCCTTCCCATGCCGTCCAGGCCGACGCCAGCAACAGCAGGCCTCCCACGGCCCGCGCCGTCCACACGCTGGCCTGCGGATTGCCCTGCAGGCTGCTCTGCGCCCGGGCCGCGCCCAGCGCCACCACGCCGTAGACCCCGGCCTGGGTGGCGGCGATGATGAGCCCCATGACCACGGCCTGGGCCCAGATGGGGCCGTGCTCGGGCCGCAGGAACTGCGGGAACACGGCCAGCATGAAGACATAGGCCTTGGGGTTCATCAGGCAGGTGAGCACGGCCTTGCCGAAGGTGGCGGCCAGCGGCCGCCGGCGCGTGTGCACCGCCCCATCGAAGGCCGAGCGGCTGCGCAGCAGCGCCACGCCCATCCAGGCCACATAGGCCGCGCCCGCCAGCAGCAGCGCATTGAAGGCCGCGGGAAACAGCTTGAGCACCACCCCCACGCCCAGTGCCCCCATGGCCGTGTGGCAGGCGCCACCGGCGACGATGCCCGCCACCGCGCCCAGGCCCGCCCGACGCCCGCCCACCAGCGAGCTGGCCATGACGAAAGCCATGTCCAGCCCCGGCAGCGCCACCACACCGAGCAGCACCACGAAGAACAGCCACAGGTGCGCCGTGTGCTGCAGCGCCAGGGAATCGATTGCCCAGTCCATCTTTCATCTCCTTCATCCGGCCCCGGGTTGGGAACCGCCTGCCAGCCAATGTAGGGATGAATCAGGACACAATCGGCCCTGATTCGGGTGCATGATGGCGCCATGGCCTCCCCCACCACCCGCGTGCTCAGCGTGCTGGAACTGCTCCAGGCGCGCGGCGCCATGAGCGGCACCGAGCTGGCCCAGCGGCTGGAGGTGGACGGACGCACCCTGCGCCGCTATATCCGCAAGCTCGAGGACCTGGGCATTCCGGTGGTGGCCGAGCGCGGGCGCTACGGCGCCTACCGGCTGATGCCGGGCTTCAAGCTGCCGCCCATGGTGTTCACGGACGACGAGGCCCTGGCCCTGTCGGTGGGCCTGCTGGCCGCACGCCGCCTGGGCCTGGCCGAGGCCGCGCCAGCCGTGGAAAGCGCGCGCGCCAAGCTCGAGCGCGTGATGCCCGAGCCGCTGCGGCGCCGCATTCGCGCCCTGGGCGACACGGTGCAGCTGGACCTGGCGCACCCCGACACGCCCGCAGACAACCAGGCCCTGTTCACGCTGAGTGCGGCGGCCCATGCGCGCCAGCGCGTGCAGCTGGCCTACCGCACGCCCCAGGGCGAGGTGACCGAACGCGGCTTCGATACCTATGGCCTGGCCTGGCGCGGTGGGCGCTGGTATGCCGTGGGGCACTGCCACCTGCGCGGCGGGCTGCGCTCGTTCCGGCTCGACCGGGTGCAGGGGGTGCAGCCGCTGCCCGCCTCGTTCGGCGTGCCCGAGGATTTCGATGCCGTGCGCCACCTGGCGCTGGGCGTGGCCTCGCTGCCGCGCGCGTTCAGCGTGCAGGTGCTGCTGCACACCGACCTGGCCACGGCACGTGAAGAGCTGTTCGATGCCATCGGCCTGTTTGCCCCGCACGATGGCGGTGTGCTGCTGCACAGCCAGGTGGACGACCTCGCCTGGTATGCGCGGCAACTGGCACGCCTGTCCTTCGATTTCGAAGTGCTGCACCCGCCAGCCCTGCGCGACGCACTGCGTGCATGCGCCCAGGCCTTGCTGCGCAAGGCGGGCGCTGGCGGCCCCGCACCGGGGTTGTAGGACAAGGGCGGCAGTTGGGCGCGCGCCCGCCCCGCAAGCGCGGTTGCGGGCTAGCATGACCCGAACCGCATGCAACGGCCCATGGCCGTGCGGCATGTGCACTGATCTTCGCTCTTTTGGATAAAACCTGTCCCCATGCCCGCCACGCCATCGACCGACCTGCCCAGCCCGCCACCGGCGGCCGGCCGCCCTGCCCGCAAGCCCCTGCACCGGCTGATGAAGTGGTTGCTCGTACTGGCCGGCCTGCTGGTGGGCCTGGCCATCCTGGTCGGTGTGGTGCTGGCACTGATGGACTGGAACCGCTACAAGCCCTGGGTCAACGAGAAGGTCAGCGAAGCCACGGGCCGGCGCTTCGAGATCGAGGGCGACCTGTCGGCCGCCTGGCGTTGGCCGCAGCCGCTGGAAGAAGGCTGGCGCCGCTGGGTGCCGGGCGTGACGGTGAAGGCCGAGCGCCTGGTGATGGACAACCCTGCCGGGTTCGAGCCCCCGTTCAGCGGCGATGACCCCAAGAAAGGCAAGGCCAGGGGCAGCGACAAGGCGCAAGGCACCACGGCGGCCCGGGCCCCGGCCAGCGCCGCTTCGGTGGGGTCTGCCTCGGCATCCACGCCGCCGACCACGGCCACCCTGCCCGGCACCGCGACCATGGCCAGCATCGGCAGCGCGAGTGCCTCCATCAGCCTGCTGCCGCTGCTGCGCCGCCACCTGGCCGTGGACACCGTGGCCCTGACCGACCCGGAGATCGCGCTCGCCCGCACCAAGGATGGCAGCAACAACTGGACCTTCAAGCACAAGGACGAGGACGCCCCCAAGAGCCGCTGGACCTTCGACCTGGACCGGCTGGTGGTCAACCAGGGGCTGCTGGCCTATGCCGATGCGATGAAGGATGTGGACCTGCAGGCGCGGGTGAACACCACGGAGCTGATGGATCCCGCACGGGCAGGCAGCGCGAAGACGGCCAAGGCATCCGTCCTGCCCGCTTCAGCAGCGGCCTCCTCGGCCGAAGCTGCGGCCTCGCGCGATGTGGCAGCCGACAAGGGCAGCGCGAGCAGCACGCCCGTGCCCTACGGCCTGCAATTCGAGCTGCAGGGCCGCATTGCCAAGGCACAGGTCCAGGGCAGCGGCCGGGCCGGTCAGGTGATCAGCCTGCGCGACAGGGTGGTCAACTACCCGCTGCAGATCGAGGCCACAGCAGGCAGCGCGGTATTGTCGGCAGAAGGCACCCTGGCCAACCCCGGGGCCCTGTCGGGCATGGACTTCGACGTGAGGCTCAAGGCCGGCAGCATGGCCGACCTGTACGAGGTGACGGGGCTGGTGCTGCCCAGCACACCGCCCTTCGAGACGCGCGGGCACCTGACCGGCAGCCTGGAGCCCGAGCGCGCCGTGTGGAGCTACAGCGATTTCCACGGCAAGGTGGGCCAGAGCGACCTGCACGGCAACCTCAAGTACACCTCGGGCAAGCCGCGGCCCAAGCTCACGGGCAGCATGAATTCGAACCAGTTGCGCCTGGCCGACCTGGGCCCGGCCCTGGGCACCACGGCAAGCGACAACACCCACCGCGGCAAGAGCGATGGCAGGGGCGATGGCAAGGACAAGGGCAAGGTGTTGCCGGACGCGAAATTCGCGGCCGAGCGCTGGAACGCGATGGACATGGACATCCAGTTCAAGGGCAAGAACATCATCCGCCCCGAAAGCCTGCCGCTCGAGAACCTGAGCATGCGCGCCGTGATGGACAACGCACAGCTCAGGCTGGCGCCGCTGACCTTCGGCGTGGCCGAGGGCAAGATCGAGTCCGAAGTGAGCATCGACGGGCGCGCACCGCCACTCAAGGCACAGATCCGCGGCAAGGTCGAAGGGCTCAAGCTCTCGGCCCTGTTCCCCAAGGTCGAGCTGATGAAGAAGAGCTTCGGCCGCATGGACGGCGCAGTGGCGCTGCAAAGCCAGGGCAACAGCGTGGCGGGCCTGCTGGGCAAGGGCACGGGCGAGGCGCGGCTGTATGTGCGCGAGGGCACGCTGAGCAAGCAGATGCTGGACCTGGCCGCGCTGAATGTGGGCAGCATCATCGTCGGCAAGCTGTTCGGCGACGACAAGGAAGTGCACCTGCGCTGCGCAGTGGCCGACTTCACCGTGGTCCAGGGCCTGGCCCAGACGCGCGTGGTGAAGATGAGCACCGACGATGCGGTGATCGAGGCCACGGGCACCATCGACCTGGGCACCGAAGCCCTGGACCTGCGCATCAAGCCCGAGTCGCTGAAGTGGAAGTTCTTCTCGCTGCGCACGCCGCTGTACGTGAAGGGCACTTTCGGCAACCCCAACGTCGGTGTGGAGCCTGGCCCCCTGCTACTGCGCGCGGGCGCCGCGGTGGTCGCCGCCGTGGCAGCGCCTGCAGCGCTGGCTCTGGTGCCCGTGACGGTGCCGGCCGCCGATGACGACACCTACTGCAAGCCGCTGCTGGACCTGGCCAAGGAGCCCGTAAAGCCCGGAGCCCAGGGGGCAGCAGGCACCGCGTCCGAGCCTGCACGGCGTGCCGCGAGCAAGCCGGCCACCGCGCGCTGATGGGCCAGGGACAACGGTTGCAGGAATAATCCCACCCGTTGCCATTCCAAGCGCGCGCCAAGCTGCAGCGCTTTTCCCTCCATGAAGATTCTCAAGTACCTGGTGCTGGCCGCCCTGGTGGTGCTGGCCCTGGGCCTGGCCATGCCGGAGCGCATCCGGATCCCCGTGGCCGGAGCCACCCCGAAGGACTGGAACGCCCAGTCATTCTGGTTCGAACCCTGGGGCACCTCGGGTGTGCACAAGGGCATCGACATCTTCGGCAAGACGGGCACGCCGGTGCTCAGCACCACGGACGGCATCGTGCTCTTCACAGGCGAGATCGCCAAGGGCGGCAAGGTGGTGGTGGTGCTCGGCCCGCGCTGGCGAATCCACTACTTTGCCCACCTGGACCGCATCACCACCTATGCGCTGGCGCCGGTGGCATCGGGCAGCGCCATCGGCACCGTGGGGGCCAGCGGCAATGCCCAGGGCAAGCCGCCGCACCTGCACTATTCCATCGTGCGGCTACTGCCTGCACCATGGCAGATCGACGGGGCGACCCAAGGGGTCAAGAAAGCCTTCTTCATCGACCCAGGGGCGTACCTGAAAGAGCAGTAGCCGCAGCGCCCATACGGATTTGCATTGGATCGTATGGCTAGGCGGGAAGCCGCAGACAGTGCTACAGCACGGCAAGGCGAACCAACGACGCCAGACGGTCAAAGGCACACCCGTATCAATGGAAGTCCCGGCTGCCATCGAGCGCCCCGGCCATGCGGCCCAGCAGCGGCGTCAGGTCCTTGAAGCGCTGGGCCACCAGGTGGCGCACCACGAAGGACTCCCCTGCAGAGTCTTTCGCCCCCTTCTCCTCGTCCTCGCCATGCCGGCTGCACTGCCAGACCCCTTGCACGGCCAGCAGGCGTGAGCGCAGGATGGCGTCGCGCCACTGCTCCACCATGGCGGGCCAAACGATGACGTTGACGGGGCCGGTCTCGTCCTCCAGGGTGACGAACATGGTGCCCTTGGCCGAGCCGGGCCGCTGGCGCACGGTGACGATGCCGCAGGCACGCACCAGCCGGCCATCGGGCACGTTGCGCAGCTGCAGCGCCGTGAGCAGGCGCCAGCGTTCGAGCCGGTGGCGCAGCAGCGCCAGCGGGTGGCGGCGCAAGGTGAGGCCGGTGGCCGCATAGTCGAACAGGATCTCCTCGCCCTCGGGCGCCTCGGGCAATTGCAGCGGGGACTCGTTCACCGGCACATCGCGCAGCAGGGCCGGTGCGGCATGCTGGGCAGACGCATCCCACATCTGCTGGCGCCGGTGGCCCGAAAGGCGGGCCAGCGCGTCGGCCGCCGCCAGCACCTGCATGTCCTGGTGGTTCAGGCGCGCGCGCAGGGCCAGGTCTTCGGTGCTGGCAAAGGGCCCCTGCGCACGGGCCGCCACCAGGCGCTCGGCCGCGCCCTGCTCCAGGCTGCCGACCAGGCGCAAGCCCAGGCGCACCGCGGGCTGGGGCAGCAGTGGTGCCGGCAGACCCTTGTCGGGCCGCAGCCTCTCGGGCGTGCCTTCGAGCGTGCAGTCCACGTCGCTGCGGGTGACGTCGATGGGCAGCACGCGCACGCCATGGCGGCGGGCGTCCTGCACCAGTTGCGAAGCGGTGTAGAAACCCATGGGCAGCGAATTGAGCAGCGCCGTGAGAAAGCAGGCCGGCTCATGGCACTTGAGCCAGCTGCTGCTGTAGGCCAGCAGGGCAAAGCTGAAGGCATGGCTTTCGGGGAAACCGTATTCGCCAAAGCCCAGCATCTGCTTGAAGACACGCTCGGCGAATCCACGGTCGTAATCGTTTTTCACCATGCCCTCGACCAGGCGCTCTTCAAAGCGGTGCACCCCGCCAGTGCGCTTCCACGCGGCCATGGAGCGGCGCAGGGCATCGGCCTCCGATGCGGAAAACTTGGCGGCGATCATCGCAATCTGCATCACCTGCTCCTGGAAGATCGGAATGCCCAAAGTGCGTTCCAGGGCTTCTCCAAGCTCTGCCTTTTCCAGCTTCAGCGGTTCTTTCTTGCGCTGCTTTTCGCGCGCCTGCAGATAGGGATGCACCATGCCGCCCTGGATAGGCCCTGGCCGCACGATGGCAACCTCCACCACCAGGTCATAGAACACCTTCGGCCGCAGGCGCGGCAGCATGCTCATCTGGGCGCGACTTTCGATCTGGAACACGCCCACGGTATCGGCGGCGCAGATCATGTCGTAGGTGGCAGGGTCTTCGGCCGGTATCTGGTGCAATGCCCAGCGTTCGCCGCGCAGGCCAGCGCGCAGGTCCAGGCAGCGGCGCAGCGCGCTGAGCATGCCCAGGGCCAGGACATCCACCTTCATGAGGCCCATGTCGTCGAGGTCGTCCTTGTCCCACTGGATGATGGAGCGGTCGACCATGGCCGCGTTCTCCACCGGCACGATGCGCGTGAGCAGCCCCTGCGTGAGCACAAAACCGCCCACATGCTGGCTCAGGTGCCGCGGGAAGCCCTTGAGCTGCCCCGACAACTTCAACCACGTTTCGGCTGTGTGCAGGCTCAGGTGCTCGCCCATGGCGAGTGCCATCTCTTGCAGGCGGTGCGCAGCAAATGCTTCATCGAACCAGTGGTGGTCCTTGGCAAAGGCGTCGACCAGTTGCGCAGGCACGCCCAGCGCCTTGCCCACATCGCGCAGCACGCTGCGGGTGCGGTAGCTGGTGACCACGGCGGCAATGGCGGCGCGGTTGCGGCCGTACTTGGTGTAGACGTACTGGATGACCTCTTCGCGCCGGTTGTGCTCGAAGTCCACGTCGATGTCGGGCGGCTCCTTGCGCTCCTTGCTGATGAAGCGCTCGAACAGCAGCTTGGTGCGCTCCGGGTCCACCTCGGTGATGCCCAGGCAGTAGCACACGGCCGAGTTGGCGGCCGAACCCCGGCCCTGGCACAGGATGCCCTCGCCACGCGCAAAGCGCACGATGTCGTGCACGGTGAGGAAGTACATCTCGTACTGGCAATCGGCGATCAGTGCGAGCTCGCGCAGTATCTGCGCCACCACCTTGTCCGGCACACCCTGCGGATAGCGGCTTTGCGCCCCCGCCCAGGTCAGCCAGGCCAGGCCCTCCGCCGGCGTCATGCCCTCGGGCACAGCCTCCAGCGGGTACTGGTACTTGATCTCGTCGAGGCTGAAGGTGCAGCGTGCCGCAATCTCCAGCGTGGCCTCAAGCAGTTCGGGTGGGTAGATGCCGGCCAGGCGCACGCGCTGGCGCAGGTGGCGCTCGGCATTGGGCTGCAGCGCAAAGCCACACTCTGCCACGGTGCAGCCCTGGCGCACGGCGGTGATCACGTCCTGCAGGCGCTTTTGCGAGCGCAGGTGCATGTGCACATCGCCCGCAGCCACCAGGGACACGCCCGCCTGGCGTCCCACCTGCTGCAGCGTGGCCAGCCACAGGTCGTCATCGGGCGCGAGCAGCAGTTCCACGCCCAGCCAGAAGCGCTGACCGAAATCCACCTGTGCCTGGCGGACGCAAGCCAGCAAGGCATCGGTCTCCATCGCATGTTGCAGGCTGCGGTCGGGAATGAGCAGCAGCTCGCAGTCCTGCAGCCGCGCCACATCGGACACAGGTCCCAGTTCATAGGTCCCCTTGGGCGCGGTACGGCGTGCCGCACTGATGAACTCGCACAGGTTGCCCCAGCCCTCGACGTTGCGCGGCAATGCCACCAGCCGAAAGCCCGGGTAGGCGAACTCGCTGCCCGGGATGAACTGCAGGCCCAGCTCCTTGGCCGGTCCATGGGCCCGCACCACGCCGGCCACCGAGCACTCGTCGGTCAGCGCCAGCGCGCGGTAGCCCAGCTCGGCCGCGCGTTCCACCAGGTCCCGGGGCTGCGAGGCGCCGCGCTGGAAGCTGAAACTGGAGATGCAGTGCAGTTCGGCATAGTCCGGCAAGGCAGGCGGCGAGGCCACCCCGGTGGGGCTGCGGTCAGGAAGGGTGTGGGTCATGTGCCGGTCCGCTCATGCATACAGGCCCTGCAGGAACCAGTGGTCTGCCGACGTCGCCGGCAGCGCATGCACCGGTCGTTCACGGAACACCCAGACACGCCCTGCCCCCGGGCTCACGGCCACGAAATAGTCGCGCTGCACCATGTCGCTGGCACTGGCGGGGACCTGGCTCTCGCCTTCCTCCCACCAGGCCATGTCGAACCGGTGCGGCCCGGCCAGCATGCGCAGCGGGCCCTGGTAGCACGGCCGGTGGCCCTGCATGGCCAGGCGCTGCGGCGTGCGCAGCAGCCAGGTAGGCCACAGCACGGCTTCGGGTGCATGGTCGCCCTGTGGTGGCTTCGCTGAGGGCACCGGCCCGGCTTCGGCCATGGGCCGCCAGCGCTGCATGCATTCGGGCCGGTGGTCTGCCAGCAGGGTGACGGACTGCACCGCATCCGTGCCCAGGCGGGCCGAGAGGCGCTCGACCAGTTGGTGCCAGGCCTCGCCCTCCTGGTCACCGGTGGCCGACGATCCATCGGGCGGCAGCAGGTGGGCGCTGGCATGCGGCAGCGGTGCGGTCTCCAGCGCGCGCAGCGTGATCTGGTTGGCGGGCGCGGCCAGGGGCGTGCGCGCCAGGTTCTCGGCCAGCAGGCGGCGCAGGTGGGCCAGCTCGTGCGTGGGCTGGGCCGTGCGCACGGGCAGCGCATGCCAGGGGGCGATGAGCACGCCGTCGACCCGGCGCAGGTCGTGCCGCCAGGCCAGCTCCAGCGCCAGAACGCCCTGCTGGCGTGCCTGCAGCCAGGCCTGCAGGGCCGAGAGCAGCCGGCTCGCGGACCACAGCAAGGCGTCGGCCGAGGTGGCCAGCGCGGGCAGCTCGGCCGTCAGCTCGAAGCGCTCGGGCAGCTCCACCCAGGCATGGTTGTGGGCGATGTGGCCATAGGCCCGGTCCAGCGCCAGCAGCACGGCCGCGCCCAGGCGCCGCGCCACACCGTCGCGCGGCAGCGCACGCAAGGCCCCCCAGGTACGGCAACCCATGCGCGCCAGGCTGGGCAGGTGCGGGTGCAGCGCCGTCAGCGTGTGCAGCGGCAGGCCATCGGGCAGGTGCCGGGGCACGGGCTGGCCTGCCAGTTGCAGGCGCAACAGGGCCAATGCCTGCAGCGAGGTGGGGGCCTCGGCAAAAGGGGTTGGGCACTCCTGCTGCGCAGGCCCTGGCGGCGGCTGGCCCGCTTCTGCGGGCGGGTGGCCGGACCAGGGCGGGCTGTGCCGTTGCAGTTGGGCGAGCAATGCTGCGCGCCCGCCCCACAGGCGCTCCGTGGCAGACACTTCGAGCAGCAAGGCCTCGTCCTCCACCCGCGCCACGCGCGGCGTGAACTGCAGCGCCCACCAGTGTTCGTGCGGCGCCTGCGGCAAGGGTGGGTGCGGCCCGGCAGCGGCCGGCGCGCCAGCACCAGGGCGGGAGGATCCGCCGTCAGTGGGGGTGGTGGGCGGCAACGGCCATGCGATCCAGTGCATGCTGCACACCTCCTGCGGGCAAGCGGTCCAGCCACGCCGCCAGCGGCAGCAGCACGGCAGGCCTTGCTGGCTGCTGCTGTGGTGGCGCACGCCGCCCCTCTCCGCGCGTGGCCGACGCGGCCAGCACCCGGGCCAGCGCCGCGTTGCTGGCCGGCAGCACCAGGGGCTGCTCCATGGGGGGCCCACGGCGCTTGAGCACCTGCACCTGCAGCTCGGCGCCGCCCGATGCGGCCACGGCCTCGACCCACAGCCGCAGCGGCGCGGGCGATGCCTGCTGGCGCACCTTGGCCGGGCGAAACACCCACAGCAGCTGCCCCATCTGCGCGGCAGCCAGCTGCAGCCGCCTTAGCGATTCGGGCGCGGCCTGCGGCAGCCAGGCCAGCACCGCCTGCACATCGCGGCAGCGCAGGGCCTGCTCGGCCGCCCACAATGCCTGCGCCGCCGAGGTGGCCTGCACGCGGCACAGCCGCGCCGCGTCCAGCCCACCCGCGCGCAGGGCGGGGGCAAAGGGCTCATGGGGCGGCGCCACCAGCACCACGGCCCCCGGCCGCTCAGCCGTGGCCTGGGCCAGTGCCGGCAGCACCAGTTGCCACACGTGCAGCCCGGCTGCAGGCTGCAGCACCTCGGTCAAGGCCCCCAGGGGCCAGCCCCCACCCGGCAGCTGCGCATCGAGCAGCGCATGCCCCGTGGCCTGCACCCGCGCTGCGGCGGATGTGCCCAGTTGGTCGGCCAGCCACACGCCTGCCAGCCGGGGCGGGGCACCAGCGGGCACGGAACGGAGGGGGACGGCGGACATGAGCGAGGCAACCCGGGATGGACATGCACGGGGTCAGGCAGAGAGGTGCGGCTTGCGCACCCAACCCCGGAGCATCCTGCACGGCAGGGCTGGGGGAGCGATGAGATACTGTATTTTCATACAGTTATCGTACCCCATTCCGCTAACCGCGGCGGCTTTTCAGAGCATTCCCGCGGGTCATTGGAGCCATGCCAGGAAGGGGCGCCGCTTGCAGTGGGCCAAAAGAAAAGGCCTGCGCAGTGCAGGCCCTGAAATGACAAAAGGCCTGCAGAATTGCTTCTGCAGGCCTTGCCAATAATGGTCGGAGCGGCGGGATTCGAACTCGCGACCCTCTGCTCCCAAAGCAGATGCGCTACCAGGCTGCGCTACGCTCCGACAGCTCGTATTCTAACCCGGGAAATTTCGGGTTCTGACCAAATGCGCGCTTTTTTTGATTTTTTTGCAGCGACTGCATCGGACCAGGGTTCCATCGGCAGTGCTGTCATGCATCCAGGGCGATGCAAACTGCGGCGATGGGAGGGAAAACTCAATCAATAACCAACAACCAACGGGGAAGACACTACGGCGAGCCCACAGGCACCAGCACACGACCGCGCATCAGCGGCCGCATGGTGGCCTGCAATCAGCGGCTCGACGGGCCTGGGCCGCGGCCGGCCAGGTGGCGGAAGGTGATGCGGCCCTTGGAGAGGTCGTAAGGCGACATTTCCAGTGAGACCTTGTCGCCCGCCAGGATGCGGATGTGGTGCTTGCGCATCTTGCCGCCGGTGTAAGCAATCAGCTGGTGACCGTTGTCCAGCGTCACGCGAAAGCGCGAGTCGGGCAGCACTTCGGTCACGGAGCCTTGCATTTCAATCAGTTCTTCTTTGGCCATGTTCTCTTGTCTTTTCAAAAATCAAAAAATCTGGTGATCGGCACCTGAACGCTGGGGCATCCACCACGGCCGATGCAGCGTGGTCGGGCTCGACACACGGTGCATTGCGGGCGGTGGGAGTCGCTGCACCCGGGGCGCAGATCAGGCAGAGGGCCGGGGAGACGGCTTCATACGGATTTGCATTTGACCGTGTAGCTAGGCGGGAGCCGCAGACAGTGCTGTAGCACGGCAAGGCGAACCAACGACGCTACACGGTTAAAGGCAAATCCGTATCAATGGACAGGCAGAGCGCTGTGCATAGCCTGTCGATTGTACCGCGATGTACCCGTACTTGCCTATGGCGAGAATGCCGCAGCGGCGCAGCACCTCCGCAGGCAGCCGCCCGCAGGCCTGTCAGGCCCCTGGATCCTGGCCCTGCACAGCCACCGCCAGGGTGCGCACCAGGTCGGTCTGGGTGATGATGCCCACCAGGTGCCCGCCATCGTCGACGATGGGAATGTGGTGGTGCCCGCCCTGCGAGAACAGGGGCACCAGGTCCATGGCGTGCTGGCCCACCCGGGCCACCTGCACCGGGTGCGTCATGATCTCGCCCACTCTGGCGGGCTGGCCGCTGCGGCCCTTGACGAGGGCGCGCAGGCGCTGGCCCAGGCCCTCGTGCAGGTCGAGGTTGGCCAGGCGCATGAAATCGGCCACCGTGACGATGCCAAGCACCTGCCGCCCCGCATCCACCACGGGCAGGGCCTTGATCTTTTCGATGCGCATCAGGGTCCACGCATCCTTGAGCGACACGCCCTGCTCCACCGCCATGGCCGGCCGCGACATGATGTCGGCGCAGCGCACCTCGCCCAGCGTGCGCTGGAAGGCCGCGCGGCCCGCCAGTTGCAGCAGGCCTTCGAGGTCGGCGCGGCTCACGTCCAGCACCTGGTTGTAGTGCGCCAGCGCGGCATCCACATCCGATGCGGCAAAGGCCCCCTTGGCCACGGCGGTGCGTGCAGGCGACTGCTGCGGATGCGGGTAGCTGCGCCCGGTCAGGCTGTTGTAGACCACGCCCGCCAGCAGCAGCACCAGCACGTTGAAGAGAACAGGAAACGCCGCCAGGTGCAGGCCGTCGCTCGCCGTGAGCACCACGTACAGCGCCATGGACCCCCCGGGCGGGTGCAGGCAGCGCAGCGGCACCATGAGCGCGATGGCCAGGCCAACGGCCAGCGCGCCCGCCACGGCCGGGTCGGGCACCAGCGCAGCACACGCCGCCCCCACCATTGCCGACAGGGTGCTGCCGCCCAGCACCGGCCAGGGCTGGGCCAGCGGGCTCGAGGGCATGCCGAACACCAGCACGGCGCTGGCGCCCAGCGCCCCCAGCATCCAGGGCCCGTGGGCATTCCCACCGCCCACCCACCAGCGGCTGAGCACCGCTGTCAGGAAGATGCCCAGCACGGCGCCCACGATGAAGCGCAGGCGCTCCCGACCATCGATGCCCAGCGGGGCCGGCCAGAAATGGCGCAGCCAGCGCACGATGCGCACCCGCGTCGGCAAACGGGCCACGACGGGGCGCGAGGCTTGCAAGGGGGGAGGATCAGGCTCCGGGGCTGGAGAAGAAGGCAGAGGGGGCTGGGGCGGTGCAGACATGGGGACGGAACATTCACACACCGGCACGGCATCCCGCCCCGCAAAGCGGTGGGAGCACATGCCGCGCCGCATGCAGCCCGCCATTTTGCCGGGTGCCGGCATCGCATGCACCAAGCGGGTGCGAACCCGGCGCTGCCAGGGTGGGTAAAAGAAACCCGGCCTGTGCTCGAAACTACCTAGCCCCATGGGGCAAACAGCGTCCCACGGCCCAAAAAACATGCTCTATACTGCATGTGCACCGTGTTTAATGCAGTTTACTTCACGTCACCCATTGGCAGCCACCGGCCTGACAACAGGGGCTCGCGGCACGGGAAGAACACCTGCATGCCAGCACCGGTACGGGTAAGCCATAGGTTTTCACCACCGGGGCTTGGAGTTAAATTACTTTAAGCCTAAACAAAGGAGACACTCCCCATGACCACTCGCCGCCTCGTCATCAGCCGCAGCGCAGCCCTCGTCGGCGCCGCTTCCACGGGCCTGCTGCTGCCCTCCATCGTGCGGGCCCAGAGCGGCAAGGTGCGCGTGGGCTTCATGCTGCCCTACACGGGCACTTTCGCACAGTTGGGCGTGGCCATCGAGAACGGCGTGCGCATGGCCATCGACCAGCAGGGCGGCAAGCTCGGCGGGCGCGAGATCGAGTGGTTCAAGGTGGACGATGAGTCCGAACCCAGCAAGGGCGTGGAAAACGCCAGCAAGCTGGTGCAGCGCGACAAGGTGGACGTGCTGATCGGTACCGTGCATTCGGGCGTGCAGATGGGCATCCAGAAGGTCGCGCGCGACACCGGTGTGCTCAACCTGATCCCCAATGCGGGCGTGCATGCCGCCACCCGCGCGCTGTGCGCGCCCAATGTGTTCCGCACCTCGTTCAGCAACTCCCAGCCCACGCTGGCACTGGGCAAGGCGATGATGGACAAGGGCCACAAGAAGGCTGTCTGGATCACTTGGAAGTACGCGGCCGGCGACGAGGCCTTCGAGGGCTTCAAGCAAAGCTACACCGCTGCCGGCGGCACCATCGTCAAGGAACTGGGCCTGCCCTTCCCGAACGTGGAATTCCAGGCGCTGCTGACCGAGATCGCGGCGCTCAAGCCCGATGCCGTGGCCTGCTTCTTCGCCGGTGGCGGCGCGGCCAAGTTCATCAAGGACTATGCGGCCGCCGGTCTCAAGGACAAGATCCCGCTGTACGGCTCGGGCTTCCTGACCGAAGGCGTGCTCGATGCAGCCGGCCCTGCGGCCGACGGCATCATCACCACCATGCACTACAGCGACTCGCTGGACACACCGCGCAACAAGCAGTTCCGCCTGGAATACGCCAAGACCTTCCGCAGCCAGCCCGACGTGTACGCCGTGCAGGGCTACGACACCGGCCTGCTGCTGGTGCAGGGTGCCAACGCCGTCAAGGGCGACCTGGCCGCCAAGCCCGCGCTGTACAAGGCACTGGAGAGCGCCGTGATCGACAGCCCGCGCGGCAAGTGGACCATGAGCAAGGCCCACAACCCGGTGCAGGACATCTACCTGCGCGTGGTCGAGAACAAGGAAAACAAGGTGGTCGGCGTGGCGGCAAAGGCTCTCTCCGACAGCGGCGCCGGCTGCCGCATGACCTGAGGCGAATTGACCTTCAACCGGCTGGCGTCGTTGGTGGGCCTTGCCGTGCTACAGCACTGTCTGCGGCCCACCGCCTAGCCATCCGGCTGAATGCCAATTCGCAAAGGTTTCAAAGCCCCGGAATTTGACACAATGACCTTGCCTGCCAATGCGGCAGGCCAGTCCTTCGTGCGCCCGGACTTTGCGGCCACCCTCTGGATCACCCCTCCCATGACCCTCAGTACCTACCTGCTTTACCTGGCCGCCGTGGCCCTGCTGGTGCTTTCGCCCGGCCCGACCATGCTGATGTGCATGACCACCTCGCTGCAACACGGCCCGCGCAAGGCCATGGCGGCTGCCGGGGGCAGCGTCACCGCCGTGCTGGGCACCATGCTGCTGTCGGCCCTGGGCCTGGGCGCGCTGCTGGCCGCCTCCGAAACCGCCTTCTGGATCCTCAAGGCCGCGGGCGCGGCCTACCTGATCTGGCTGGGCATCAAGACCTTCCGCAGCCAGGGCACGGTGTTCGACCAGATGCCCGAGGGCGCCACTGCGGCTCCCGCCGTGCCAGCCCACCGGCTGTTCGTGCAGGGCCTGATCGTGGGCGGCAGCAACCCCAAGGCCATCCTGTTCTTCACGGCCTTCTTCCCGCAGTTCCTGAACCCTGCGCTGTCCTTTGCGCCGCAGTTCGCCATCCTGGCCGCGACCTTCGTGGCCTTCGAGTTCACGGTGCTCACGCTGTGCGCCCTGGGCGTGGCCCGGCTGGCCCCGGCCCTGCGCGCGGGCAACCGCATGCGCTGGTTCAACCGCATCTCGGGTGGGCTGTTCACCCTGATGGGTTCGCTGCTGCTGGTCACGCGCCGCGCGGCCTGAGACCCACCATCGCCATTCTTTGCACGCCACCATGGACTTCGCCACCTTCCTGATCCAGTTGCTCAACGGCGTGCAGTACGGCCTCCTGCTGTTCATGCTGGCGGCCGGCCTCACGCTGATCTTCGGGATCATGGGCGTGGTGAACCTGGCGCACGGCAGCTTCTACATGCTGGGCGCCTACCTGGCGTATTCGCTGTCGGGCCACTTCGGCAGCCTCACCCTGGCCATCCTGGGCGGCGCGGTGCTGGCCGTGGCCTTCGGGCTGGCGCTCGAATGGCTGCTGTTTCGCCATTTCTACCACCGCGACCACCTGGACCAGGTGCTGCTCACCTTCGGGCTGATCTACATCTTCGAGGAGCTGCGCTCCATCCTCTGGGGCGACGACGTGCACGGCGTGGCCATCCCGAAGCTGCTGGACTGGTCGATCCCGCTCACCGACACCCTCTCCTACCCCGTGTACCGCCTGTTCATCTCGGGCGTGTGCATCGTGCTGGCCATCGGCCTGTACCTCCTGATCTCCAAGACCCGGCTGGGCATGAAGATCCGCGCCGGCGCCTTCAACCGCGACATGGCCGAGTCGCTGGGGGTGAACATCAAGCTCATCCACGCCATCGTGTTCGCGCTGGGCGTGGGCCTGGCGGCCATGGCCGGCATGGTGGCCGCGCCGGTCTCCAGCGTCTACCCCAACATGGGCTCCTCGGTGCTCATCATGTGCTTCGTGGTGGTGGTCATCGGCGGCATCGGCTCGGTGCGCGGGGCCCTGATCTCGGCGCTGCTGGTGGGCCTGGTGGACACCTTCGGCAAGGTGCTGCTGCCCTCCGTGGCCGGCATGCTGGTCTACATGCTGATGGCGGCCGTGCTGCTCTGGAAACCCGAAGGCCTGTTCAAACAATGATGACGATCCACCCAATGAAGCGCTTCGCGCCATCCCCATGGCAGGGGAACGCAGCATGAGCGCCCCCCGCACCAACCTGGAGGTGCTGCCGCGCAGCGTGCAGTTCGTGCTCGCGCTCGGCCTCGTCGCGCTGCTCGCCTTTCCCTTCGTGGGCAGCGACTTCTATGTGCAGATGGTCACGCGCATGATGATCATGGCCATCTTCGCGATGAGCCTGGACCTGCTGCAGGGCGTGACCGGCCTGGTCTCGCTGGGCCATGCGGCCTACTTCGGCGTGGCCGGCTATGCGCTGGCCTTCCTCACCCCGGCCGATGCGCCGGTCAGCCTGTGGTGGACGCTGCCGGCCGCGGTGGCGGGCTCGGCCCTGGTGGCACTGTTCATCGGCTTCTTCGTGGTGCGCACGCACGGCATCTACTTCATCATGGTGACCATGGCGTTCGCGCAGATGGTGTTCTACCTGTTCTTCGACAACAAGGTGCTGGGCGGATCGGACGGCATCTACATCAACTTCCGCCCCGACGCCTCGGTGTTCGGCTGGCTGCCGTTCGACCTGGAAGGGCGCCGCACCTTCTACTACTTCACGCTGGCGCTGGTGGTGCTGGTCTACGTGGGACTGCGCCGCCTGCTGTGGAGCCCCCTGGGCCGGGCCCTTTCGGGCATCCGCGTCAACGAGCACCGCATGCGCGCCATGGGCTTTTCCACGCAGGGCTACAAGCTCACGGCCTTCACGGTGGCGGGCGCCCTGGCAGGCCTGGCGGGCTACCTGTGGGGTGCACAGACGGGCTATGTGAACCCCGAGCTCATGGGCTTTCACATGAGCGCGCATGCCATCATGATGGTCATCCTGGGCGGCATGGGCAACTTCGCAGGGGCCATCGTCGGCGCCTTCGCGTTCGAGTACCTGCTGCACGTGTTCAAGGACATCACCAAGCACTGGCAACTGCTCATGGGCAGCTTCATCGTGCTGGTGGTGCTGGTGGCGCCGCGCGGCCTGCTGGGCATGCTGGTGCGCCTGCGCGCAGCCAAGGGAGGCACACGCCATGGCTGATACCCCCCACGAAGTCCTGCTGTCGGCCCACAAGATCACCAAGCGCTTCGGTGGCCTGGCCGCCGTCAACGGCGTCTCGGTGGACCTGTGGCGCGGCCGCATCCACGCGGTGATCGGGCCCAACGGCGCGGGCAAGTCCACGCTGACCAACCTGCTCTCGGGCGACCTGCCGCCCTCGGCCGGCCAGATACGGCTGGGCGGCACGGAGGTGACCGGCTGGGCGTCGGAGCGCATCTCGCGCCAGGGCCTGGGCCGCAGCTACCAGAAGACCAATATCTTCCTGCCCTTCAGCGTGCACGAGAACGTGCGCCTGGCCGCCCAGTCGCGCGATCCGCAGCAGCCCTGGAACCCGCTGCGCTGGTGGCGCGACACGCGCCATGCCGGCCCGCACAACCGCGCCAGCAGCGAGCGCGTGGACCGCGCCATCGAACTGGCGGGCCTGCAGGCGCGGCGCGATGCCGTGGCCGGCACCATGAGCCATGGCGAGCAGCGCCAGCTCGAGATCGCCATGACCCTGGCCACCGAACCCCAGGTGCTGCTGCTCGACGAACCCCTGGCCGGCATGGGCGTGGCCGAGGCCGAGCGCATGGTGCAACTGTTGCTGCGCATCAAGCCCGGGCACGCGATGATGCTGGTGGAGCACGACATGGACGCCGTGTTCGCCCTGGCCGACCACCTCACGGTGATGGTCAACGGCGAGGCCATCGCCAGCGGCACGCCGCCCGAGGTGCGCGCCGACGCCAACGTGCAGGCCGCCTATCTTGGTGAAGAACATTGACCATGGCACAGCAGCACCCTCCCCTGATCGAGGCCCGCGGCCTCAACACCTTCTACGGCGCCAGCCACATCCTGCACGGCGTGGACTTCACCGTGGGCCAAGCAGAGACCATCGGCCTCATGGGCCGCAACGGCATGGGCAAGAGCACCTTGCTCAAGTCGCTCATGGGCCTGGTCAAGCCCCGCTCGGGCAGCGTGGCCGTGGCCGGGCGCGACACCACGGGCCGGCCGCCCTACGAGGTGGCACGCCTGGGGATTGCCTATGTGCCCGAAGGGCGCGGCATTTTCGGCAACCTGAGCGTGGTCGAGAACCTGCAGATGGCCGCGCGCGCCGGCACACGCGGCCAGCGCGACTGGACCTACGAGCGCGTGCTGGAGACCTTTCCGCGCCTCAAGGAGCGCCTGGGCCATGGTGGCCAGCAGTTGAGCGGCGGCGAGCAGCAGATGCTGACCATCGGCCGCGCGCTGATGACCAACCCCGACGTGCTCATCCTCGACGAGGCCACCGAGGGCCTGGCCCCGCTGATCGCCCGCGAGATCTGGCGCATCTGCAGCCTCATCAAGGCCAGCGGCATCAGCAGCGTGATCGTGGACAAGAACTGGAAGCACGTCACCCAGATCACCGACCGCAACGTCATCCTGGTCAAGGGCCAGGTGGTGTTCGAGGGCAGCTCGGAGACCCTGTGCTCCCAGCCGCACCTGCTGGAGCAGCACCTGGGCGTGTAGGCAGCCGCGATCCCGCGAGGAAACGTGAACAGTTTCTCGGCCGGGATCGGCAAGTGCACCGTGCGGCGCCAGGGCGGCTCCGCCGTGCCTTAGCATCCGGACCTTTGCAGCCTGCCGCGTTGCCATCGCCCATGCCCCCTGCCCTCGCCATCTTCCTCGCGCTCCTTGCGGCCCTGGTGCTGCTCAACACCTGGGCCACGCGGCGCGTGCTGCGCAGCGACGAGTTCGGCAACCGCAAGGCACTGATGGTGATAGGCATCTGGATCCTGCCCTTCCTGGGGGCCTTCATGGCGCGCTACCAGTTTGCGCCACCCGCGGATTCCCCGTCCACCGCGGCGCCCTTGCCTGGGCATGGCGGCGAGCAGCCGCCCGCGCCGCAGGTCCTGCGCATCCCCGGCCTTGCCCCCTTCGACCTGCTGGACCACCTGGCCGCGCCTGCGGACCTGCCCGCCCTGGACTGGCAGGCGCTCGACCTCTGGGCACAGCAGGCCGGCAGCCCCGAGGCCACGACCCACGCCATCGACCAAGGCCGCCGCGCCTGGCTGCTGCACCTGCGCGACGCGATCGGCCCGCACATGCACCTGCATGAAAGCCAGGACGTGTACATCCTGTCCGCGCTGGAAGCCCCTGTGGCACAGGCCATGGCCGGCTATGTGACCAAGACGCGCCAGCGCGTCGCACGCGTGCTCGACGGCGTGGCGCGCTTCAACCCCGGCGAGAAAAGCGTGCTGCTGGTGCTGGAAAGCCAGGAGCTCTACTACCACTACGTGGGCCAGTTCTACCCCGATGGCGGCGAGTTCGCCTTCAGCGGCGGCATGTTCATCCACAACGGCTGCCCGCATTTCGTGGTGGTGCAGGCCGACCTGTCCAGCATCGAGCCGGTGATCGCGCACGAGCTCACGCACAGTGCGCTGGCCTGGCTGCGCCTGCCCACCTGGCTGGACGAAGGCCTGGCCGTGAACACCGAGCACCGCATCGCCGGTGCCGGGCGCCCCGCGCAGTCGCCGCAGGCCATGCACCAGCGCCACCAGGCGTTCTGGAATGCCGAGCGCATGCAGGAATTCTGGTCGGGCGACTCGTTCCACCGCACGGACGAAGGCAACGCCCTGTCCTACGACCTGGCCCGCATCGCCGTGGCGCAGCTGGCGCGCGACTGGCCCGCGTTCAGCCGTTTCGCCACCAGCGCCAGCCGCAGGGATGCCGGTGCCGAGGCGGCCACCAGCGCATTGGGGATTGACCTGGGTGGCTACGTCGGCGCCCTGGTGCAGGCCACCGAGGACTGGTCGCCCCGTCCCCATACCTGGAGCACACAGCGAGCACAACAGGCTGCACACCAACATTTTTGAGGGGATGGCATCAGTAGAATGGCCCGCACCCTTTTCGCAGGATCTTCCCACAGTGTCTGACCGCCTCGCCGTTCTCCCCCAGTACCTGATGCCCAAGCAGGCCATGACCGCCCTGGCGGGAAAATTCGCCTCGGCCCAGCTCGGAGGGCTGACCACATCGGTGATCCGCGGCTTCGTGGCCCGCTACAAGGTGAACATGGCGGAGGCGGCCAATCCGGACATCGCGGCCTATGCCTCGTTCAACGACTTCTTCACCCGGGCTCTGCAGCCCGGCGCCCGCCCGCTGGCCGATGCGGACCTGGTCTGCCCTGTGGATGGCGCCATCAGCCAGTTCGGCCCCATCCAGAAGGACCAGATCTTCCAGGCCAAGGGCCACTCGTACTCGACCACGGCGCTGGTGGGCGGCGATTCGTCGCTGGCCGCGCGCTTCGACGACGGCTACTTCGCCACCATCTACCTGAGCCCGCGCGACTACCACCGCATCCACATGCCGTGCGCCGGCCAACTCACGCGCATGGTGCATGTGCCGGGCGATTTGTTCTCGGTGAACCCGACCACGGCGCGCGGCGTGCCCGGCCTGTTCGCGCGCAACGAGCGCGTGGTCTGCTTCTTCGATTCGGCCAACGGCCCCTTCGTGCTGGTGCTGGTAGGCGCCACCATCGTGGGCAGCATGGCCACGGTGTGGCATGGCCAGGTGAACCCGCCACGCACCGGCGTGCTGCGCCACTGGGACTACGCGCCCGGCCAGGTGTCGCTGCAAAAGGGCGAGGAGATGGGCCGCTTCCTGCTCGGCTCCACTGTGGTGATGCTGTTCCCCAAGGGGCCGTTCCAGTTCAACACCGAATGGGCGCC
Source organism: Acidovorax sp. GW821-FHT10A04 (assembly GCF_059415825.1). NCBI lineage: Bacteria > Pseudomonadati > Pseudomonadota > Betaproteobacteria > Burkholderiales > Comamonadaceae > Acidovorax > Acidovorax sp. GW821-FHT10A04. Next base: position 120,178 of record NZ_JBWKNZ010000011.1, read on the forward strand.
CGCGCGCCCCGTGCGCCTGGGCGAGACCATGGCGCAGTACCAGGCGGCTTGAGCCTGCCCTGCCCGCGTCAGGCGCGGTCGGGAACCCGCGTGAGGTGAAAGGCCGTGGGTGCCACCGTGAGCGTATCGGGGTGCACCGGGGATTCATGCCCCACCAGGTAGACCATCAGAGCATTACGGCGCACAACCACATGGCTGACGGTCTCGCGGCTCCCCCCCAGGTGCACGAAGGCACCCGGCTTGAACAAGGGCATGTAGTAGTAGGCCGCAGTTTCCATGGGGAATGCGGCTCCTTCCGCACAGGTGGCCAAGGTGGCGCACCCTGCTGCCCCGCAGGGCGGCGTAAACCCATACTAGCACCTATGCGGGTGCCACTGTGGCCAGCAAGGCCCCGCAGCGCAGATGGGCAGCCCCGCCGCGGCGCGATCCTCAGGCCCCGGCCCGCGCCCGCGCAAACGCCAGAGCCGCCTGCAGCAGGCGCTCAAGGTGCGGCTGCACACCGGCCGCTACCTCGGGCAGGTAGTCGAACGGCAGCGCCTCCTGCATATAGCTGCACTGCGTCATCTCCAACTGCACGGCATGCACGTTCTGCGCGGGCTGGCCATAGTGGCGCGTGATGTGCCCGCCCTTGAAGCGGCCGTTGAGCACCGCGGTGTAGCCCGGTGCGGCCTGCGCGATCGCCAGCAGCTGCTGCGCCAGCGCCGGGTCGCAGCTCTCGCCGTTGGCCGTGCCCAGGTTCAGGTCGGGCAGCTTGCCTTCGAAGAAGCGCGGCAGCACCGATCTGATCGAATGCGCGTCCCAGAGCACGGCCACGCCATGGGCGGCGCGGATGCGGTCGAGTTCGGTGCGCAGCTGGGCGTGGTAAGGCGCCCAGATGGCATCGCGGCGCGCCGCCACCTCGGTGTCGTCGGGCCCGTCGCCGCGCGTGTAGATGGGCGTGTCGTCGAAGGTGTCCACGGGGCACAGGCCGGTGACGCTCTGGCCAGGGTAGAGGCTGGCCCCATCGGGCGGGCGGTTCAGGTCCACCACATAGCGCGAATGCGTGGCCGCGAGGATGGAGGCGCCCATGCCCTTGGCAAAATCGTACAGGCGCTCCAGGTGCCAGTCGGTGTCGGGCACCTGGCGGCACTCGTCGGTGAAGCGCGCGGCAATCGCTGGCGGCACATAGGTGCCGACGTGGGGCATGGACACCAGCAGCGGCGCAGTGCCCTGGTGGAAGGTGAAGGCGGGTTGGGTGGTGATGCTCATGGCGTGGGTCTCGAAGGGGACGCTTTTCAAGTTTCGTTCATTGTGGCGCGATGGTCGCTGCACGGGCCTGGGCAAAGGCGGCGGCCGCGGTGTCATGCAGGGCATGGCGGCCGGCGGCCACGCGCTGCACGCCGCCCACCCACAGGTCCCGCAGCGCACTGGTGCGGTGGCTGCCGAACACATGGGCCGACAGCAGGGATTCCACCGGCAGCCCGGCCAGGGCAATGTGCGACGGGTCCAGCACCGCGAAATCGGCCTGCTGGCCCGCTGCCAGGCCGCCGATGGGCCGGCCCGAGGCCTGCGCCCCGCCCTGCACGGACGCGAGCCACAGGGCGGTGCCTACCTGCGGCTGTGCAGCGCTGGCCAGCACGTTGCGCTGGCGCAGCGACAGGCGCTGGCTGTACTCCAGCGCCAGCAGCTCCTCGGCCGCGTTCACGCAGGCATGGCTGTCCGAGCCCACGCCCCAGGCACCGCCATGGCCCAGCCAGCGCGGCATGTCGAAGATGCCGTCGCCCAGGTTGGCTTCCGTGGTCGGGCAGATGCCGGCCACCGCGCCGGTGCGTGCGGCATCGGCATACTCCTGTGGCGTCATGTGCGTGGCATGCACCAGGCACCAGCGGGCGTCCACAGGGGCATTTTCCAGGAGCCACTGCACGGGGCGCTGGCCACTCCAGGCCACGCAATCGTCCACCTCCTGGGTCTGCTCGGCGATGTGGATGTGGATGGGCGCGCGCGCATCGATGGCAGTGAGGCCCTGCACGGCAGCGGCCAGGCTGTCCGGCGGCACGGCACGCAGCGAGTGCGGCGCCAGGCCCAGGCCCGCGCCCTGGGCCTTGGCCAGCGGTGCCAGGCGCTCCAGCAGCGCCAGCATGTTGTCGGTGCTGCGGATGAAGCGGGCCTGGTCCGCACGCGGAGGCTTGGCACCAAAACCGCTGGTCTGGTAGAGCACCGGCAGCAAGGTGATGCCGATGCCCGCATTGCGCGCCGCACGCAGCAGCGCGAGCGAGAGCGTGGCATCGTCGGCGTAGGGCCGGCCGTCCCGGTCATGGTGCACGTAGTGGAACTCGCAGACCGAGGTGTAGCCTGCCTCCAGCATCTCCACGTAGAGCCAGGTGGCAATGGCCTCCAGCGACTCGGGCGTGATCTGCGCCGCAAAGCGGTACATCAGGTTGCGCCAGCTCCAGAAACTGTCCTGGCTTTCGCCGCGGTATTCGGTCAGCCCCGCGAACGCGCGCTGGAAGGCATGCGAATGCAGGTTGGGCATGCCCGGGATCACCGGGCCGGTGGCGCGCGGCGCAGCGCCGGCGGCACTGCCGGGCGCCACGGACTGCAGCCGTCCCGCCGCATCCCATTGCAGCAGCACATCGCGGGCCCAGCCACCGGACAGCAGCGCGTGCTCGGCAAACAGCATAGTGTTGGCGCTCATGCAGCCACCTCCAGGATGGTGACGAGCGCGTCGGCGAACCGCGCGTTCTCGGCCTCCGTACCGATGGAGACGCGGATGAAGGTCTCGAAACCCGGTTCCTTCCAGGGCTTGGTGATGAGGCCCTGGGCCAGCAGCGCCTCGTTCACCGGGCCGTTGGACCGGCCGATGTCCAGGAACAGGAAGTTGGTGGCCGAGGGTGCGATGCGCAAGCCCGGCAGGGCCTGCAAGCGCTGCACCAGCACGCCGCGCAGGCGCACCGTCTCGGCCACACCGCGCTGCATGAAGGCCTCGTCGCCCCAGGCCGCCAGCGCCGCAGCCTGGGCCGCATGGTTCACGTTGAAGGGCGTGCGCACCCGGTCGAGCAACTGCACCAGCGCCGCGTCGCTCGCCAGGCCGTAGCCCACGCGCAGGCCCGCCAGGCCCCAGGCCTTGGAGAAGGTGCGCAGCACGATCCAGGGCATGGCGCGGCCCTGCAGCAGGGCCAGCACGTCGGGGTAGCCGGCCGCGTGGCAGGCGTACTCGTGGTAGGCCTCGTCCACCACGAGCAGGGTGTGCGCGGGCGTGGCAGCGAGCAGGCGCTCGAACTCCGGCGCGGTGAACATGCAGCCCACGGGGTTGGAGGGGTTGGCCAGCATGGCGATCTTGGGGCCGCGCGCCAGCGCTTCGCACCAGGCATCCACGTCGAAGCCGAGTTCGGGGGTGAGCGCCAGCAGCTCGACCTGCGCGCCCATCATGCGCGGGTAGATCTCGTACAGGCCGAAGGCCGGGCGCTGCGTGAGCACGCGATCGCCCTGCGACAGGAAGGCCTGGCACAGCATCTGCAGGATATCCTCGGAGCCATTGCCCACGACGATTCCCTCGGGCGCCACGCCCGTGCGTGCGGCGATGGCGGCGCGCAGCGCGGTGCAGTTGGCATCGGGGTAGGTGCCCACGCGCGCCGCCAGGTCCACCAGGGCGCGCGCCACGGCGGGGCTGGCACCGTAGGGGTTCTCGTTGCTGGCCAGGCGCGCGATCTCGGTCACGCCGTAGCGCTCACGCACGGCGTCGGACGACAGGCCCGCGTTGTAGGCGGGCAGAGGCGGCACCTCGGGGCGGGCCAGGGCAGCGATGGCGGAAACAACAACAGCAGCGTTCATAGGTCGAATACCTTGCCGGGGTTCATGAGATGGAGAGGGTCCAGCGCCTGCTTGATGGCGCGCATGGCGGCCAGCTCGGCCGGGGTGCGGCTGGCGTGGAGGTAGGGCTTCTTGTGCAGGCCGATGCCATGCTCGGCCGAGACGCTGCCGCCGAAGGCCGCCACCTGGGCATACACCAGTTCCTCGACCGCGCCCTCTTCCCCGTTCACGGTGGAGGCATCGGTGGACATGTGCAGGTTGCCATCGCCGATATGGCCGAAGAACACGGTGAGGTGCCCTGGCCAGCGGGCAGTCAGCGCGGCGCGGCACTCCTGCGCAAACCGGCCGATGTCGGCCTGCGGCAGGCTCACGTCGAAGTTGATGGGCGGGTGCATGTTGGCAGGCAGTTCGGCAGTCGCCTCGCGGATCTTCCACAGCGCGCGGGCCTGCGCTTCGGACTGGGCGATGGCCGCATCGCTGGCCTCGCCGGACTCCATGGCTTCGCCCAGCACCTCCTCCAGCGCATCGCGCAGGCCGGCTTCGTCCTGGCCACCCACGTCGATGAGTGCAGCAAAGGGGTGCGGCACCTCGAAGGGCTCGCGCAGGCTTTGCCAGCGCAGGGAGGCCTCGACGAAATCGCGCCACATGAGTTCGAAGGCCGACAGCGCGCCCGGAAAGCGCCCCTGCAGCCGGGCCACCAGCGCCAGCGCGGCATCGAAATCGGGCAGCGCCACCAGGGCCGTGGCCCGGGCGCGCGGCAAGGGCCGCAGGCGCAGCAGCGCGCGCGTGACCACGCCCAGCGTGCCCTCGGCGCCGATGAACCACTGCTTGAGGTCGTAGCCCGTGTTGTTCTTGAGCATGGGCCGCAGCATGGGCAGCACCGCGCCATCGGCCAGCACCACCTCCAGGCCCAGCACCTGTTCGCGCACCATGCCGTACTGCAGCACGCCATTGCCGCCGGCATTGGTGGAAACGGCCCCGCCCACCTGGGCCGATCCGCGCGCACCGAAGTCCACGCCGAACTGCAGGCCCACGGCGAGCGCGGCCTCCTGCACGGCCTGCACGGTGGCACCGGCCTGCACCGTGAGCGTGGCAGAGCGTGCGTCCACCGCCTCGATGGCGTTCATGCGCTCCAGCGACAGGGCCACACCGCCCGCACAGGGCACGGCCGCCCCGGCCAGCCCGGTCAGGCCGCCCTGCGGCACCACGGGCACGCGGTGCGCATGGCACAGGCGCAACAGGGCCGAGACTTCCTCGGTGCTGCGCGGGCGCACCAGCGCCAGCGGTGGCACGGGGGCCGTGCCGCTCCAGTCGGTGTGGTGGCGCTCTGGCACGGCATCGCCCACCTGCACGCGGTCGGCACCGAGCGCATCGACCAGCGCCGCCAGGAATTCGCTGTGCGTGGCCATGGACTCAGGCCCCTTTCACGATGCGCCCCTGGCGCACGATGGTGCGTGCGGGCTTGTGGCCGAACCAGTAGGCCAGCTCCGCGGCCTCGGCAAAAGGCCAGAGCACGAAGTTGGCCGGCCGGCCCGATGCGATGAGGCCATGCGTGTCCTGCAGCCCCAACGCGCGCGCGGCATGCACGGTGATGCCAGCCAAAGCCTCGGGCACCGTCAGGCGGAACAGCGTGCAGGCCATGTTGGCCATGAGCAGCAGGCTCAAGGCGGGCGAGGTGCCGGGGTTGTGGTCGGTGGACACGGCCATGGGCACGCCGGCCTCGCGCAGCGCGGCGATGGGCGGCAGGTGCGTGTCGCGCAGCGTGTAGTAGGCGCCGGGCAGCAGCACGGCCACGGTGCCGGCCTGCTTCATCGCAGCGATGCCCTCCTGCGACAGATGCTCGATGTGGTCGCACGAGAGCGCACCGTAGCGCGCGGCCAGCGCGGAGCCACCCATGTCCGAGAGCTGCTCGGCATGCAGCTTGACGGGAATGTCCAGCCGCTGTGCGGCCTGAAAGACCTGCTCCGTCTCGGCCAGCGTGAAGGCGATGCGTTCGCAGAACACATCCACCGCGTCCACCAGGCCCTCGGCAGCCAGCGCAGGCAGCATCTCGTTGCACACCAGGTCGATGTAGTCCTGGCTGCGGCCCGCGTACTCAGGCGGCAGCGCATGCGCGCCCAGGAAGGTGGTGCACACGGTCACGCCCAGCGCCTCGCCCAGGCGGCGCGCCACGCGCAACTGCTTGCGTTCGTGTTCCAGCGCCAGGCCATAGCCCGACTTGATCTCGATGGCGCACACGCCCTCGTCCAGCAGCGCCTGCAGGCGCGGCAGGGCCAGGGCGAGGAGTTCGTCCTCGCTGGCTTCGCGCGTGGCGCGCACCGACGAGACGATGCCGCCGCCGGCCCGGGCCACCTCTTCGTAGGTGGCGCCCGCCAGGCGCATGGCGAATTCGTTGGCGCGCTGGCCGCCATAGACCAGGTGCGTATGGCAGTCCACCAGGCCCGGCGTGGCCAGGGCGCCCCGCGCATCATGGCGCGGCAAGGCATTCCAGGCCGCAGGCCAGGCATTCTCTGGCCCCACCCACTGCACGGTGCCGCCCTGCACCACCACGCAGGTGGCGGTACCCTGGGGCACAGGCACATCGGGTACGCACAGGCCGGGGGCCGGGCGCAGGCCGATCCAGATGCCGTCGGCGGAGGGATGGCTTTGAGGGGTGGGAATGGGTGTGGGTGTCATGGGCAAACAGTCAGTCGGAGGGTTCCATGTCCAGGTCGATCCAGGCCAATGCCGGATCGGCATCCAAAGGCTCCAGCGCATTTTCGGCGGTGCCATCGCTCCACCACAGTCCCTGGCCGGGCTCCAGCACCTCTTCACCGCAGCGCCAGCGCCCGCGCAGCACCATGCACAGGCCGGCGCGTGCGCGCCCTGCCACGCGCGCATGGCCGGTCACCTGCAGGCCGCCGTGCCAGCGGCCGCGGCGCACCATGAGGTTGAAGTCGGTGGAGGTGCCGCCCAGCATGGCGCAGTCCACCGGCACGTCGCCCTTGAAGGCCAGCGGTTGCCAGGGCTGGTCCAGGTCGTGGTCCAGTTGCCCGTCGTCCGAGCGCAGATGCACCCCGTCGCCGTCGAGCAGCATGATCTGCCGGTCCACGCCCGGGAAGGCCGAGAACGGGCCCGCTGCGGCAATCGTGGCCACGCTCACGCGCCACTCGAAACCATCCATGCCGGCGCCCTGCGGCCAGCAGGCCAGCTCGCGGGTGCTGCCGCCACCGTTCTTCCAGGGCACGCTGGGGGTGGATGCCAGGTCAAAAAACTGCACCATGTTCAGTGCTCCCACGCTGGAGCAGCCAGCCAAAAAACCATCGCACTCATCGAAAAATCAGTCATCGTTGTCGGTCAATGCAAAACCAGCTGGCGCGAGATGCGCGCAGCGGCCACCACGGCCATGCGGATCAGGGCTTCTTCCTGCCCGCTGGCACGCACGATCGGTGCCATCAGCGTGATGGCACCCACGGACTGGCGCGAGGCGCCGAACAGCGGCACGCTGCAGCCCCAGACGCCGGGGTCCACCTCGCCGGCGGTCATGGCAAAGCCCGCCTTGCGGATGGCATCGGTCTCGCGCTGCGCGGCGTCGCGCTCGGGCGTGCCCGCGCCCCACTGGCTGTCGAGCACCGCGGCGCGCACGGCCTCGGGCAGGTGGGCCAGCACGCACTTGGCCGAGGCCCCGGCGCGCAGGGGCACGCTGCGCCCCTTCTCGAACGAGCAGCGCAGCGAGTGCTGGCTCTCCACCATGTCCAGGCAGATGGCCTGGTCGTTCACGGCCACGATCAGGCCCACGCTCTCCTGCGATTGCTGGGCCAGGTCCACCATGTCGGGCCGCGCCTGGCGCACCAGGTGCGAGGCCAGGTCGAAGCCCAGCGCCAACTGCAGGCTGAGCGGGCCGGGGGCGTAGAAACCATCGCTCTCCAGCACGAAACCCCAGCGCTTGAGCCGCGCGAGCTGGCGATACAGCGTGCTGCGCGCCAGGCCCGTGCGCTCCATGAGCTCGGCCGCAGGCATGGACTTGCCCTGCTGGGCCAGCACGGCCAGCACCTGCAGCACCCGGTCGGCCGTGGGCACGGTGGCCAGGGGGGACGCATCCTTGGGCATGTCTCGGTGCCTCGGAAAAAGCGCTGTCCTGCCGGCGCTCAGCGCACCATGGGCAGCTTCAGGCCCTGCTTCTTGGCGGTGGCCACGGCCAGGTCGTAGCCGGCATCGGCGTGGCGCATCACGCCGCTGCCGCTGTCGTTGACCAACACGCGCGCCAGGCGCTCGGCCGCTGCGTCGGTGCCGTCGGCGACGATGACCATGCCCGAGTGCTGCGAGTAGCCCATGCCTACGCCACCGCCGTGGTGCAGGCTGACCCAGGTGGCACCGCCCGCGGTGTTGAGCAGTGCGTTGAGCAGCGGCCAGTCGCTCACGGCGTCGGTGCCGTCCTTCATGCTTTCGGTTTCGCGGTTGGGGCTGGCCACCGAACCGGTATCCAGGTGGTCGCGGCCGATCACGATGGGCGCCTTGAGCTCGCCGTTCTTGACCATCTCGTTGAAGGCCAGGCCCGCCAGGTGGCGCTCGCCCAGGCCCAGCCAGCAGATGCGCGCCGGCAGGCCCTGGAAGCTGATGCGCTCGCGCGCCATGTCCAGCCAGCGGTGGGTGTGCGTGTTGTTGGGGAACAGCTCCTTGATCTTGGCGTCGGTCTTGTAGATGTCCTCGGGGTCGCCCGAGAGCGCCACCCAGCGGAACGGGCCCTTGCCTTCGCAGAACAGGGGGCGGATGTAGGCCGGCACGAAACCCGGGAAGTCGAAGGCGTTCTTCACGCCTTGGTCGAACGCCACCTGGCGGATGTTGTTGCCGTAGTCCACCGTGGGCACGCCCATGGCCTGGAAGTCGAGCATGGCCTGCACGTGCACGGCACAGCTCTTGGCGGCAGCAGCCGTGAGGGCCGCATGGCGCGCGGGGTCCTTCATGGCGGCCTGCCACTCGGGCACGGTCCAGCCGCTGGGCAGGTAGCCGTTGATCAGGTCGTGCGCCGAGGTCTGGTCGGTCACCAGGTCGGGCTTGATGCTGCCGGCCTTGGCACGGCGCACCAGCTCGGGCAGGATGTCGGCCGCGTTGCCCAGCAGGGCGATGGAGACGGCTTCCTTGCGCTCGGTGTGGTGCTGGATGAGGGCGATGGCGTCGTCGATGTCCTTGGCCTGCTTGTCCACGTAGCGCGTGCGCAGGCGGAAGTCGATGCTGCTCTGCTGGCACTCGATGTTGAGCGACACGGCACCGGCCAGCGTGGCGGCCAGCGGCTGCGCGCCGCCCATGCCGCCCAGGCCGGCGGTGAGGATCCACTTGCCCGCCAGGCTGTTGCCGTAGTGCTGGCGGCCGGCCTCGACGAAGGTCTCGAACGTGCCCTGCACGATGCCCTGGCTGCCGATGTAGATCCAGCTGCCGGCGGTCATCTGGCCGTACATGAACAGGCCCTTGCGGTCCAGCTCGTTGAAATGCTCCCAGTTGGCCCACTGGGGCACCAGGTTGGAGTTGGCCAGCAGCACGCGCGGTGCGTTGGCGTACGTCTTGAACACGCCCACGGGCTTGCCCGACTGCACGAGCAGGGTTTCGTCGTCGTTCAGGTCCTTGAGCGAGGCCAGGATCTGGTCGAAGCACTCCCAGTTGCGCGCAGCGCGGCCGATGCCGCCGTACACCACGAGGTCCTGAGGACGCTCGGCCACCTCGGGGTCCAGGTTGTTCTGGATCATGCGGTAGGCAGCTTCGGTGAGCCAGTTCTTGCAGGTCAGCTCGGTGCCGCGCGGCGCGCGGATCACGCGCGAGGCGTCGTGGCGGGGGTCGTTGTTGGCAGCGGCAGCAGCGATGATGGCGTCGTTGGCGTTCATGGTGATCTCCTGGTCAACGGGTGCGAAAAGCGGTGGATGGATGGGACAGTTCAGGCGTGGCTGGGCAGGCACTGGGTCAGCGGTGCGGGCCAGGCCGATTCGAGCGCCCACAGGCGCATGGCCTCGATGTCGGGCGCCAGGTAGCGGTCCTGCTCGAGGAAGGCCACGCGCTGGCGGATGGCGGCGAGCTGCGCTTCAACGAGCGCGGAGCTCTTGAGCCAGGAGGTGGCAACGGCGCCTGGGGCCGGCACGCGCTCGAAGTCGATGCCCTGCGCCGCGGCCATGGCCTCGATGCCGACGATGACGGCGGTGTTGCGCACCATCTCGGAGAGGCGGCGTGCGCCGTAGGTGGCCATGGAGACATGGTCCTCCTGGTTGGCCGAGGTCGGCAGGCTGGTCACGCTGCTCGGGTGGGCCAGGCACTGGTTTTCGGCCGCGAGCGCGGCGGCCGTGACCTGGGCGATCATGAAGCCTGAGTTCACGCCGCTGTCGCGGATCAAAAAGGCCGGCAGGCCGGACAGGCCGGTGTCCAGCAGCAGCGCCAGGCGGCGCTCGGAGATGGCACCGATCTCGGACACCGCCAGCGCAATGATGTCGGCCGCGAAGGCCACGGGTTCGGCGTGGAAGTTGCCGCCCGAGATCACCTCGCCGGTGTCGGTGAAGACCAGCGGGTTGTCGGACGCGGCATTGGCCTCGATGCGCAGCACGCGTGCAGCGTGCGTGAGGTTGTCCAGGCAGGCGCCCATGACCTGGGGCACGCAGCGGATGGAATACGGGTCCTGCACACGGCCGCAGTTCGGGTGCGAGGGGTCGATCTCGCTGCCGTCGAGCAGGCCGCGCACGGCGGCCGCCACGGCGATCTGCCCGGCCTGGCCGCGCGCTTCGTGGATGCGGGCATCGAAAGGCTTGACCGAGCCCTTGATGGCTTCGAGCGACAGTGCGCCCGACACCAGGCCGCCGGCCAGCACGCTCTCGGCCCCGAACAGGCCGGCCAGCGCCAGCGCGGTGGACACCTGCGTGCCATTGAGCAGCGCCAGCCCTTCCTTGGGGCCCAGCACGAAGGGCGCCAGGCCCACGGCGGCCATGGCCTCGCGGCCGCCGACCACCTTGCCGTCGACCTTGGCCTGGCCCTCGCCGATGAGCACGCAGGCCAGGTGGGCCAGCGGCGCCAGGTCGCCCGAGGCGCCGACCGAGCCCTTGGCCGGGATCACCGGCAGCACGTCGGCATTGGCCAGGGCCAGCAGGGCATCGACCAGGGCCGGGCGCACGCCCGAGTGTCCGCGCGCCAGGCTCACGGCCTTGGTGGCCAGCACCATGCGCACCACGGGGTCGGGCAGCGCCTCGCCCGTGCCCACGCTGTGCGACAGCACCAGATTGCGCTGCAGCTCGGCCAGGCGGTCATGGGCGATCTTGGTGCTGGCCAGCTTGCCGAAGCCGGTATTGATGCCGTAGACCACCTGGTCCTCGTCCACGATGCGCTGCACGGTGGCCTCGGAGGCCTGCATGCCGGCCAGGGCCGCGGGGTCCAGCGCCAGGCGCACGCCACCGGCGCTCAGGCGGCGCAGTTCGGCCAGGCTCACCTGTCCGGGGCGCAGCAACAGGGTGCTTGGGGATACAGAGGTTGCAGTGGTCATGGGTTGGTCCTGTATATACAAGTTGGCACAAGCGAAAAAAACGGGATGCCTGCCACCGGCAGGCGTCCTGGATACCTATTCAAAAACCGGGTTGCCGTCCGCCCGGAAGCGGCTCCCCAGCCGGTAGCGCGATGACGGGTGCAGGCAGCGCACCATGGTCACGGGCACACCCCGGCTCCAGGTGCGCCGCGTGAGCAGCAGGCACGGCTGGGCCGGGTCCATTTCAAGCAGCAGCGCCTGGTCGGGCGTGGGCAGCACGGCATCCACCACATGCTCGACCTGGTCGAAGGGCACGTTGCGCACCAGGAATTCGGAGGGCTGCAGCAGCGTGAAATCCTGCTGCGCGAACTGCGGCACGACGCGCGGGTTCACGTAGCGGTCTTCGAGCTGCACGGGCAGCCCGTCTTCCAGGTGCACGCACACGGCGTGGAACACCGACTCACCGGTGCGCATGTCGAGCGCCGCCGCCACTTCCATGGTGGCCGAGACGCGCTCCACGGTCAGCACCTTGCAGCGGTAGTCGTGCCCACGCTGGCGGATCTCGCTGGCCAGGTTGGCGATCTGCAGCAGCGTGGACTGGGGCTTGTCCTCGGCCACGAAACTGCCCACGCCAGCCACGCGCACGATGCGGCCCTGCTCGGCCAGCTCGCGCAGGGCGCGGTTCACCGTCATGCGCGACATGCCGAACTGCGTGACCAGGTCGTTCTCGGACGGCAGGCGGTCGCCGGCCTTCCAGGAGCCGTCCTGGATCTTGCGCGCGATGTGGTCCTTGATCTGCTGGTACAGGGCCAGCGCAGACGTCTCAGGCTGCGCCACGGGTTGTGGCGAAGCCTTGGGACGGGGTGCGCGGGCGGAGGAGGCAGCGGGCATGGCGAAGGGGTGGCTTTGCGGGATCAGTGGGCGTCCGCGGCCATGGATTCGGCGCGGATCTCTTCCGTGAGGCGTGCCTTGAGGTCCATGAACTCGGGCGAGGTCTTGATCGTGTAATGGCGCGGGTGCGGCAGGTCCACGGCCAGCTCGGTCTTGATGCGGCCGGGCCGGGCGCTGAACACCGCCACACGGTTGGCCATGAAGATGGCTTCATCGATGTCGTGGGTCACGAACATCACGGTCTTGCGCTCGGCCTCCCAGATGCCCAGGAGCAGCTCCTGCATGAGCACGCGGGTCTGGTTGTCCAGAGCGCCGAAGGGCTCGTCCATGAGCAGGATCTTGGGGTCGTTGGCCAGCGCCCGGGCAATCGCCGTGCGCTGCTGCATGCCACCCGAGAGCTGCTTGGGAAAATGCTGCTCGAAGCCGCGCAGACCCACCTTGGCGATGAAGTAGGCGGCGCGCTCCTTCTGCTGGGCCTCGGGCATGCCGCGCTCGCGCAGGCCGAAGCGGATGTTCTGCTCGATGGTGAGCCAGGGGAACAGCGTGTAGCTCTGGAACACCATGCCGCGGTCGGCACCCGGACCTTCCACGGGGCGGCCACCGAGCAGCACGCGGCCCGAGGTGGGGTGGTCCAGGCCCGCGACGATGCGCAGCATGGTCGACTTGCCGCAGCCCGAGGGGCCGAGGATGGTCACGAAGTCGTTTTCCTGCACGTCGAAATCGACGGGCAGCAGGGCCTGGGTGGCCTGCCCCTTGGGGCTGACGAAGGTGCGCGAGACACCTTGGATGGACAGCAGCGGGCTCATCGCAGGGCACTCCAGGCAAACAGACGGCGGTTGACGAATTTGAAGAAGGTATCCGACACCAGCCCGATGAGGCCGATGACGATGATGCCGAAGATGATCTGGCCGGTGTTGAGCAGTGCCTGGCTGTCGGTGATCATGTGGCCGATGCCCGAGGACGAGCCGATCAGCTCGGCCACGATCACGTAGGTCCAGGCCCAGCCCAGCACCAGGCGCAGGGTTTCGGCGATGTCGGGAGCGGCACCGGGGATCAGCACGCGGCGCACGATGCCGGTGGGGCTGGAGCCCAACGTGTAGGCCGCCTCCACCAGGTCCTTGCGGGCATTGCCGACAATCACGGCCACCATCAGGATGATCTGGAACACCGAGCCGATGAAGATCACCAGCAGCTTCTGCATCTCGCCCAGGCCGGCCCACAGGATCAAGAGCGGGATGAAGGCCGAGGCCGGCAGGTAGCGGCAGAACGACACGAAGGGCTCGAGGAAGGCCTCCACCCCCTTGTGCGCACCCATCGCGATGCCCAGGGGCACGGCGACGATCGCCGCCAGGATGAAGCCGCCCAGCACGCGCCACACGGTCATGCCGATGTCGTGCAAAAAGCCGAACTCGGTGAACAGCAGCCAGCCTTCCCGGGCCATGGTGACGGGGCTGGCCAGGAACGTGGGCGACACGAAGCCACCCAGCGTGAACACGGCCCAGACGGCGAAGAACAGAATGAAAAACGCCACCCCCAAGACCAGCCGCGTGCGGGTGCTCACAGGTTCTAGCGGGGCCAGGGCCCGGCGGCGAGGCCGCTCTGGCTCCAGCGAAGGTGCAACACCCATCACGCGACTCATGGTTGGATCCTTTGGTGGTTACTTACTTGATGAAGCTGTCGTCGAACATCGCGGGGAAGTTCTCGGGCGCCTTGCGGATCACGCCGGCTTCGAGCAGGATCGCGCCGGCATCCTTCATGAAGGACGTGAGCTCACCCGCGAAGAACTTCTGGTTGGCCGCCTTGTCCTGCCAGCGCAGGAAGGCCGAAGACTTGGCGAACGCCTCGCCCGTCTGCTTGACGGCGGCGCCCATGATCTCGTTGGACTTGGTCGGATCGGCCTTGATCATCTCCAGCGCATCGAAGTACGAATTGGCCAGTGCCTGTGCAGCCTTGGGGTTGGCCTTGAGCCACACCGGGTCGCAGCCCACGGTGTCCATCACCATCGGGTACTCGATGGTGGTGGCCAGGATCTTGCCGGCGGCGGGGTTGGCACGCACGGTGGACAGGTAGGGCTCGTAGGTCATGGCAGCATCGTTCTGGCCCGACACGAAGGCCTGCGCGGCAGGCTGGGGCTCCAGCGAGACGATCTTCACGTCCTTGAGGCTCATGCCGTTCTTGGACAGCATCCAGGCCAGGCCGAAGTACGGGGCCGTGCCCGGTGCGCTCACGCCGATGGTCTTTCCCTTGAGGTCGGCAAAGCTTTTGACGTCGTTGCGCACGGCCAGGCCGTCGGCGCCGTAGGACTTGTCGAGCTGGAAGATCTGCACGATGGGCACGCCATTCGTGTTCCAGGCGACATGGGTCTCCACCGTGGTGGCGGCGCACTGGATGGCCTTGGAGGCCAGGGCCAGGTGGCGGTCCTTCTGGGGGATCATCTTCAGTTCCACGTCCAGGCCGTTCTTCTTGAAGATGCCCGCCTTGTCCGCCAGGGTCAGCGGGGCGAAGCCCGTCCAGCCGGACATGCCCAGGACCACCTTGGTCTCCTGGGCCTGGGCCGGTGCGGCCAGCCCCACCACACACGCAACCGCCGCTGCCAGCGACGCCATCTTCACAACCATTCGGCTCATCATCAGCTCCTGTAGGGGAAAAAAGTACTTTTATGCATCCGCAGGGAAACAGGCCTTGCTTCCTGGGTCCGATGATGGAGGTTCTATCGTACCTGTCTATACAGGGTAAACGCTAGGAAACCGGGCCCTAGGCCCCAAGAAACCGCCCCGCTTCCCGTCTCTTGGGAACGCCCTTCGGGCCATCCCATGGTCGGGCCCGCTCGGGGCGCTGGCCGGTGCTTCACCGGCACAGCGATTTAGCAAATTGCGGGCCAGTGCCAGGCGCCCAGATTGCACCAGAAAGGTGCAATCACCCGCAATCATCCCAGCAGCGTGCGCGCAATGATGTTGCGCTGCACTTCCGAGGAGCCCTCGTAGATGCGCAGGATGCGGGCATCGCGCACATAGCGCTCCAGCGGCATTTCGCGCGTGTAGCCATAGCCGCCGTGGATCTGCAGCGCCGCATCGGCCACGAACCCGACCATCTCCGAGGCATGCAGCTTGGCCATGGCCGACTGCAGCGTGAAGGGCTGGCCAGCCTGGCGCAGCGCCAGTGCCTGCAGGGTCAGGGCCCAGGAGGCCTCCAGGCGCAGCTTCATGTCGGCCAGCATCCACTGCAGGCCCTGCTTGCCGGCAAGGGGCTCGCCGCCGACCAGGCGCTCCTTCATCCAGCGCGTGGCATCCGCGATCGCTGCCTCGGCAATGCCCAGGGCCGTCGCGGCCACGTCCAGACGGCTGTTGTCCAGGACCTTCATGGCAATCCTGAAACCCGTTCCCTCCTCGCCCAGCAGGTTTTCCGCCGGCACCCGCACCCCATCGAATGCGACCTCGAAGGCATGCGCACCCTGGATGCCCATGAGCTTCTCAGGCGAAGACACCGTGGTGCCAGGGGTAGTGGTTTCCACCACGAAGGCGCTGACACCGCGCGCCCCGGCATCGGGGTCGGTCTTGGCGAAGACCACGAGGAACTGCGCCTCACGCGCGTTGGAGATGAAGTGCTTGACGCCGTCGATGCGGTAGTGGTCGCCCTCGCGCACGGCCCGGGTGCGCATGTCCGCCGGGTGCGAGCCGCCGCGCGGCTCGGTGAGCGCAAAGCCGGCAAGCCATTCGCCGCTGGCCGCACGCGGCAAGAAGCGCTGGTGCTGCCCGGCGCCGCCGCCGATGAGCACCGCATCGGTGCCCAGGTAGTGCGCACCGATCATCGACGAGGTGGCCGCGCAGGCGCGCGAGATCTCCACCAGCGACAGCAGCATGGCCGTGGGCGTGACGCCCGCACCGCCCAGGTGCTCGGGCAGGTTCATGCCCATCACGCCCAAGGCGGCCAGCTGCGGCACATGGCAGGTGACGGACAGGGCCGCCTCGTCGATCTCGCGTGCCCGGGGCGCCAGTACCTCGGTGGCAAAACGGGCCACGGCATCGGCAATGCCCTGTTCATCGGGGGTCACCCCCAGTCGGTTCATGGTGGTCATGGAAAATCTCCTTCAGGGATCAATGGGAGGTGGTGGCCGCCTGCGCCGGGCCGAACAGCCCGGCCTCGCGCAGCGCCGCGAGCCGCTCGCCACCGCAGTGCAGCAGCGCTGCCATGAGTTCGTCGGTGTGCTGGCCCAGCGCCGGTGCCGGCTCGGCCCGGTTGGGCGCGGCGCCACCGAACTTGACCGGCTGCGTGGGCACGCGCAGGCCGGGCAGGCGAGGGTCGTGCACCTCGCGCAGCAGGCCGCGCGCCCTGCCCTGCTCGGATTCGAGCGCCTGGGCCGTGGTCCACAGCGGGCCGCCAGGCACGCCGGCCGCCTCCAGCGCGGCCACCACCTGGGCCACCGGCCGTTGCGCGGCCCAGGCTTCGATGGCCGCAGCGAGCACGGGTTCGTTGGCATGGCGCAGCTCGTCGCTCGCAAAGCGTGCATCCATGGCAAAGCCGGGTTCGCCGATGAGCTGCGCGAGCGATGCGAACAGCTTGTGGTTGAGCACGGCCAGCGCGAAATGCCCGTCCTGCGCGCGGTACACCCCGAACGGCGCCGAGAACGCGTGCCGGTTGCCGCTGCGCCGCGGGCTCTGCCCGGTGAACAGGTAACGGCCCACGCCGGTGACGAGGAAGCTCAGGGTCGCATCGAACATGGCCACGTCCACATGCTGGCCTTCGCCCGTGCGGCGCTGCTGCAGCAGCGCGGCCAGCGTGGCCCAGGAGGCGAACAGGCCGGCGATCACGTCGGACACGGCCTCGCCCACCATGGTGGGCGCGCCATCGGGGTCGCCCGTGGATTCCATCAGGCCGCTCATGGCCTGCACGATGATGTCGTAGGCCGGCAGGTGCGCCAGCGGGCCGGTCTGGCCGAAGCCCGAAACGCTCACGTAGACCAGGCCCGGGTTCACACCGCGCAAGGCCTCGGGGCCCACGCCCAGGCGCTCGGCCACGCCGGGGCGGAAATTCTCGACCACCACGTCGGCCGTGGCGGCCAGCGCCGCGATGGTCTGTGCGGCATCGGGGTGCTTGAGGTCCAGCACCAGGCTCTTCTTGTTGCGGTTGAGTGCCGTGAACAGGCTGCTCATGCCTTCGCGCATGGGGCCGATGTGGCGGTAGTCGTCGCCCGTGGGCGGCTCGACCTTGATGACCTCGGCACCCAGGTCGGCCAGCAGGGCCGTGGACAGCGGGCCCGCGAGCACGCGGCTGAAGTCGAGGATGCGCACGCCGTCGAGCGGGCGGGTGGTGGGGGTCATGGCAGGGATCTCCGTGTCTGATCGGGAGTTCACATGGTTGCCCATTCCTCTATCAAAATAAAATATTCAATCTTGATGCAATGGATCAACTATCTTGATCAACATCAGCCTTCGACAGCTCGAGTATTTCGTGGCCGCGGCACAGCACGGCGGCGCGGCCCGGGCCGCGCACGCGCTCAGCGTGTCGCAGCCCTCCATCTCCAAGGCCATTGCCGACCTGGAGGCGCTGTGGAACGAAGCGCTGTTCGTGCGCCGCCATGCACGCGGGCTGGAGCTCACGGCCGCAGGCCGGCAGCGCCAGCGCGAGGCACAGGTGCTGCTGGAGAAGGCGCGCGCGCTCGAAGGGCCGCGGCGCGAGGAAGAGGCCGGCCTGCTGCGCGTGGGTTGCCTGTCCACACTGGCACCGCGCTACCTGCCCGAGATCCTGGTGCGCATGCGCGAGCGGCACCCGCAGGTGGAGATCGAGGTGCACGAGGCGGACACCGAAACCCTGGTGCAGATGCTCGAGCGCGGCGCGCTCGATACCGCCCTGCTCTACGACCTGGGCCTGGCGCGCGCCGTGCGGCTGGAGGCGGTCACCTCCTTCGTGCCCTATGCGCTGCTGCCGGCCGGGCATGCGCTGGCCGCGCGCAGCAGCCTTGCGCTGTCCACCCTGGCGCAGGAGCCCTTCATCCTGATCAACCTGCCGCACAGCCGCGAGTACTTTCTCTCGCTGTTCCGCCAGGCAGGCGTCACGCCGCGCATCGCGCACCAGACGCCCTCGATCGAGATGGTGCGCTCGCTGGTGGCCAATGGCCTGGGCGTTTCGCTGCTCACCACGCGGCCGGTGCGCGACTGGAGCTACGACGGCAAGCGCCTGGCCTGCCGGCGCCTGCGCGGGTCGCTGGCAGCCCAGTCTGTGGTGCTGGCATCTCCGGGGCAGCAGGGCCACGAGAACCCGCGCTCGGCACTGTTCGCGCGCATCGCCAAGGCCGCCTTCGCGCAGCAACGCGACGAGATGACTGCGCCGGGAGCGGCTGCGCGCTAGCTCAGCCCTTGGTGGGCGCCACCTGCGCAGGCTCGGCCGGCAGCGTGATGCGCACGGACAGGCCTGGCGAGGCATTGCGCAGCTCGAACTGGCCGCCATGGGCCTGCGCCACCAGCCGGCACAGGTACAGCCCCAGGCCCACGCCGCCGGTGGCGCGCTGGCGCGCCACATCGGGCCGGTAGAAGGCCTGGGCCATGCGCGCCAGGTGCTCGGGCGGCACGCCGGGGCCGTGGTCGCGCACCTCCAGCTCCACGCCCGTGGGCGTGCTGCGCAGGTGCAGCTCGGGCGGCGATGCCGTGGGCTCGCAGTGGCGCAGGCTGTTGTCCAGCAGGTTGCGCAGCACCAGGCGCAGGCGCCCCCGGTCCAGCGCCAGCACGGGCAAGGCCGGGTCGGCAATGACCACGATGTCGTCGGCGCATTCGTGCCGCACCTCCAGCTCGGTGATCACCTCGCGCGCCAGTTCGGGCAGGTTGGTGGGCTCGCGGTGCAGGGCCGCATGCCGGCCTGCCAGGCGCTCGCTCTCCAGCAGGTCGGAGATCAGGTGCGCCATCTCGCCCAGGTCGCGCATCAGCGCCTCGCGCTGGGGTCCCACGTCGGGGCCCTCGGGCAGCAGCTCGGTGTTCAGGCGCGCGCGGGTCAGCGGGCTGCGAAGCTCGTGGCTCATGGCCAGCAGCAGGGCGCGCTTGGCCTCCAGCATCTGGTGGATGTCCTCGCCCATGGTGTTGATGGTGGCCGCCAGCTGGCCGAGTTCGTCGGGCCGGTGGGCATGGCGCACGGGAATCGGCTCGCCGAAGTCGCCTTCGCCGAAGCGCCGCGCGCCGCGGCGGATGTCGTCGAGCGGACGCAGCAGGTGGCGCACATAGACGTACGACAGCCCCGTGAGCAGCAGCAGCACCGACAGCGTGACCCAGGCCACGCGGGGCTTTTGCTCCCAGGTCATGGCGTTCAGGCCGAATTCGATGGAGTGGCCGTCGGCCGTGGTGCGCTGCAGCAGGCGGTGGCCCTCGTCACCATCGTCCAGCCAGCGCTCCTTGGGATTGCGTGGACGGTGGTCGCGCATCCAGTCCGGGCGCTGGATGTCGGGGTGCGAGGCCCAGTTCACGGTGGGCCCCTCGATGCGCAGGTGGATCGGCAGGCGCTGCACTATGGCCTGCGCACGCTCCACGCTGGGTGGGGTGCCGATCTCGCCGGTGAGGCGGTCCACATAGTCCATGAGCAGCGGCCGCGCCGCCTCGCGCCAGCCGACCGACAAGGCCTTTTGCACGCCCCCCACGAAGGTGATGGTGGTCATGCAGGCCAGCACCAGGAACAGCAGCACAAGGCGGATGCGCAGCGAGTGCCCGACGGCGTCGCGCGCGCGCCGGTGCCAGGGGCACGGCTGGCCGTCCTCGCCCATCCCATGGCGATGGTGGTGGCGCCACCAGCCGCGCCGCGCCGCTGGCGGCCCATCCCCAGGCAGCGCGGCCGTTGCCTGCCGGCCCCAGCGCCTCATGGCGGCGCCTTTCGCAGGGCCAGCGAATAGCCGGCATTGCGCAGCGTCTTGATGCAGTCCAGCGGCTCGAGCTTCTTGCGCAGGCGGCTGACCACGATGTCCACCGCACGGGTGTAGAGCTCGGCCTCGTGCCCACGCAGCTGGTTCAGGATGTCGTCGCGGCTGAACACCCTGCCCGGCTCGCGCGCCAGCAGGTGCAAGAGGTCGAACTCGGTGCCCGTCAGCTCCACCGCCACACCCTGGCGCAGCACGCTGCGGCGGGCGGCATCGATGTGCAGGCCTTCGAATTCGAGCGGCCCCTGGCCCTGTCCATTGCCCGGCCCGTCGCTGCGCCGCCGGCGCAGCACCGTCTGCAAGCGCGCGACCAATTCGCGCGGTTCGAACGGCTTGGGCAGGTAGTCGTCGGCACCCAGCTCCAGCCCCACCACCCGGTCCATCACGTCACCGCGCGCGGTGAGCATGACGATGGGCAGGTCCCCCTGCTTGCGGATGGTGCGGCACAGCTCGAAACCATCCATCTCGGGCAGCATCACGTCGAGGATGGCGGCATCAAAGCCGCCCGCCGCGAGCTGCGCCAGCCCCTCGCTGGGCCTGAGCGCATGCGTGAGCTCCAGCTCGAAGCGCTGGAAATAGGTCGCCAGCGGGGGGCCGAGCTGTGCGTCGTCATCAATGAGCAGGATCCGGTGCATGGCCGATTCTAAGAAGGTCAGCTGTCCAGCGCGCCACCGAGCGCCCGGTGGCGCACGATGAGCTGGCGCAGGCGGTGCTTGGCGCCGGTGTGCAGCGCGTCGAAGCGGTCGGCCGCATCCAGCAGCGCAGGCAGCGTCAGGGCGGCATGCTCGGGCTGCCGGGCCAGCAGGCCCATGGCGTGCTCGCGGTCAAAGCGGGGGCCCCAGACCAGCGACATCAGCTCGTCATGGGGGTCCGGCAGGCCCGCCAGCAGGCGGGGGCCATGCATGCGCACACGCTCGGTGAGTGTGTGGATGGGTTCCAGCGTGGGTGACATGCGGGGCTCCTTCCTGCGATCAGCCGCGCGACATCCAGCCGCCGCCACCGTGGCGGCCGCGCTTGTCCATCAGCTCGCGCACCTTCTGCTGCTGCGCGGGGTTCAGGCTGTCGTAGAAGTCGGCCATGGCGGTGATCACCTCGGGGCTGGCGGTCTGCACGGCACGGGTCTTTTCTTCCATCAGGGCCTGGGCGCGGGCACGGTCGAAGGTGGCACCGGCGACGATGGCCTGCACCTCGGCGCGCGGGTCGGGCGTCTTGCCCTTGAACGCGGCGCGCTGGGCCTGCAGGGTGTCGGCCAGGGCATTGAGCTTGACCTTCTGGGCATCGTTGAGGTCCAGCTTGCTGCTCACGCGGTTGACGACCTTGCCGCGGATCTCTGCGATCTTCTCGGGGCCCATCTCGCCGTGGCGGTGGCCGCCCGCGCAAGCGGTCAGACCGCCCAGGACGATGGTGGCGCCGAAGACGCCGGCCAGGGTTTTTTGGATCCAGGGTTTCATGGTGCAGTCCTTTCATGGACGGTGTTGAACATGGGTCCTATGGTGCGCCTGGGCGGTTTTTTGGGGGTCTCGGGGCAGTTTCGGTTTATTTCAGAATGTATCTACCAGAGGTTGCGGGGCAACATTGACGTATTGGGGTCTATGCCGACGGCTTGCCTTTGCAGAGGGCGGGAGCCGGGATGTGCGCCCGCCCTCAGCCAAAGCACAAAACAGCAGACAGCCACCAGCGGCAGTGAAACCCTGTCGCGCTACGATCCACCCCACGCCCACCGCGCTTGCGCCCCGAATGAACCCACTCTCAAAACCATCCACCCCACCCCGCTACGAAGCCGTAGACGCCCTGCGCGCAGCAGCCATGGTCTGGATGGCCGCCTTCCACTTCTGCTTCGACCTGGCCCATTTCGGCCTGTGGCCCCAGGACTTCCGCACCGACCCGGTGTGGACCACGCAACGCACCCTGATCCTGAGCCTGTTCCTGTTCTGCGCCGGCCTGGGCCAGGCCATCGCATTGCACCAGGGGCAGACCTTCCAGCGATTCACCCGCCGCTGGCTGCAGATCGCCGGCTGCGCCCTGCTGGTGAGCCTGGGCTCGTTCTTCATGTTCCCGCGCAGCTTCATCTACTTCGGCGTGCTGCACGGCATGGCGGTGATGCTGTTGATCGCGCGCTTCACGGCCGGTTGGGGCGCCTGGCTGTGGCTGTGCGGCCTGGGGGCACTGGCCCTGCCCGTGGCGGCCAACCACCTGCTCACAGGGGCCTGGAGCGAGCTGGCACCGGCCTTCAACGCCCGCACGCTCAACTGGCTGGGGCTGGTGGCGCGCAAGCCCTTCACCGAGGACTATGTGCCCATCTTCCCCTGGCTGGGCGTGCTCTGGTGGGGGCTGGCCGCAGGCCAATGGGCGCTGGGCCGCCCTGGCGGACTGCTGCAGGTGCGACTGCCTGCCGCGCTTTCGCCCCTGGCCGTGCTGGGCCGCTGGTCGCTGAGCTTCTACATGCTGCACCAGCCGGTGCTGATCCCCATCGTGATGGGCCTGGCCTGGCTCCTCAAGCCCTGATCCGGCACACCCGCCATGAAAAAAACGCGGCCAAGGCCGCGTTTTTTCTGTGCGGCGCGCCGCAAGGCGCACCACCTGGGCAGGCCGATCGATTACTCGATCTTGGCCTTGGTGCGCAGTTCTTCCTGGTACTTGGCCAGCTTTTGCTGTTGCAGCTGCTGGGCGACCTGGGGCTTCACGTCTTCGAGCTTGGGCAGCTCGGCCTGGCGCACATCGTCCAGGCGGATGATGTGGTAGCCGAACTGGCTCTTGACCGGGGTCTGCGACATCTTGCCCTTTTCGAGCTTGATCATGGCTTCGGTGAATTCCGAGACATAGCTCGAGGGGCTGGCCCAGTCCATGGCGCCGCCGTTGGCGCCGGAGCCTGGATCCTTGGATTGCTTCTTGGCGATCTCTTCGAACTTGGCGCCCTTGTTGATGGCCGCAATGGCCGCCTTGGCGTCGGCTTCCTTCTCGATCAGGATGTGGCTGGCCTTGTATTCCTTGCCGCTGTTGGCGGCCACGAACTTGTCGTACTCGGCCTTGATTTCCTCGTCCGTCACGGGATTGTTCTTCTGGAAGTCCACGAACAGTTCCCGGATCAGGATGGTCTGGCGCGCCATTTCCATCTGGACCTTGAAATCGCCCGAGGTTTCCAGGCCGCGCTTTTGCGCTTCCTGCATGAAGACTTCGCGGGTGATCAGTTCGTCCTTGATCTGGCCTTCGACTTCCGGCGTCACGGGGCGACCCGAGCTGGCCAACTGCCGTTTGAACACTTCAGCGCGTTCCTTGGGGATGGCCTTGCCATTGACGATGGCGAGATTCTGGGCGGAAACGGGCAGGGCCAACGTGCCCAGCACGGCAGCGGCCACGAGGCCGGACAGGAGCTGTTTCTTCATGCGGAATCCAAAAAATGAGAGAGTAATTGCCAGCTGAAATACGGCAGATCAGGACAGTGGGGCCGGTTCAGAGGATTTCAATAGCGAGGGCGTGGACGCCCGCATCCAAAAATTCCTGCAGCGCATCATACACAAGGCGGTGGCGCGCCACGCGGGGCTTGCCTGTAAGCAAAGGTGAGGCGATGCGCACCCGGAAATGGGTGCCAAAGCCTGTCCCGTTGGCCCCCACATGCCCGGCATGGTCGGCGCTTTCGTCGATCACCTCGAGCGCCGTGGGCGCCAGGCGCTCGACCAGGCGCTCATGCATCTGGCGGGCCAGGCTGGGCATCGTGGTGGTATCGGTCGGTGCCATGGTCATGCAGCGGGCTCGTCGTTCTTGAGATGGGGCGCAATGTAGATGCCCTGCGCCACCAGGAAGACCAGCGGGAACGCATAGCCCCAGAGCTTGAACTCCACCCAGGCCTCGGTGCTGAAATTGAGCACCACGTAGGCGTTGATGGCCGACATGAAGGCGCAGTAGATCACCCAGGCCACGTTCAGGCGCATCCAGACGCCATCGGGCAGCTCCATCTGGCTGCCCAGCAGCAGCTTGAGGTAGTTCTTCTTCAGGATCCACAGCGCCACCGCCAGCGCCAGGGCCATGGCGCCATAGAGCACCGTCGGCTTCCACTTGATGAAGCGGTCATCCTGCAGCACCAGCGTGAGCGTGCCGAACAGCAGGATCAGCGCCAGCGTCACCTTGTGCATGGTCTGCAGCCGCCGGTCGATCAGGTAGATCAGGGCCATCTGCGCCACCGTGGCCGCCATCAGCACGCCGGTGGCCACATAGATGTTGTAAAACTTGTAGGCGCCGACGAAGAGCAGGATGGGGAGGAAGTCGATCAGGATTTTCATGGGGCGGGGTCAGGGGGCCTTGTCCTCGAAATCAAGGGAGGCCGAATTCATGCAGTAGCGCAGGCCGGTGGGCTGGGGGCCGTCCTCGAACACATGGCCCAGGTGGGCCCCGCATTGTGCACACACCGTCTCGGTGCGCACCATGCCGTGGCTGTGGTCCACGATTTCCTGGATGGCGCCGGGCACGGCTTCTGAGAAGCTGGGCCAGCCGCAGCCCGCGTCGAACTTGGTGTGCGAATCGAACAGCTTGGCACCGCAGCAGATGCAATGGTAGCTGCCATCGGCCCAGTGGGCGTCGAACTTGCCAGTGAAGGGGCGTTCGGTGGCGGCAAAGCGCGTCACCTGCAGGGCGCCGGGCTCGGCGTTCTTCTGTTCGAGCACGGCATGCCATTGGGCATCGGTCTTGTGGACGGGATAGGTCATGATGAACAGCTGATCTCGATGGTGGAAGCCCATGCGGGCGGGAAGGCAGCGTAGGACTCGTGCCCGGGGTGCTCTTCAAATGGGCGCTCCAGCAGCCGCTGCAAGGTTTGGAGTGCGCTGAAGTCGCCAAGTTTCGCCGCGCGGATGGCCTCTTCGCACAAATGGTTGCGCAGCACGAACTTGGGGTTGGTGGCCAGCATCGCGCGGGAAGCCTTCTCCCGGTCGGCCAGCCGGGGCTCTGCCAGGTACTTTGCCAGCCACGCGTCCCAGGCCGCCTGGTCGGGGACCATGCCGCGCACGGGTTCGAACTCGCCCGAGCCCACCGCATGGGACAGCCGGCGCCAAAAAATGGGATAGTCGACGCCGCCCTTGGCCAACACAACCAGCAGGCCGTCGATCAGTTCGGCATCGCCCTCCTCTGCCCGCTCACCCAGGCCCAGCTTGTCGCGCATGCGGGCCATGAACTCGGCGGGAAAGACGGTCTTGTACGATTCCAGCGCGGCCATGGCCAGCTCCTGGTCGCCGATCAGCGGCAGCAACGCCTGCGCCAGGCAGAACACATTCCAGTACGCCACGTTGGGCTGGCGGTTGTAGGCATAGCGGCCCTGGGTGTCGCTGTGGTTGCAGACATGGCCAGGCACGAAGGAATCGAGGAACTGGAACGGCCCGTAGTCGATGGTCAGGCCCAGGATGCTCATGTTGTCGGTGTTCATCACCCCATGGCAAAAGCCCACGGCCTGCCACTGCGCCATGAGCACCGCCGTGCGCTCGCTCACCGCCTGCAGCAGCGCCGCATAGGGGTTGCCGGCCAGCTCGCTGCGGCCACGGCAGTCCGGGTAGTAGCGGTCGATCACGTAGTCGGCCAGGGCCTGGAGTTCGTCGTCCATGTCGTTGGCCGAGAAGTGCTCGAAATGGCCGAAGCGCACGAAGCTCGGCGCCACGCGGGCCACCACGGCCGCCGTCTCGACCTCCTCGCGGCGCACCGGCGCGGGGGAGCCCGTGATGCACAGCGCCCGCGTGGTCGGCACCCCCAGTCCCTGCATGGCCTCGCTGCACAGGAACTCGCGGATGCTCGAGCGCAGCACGGCCCGGCCATCGCCCATGCGCGAATACGGCGTGCGGCCTGCGCCCTTGAGCTGGATCTCCAGCCCCTGCGCCGTCTCGCCGAGCAGGATAGCCCGGCCATCGCCCAACTGGCCGGCCCAGATGCCGAACTGGTGGCCGCTGTACACACTGGCCAACGGGCGTGAACCGGGGAGGAGGGCATTGCCCGCGAAAGCCTGCAAGGCCGCATCGCTGCGCAGCCAGGCCTCGTCCAGGCCCAGCAGGCGCGCCACGCTGGCACTCGTGCCCACCCAATGGGGGCTGGGCAGGGGCGTGGGCTGCAGTTCGGTGAAAAAGGCCGGGCCCAGGGCGGCAAAGCCGGGTTGCCAGGCCAGGCCGGATGCGGCGCCCGCAGTGTCGCCGTCGGAAGACATGTTCATGCACGGATTGTCCCCCAGGGGCGATGCCTTGCTGCCAGGCGGGGCATGCCGAGTCGGGAGTCGGCATTTTGTGTCCAGGCGTTTCAATCGTTGCAATGATGGCGTCGAATCGCCAGTCTGCGGAATCGACTTCACCAGAAGCACAAAAACCGATTCAAAACCAATATTTCAATACACATGGTGCTATCTTTTTTGAAAAATGCGAGCCCCAACAGATAAGGGTAAACCCAGGCCTTCTACCCCAATTATTATTTCTAAAACTGGAACAGTTAGTTCGCGACTGGGTGGTTTTTCTCTGGTCACCTGAGGCGTACAGTTCAACCCATCGATGAGCCGAACCCGCAAGGCGACTCACCGAACCCGGTCTGAAGTTGTTTTCTCTCCGGTTTTTTTGAGACGCTTTTTCACTTTAAGGATTTTCATCATGAACACGACCGCACGCTTCCTCTCCATCGCCGCTGTTGCCGCTTTCGCATCGTTTGGTGCCCAGGCCGACGAAGCCGACGCTTCGCAATTCGCCACCAAGTTCGAAACCAACCGCACCCGCGCCGAAGTGGCCGCTGAAGCCGCTACCGTGGCCCAGACCCGCAGCATCGAACCTGCTGGTTCGCGTGTCGTGACCTACAAGTCGACTGCTGACCGCGCTGCCGTGCGTGCCCAGGCTGCTGACGCTGTGCGCACCGGCCAGATCTCTTTTGGCGAAATCGGCGCTCTGTAATCAGCGCCCCGGACTGAACCGACCCCCTACCCAATCAATAAACAAAGTAAAGAATCGAGATCACCATGAACAAGACCGCACGTTTCCTGTCCATCGCCGCTGTGGCTGCTTTCTCCGCTTTCGGTGCCCACGCTGACGAAGCCGACAGCTCGCAGTTCGCGCTGAAGTTCGACACGAACCGCACCCGCGCCGAAGTGGCTGCAGAAGCCGCTACCGTGGCCCAGACCCGCAGCATCGAGCCCGCTGGCTCGCGCGTCGTGACCTACAAGTCCACGGCCGACCGCGCTGCCGTGCGTGCAGCAGCCGCCGAAGCCGTGCGCCTGGGCCAGATCCCTTCGGGCGAAATCAGCGCCCTGTAAAGAATGCGGGCCTTCCCATGGTGGTGGTGTCTCACGGTCGTGGGCACCGCCACCATGTGGAAGTGTTTCCCCTGACTCCCTGAAAGGGCTCCCATGCGGGAGCCCTTTTTTCGTGGCGCGGGTTTGCCACAATCGGCCGGGACATTTGCAGACCCGACCGCGCCATGACTCCCACTTCCACCGCCCCGCCCCAGGACGTTTTCCAGATCGGCGCCACGTCGTTCTCGTTCTCCGCAGACTCCAGGGTGGTATTCGAAGACGGCGGCATGCGCTTCGATTTCAAGGCCGAACACGCGCCCGAGCAGGGCAACCCTGCACCGCATCTGTGGTCCAGCGGCCTGTTCCATTTCGACGACCGCGCGGGGGAACCGCACCGGGTGTTCTCCTACCCGCACACCGACCCGGACTCCCCATTCCATCTCTACGTCCAGGGCGTGGCGTACGGTCTGCGCTTTTTCGGCCAGGTCGACCTGGCCCCTGACCGAATCGCCCTGCATGGCGTGCTGCGCCAGGAGCACCATGACGACAGCCAGGGCACGCCCCTGCACCTGGTGCGCCACTTTCCCCATGGCCAGGTGCGCCCCAAGCCCCGCGACTTCCACAGCCTGCAAGCAGCACAGGCCGTGCCCGCCGACACGGTGCGCCACCTGAGCTTGCGCCAGCAATGGCGGCCGGACACCCCCAGGACCGACCGGTTCCCCGAAGAAGTGCTGGCGTTCACCGCCATCGAGTCGCTGATCCTGGACTATGCCTCCACGGGCCATGCCCGCTTCACGGAACTGCCCGAAGAGATCGGCACGCTGCAGCAACTGACCCGGCTGGACCTGTCAAACACCAGCGTGCAGCACCTGCCCGATGCCATAGGCCAGCTCGGGCAACTGCGCCACCTGGCCATGTCCCACGGAATGCTCACCAGCGTTTCCGAGCAGATCGCCCAGCTGCCCCACCTCGAACGGCTGGACCTGTCCTACAACCGCCTCACCTCGCTGCCCGAGGCCATAGGCCACATGCCGTCGCTCAAGGCCCTGAACCTGAGCGGCAACGCCTTCACCTCCCTGCCCGCCTCGATTGATCGCATCGAGAACCTGCAGGTGGACGTGCGCTACCTGCCGCTGTTCCGCGACATGCGCTACCGCCCTGAGATCGACGTGGCCACGAGCGCCGAGCCGTTTCTGGCACGCAGCAGCCCCGCGCATGCCGCCCTGCTGCATGCCGGCCTGGCCCGGCACGCATTGCTGGCCCACGAGCCTGCCCTGCTGCGCCACGCCCGCCAGGCCCTGCGCTGGCGCACCACCGAGCCCGATGCGCCGCCGGTGCGCGGCGGCACCCGCTTTGGCGGCGCGCCGGACCTGCCGCCCGGCCTGCCCTACCCCACGACCGACGGCAAGCCCTGGCACTTTTATGCGCAGCTGGACCTCGACGCCATCGCCGGTCTGCAAAGCTGGCTGCCGCGCACCGGGCGGCTGTACTTCTTTGCCCAGAGCCAGGACCCGTCCGACGGCGTGCGCGTGCTGCACGACACCTCGCCGCGCAGTTCCCTCGTGCCCCACATCTGGGGGACAGAGGTCGATTCGGTGGACGACATCGACGTGTCCCGGGCCTACACGGGCTACCGGGCCGTGGTGGACGCCACCGTGTCCCTGCCCATCCTCTACAACGCCCATGGGCGCTACACGGGGGACGACGCAGGGCTCATGGACATCCACGGGGACGACGCGCTGAGCGAGGTCTACGATACCCTGGCCGAGGAGTTGTCGTTCAGCCCGGACAACCAGCACGGCGTGCACCTGCAGAACGCCTTTGTTTTCACCCAGCACGAAAGCCCCGAGGAGCAATCCGTGGCGCTGCAACGCGGCAGCCCCGGCGAGTGGGTGAACCTGCTGCGCCTGGGTTCCGACCGGCACCCGGGCTTCGAGTTCTGGGACGCCGGCACCCTGACCTTCACCATCCACCGCAAGGACCTGGCCCTCTGCGATTTCTCGCGCGTGCTGGGTTTTATCGAGAGTTCCTGATCGACCGAGAGAGCGTTGCAGTCCGCTCAGGTCGTGGTCTGTACGTGCAGGCGGCTGGACTTGCAGCGGTGCAAGGCGTTGTAGTACTCCAGGCGCCGGCCATTGGCGCCATAGGCGATCGACTCGATGCGCAGCAGCGGCTCGGGGTGTTCCAGCTGCAGCAGCGTGCAGGTCTCGGCGTCGGGCAGCACGGCATCGATCCAGCGCTCGGCGCGCACCAGGCGCACACCGTACTGGCGGCGCAGCACGTCGTACAGCGAGCGGTCATCGAGGCGCATGCGGTGCAGGCCGGGCGCCAGGTCGGCGGGAACCACGGTTTCCACCAGCAAGCGCAGCTCGCCGTCCACGCTGCGCAGCCGCTTGAGCGCCACCACCTGGGTATCGTCGGTAAGGCCCAGCGCGCTGATCTCCTGCGGCGTGGGGTCGCGCAGCTGCTGCGACAGGATCTGGGTGCGCACCGAGCGGCCCTTGCGCTCCATTTCGTCGGAGAAGCCGAGCACGGTGGAGACGAAGTCCTCGTCGCGCTCGCGCGCCGCGACAAACGCGCCGCGGCCCTTGATCTTGTAGATCAGGTTGTTGCGCACCAGGTCGGCCAGCGCCTCGCGCACCACGATGCGCGAGATGCCGAACTGCTCGCCGAGCTCGGCCTCGGAGGGCAGCTTGGCGCCGATGGCCAGTTCGCCCTGCAGTATCTGCAGGCGCAGGGCATCGCGGAACTGCGCCCACAGGGGCGATTCGGAGTTGCGGTCGAGCAGGGGCTGGAGTTCGGTCGGTGAATTCACGTCAGGACGGGCTCAGGGCCGGATGGATGGTCAATGATGCATGGAAAGCCGGCGCCGCATCGGAATCGGGGACTGCGGGGGCCAGGCGCACGCCATGGCGCTCGCGCAGTGCGGTGGTGCAATTGTGCAGTTCCTGCCGTTCGCGCTCCGCATTCCAGCCCAGCGCCTGTGCGGCGATGCCCGCCATTTCGGCCAGCGCCGCATCCGTGACGAGGCCGCGGATGGCCAGCAGCGTGCGCCGGATCACCAGGTCGTCGAGGTGGATCACGCCGGTTTCGGTGCACAGCCAGGCCACCTCCGCCGCCGAGTAGTCGGGTGCATGCTGCAGCGGCACGTCGCCTGCCACCTTGAAATGCTGGGCCATGCGCAAGGCCTGGGAGCCGTAGCGGCGCAGCAGTGCCTGGGCGCGGACACGGCCCAGGCCGGAATCCTGGGCGATGCGGTCGATGAAACGCTCGGTCGCCTGCCCGCCCTGCGGCATGTCGGTGCCGCCGCCAATGGGCAGTTGCCGGGTCGAAGCCGTGCGCCCGCGCCCCAGCAGGCGCAGCACCTCGTCGGTAGCCTCCTCGGCCAGCGCGCGAAAGGTGGTCCACTTGCCGCCCACCAGGCCCACGACCGGAATGTCGCGCGATGGCGAGGGAGGGTCGATCACTACCGAATGGTCGCGCGAGATCTGTCCCGGCTTGTCGGCGTCCGAGCGCGCCAGCGGCCGCACGCCCACATAGGTGTAGACCACGTCGCGGCGGCCGAAGGCCAGGTTGGGGAACACCTCGCCCAGCACCTCGAGCAGGTAGTCCACTTCGGCCGGTTCGGTGGCGATCTGGTCGGGGTCGTCCACCGGGATGTCGGTGGAGCCCACCAGCACCCGGTCCAGGAAGGGGTAGACGATGCACACGCGCCCGTCCAACGCCTCGAAATAGGCCATGCGCCCGCCCAGCGCGTCGCGCAGCAGGGGGTGGTCGAGCACCAGGTGCGAGCCCTTGGTGCCCATCACGCGCGGCCCCGCGCCGCCCAGCAGTTCGGTGCTGCGGTCCAGCCAGGCGCCGCTGGCATTGACCACCGTGTCGGCCGTCACCTGCACCACCTCGCCCGTGACTTCGTCGCGCAGCGTGAGGGTCTTGCCCGCGCAGCCCATCACGCGGCAGTGGTTGCTGGCCGCCGAGCGCGGCTGGTCGCGGCAGGCGTCGCGCACCAGCTCCAGCACCAGCCATTCGGGGTGGCTGATCCAGGCGTCGAAGAAGGTCGCCGTCCAGCGCACGGCCGCGCGAAACAGCAGGCGGTCGGCCGGCTGCACACGGCTGATGCGGTGGTTGGGCATCACGCGCTGGCGCCGGCCCAAGAGGTCGTACAGGCGCAGCCCCGTGGCCACGGCCAGCAGGCCGCGCGTGCGCTGGGGCGGGGTGCGGCCCAGGAACTTGAGCGCGCTGCTCATCAGCCCGCCGAAGAAGCTCGACAGCGGCACCACGGTCTTGAGCGGCTGCACCAGGTGCGGCGCGTTGCGCAAGAGCAGATTGCGCTCGCGCGTGGCCTCGGCCACCAGCGAGAAGCTGCCGCTTTCCAGGTAGCGCAGGCCGCCGTGGATCATGCGCGAAGGCGCGCTGCTGGCACCGGCGCTGAAGTCGCCCTTGTCGACGATGAGGCAGTCCACACCCTGCAGCGAGAGGTCGCGGAACACGCCCACGCCGTTGATGCCGGCGCCCACGATCACGGTGGAGAAATGGCGACCCGCCACGGCGGCCGGGCGCACGAATGGCATGGGGGTGGAGGCGCTCATGGCAAGGCCTCCACGCGCTGCGGCGGGACGGGGGCCGCCGTCGCCGCGGGGGGCTGTGGCGCGCGCTCGGGCGCGTGGCCGGCCAGATGGCCGAAGACAGGGGACATGGTGGCGATCAGTTCGTTGAAGGAGGCGTTGAAGTCCGCGTGGGCACGCGCCTGGCTGGCATCGGGCTCGACCGTGTCGCAGTTCGCGTGCAAGGGATGGGGGTCGATGCCCTGGGACCGGGCGGCATAGATCGCCGCGCCACGGGCACCGGTTTCGTCGTCTGCACAGCGCTCCACCGGGTGCCCCAGCAGGCCCGCCAGCAGGCGCACCAGGCGGGTATCGCTGGCGCCGCCGCCCAGCACGGTGGAAGCCGAGACCGGCAAGCCCCCCGCCGCCAGCCGCGCCGTGTGGCGTGCATGCAGGGCCGCCACCGCATCGACCACGGCACGCGCCATGTCGCCGCGGGTGTGGTGGCTCTTGAGGCCCACGAAGCCCGCCGTGACGCCGCCCCCGCCGTTCACGAAGGGCAGGAAGCGCAGTCCGCCGGCCCCCAGGGGCACGGACATCGCCAGGTCGACCACCGCACGCGCATCGGGCAAGCCCAGCACGCCGGCCAGCCAGGCGATGTTGGCCATCGACGAGGGGCTGTTCTCCATGTACAGGCGCCGGTCGCGGGGACCGAAGTTCACGGTGGAGGCCACGTCGGGCAGAGGTTCGAGCACCGGCCCGATCACGGCATTCACGCACCAGGTGCCCAGCACCGACACCGCACGGCCCCGCTCTTCGGCTCGCACGGCCGTCATCGCGGCCAGCAGGTCGATGGCGCCCATGGCCACGGGAATGCCCACGGGCAGGCCATGCGCGGATGCCGCCGATGGCTGCAACGTGCCGATCACCTCGCCACTGCGCACCAGTGGCCCGAAAGCCTGCGGCCCCAGACCGGCGATGCCCGGGGCGGAAAAGGCCAGCGGCGACCAGTCGCCGCTGGCCACGGACAGCAGGCCTGCCGTGCTGGCGTCGCTGGCGTCGGTGGCGATCTGGCCGGTGAGCAGAAAGCCCACATAGTCCTTGGCGAACATCAGGCGCTGCAGCGCGCCGCTGCGCACGGCATCGCTGCCCAGCAGCTCGGCGGCGATCACGGTGGGCTGGCCGGGCCAGGGCTGGCAGCCGACGTCTGCCAGCAGCTGCGGCCCGTGGCTGGCGGCCAGGGACTGGGCGCGTGCGCCGGCGCGCTGGTCGGTCGAGGCCACGGCGCGCCCGCCTGCGAGTTCACCGCGCGCATCCAGCGCGTACAGGCCTGCGCCGTGCCCCGTGCAGCCGATGGCGCGCACATCGGCCACGCGGCGGCCCAGTTGGTGGGCCACATCGCGCAGCACGGCGGACAGGGCCGAACGGAGCATGGGATCGCCCACTTCGCAGCCACCGCCTGGCAGGCGGTCGTGCTGCAGGGGCATGCGGGACAGGGCGACGGTGCGGCCGCTCGCGGCCTCCAGGGCCAAGGCTTTGAGGCTGCTCGACCCGAGGTCGATGCCGATCAGTAGTTGGGTCTTCATGTCATAACAGCTTCCGCCGAACCAGCGGGTATATCCAGTAGTGTTTCCCCTAACTATCTGGAGATTCGATCCACGCTTACATTCTACCTGTCATAACAACTGTCGTGACACCAAGCACCCCATCGCAGCCCTGGAGAAAGCAGCATCCCATGCTGCACCGTTCAACAAGAGGAGACAAAAAATGAGGCGTAATTTCCTGAAGTCCGCAGCCGCTGCCGGTATCGGCCTGGCCGGCACAAGCGCATTCGCACAGCAGCCTGCAGCGGCC
Source organism: Acidovorax sp. GW821-FHT10A04 (assembly GCF_059415825.1). Taxonomy (NCBI): domain Bacteria; kingdom Pseudomonadati; phylum Pseudomonadota; class Betaproteobacteria; order Burkholderiales; family Comamonadaceae; genus Acidovorax; species Acidovorax sp. GW821-FHT10A04. The sequence continues at coordinate 153,855 of NZ_JBWKNZ010000011.1, forward strand.
CCCGCCGCAGCGGGCGGCCTGCGCGGCAACCCCAGCGACGTCTACGTGATGAACGTGATGGTCTCGGGCGTGGAGTACTGGTTTCCGGTCTACGAAATGATGAAGCAGCTGGGCCGCACCCTGGGTGTGCGCACCCGCTACACCGGCACGCCGGAATACGACGTGAACAAGCAGTTGGCATCGTTCGAGCAGGAGCTGGCACGCAAGCCCGCCGGCATCCTACTGCACCCCATGAACCCCGACCCGTTCATCGAACCCATCAACCGCGCCGCGGCGATGGGGATCCCGGTGGTCACCTTCGCAGCCGACTCGCCCAACTCCAAGCGCACCTCCTTCATCACTTCGGACAACGAGCGTGAAGGCGCGCAGGCGGCCGACGCGATCGCGGCATCCCTGAACGGCAAGGGCGAGTTCGCCGTGCTGGAAAACCCCGGCCAGGACAACCACGACCGCCGCATCGCCGCCTTCATCAACCGCATGAAGACCAAGCACCCCGGCATGAAGCTGGTGGGCCGCGCCGCGAGCAACCAGGACCCGAACAAGGCCTACCAGGCCGTGCAGAGCCTGGCGCAGGCCAACCCCAACCTGGGCGCACTGTTCATGCCCGAGGCCAACTCGGCCCTGGGTGCGGCACAGGCCAAGGTGGAGACCAAGAAGAACATCAAGGTGATGTGCTGCGACGTGAACGCCAAGATCCTGGACATGATCAAGTCCGGCGACGTGTTCGGCGCCATCAACCCCAACCAGGGCATGCAGGGCTACATGGGCATGATGATGCTGTTCCTGGCCAAGAACCCCGGCCTCATCGACCCGATGAACGACGCCAAGCGCAACGGCACCAACCCCATGGCCGTGCCCTTCCTGGACAACGGCCTGGCCGTGGTCAGCAAGGCCAACGCCGACGACTTCTACTGGGACAAGTACCTCGCCCGCCGCGGCACCAAGGGCATCAGCGAGTGAGCACCACCACCATGGGCGCTCCCCTGCTCGCGCTGCGTGGCATCTGCAAGCGCTTCGGCGCTTCGCATGCGCTCTCGGGCGTGGACTTCTCGCTGCAGGCGGGCGAGATCCACGCCCTGTGCGGCGAGAACGGCGCGGGCAAGTCCACGCTGATGAACATCATCGATGGCATCCACCAGCCGGACGCGGGCGAGATCCTGCTCGACGGCCGCGTGGTGACCATCGATGGTCCGGCCCAGGCCATGCGCCTGGGTATCGGCTTGGTGCACCAGGAGATCGCCCTGTGCGCCGACGCCACCGTGGCCGAGAACATCTTCATGCCCGAGATCAATGCCGGCGGGCAGGCCTGGATGGACTACGCCGGCCTCAACGCACGTGCCACCCAGGTGCTCAGGCGCCTGGGCCAGGACATCGACCCCGCCGCCTGCGCGGGGGACCTGCCCATCTCCAGCCAGCAGCTGATCGAGATCGCCAAGGCGCTCACGCTCGACTGCAAGGTGCTGATCCTCGACGAGCCGACCGCCGCCCTCACCGACAACGAGTCGGCCGCCCTCTTCCGGGTGCTGCACGACCTCAAGGACCAGGGCATAGCCATCATCTACATCAGCCACCGCATGGCTGAGATCTTTGCGCACTGCACGCGCGTGACCGTGCTGCGCGATGGCCGCAACGTGCATTCGGGGCCGCTGGCCGAGCTCGATGCCGACGGCCTGGTGCGCCGCATGGTCGGGCGCGACCTGGGCAACTACTACCCGCCCAAGCAGCAGGACGCAGACCGCGGCGAGCATGTGCTCGAAGTGGGCGACCTGGCCGACGGCGAGCGCGTGCATGGCGTCTCGTTCACCGTGCAGCGCGGCGAGATCCTGGGCATCGCCGGGCTCATGGGCGCCGGGCGCAGCGAGCTGGCGCAGACTTTGTGCGGCCTGCGCCCCGCCACCGGCGGCAGCGTGCGCCTCAACGGCAAGCAGCTCGCCATCCGCAAATACAGCGACGCGCTGCGCGACGGCATTGCCTACCTCAGCGAGGACCGCAAGGCTGCAGGCGTCTACCTGGACCTGCCGATCGCGCAGAACATCGCCTCCATGGCGCTGGCGCGCGTGAGCTCGCGCTTCGGCCTGCTGCAGCGTGCGGCCGAGCACCGGCTGGCGCAGGAGCTGGGCGCGCGCCTGAAGCTCAAGTCCGACGGCGTGCAGATCGAGGTGGCCAGCCTTTCGGGCGGCAACCAGCAGAAGGTGGCGATTGCCAAGCTGCTGGCGACCAACCCCGCGGTGCTGCTGATGGACGAGCCCACGCGCGGCGTGGACGTGGGTGCCAAGTCGGAGATACACCACATCCTGCGCGACCTGGCCTGCCAGGGCGTGGGCGTGGTGGTGATCTCCTCGGAGCTGCCCGAGATCATCGGGCTGTGCGACCGGGCCCTGGTGATCCGCGATGGCCGCGTCGCGGGCGAGGTGCAAGGCAAGGACATGACGGAAGAGGCCCTGCTGCGGCTGGCCTCGGGACTGGAACGACAACAAGAGGAGATGGCATGAATCACCCCGCACAACTGGATGCCGGCAGCGTGGCCGGCCTGCAGCCCCTGCGCGAGAAACCCCAGGGAGGGCCCGGCAAGCCGGGCGGAACCAGGCTGACCAGCATGCGCGAGATGGGCCTTCTGGTCATCATCCTGGTGCTGTGCATCGGCATGAGCTTCGCCTCGCCCTACTTCCTGACCTGGGACAACATCCGCGCCATGCTGCTCTCGTTTTCCATCGAGGGCATCGTGGTCGTGGGCATGACCATCCTGCTCATCGTGGGCGGCATCGACCTGTCGGTGGGTTCGGTGGTGTGCTTTGCGATGGTGGTCACGGGCAAGCTGTTCCTGATGGGGTTCGACCCCTGGACGGCCGGGCTCATCGCAATCGCCGCCAGCGCCCTCATCGGGGCCATGATCGGCGGCTGCGTGGTGCGCATCGGGCTCAACCACTTCATCGCCTCGCTGGCCTTCATGGTCATCGTGCGCGGCCTGTGCCTGGCGCTCACCCAGGGCACGCCGCAGTCGCTGTTCTCGCTGCCGGCCTCGTTCAAGTTCATCGGTCAGGGCACGTTGTTCGGCATTCCGGCGGTGATCCTGATCTTCCTTTTCATCGTGGTGGTCAGCGACTTCGTGCTGCGCCGCGCCAGCCTGCTGCGCCGCGTGTTCTACACCGGCAGCAACGAGAAGGCGGCGCTGTACTCGGGCATCCGTGTGGGCCACGTGAAGTTCTGGGTCACGGTGCTGTGCGCGGCCTCGGCCGGCCTGGCCGGGGTGATCTACACCGCGCGCTTCGGCGCAGCCACGCCGACCTTCGGCGTGGGCATGGAGCTCAACGTGATTGCCGCAGCCGTGATCGGCGGCGCCAGCCTCAAGGGCGGCTCGGGCACGGTGCTCGGTGCCGTGCTGGGCCTGGCCCTGCTCTCGGTGGTGACCAGCTCGCTGATCCTGCTGGACGTGTCGCCCTACTGGCAGGACGTGATCAAGGGCCTGATCCTGCTGGCCGCCGTGACCATCGACCACCTCATGAACACCCGAAAGACCAAGCGATGAATGCCGTGATGATGAACGCAGCGATGAAGACCACCACCCTGGGCCCTTCGGGCATCCAGTGCTCGGCCATCGGCCTCGGTACCTGGGCCATGGGCGGCTGGATGTGGGGCGGCCAGGACAGTGCCGCCGCCACCGAAGCCATTGCCGCCTCGCTCGATGCCGGGGTCACGCTGATCGACACCGCGCCGGCCTATGGCCTGGGCGCCTCCGAGCAGCTCGTCGGCGCGGCGCTCAAGGGCCGCCGCCACGAGGCGGTGATCGCCACCAAGTGCGGCCTGGTCTGGCATACGCAGCAGGGCACGCACTTCTTCGACGAGGATGGCCACCCCGTGCACCGGCACCTGGGCCGCACATCGATCTTCCATGAGGCCGAGGAGAGCCTGAAACGCCTGCAGACCGACTACATCGACCTGTACATCACCCATTGGCAGGACAGCACCACGCCGGTCGAAGAGACCATGGACGCCCTGCTCGACCTCAAGAAGCAGGGCAAGATCCGCGCCATCGGCGTGAGCAACGTGGATGCGCCGACCCTGGCCGAGTACCTGCGCCATGGCCCCGTGGATGCCGCGCAGGAGCGCTACAGCCTGATCGACCGCGAGATCGAGCAGACTCTGCTGCCGCTGTGCGGCCGCAACAATGTCGCCATCCTGGGCTATTCCTCGCTGGCACTGGGCCTGCTGGCCGGCCCCATCGACCCGGCGCGCCAGTTCACGGGCGATGACCAGCGCGCCAGCAATCCGCGCTTCAGCGCGGCCAACCGCGCCCGGCTCAAGGCCTTCTTCGACGAGCTGGAGCCCCTGCGCCGGCAATTCGGTTGTTCCTTCAGCCAGTTGATGATTGCCTGGACGCTGGCCAGCGGCAGCGTGTCGGTGGCGCTGTGCGGTGCGCGCACGCGGGCGCAGGCCACCGAGAACGCGACCGCCGGTGCGCTGGAACTGCCCGAGGAGGCCGTGCAGCGCATCGACGACGCCGCAAGCCCCCACCTGAAGGCCCTGGCCTGACCCGTATCCATCCCCCAACCCAAGGACCTCTTCGTATGTCGAAAGACAAGACCGCACGCCTGAACCGCCTGCTCACCAACGGCCGCTGCCTGGACATCGCACTCGACCATGGCGTGTGCAACGAGCCAAGCTTCCTCAACGGCCTGGAAGACATGCCCCAGGTGATGGACAAGCTCGTGGCCGCCGCGCCCGATGCCATCCAGCTCAACTACGGCCAGGCCGACCTGCTGCAAGACCGCCCGGGCCGCAACAAGCCGGCGCTGGTGATGCGCATCGACATGGGCAACCCTTACAACGCCACCGCCCACCGCGTGATGTGGGCCCTGCTGCAGAACGAGCACGATCCGGTGCTGCCGGCCGTGCAGCGCGATGCGGCCTGCGTGGTGGTCAACCTGTTCATGCTGCCCAATGAACCCGACCTGTTCCGCCAGTGCGTGCAGAACATCGCGCGCGTGCGCGCCGACTGCGACCGCTACGGCATGCCGCTGATGATCGAGCCGCTGGTGATGCGCCCGCACAGCGACCAGGGCGGCTATATGGTCGATGGCGACGCCGAGAAGATCGTCACCCTGGTACGCCTGGCGCGCGAAATGGGTGCCGACATCGTAAAAGCCGACCCGACCACCGACCCCGCCGAATTCCACCGCGTGGTGCAGGCCGCGCGCTGCCCGGTGCTGGTGCGCGGCGGCGGCCGCGAAGACCTGCAGCAGGTGTTCGCACGCTCGCGCGTGCTGCTGGACCAGGGGGCCGTGGGCATGGTCTACGGCCGCAACGTGTACCAGCACGCCAAGCCCTCGGCCGTGGTCGATGCGCTGATGGCCATGATCCACCGCGGCGCCAGCGCGGCAGCCGCCTGGGACATCTACAGCACGGGAACGCACGCATCCTGATGCAGCGAAAGCACCACGCGCGCAAGGCTGCGCACTGAAGAGCACAGAAAAAGAAAAGAAGAGAGGGAGCCCAGGAGAAAGAGCCCTGCGGCCGGTGGCGGTGATGCCACCGGCCGGCGTGCCTGCGCGCGCCTTCGAAAGGCTGTCGGAAAGATCGAGGAAGAAGGTTCACCAAGAACCACACACACAGGAGACGACGATGAAAATCCGGTATTACCTGATGGCACTGCTGTTGCCGTTCGCCACCTTGCTCACGCATGCGGCGATCACGGGGGTCAACCCCATGACCACCCTTACCACCATGGCGGCTGCGGTCACGCAGGCCGCCGAGGTTCCGCTGCCGCTGCAGGGGCCGGGCCTGGGCAATCTCACCTACACCTCGGCCGAGCTGTTCAAGCCGGTCTCCATGATCACACGCGCCTCGGGCGACGTGCCGGCCACCTACCCCGGCCGCAAGGACTATGGGCTCAACGTGGGCATCATGCTCAACGGCTATTTTCTGACCTCCTTCGCGCCCGACAGCGGCCTGGGCCCCGGCGGCTTTCTGCTGTACGACGTGTCCAACCCGCGCGCCATCGTGCTCGCCAAGAAGATCTACGAGCCCGAGGGGCGCACCAAGGAGTTCCGCGAGGCCCATGCCTTCGGCACCGCGAAGATCGGCGGCAAGCAGTACGTGGTGGTGCCCAGCATCAAGGGCATCGAGTTCTGGGACTTCACCGACATCAACAACATCCAGCAGGTCAAGAAACTGGCGCTGCCCACTGTGAACGGCGGCGACTACACCAACGTGGCCTGGCAGCTGTGGTGGCAGGCGCCCTACGTGTACGTGGCCTCGGCCAACGACGGCGTCTACATCGTCGATGCCAGCGACCCGGCCAACGCCGTGATCGCCAACCGCGGTGCGGGCAAGCCCAACCCCGTGCCCACCGGCGAGCTCGGGGGTTTTCGCGTCGGCCCCATCTTCACCATGGGCAACCACATGGTGCTGACCTCGATGGACAACACCGATGGCTTTGCGAGCCTGGACATCTCCGACCCGCTCAACCCCAAGGTGCTGGATACCGTGGGCTCCAACCCCAACTACTACGCCACCTGCTTCGACGGCAAGAATCTGCACGCCTCGGCCCGCGGTGGCGGCGCCAAGATGTACAGCTACGACCTGTCCGACCGCACGCAGTTCGTGGTGGAGGACAACCGCCTGGTCATCGACGAACAGCTGTACTGCGGCATGCAGGACCACTATGTGTTCCAGGGCGCGCAGTTCAAGGTGCACAAGGTGGACGTGAGCAACCCGCTCAACCACGTCGAGGTGGGCCAGGGCAGCCTGTTCGCCACCAACGACCCCGAGTACTCGCACTCCGACCACGGCCAGGTGGCGCCCATGGGCAACCTGCTGTTCATCGGCAACGACCACGGCTCGGGCAGCGGCTTCATCGTGCACCAGACAGCACGCGACACCACGCCGCCCGCGGTCAAGCAGACCTCGCCCACCAACGGCGCCAAGCAGCAGGCGCTGACCTCGCGCATCGGCGTGGGCCTGACGGACAGCATCCTGCCCGAGAGCGTGCACGCCGGCACCTTCATCGTGCGTCCGGTCAACGGCAACGCCCTGGCCGGCACCTACAGCGTGCAGCTGGGCATCATCAACTTCCACCCCACGCAGCCCCTGGCGGCCGGCACCAGCTATGAGATCGTGCTCACGGCTGGCGGGGTGAAAGACTATGCGGGCAACGGCATCGCGGCCGAGTACAAGGCCGTGTTCCACACCGGCAACGCCACCGACATCAGCCTCATGAACCACTGGCCGCTGTCGAGCACCCTGACCGACGAGATCGGCGCCAACAACGGCACCGCCTCGGCAGCCGACCAGTTCAGCAGCATCGGCCTGAACTTCGCGCAGCGCACGGGCGGCGTGCCGCTCAAGAACGACGGCGTGGCCACCGCCCTGGGCGGCACAGCCTCGCTGGCCTTCTACATGAAGACCACGCAGAACGGTTCGGCCAACGCCTGGACGGCGCCCGGGCTCTTCGGGCGCGACCAGTCAGGCGGTGCGGATGACGTGTTCTGGGGCTGGATCGACAACACCGGGCGGCTCAACCTCTCGGTGGGCAACGTGGCGGGCAACAACCCCGGCACCCGCTCCACCGCGGCCGTGAACGATGGCAACTGGCACCACGTGGTGATGACGCGCGACGCGGCCTCGGGCGCGCAGACGCTGTACATCGACGGCGCCAAGACCAGCTCCACCGGGCTCACAGGCACCAAGGGCCTGTCCAACAAGTTCGCGCTGCTCGGGCAGATCCAGGGCAACGCCGACTTCTTCCGCGGCAGCCTGGCCGACGTGCGGGTCTACGGGCGCGTGCTCAGCGATGCCGATGTCACGCAGCTGCGCTCGCAAGCCATCATCGGCGATGCCGGTGTGAGCGGCGGGCCGCAGCTGGTGAACGGGCAACTGAGTTTCGACCCGACCCGGCTGGGCGGTGGCACGGGCGTCACCTACCGCTGGAACTTTGGCAACGGCACGCAGACCAGCTTCTCGTCCCAGGCCAACACTACCTACAGCTACAACCGCCCCGGCCACTACACGGTGACCCTGACGGTGCGTAACGCGGCAGGCCAGGACACCTTCTACACCTACAACGTGACGGTGATCTTCCCGACGACGGCCACGGCACCCACGCACTCGAGCAACATCGTCGGCGATGCCAACAGCGTCTATGCGGTGAACCCGGACAGCGGCACGGTGGCGGCCATCGATGCGCTGGCCCTGACCAAGCGCTGGGAGACGCGCGTGGGCGACGAACCCAAGACCCTGGCGCGTGCACCGGACGGCCGCATCTGGGTCACCGTGCAGGGCGAGGACAAGCTCGTGGCGTTGAACCCGGCCGATGGCAGCATCGCCGCCACGGTGAACCTGCCCTACGGCAGCGGCCCCTATGGCGTGGCCTTCACACCCAATGGCAGCAAGGGCCTGCTGACGCTGGAGAGCAAATCCACGCTGGTGGCCTTCGACCCGGCCAACGGCAACACCACGGGTACCCTGGCGCTGGAGGGCGACCTGCGCGGCATCGCGGTGGCGGCCGATTCGCAGACGGTCTACGTCACGCGCTTCAAGTCGAAGATGACGGGCGGGCAATTGAACAAGGTGGGCCTGAGCACCATGGGCCTGCTGTCCACCATCGCCCTGCCGGTGGACACGACCACGATCGACACCGAGAACAGTTCGCGCGGCGTGGCCAACTACCTGAGCCAGGTGGTGATCTCGCCCGATGGCTCGCGCGCCGTGCTGCCCGGCAAGAAGGACAACATCGTGCGCGGGCGCTTCCGCGACGGTGGCGACCTGCTGCACGACCAGACGGTGCGCTCCATCCTCTCGCAGGTCGACCTGGCGCAGGCCACGCACCTGCTGCCCGAGCAGATCGACTTCGACGACCGCGCACCAGCACGCGCCGCCCTCTTCTCCCCTGCGGGCGACTACCTGTTCGTGGCGCAGATGGAAGGCAACAACATCGCCATCGTCGATGCCTACACCCGCGCCGTGCGCGGCGAGATCAACGCCAGCAGCGCGCCCCACGGCCTGTACCTGGACACTGCGCGCAAGCGGCTGTTCGTGAACAACTTCCTCGCGCGCTCGGTCACCGTGCACGACGTGGCCGACGTGCTGGCCTCGCGCAGCGCGGCGGCGGTGTTCCTGCAGAACGTGGCCACGGTGGCGCAGGAGCCCCTGGCGGCAGCGGCGCTGCGCGGCAAGCTGGTGTTCTACAACGCAGCCGACCGGCGCATGAGCAAGGACAACTACATGTCCTGCGCCAGCTGCCACGCAGACGGCGGTGATGACGGCATGGTCTGGGACTTCACCCAGCGCGGCGAGGGCCTGCGCCGTACCATCAGCCTGCAGGGCCGGCGCGGCACCGGCCACGGCAAGCTGCACTGGAGCGCCAACTTCGACGAGGTGCAGGACTTCGAGAACGACATGCGCAGCGCCTTCGGCGGCACGGGCTTCCTGAGCGACGCGGACTTTGCTGCCACCAGCGACCCGCTGGGCACACCCAAGGCGGGCCGCAACGCGCAGCTCGACGACCTGGCGGCCTACCTGGCCTCGCTCAACAAGTACATGCGCAGCCCGGTGCGCGCAGCCGACGGCAGCCTCACGGTGGAGGCAGCGCGTGGGCAGACCCTGTTCGCCAACGCCAACTGCGCCAGCTGCCATGCGGGCGGCACCTTCCAGGACGGCCTCAGGCACGATGTGGGCAGCATCCAGGCCTCGTCGGGCAAGGGCGCCAACCAGCCGCTGGCTGGGGTGGGCTTCGACACGCCCACGCTGATTGGCAGCTGGGCCGCCAGGTCCTACCTGCACAACGGCCAGAAGGCCAGCGTGCTCGACGTGATCGCCGGCGGCCACGGCAACGTGGCCGGCCTGCCCGCGGCCGACCGGCAGGCGCTGGCCGACTACGTGCGCTCGCTGGACACCGCGTCGGAGTTCACCACGCGCCTGCGCTCCAGCCAGAGCACGCTGTGCGTCAACATCCGCGGGGCTTCGGCCGCCAGCGGCGCGGTTGCCATCCAATGGCCCTGCGGCACGGCGAACAACGAGACCTTCACGGTGCGCAACCTGGCGGGCGGCTATGTGCAGCTGGTGGCCAAGCACAGCAACCTGTGCCTGGCGCAGGACAGCGCAGCCACCAGCGGCGCGGGGGTCGTGCAACTGGCCTGCACGGTGGGCAACACGGCGCAGTGGACGCTGTCGGGATCGACCGTGCGCAACCGCGCATCGGGCGCCTGCCTGGACGTGCCCAACAACTCCACGGCGCAGGACACTCCCCTGCTCACCTGGACCTGCAACGGCGGCAACAACCAAAACTGGAACCAGCTGCCCTGAGCCCCCGGGCCGGTTCTTCTTGAGCCCGCGGCTGCCATGCAGCCGCGGGCTTTTTTCATGCCGGCGTGCTCGCGCAACTGTTTTCAAAACTGGAACAGTCAGTTCGTGACTGGATGGTTTTTCTGTGGACACCCAAGGCGTACAGTTCATCCATCGATGAGCCGAACCCGCAATGCGACTCACCGAACCCGGTTCAGGAATGGTTTCTGTGCCGGTTTTTCGAGGCGCTTTTTGATCCCAAGGATGCCATCATGAACACCACCGCACGTTTTCTCTCCATCGCCGCTGTTGCCGCTTTCGCATCGTTCGGCGCCCAGGCCGACGAGGCCGACGGCTCGCAATTCGCCCTGAAGTTCGAGACCAACCGCACCCGCGCCGAAGTGATCGCCGAAGCCGCTGTGGAAGCCCGCACGCACAGCATGGAGCCCGCCGGCTCCCGCGTGCTGAGCTACCAATCGACGGCCGACCGTGCCACCGTGCGCGCCCAGGCGGCCGAGGCCCTGCGCACCGGCCAGATCTCGTCGGGCGAAGCCGGCTACCTGTAATCCGTACCGCCCCGCAGCAAGCCCCCTACCCCTTTTGATCGGAGAATCACCATGAACAACACCGCACGTTTCCTGTCCATCGCCGCCGTCGCCGCTTTCGCTTCCTTCGGTGCCTACGCCGATGAAGCCGACAGCTCGCAGTTCGCCCTGAAGTTCGAGACCAACCGCACCCGCGCCGAAGTGGCTGCCGAAGCCGCCGTGGAGGCCCGCACGCACAGCATGGAACCTGCCGGCTCCCGCGTGGTGACCTACCAGTCGAAGGCCGACCGCGCCGCCGTGCGCGCCGCTGCCGCCGAAGCCGTGCGCACCGGCCAGATCCCTTCGGGCGAGATCGGCGCTCTTTAATCCGCACCAGTGCAAGGCTGCAGACCGCAACTGCAGCCCGCATGCAAAAAAGGCCGGTACCCCTCGCGGGGCCCCGGCCTTTTTGGTGTGGCCCAGGGGGCCACGGCATGTGCTCTGCCTTATTGCAGCACGGTCACGCCGGTCTTGGCCTGCAGGGCCTCGAACGTCACGCCAGGGGCCAGCTCGATGAGCTTGAGGCCTTCGGGCGTCACGTCCAGCACGGCCAGGTCGGTGATGATGCGGTCGACCACGCCCACGCCCGTCAGGGGCAGCGTGCACTGGGGCAGGATCTTGAGGTCCTCGGTGCCGTCCTTCTTCTTCGCCACATGCTCCATGAGCACGATCACGCGCTTGACGCCGGCCACCAGGTCCATGGCGCCGCCCATGCCCTTGACCATCTTGCCCGGGATCATCCAGTTGGCCAGGTCGCCCTTTTCGCTGACCTGCATGGCGCCCAGAATGGACAGGTTGATCTTGCCGCCGCGGATCATGGCGAAGGATTGGTCGCTGCCGAAGATCGACGAGCCCTTGATGGTGGTCACGGTTTGCTTGCCGGCGTTGATCAGGTCGGCGTCCACCGCGTCTTCGGTCGGGAAGGGGCCGATGCCCAGCATGCCGTTCTCGGACTGCAGCCACACTTCCTTGTCACCCGTGAAATTGGCCACCAGCGTAGGGATGCCGATGCCCAGGTTCACGTAGAAACCGTCTTCGAGTTCTTGCGCCGCACGGGCGGCCATCTGGTCTTGGGTCCACGGCATGGTCAGGCTCCTGCTTTCTCGGTGATGGTGCGTTTTTCGATGCGTTTCTCGGGGTGGGCGTTGTGCACGATGCGGTGCACGTAGATGCCGGGCAGGTGGACCTGGTCGGGCTCGATGGCGCCGGTCTCCACGATTTCTTCCACTTCGACGACACAGACCTTGCCGGCCGTGGCGGCCGCAGGGTTGAAGTTGCGCGCCGTAAGGCGGAACTGCAGGTTGCCGGACTTGTCGGCACGCCAGGCCTTGACCAGCGAGACGTCGGGCACCAGCGAGCGCTCCATCACATAGGTCTCGCCGTCGAACTCGCGCAGTTCCTTGCCCTCGGCCACGATGGTACCCACGCCGGTCTTGGTGAAGAAGGCCGGGATGCCCGCACCGCCGGCGCGCAGCTTCTCGGCCAGCGTACCCTGGGGCGTGAATTCGAGTTCCAGCTCGCCCGCCAGGTACTGGCGCTCGAACTCCTTGTTCTCGCCCACGTAGGAGGAGATCATCTTCTTGATCTGGCGCGTCTCGAGCAGCTTGCCCAGGCCGAAGCCATCGACGCCCGCATTGTTGGAGATCACGGTGAGGTTCTTCGCACCGGAGTCACGCAGCGCGTCGATCAATGCCTCGGGAATGCCGCACAGACCGAAACCGCCGACGGCCAGCAACTGGCCATCTGCAACCACGCCTTCCAGCGCCTTGGCTGCGGAGGGAAAAATCTTGTTCACCACGATCTCCTTGCGAATGTTGGATGCGCTACGATACTACGTATCCGAATAAGTAGTACCCCGTAAAGACTTGCACTATGGACGTAGATTACCGGCTGGCGTTTGACATGGCCCCCGTGGGCCTGGTGCTGTCGCGCAACCGCGCCATGGTGGACTGCAACCGGCAGGTCTGCGAGATGTTCGGCGCCTCGCGCGAGCTGCTGATCGGGCAGTCGTTCCAGATCCTGTATCCGAGCGCCGACGAATACGAACGCCTGGGCGCGCACATGGAGCCCATCCTCAACGCCAAGGGCCACTACGCCGACAACCGCATCATGAAGCGCGCCAATGGCGAAGTATTCTGGTGCCATGTGTCAGGACGTGCATTGAACCGCGAAGACCCCCATGCATCGGGCATCTGGAGCTTCGAGGACCTGAGCTCGCAGCGCCCCGTGAAGGCCGAACTGACCGGGCGCGAGCGCGAGGTGGCCGCGCGCCTGCTCGAGGGCCTGACCTCCAAGGAGATCGGGCGCACGCTCGACATCAGCCACCGCACGGTGGAGATCTACCGCGCGCGCCTCATGCGCAAGTACAACGCGTCGACGGCCGCCGACCTGGTGCACAAGCTGCTCGCGGGGTAGTCTTACTTCTTCGGTCCGTCGACCACCTCGGCGGCCGTGCGAAAGGCGTCCACCGCGGCAGGCAGGCCGCAGTAGATGCTGGCGTGCAGCAGAACTTCCTGGATCTCGGCCGCCGTGGCGCCGTTGTTGAGCGCGCCGCGCACATGGCCCTTGAGCTCATGCTGCTTGCCCAGCGCGGTGAGGAAGGCCACGGTGATCAGGCTGCGGGTCTTCAGGTCCAGCCCCGGGCGCTGCCAGACGTCGCCCCAGGCATTGCGGGTGATGAACTCCTGGATCGGCTGGGTGAACTGCGTGGCATTGCCAAAGGCATTGGCCACGAAGTCCTCGCCCATGACCTGCTTGCGCGTGGCCAGGCCCTTGTCGAAGTCCTTGGTGGATGGGGGTTGCGTCATGCGGGCTCTCCGGTTGGTTTGAGGCCGCGATGGTAGCCGCAGGGTCGCACACAAGAAAAAATGCGCCCCCTTCAGGGGGCGCATTCAGGCCGCTCAGGCCTTGGCAACCGCCAGGTCAAAACGGTCCAGGTTCATGACCTTGGTCCAGGCCTTCACGAAGTCCTGCACGAAGACCGCCTGCGCATCGCCGCTGCCATAGACCTCGGCCAGGGCACGCAGTTGCGAGTTGGAACCGAACACCAGGTCGGCCACGGTGCCCTTCCACTTCGCGGCGCCCGTAGCACGGTCCACCCCTTCCAGCACGCCGGCATCCGAGGCCGACTTCTGCCACCGGGTGCGCATGTCCAGCAGGTTTACGAAGAAGTCGTTCGTGAGAGCCCCGGGCGTCTTGGTGAAGACACCATGGCCGCCCTGCCCTGCGCTCGCACCCAGGGCGCGCAGCCCCCCCACCAGCACCGTCATCTCGGGGCCGGTCAGCGTGAGCTGGTTGGCGCGGTCGACCAGCAGCTCGGCCACGGCGCCCTCGAGGCCGGGGCGCACATAGTTGCGAAAGCCATCGGCCAGCGGCTCCATGACCTCGAACGAAGGCACGTCGGTCTGCTCCTGCGAAGCGTCCATGCGGCCCGGAGTGAAGGGCACGCTCACTTCCTGGCCGGCACTGCGAGCGGCCGACTCGATGGCCGCGGCACCGCCCAGCACGATGAGGTCGGCGATGGAGACCTTCTTGCCACCCGCCTGCGTTGCATTGAAGTCCTGCTGGATCGCCTCGAGCTTGCCCAGCACCTTGGCCAGTTGCGCAGGCTGGTTCACCTCCCAGTCCTTTTGCGGTGCCAGGCGGATGCGGGCACCGTTGGCGCCGCCGCGCTTGTCGCCACCGCGGTAGGTGGAGGCCGAGGCCCAGGCGGTGGACACCAGTTCGGGCACCGTGAGGCCCGACGCCAGGATCTTCGCCTTGAGCACCGTCACGTCCTGGCCGTCCACCAGGGCATGGTCCACCTCGGGAATCGGGTCCTGCCAGATCAGCACCTCGGCCGGTACCTCGGGGCCGAGGTAGCGCACGCGCGGACCCATGTCGCGGTGGGTCAGCTTGAACCAGGCCCGCGCGAACGCATCGGCGAACTGCTCGGGGTGTGCGAGGAATCGGCGCGAGATGGCCTCGTAGGCCGGGTCCTGGCGCAGCGAGAGGTCGGTGGTGAGCATGGTGGGCACGCGCTTCTTCGACGGGTCGTGCGCATCGGGGATGGTCGCCTCGGCGCCCTTGGCCGTCCACTGGTGGGCGCCGGCCGGGCTCTTGGTCAGCTCCCACTCGAAGCCGAACAGGTTCTCGAAGAAGTTGTTGCTCCACTTCGTCGGCGTGGTGGTCCAGGTGACCTCCAGGCCGCTGGTGATGGCGTCACCGCCAAAGCCGCTACCGTGCTTGCTGATCCAGCCGAAGCCCTGGTCCTCGATGCCGCCGCCCTCGGGCTCCAGGCCCACCAGGGCCGCGTCGCCTGCGCCGTGGGTCTTGCCGAAGGTGTGGCCGCCGGCGATCAGCGCCACGGTCTCTTCGTCGTCCATGGCCATGCGGGCAAAGGTGTCGCGGATGTCGCGCGCCGCGGCGATGGGGTCGGGGTTGCCGTTGGGACCCTCGGGGTTCACGTAGATCAGGCCCATCTGCACGGCGGCCAGGGGCTTGGCCAGGTCGCGCTCGCCGCTGTAGCGCTTGTCGCCGCCCAGCCAGGTGGTCTCTGCGCCCCAGTAGACGTTTTCATCGGGTTCCCACACGTCGGGCCGGCCGCCACCGAAACCGAAGGTCTTGAAACCCATGGATTCGAGCGCCACGTTGCCGGTAAGGATCATCAGGTCGGCCCAGGAAATCTTGCGGCCGTATTTCTGCTTGATGGGCCAGAGCAGGCGCCGCGCCTTGTCCAGGTTGGCATTGTCGGGCCAGCTGTTGAGCGGAGCAAAGCGCTGCTGCCCGGCCCCCGCGCCACCGCGTCCGTCGGCCAGACGGTAGGTGCCGGCGCTGTGCCAGGCCATGCGGATGAACAACGGGCCGTAGTGGCCGAAGTCGGCCGGCCACCAGTCCTGCGAGTCGGTCATCAGCGCGTGCAGGTCGGCCTTCACGGCCGCGAGGTCCAGGCTCTTGAATTCCTCGGCGTAGTTGAAGCCGTCGCCCATGGGGTCGACAAGCGGAGAGCTCTGGTTGAGCGGGCGCAGGTTGAGCTGGTTGGGCCACCAGTCGGCGTTGCCACGGCCCTTGGGGGCGGCTGCCTTGGTGTGGTCGAACGGGCATTTGGCTTCTGTCGTCATGGGGTCTCTCCTTGTGTAAGCGGTTCAAGCACTTGGCGAGGCCCATCTTAGGAAGCAATCCACGGCGCATCAATTGAATCGATTGAATCCCCTCAATAGTCAATATTTATCGAAATTGCAAAGCCATTGTCACTCAGGGTGTTAGCGGGACGCGGCCAGTCCCCGCGCCAGCGGCAGGCCAGGCGCATCCAGGTGCGCCCGCAGGATCTGGCCATGGGTTGAGTCGGTCACGAACACCGTCCGTCCACCCTCCCCGCCGAACGCCAGGTTGGTGGTGGAGGCGCCGGCCGGACCGCGCAGCACCAGTTCCGGCTCGGCGCGGTGGTTGAGCACCCAGACATAGCCCAGGCCCGGGTTGGCCACCAGCAGCCGGCCGTTGGCGTCCACGGCCAGTCCGTCCGGCCCACTCGGGCCGTAGGAGGTGAAGAACTGCCCCACCTTGGCCACGCTGCCATCGGGCAGCAGCGGCACGCGCCAGACGCAGTTGCCGCGCGTCACGGCCAGGTAGAGCACGCGCCCGTCGGGCGACAGGGCCACGCCGTTGGGGCTGGGCACGTTGGCCAGCAGCAGGTCGAGCTGGCCGTTGGGGCGCAGGCGGTACAGGCGCCCGCTCGGGTCGTGCAGGCCGCTCTGGCCCTGGTCGGTGAAGTACAGGTTGCCCTCGGCATCGAACACCAGGTCGTTCACGCCCTTGAAGCGCTCGCTATTGCGGCGCTCCAGGTACGGGGACACCTTGCCGCTCGCCACATCCAGCCGCACCAAGCCGTTCTTGTAGTCGGTGATCAGCAGCGTGCCGGCGTCGAGGAACTTCATGCCATTGGGCTCGCCGTCGTACTCGGCCACCAGGGTCCAGGTACCCGCGGGATCGATGCGCAGGATGCGGCCCCAGGGGATGTCGGTCACATACAGGTTGCCGGCACCGTCGAACACCGGGCCTTCGAGGAAGGAGTCGGTGATGGCGCCCGCGCGGTTGGCATCGGCCCAGGCGCTGCGCTCGCGCCGGCGCAGTGCCTCGGGCATGGCGGTGAAGGGTTCAAGGTCACGTACTTGCGGGGCTTGCAGCAGAAACATGGGGTGATGGCTTTCGTTGGTTCTGGTCTTCACGCCGGAAGAAATCCGTAGAGCCGGGCGGGGTTGTCCACCAGGATACGGTCCATCACGGCATCCGTGCCCGCCCAGGCCTGCAACAGGTCCACCAGGTCGGCGTCGTTCACGGTGCCGGGCGGCTCGGTGGTGTGCGGCCAGTCGCTGCCCCAGACCAGGCGCTCGGGCGCGGCCTGCACCAGCGCACGGCCCAGGGGCAGCGTATCGGCGTAGCCCGGGCCCTGCACCGTGGAGCGCATGTAGGCGCCAGAGAGCTTGACCCAGGTGTTGCCCTGATCGAGCAGGCGGCGCAGGCTGCCCCAGGCCTCGGACGACACCCCTTGCGCCGGGTCGATCCGGCCCATGTGGTCGATCACCAGCGGCACGGGCAAGGCCTGCAGCACGGGTTCGAGCGCCACGATCTGCTCCGGGTGCGCGAACACCTGGATGTGCCAGCCACCGCAGTCCGCATGGCACGCCAGCTTATGCGCCAGCGTGGAAAGCATCTCCGCGGTGGTCGTGCCCCAGGACTGCGGAGAAACGAAGTTCACACGCAACCCGCGCACGCGCCGTGCGGCCAGGCGAGCCAGTTCGGCGCCATCCACCGCTGCATCCACCACCGCCACGCCGCACGCGCTGTCGCCCAGCTGGTCCAGCGCATCGAGGGTGCAGGCGTTGTCGGTGCCATAGGTCGATGGCGTGACCACGACCGTTCGCGCGATGCCCAGGCGCTGCTGCAGCTGCCGGTAGGCGGCCACGGGCGCCTCAGGCGGTGTGCGCGGCCAGTGCGGCGACGGCGCAAAGCGCGCGTCGAAGACGTGCATGTGGCTGTCGCACGCCAGGGCGGGCAGCGCGCGCAACGGACGGTTCAGGCCCACCGAATGCGGCACGGACTGCAGAAGGGGTGGCAGGCCCATGGGCGGTCAATCGAGCTTGATATGGCCCTTGCGCACCACCTCGCCCCACTTGGCGTCTTCCTTCTTCAGGAAGGCGGCAAACTCGGCGGGCGTGGAGCCCACGGGCTGGGCGCCGATGTCGGCCAGGCGCTGCTTGACCTCGTCTTCCTGCATCACGTCCTGCACGGCCTGGCGCAGCCTGACGGCAATGGGCTCGGGCGTTCCCGCGGGCAGGAACATGCCGTTCCACTCGTAAGCCTCGTAGCCGGGGACCACCGTCTCGGCCACCGTGGGCACATCGGGCATGCGCTTGGAGCGCTCGGGCGCCGACACGGCCAGGGCACGCAGCTTGCCGCCCGACACATGGGGATAGGTGGCGGCCACGGTGCCGAACATGAAGTCCACCTGGCCCGCCATCACATCGGTGATGGCCGGGCCGCCGCTCTTGTAGGGCACGTGCACCATGTCCAGGCCGAGCTGCTGGCGCATCAGCTCCGCACCAGGCGCTGCACCGTGCCGCTGCCGCCCGAGGCGAAATTGAGCTTGCCCGGCGTGGCCTTGGCGCGGGCGACCAGGTCGTTGATGTTCTTGATCGGCGAATCCGCCTTCACGATGAGCACGTTGGGTGCCAGCAGCACCAGCGACAGCGGCTGCAGCGCATTGGCCGCATACGGCATCTTCGGGAACAGGTGCGGGTTGATGGAGTACGGCGTGGCGTCGTACAGCAGGGTGTAGCCATCCGCATTGGCCTTGGCCACGTAGCTCGCGCCGATGGTGCCGCTGGCACCGGCCTTGTTGTCCACGATCACGCTGGCGCCCAGCCTGGCGCCCAGGCGCGTGGCCAGCACGCGCGCCACGGCGTCGGCTGCGCCGCCTGGCGCATAGGGCACGACGATGGTGATCGGGCGGTCGGGGTAGGCGGCGTGGGCCAGGCCGGCGGCCAGGGCGCAGGCGGCGATCAGGGGTTTGAAAAAACGCAACATGTCATGTCTCCAATCCATCATCAATTCATTCAGCCTTCAGGTCCAGATCCTTGGCGATCTGGGTGTAGGTGGCGACTTCTCGCTCGACCTGCGTGGCAAAGGCCTTGCCGCAGGTGGAATCCGCATCCAGCCCCAGGCCGCGCAGCTTCTCGGCCGCTGCGGCGCTTTTCGCAAACTCCGTCGCCACGCGCTCCAGCGTCCGGGCCACGGCGTCGGGTACGCCGGCCGGCGCCAGCACGCCATACCAGGCATCGGCCGAGTAGTTGCCGCCACCGGCTTCGGCAAAGGTGGCCACATCGGGCAGCAGTGGCGAGCGCCTGGACGATGCCACAGCCAGGGCCGTGAGCTTGCCGCTGCGGACCTGCGACAGCACCGAGCCCAGCGTGGCAAACGAGCTGTCGAGCTGGCCACCCATCAGGTCCGTCACCACCGGCGCGGCCCCCTTGTAGGGCACATGGTTGAGCTGCAGGCCGTTGGCTCGGGCGAACACCTCGGTGGCGAAATGGCCCGAGCTGCCCACGCCCGCGGTACCGGCCGTGGTGCGGCCCGGCTCCTTGCGTGCACGGGCCAGGTAGTCGGCCAGCGACTTCACGGGCAGGCCCGGCCCCACCACCAGCACCGTGGGGCTGGTGGCCACCGTGCACAGCGGCTTGAACGACTTCACCGCGTCGAACTTCACCCGGTTGCTGTACAGCCCCGGGATCATCGTGTGGTTGGTGGCACCGAACAGCAGTGTGTAGCCGTCGGCCGGTGCGCTGGCCACGGCCTGTGCGGCCAGGATGGTGTTGGCGCCGGGCTTGTTGTCGATCACGAAGGGCTGGCCCAGCGCCTGGCTGGCGTGGTCGGCAAAGGCGCGCGCCACCACGTCGGTGGGGCCGCCGGCGGCAAAACCCACCACCAGCTTCACGGGCTTGTTCGGATAGCCGGCGGCCTGGGCAAAGCAGGTGGCGGATGCCAGGGTCAAGGCAGCCAGCAACGCCGTTCTTGCGAGCGCTGGAAATTGTTCTTGCCTGTTCAT
Source organism: Acidovorax sp. GW821-FHT10A04 (assembly GCF_059415825.1). Lineage (NCBI taxonomy): Bacteria > Pseudomonadati > Pseudomonadota > Betaproteobacteria > Burkholderiales > Comamonadaceae > Acidovorax > Acidovorax sp. GW821-FHT10A04. The sequence goes on from NZ_JBWKNZ010000011.1 coordinate 173,796, forward strand.
TGTTGGTGTCTCCTTTGTTCGATTCTCTGGAAGGCCCCCACGCGTGGGGCAAGGCGCGCGCCCTGCACCCGTTCCCTTACGCTGCCGCGGCCGTGCTGCGCGCCAGCACTGCGAGCAGGTTTTTGGCCGCACCGACGCCCATGTTCACGTAGGCATCGCTGGTCACGCCGCCGATGTGCGGGGAGAGGATGACATTCGCCTCGCCCTGGAAGGGGTGGCCGGCCACCATGGGCTCCACGGCGAAGCTGTCCAGCCCCGCCGCCATTACCTGGCCGTTGCGCACGGCAGCGAGCAAGGCCGGCTCGTCGATCAGGCCGCCGCGCGCGGTGTTCACGACCACCACGCCGCGCCTGCACTGCGCCAGGGTGGCGGCATTGAGCATGCCGCGGGTCTCCTCGGTCAGTGGGCAGTGCAGCGAGATCGCGTCGGACTCGCGCCAGATGGTCGCCAGGTCCACGCTCTCGATGTACGCCGGCAGGCTCTTCGCGAAGGGGTCGAAGCCGAGCACGCGCATGCCCAGCGCGTCGGCCATCTTCGCAAAGCGCAGGCCGATGGCGCCCAGGCCGACCACGCCCACGGTGCGGCCGTAGAGTTCCAGGCTCTTGTGCGTGGCCTTGTCCCAGTGGCCGGCGTGCATGCGCGCGTCGAGTGCCACGACCGACTTGGCGCAGGCCAGCAGCAGGGCCAGGGCCTGCTCGGCCACGGCCGCGGCATTGGCGCCCACGGCGGCCACCACCTCGATGCCGCGCGCCTTGGCAGCCACCTTGTCGATGGTGTCGGTGCCGCTGCCATGCTTGGAGATGACTTTGAGCGAGGGCGCCGCGTCCATCACGGCCGCGCCGACCTTGCCGTAGCGCACGATGATGGCCACGGGGTCATGGGTGCGGCACAGGGCCACCAGGTCGTCCTCGGTGGGGGTCTTGCCGGCGTAGACGATCTCGAAATCCTGAAGCAAGGCCAGGGCCTGGGCCGCCAGGTCGGCGCCCGTCACGATGAGGGCCGGGCGGCTCACAGCGATTCCCCTTCCTTGAGCACGCCAGCGGCGCGCAGGGCCGCGGGCAGCCACTTGGATGCCGTGTCGCCGCGGGCGATGGCCTCGATGCGGGCGGCCTCGTCGGCCACCTTCTTGTCGGCCAGGGCCATCATCGCCGGGGCCTTGGCGCGCTCGATCACCACCACGCCATCGGCATCGCCGACGACCAGGTCACCGGGGTTCACCATGGTGCCGCCGGCCGAGATGGGGTGGTTGATGCGGCCGGGCACGTACTTCGTTGGCCCGGCGGGGTTGAAACCCGCGCTGAAGACCGGGAAGCCCAGTTCCAGCAGTTCGAGCTTGTCGCGGATCGCACCGTCGACGATCACGCCCGCCAGGCCCAGCTTCTTGCAGGCGCTGAGCATCAGCGTGCCCATCAGGGCGGCAGTCTGGTCGCCCTTGCCATCGATCACCAGCACGTCGCCCGGCTTGGCCAGCGCGATGGCGGCGTGGATCATGAGGTTGTCGCCAGGGCGCACTTCGACGGTGAAGGCCGGGCCTGCGACCTGCATGCCCTGGTGCACCGGGGCCACGCGGGCGTGCATGGTGCCGCGGCGGCCCGCCACGTCGGCGAGGATGGCGGCCTGGAAGGTGGCGGCTTTCTGGACGACCTCGGCGCTGACGCGTTCGATGTCACGGATGATTTCGGGAAGCTGGCTCATGGTGCGGTCCTTGTTGGGTTTTGGTATGTGGAGAAAGAGAAGCGCGGCGGCTTACTCGGCGGTGATGTTTCCGTCCTTGATGACCTTGGCCCACTTGGCGGAGTCGGCCTTCTGCAAATCGCCGAGCTGGCGCGGCGTGCCGCCCACCAGGGTCACGCCGAGCTTGTCGGCCAGGGCAAGGACGGCGGGGTCCTTCAAGGCCTTGCCGATCTCGTCGTTCAGACGCTGCACGACAGGTGCAGGTGTCTTGGCGGGCGCGAACACGGCCTGCCACTGCTCGACCACGAAGTCCCTGAGCCCGGCCTCGCCCATGGTGGGCACGGCGGGCAGCGCCTTCAGGCGCTGGGCCGAAGTGACCGCCAGTGCGCGCAGCTTGCCGGACTGCACGTGGGGCAGCGCGGCGGCGGCCGGCGCGAACATGAACTGCACCTGCTCGGCCAGCGTGTCCTGCAGCGCCGGGGTGTCGCCCTTGTAGGGCACGTGGATGAAGCGCACGCCGCTTTGCTGCTGCAGCAGCTCGCCCTGCATCTGCAAAATGGTGCCGTTGCCGCCCGAGGCGAAGGCCAGCTTGCCCGGCTGGGCGCGGGCCGCGGCCAGCAAGTCGGCCACCGACTGGAAGGGTTGCTTGGCACCCACCACCAGGATGTGCGGAATGGTGCCGATGGTGATCACCGGCTCGAAGCCCGCGATGGGGTCGTAGGGCAGCTTGCCCATGAGGTGCGGTGCGATCGCCTGCGGGCCGATGGAGGTGCCCAGCAGGGTGTAGCCATCGGGTGCGGCCTTGGCCACAAAGGCGGCGCCGATGGTGCCGGTGGCGCCGGCCTTGTTGTCGACGATGACGTTGGTGCCCAGGGAGGACGCCACGCGCAACGCCAGGTTGCGGCCCAGCACGTCGGTGCTGCCGCCCGGTGGGTAGGGCACGACCCAGGTGATGAGCTTGCCGGCGGGCCAGTCGCCCTGCGCAAAGGCCGGGCCGCTGGCCAGCGACGCAGCCAGGGAGCCGAGCACGCTGCGGCGCGTCAAGGAAAGAGGGGGCGACAGGGTCATGGCATGGGCTCCTGGTATCAATGGAAGGAATCGGGAAATTCGGTCTGCGCGAAGCCGTAGAGGGCACGCGGGTTGTCCACCAGCACGCCGTGCAGGGTGGCTGCGCCCTGCCCTGCACCATCGATCCACTGCGCCAGGCGGTCGAGCTGGCGCGCGTCGTCGGGCAGCGGCTGCACGCCGGCCGTGGCGGTGGCATGGGGCCAGTCGCTGCCCCAGAGCACGCGGTCGGGTGCACAGCGCAGGTAGCCGTGGGCCAGCGCATCGAGGGCCGGGTCTTCCACCGTGTGCAGCGGGCTCACGATGTAGCCGCCGGACAGCTTGATCCAGGCCTTGCCCGCCGCCAGCAGTTCCAGCAGCAGCGCATGGGCGGCATGCGTGCCGGCCTGTGCGGGTGCGATGCGCCCGAAGTGGTCGAACACCAGGTCCACCGGCAGGCGGCGCAGCACGGGCGCCAGCGATGCCAGCAGGTCGGGTGCCATCAGCAGCTGCAGGTGCCAGCCCAGGGGCGCGATGCGCGCGGCCAGCGGCTCCAGCAGCTCGGCCGTGCCCGACACGCCGAGCGAGAGGTTCAACCGCACGCCGCGCACGCCCAGGGCATGCAGGCGCTGCAGTTCGCCATCGCTTTCGCTGCCGTCGATCACCGCGACACCCCGTGCCTGTTCACCCAGCGCGGCCAGCCCTTCGAGCATGCAGCGGTTGTCGCTGCCATAGGTCGACGGCGTGACCAGCACGGTGCGCGTGGTGCCGATGCGCCGCTGCAGTTGCCCATAGTCGCCGGCCGAGGCATCGGGCGGCAGCAGGCGGGCACCGGGGGCCGGGGCAAAGCGGCTGTCGTACACATGCACATGGCAGTCGCAGGCACCGGCGGGCACGGCCACCGCAGGCCTTTCGGTGCCCACCGAGAAAGCTACGGGCGTGGCAAGGCAATCGCGGGTCATGGCGATGGTCCGGTGGGCGGGGATTCAGGGGGTCGTCAGCAGACAGCTGGCAGCGTCAGTCGAGGCTTGCGCCCGAGTCCTTGACGATCTTTCCCCAGCGCGGCACTTCGGTGCGCAGCAGCTGGGTGAACTGCTCGGGCGTGCCGCCCATCACGTCGCCGCCTTCGCTGCGCAGCTTCTCGGCCACTTCGGCGTGTTGCAGCGCCTGGTTGATGGCCTTGTTGAGCTGGGCCACGATGGGCGCTGGCGTGCCGGCGGGCGCGAGGATGCCAAACCAGGTCACGGCCTCGAAGCCCTTGTAGCCCGATTCCGCCAGCGTGGGCACGTCGGGCAACTGGGACGAGCGTTTTGCCGAGGTGATGGCCAGCACCTTGAGCTTGCCATTGCGCACCTGGCCCAGCAGCGTGGGCACGGAGGACATGTACAGATCGATCTGCCCGCCCACCAGGTCGGTCATGGCCTGGGCCGCGCCCTTGTAGGGAATGTGGCGCAGCTGGATGCCGGCAGCGTTCTCGGCCAGCTCGCCGGCCAGGTGGGCCACCGTGCCGTTGCCCGAGTAGCCCAGGGTGAGCGCGTCGGGCTTGCCCTTGGCGGCAGCCACCACATCGGCAAAGGTCTTGTAGGGCGAGTTGACGGGCGCGGCCATCACGATGGGCGAGGACGACACCAGCGCCACGGGCACCAGGTCCTTGAGCGGGTCGTAGGGCAACTTGGGGTAGAGCGTGGGGTTGATGGCCAGATTGCTGGTCTGGCCCATGACCAGGGTGTAGCCGTCGGGTGCGGACTTGGCCGTGGCATCCACGCCCAGGTTGCCACCGGCGCCGGGGCGGTTGTCGACGATCACGTTCCACTTGTTCTGGTCCGTGAGCTTTTGCGCCACGGTGCGCGCGATCATGTCCGTGCCGCCGCCGGGCGGGAACGGCACGACGAGGCGGATCGGCTTGCTGGGGTAGGCGTCTTGCGCCCATGCCGCGCCGGCGGGCACGGCTGCGGCGGCGAGGCCCAGGAAGGCGGCGCACAGGGAACGCGAAAGCGAAGGAAAGGCTGGCATGGTTTTGTCTCCGTTGTGGTGGTTCGTCACGCCGGCCTGCAGGGCCCGGCGCCGTGGGTGCGACTTTACGCAGACGTTTCAACCCATACAATGCAGTTGCACACCATGAAACGAATTGCACCATGAGCAACCTTCCTCCCAAGCCCCCTCTTCCGGCCGCGCCACCGGTACCCGGCACAGCTGGCGATGCCAGCAGTGGCGTCATTGCCGTCACGCGCGCGCTGCAGGTGCTGGAGGCGTTTGCGCTGGGCGAGTCGAGCCTGTCGCTGGCCGAACTAAGCCGGCGCTGCGGCCTGCACAAGACCACGGTGCTGCGCCTGGCGCGCACGCTGGCGCAGTCCGGCTTCATGGTCCAGCGCGAGGATGGCGACTGGCGCCTGGGCCCGGCTGCAGGCTGGCTGGGCGCGCGTTACCAGGCGGGCTTCGACGTGCAGAACGTGCTGGAACCTGCGCTGCGCGAGCTGACCCATGCCACGGGCGAGAGCGCCGCCTTCTACGTGCGCGAAGGCCAGGTGCGCACCTGCCTCGTGCGCGTGGAAGGACCCCAGGCGCTGCGCCACCATGCGCGCATGGGCGAGGGCCTGCCGCTGGACAAGGGCTCGCCGGGCCGCGTGATCCTGGCCTTCTCGGGCGAGCCGGGCAAGGCCTACGAGGAGATCCGCCAGAAGGGCTACCACTGGTCCATCGGCGAGCGCGAACAGGGCGTGGCCACGGTGTCGGCGCCGGTGTTCGGCATGCACTGGCGGCTCATGGGCTCGGTGTGCATCTCGGGCCCCGCCTCGCGCCTGCCCGCCGAAAAGCTCGAAGCACTCGCGCAGACCGTGATGGCCGCCGCCACGCAGCTGTCGTATGCGCTGGCGGGCAACACGGCGGCGCCCTCGCACAGCCCGGTACGCGCCACGCACTGGCATCCCTGATACTGGCGCATCCATAACAACACCAGGAGACCGACTTTGAACCGCTACCCGTTCCCCTCACTCGACAGCCTGCCCGAGGACATCCGCGCTCGCATCCTCGAAGTGCAGGAGAAGGCCGGCTTCGTGCCCAATGTGTTCCTGGCCTTCGCGCGGCGCCCGGCCGAGTGGCGCGCCTTCTTTGCCTACCACGATGCGCTGATGCTCAAGGAGGAAGGCAGCCTGACCAAGGGCGAGCGCGAGATGATCGTCACCACCACCAGCGCGGCCAACCAGTGCCTGTACTGCGTGGTGGCGCATGGCGCGATCCTGCGCATCTACGAGAAGAAGCCGCTGGTGGCCGACCAGGTGGCGGTGAACTACCGCAAGGCCGAGATCAGCCCACGCCAGCGCGCCATGCTCGACTTCGCCATGAAGGTCTGCGAGCGCTCGCACGAGATCGAGGATGCCGACTTCACCGCCCTGCACGCGCATGGCTTCGACGACGAAGACATCTGGGACATCGCAGCCATCACCGCCTTCTTCGGGCTGAGCAACCGCATGGCCAGCTTTGCCGGCATGCAGCCCAACCCCGAGTTCTACCTGATGGGCCGTGTCCCGAAGGCCAAACCGGCCGCCTGAGGCACCCATGCAGCCGTCCTGCCTCCTGGCTGCCGGGCTGTACGCAGCCAGCGCCTTCGCGGCCTGCGGCGCCCACGCCGCCGCCAGCGGCTTTGCACCGGGCAGCGGCACGCTGGACGTATATCCCCTGCCGGTGCAGGTGCCGGCCGGCGCACTCTCGCCCCTGTCGAGCACCCTGCCGCCCCTGCTGCTGCGCAAGGGCACGGCCGAGCCGGTGTACTACCTGGCGGCAGGCCTGGGCGTGCCGCGCTACGGCATTGCCGACCTGCCCGGTGCCGGTGCCTGGCGCGTGGTGCCCGATGCCAACTGCGCCAGCCTGGTGCCGGTGGCGCTCGACGAAGTCAAGCAGCCTTCCGTGCAGGTCGTCACGGTGCAGCAGAACCCCCTGCCCATGGCCTGTGCCGCCGCCTTCGAAGGCAGTTGCACCAGCCGTGACCAGCGCCTGCGCATCGGCACCGCCTTCCAGGGCACGCGGCGCACGGCACGCACCGGTGGCGGCTTCTTCGGCACCGAAGGAAAGATCACCACCACCTTCCACACCGGTGTGCGCACGCTGACCATCGAGCACCTGCCCTCGGGCCGCCAGTGGCGCATGGACGAGGCGCTGCAGGACTCCGCCGCCTACAGCGCACCGCAGACGGCCATCCGCTACCTGCCGGAGTGGCAGCGGGTGCTGCTGCTCGGTGTCAGCACTGGAACCGAGGGCGCGCAGGGCCGCTGCATCGCGCTGTCGCCAAGCTGATTCAGGCCATGTCGCCTTGCGGCTGGGTGGCGGCGAGCAGCGCCGTCGCGGCCTCCACGGACATCGGGCGGGCATACAGGTAGCCTTGCACCTCGTCGCAGCCATGGTCCTTGAGGAAATCGCGCTGCTCGGCGGTTTCCACGCCTTCGGCGATCACGCGCAGCTTCAGGCTCTTGGCCATGGCGATGACGGCCGAGGCGATGGCCTCGGCCTCCTCGTTGCCGTGCTTGCCCAGGTCGAGGATGAAGGAGCGGTCAATCTTGAGCTTGCTCACCGGGAAACGGCGCAGATAGCTCAGGCTGGAGTAACCCGTGCCGAAGTCGTCGATGGCGATCTGGATGCCCTTGCCCACCAGCTGGTGCAGGGTCTCCACGGCGGCATCCGTATTGGCCATCAACGTGCCCTCGGTGAGCTCCATCTCGAGCGCGCCCGCGGGCAGGTCGAACTCCGAGAGGACACGGCCCACCTCGTGCAGGAAATCGGGTGCCTGGAACTGCACTGCCGAGAGGTTCACGGCAATGGGCAGCGGCACCAGCCCCTCGCTGCGCCAGCCCGACCAGATGCGCGCCGCCTCGCGCAGCACCCAGTTGCCGATTTCCGCGATCATCCCCGAAGACTCGGCAATGGGAATGAACCGCGCCGGGGACACCGGGCCCCGCGTCTTGTGCGTCCAGCGCAGCAGGGCCTCCATGCCCACGGGCTGGCCATGCGCCAGGGTGAACTGGGGCTGCAGGTGCAACTCGAGTTCGCCGACGTCGATGGCCTGGCGCAGGTCCACCGCCAGCAGCATGTCGTCGTAGGCCGAGGCATTCATCTCGGGCGCATACAGGCGCCAGGTGTTGCGCCCGTGGGCCTTGGCGATGCGCATCGCGGCTTCGACGTTGTGCAACAGGTCCTCCGCCGTGTGCGCATGCTCGGGATAGCTGGCGATGCCGATGCTGGCGGTGGGAGAGACCGGGTGCTCCTGCGGCCCCAGGCGGATGGGCGGGGCCAGCAGCGCGCGCACCTGGCTGATCAGCAGGGCATGGGTGACGGGGTTGCCCGCGAGAACGAGCATGAATTCGTCGCCGCCATAGCGGTACAGGCCCTTGAGGTCGGCACTCAGCCCCTGCAGGCGCCTGGCGGTCTCGACCAGCAGCACATCGCCCTGGGCATAGCCGAACGACTCGTTGACGCCCTTGAAGCGGTCCAGGTTGACCAGCGCCAGCGACAGGCTGTTGTGCGGGGATACGGCCTGGGCATCGACGCTGGCAATGTACTGCGACAGCTCCTGCTCCAGCCGGGCGCGGTTGGGCAGCCCCGTGACCGGGTCATGGATGGCCAGGTACTGCGCCTGGCTCTCGGCCTGCTTGAGGCGCGTCAGGTCCGTGAACAGGTCCACATGCTGCTCCACCTGGCCGTCGGCGCCACGGTGCGCGCAGACCAGCAGACGCGCCGGGAAGACCGTGCCGTCCTTGCGGCGGATGTGCACCTCGCCCTCCCAGAAGTCTTCGGTCTGGAGGATGGCGCGCGCACGCTCGACCCCTGCGGGGTCGAGCCCCGCATTGAGGATCACCGTGGGCTGCCCCTGCAGGTCCTCGAGCGTGTAGCCGGTGATCTTGGTGAGGTGGGCATTGATCGAGACGATGCGCTTGTCACGGTCGCCGACCACGATGGCGGCGGCGGAGCGGTCGAAGAAGCTCGCGGCCACGCGCAACTGCGTCTCCACCTCGGCCTGGCGCGTGATGTCGCGGCCTATGCCCACGAAATAGCGCTGGCCCTCCGACTCGAAGCAGCCGACGGTGCCTTCCAGCAGGAAGGTGCTGCCATCGGCGCGCAACCGGGGAATGCGAACCTGGCGCGACTCGCCGGGCTGCATGGCTTCCAGGATGGCGGCCTGCTGCGCGGCGTGGTCCGGCGGCCGCAGGCGCTGCGCGTTCATGCCGATGAGTTGCTCGCGCGGGTAACCGTACACATCGACCGTCGCCTGGCTCACGTCGAGGATGGTGCCGTCGTTGTCGGTGAGGAAGAAGATGTCGGTCGAGCCACGCATCACGTGCTCGTAGTGCCGGCGCAGCCCAGCCTCGCGCGCGGCGTGGCGGTGGTGGTCGCCGCGGCGCCAGGCGGCGTAGAGCAGCGAGCCGAAGAGGATGAGCACCGCGACCCCGAGGACCAGGAAGCTGCTGCGGTCCTGCACCGCCGCATACACCGCCTTCTCCGGCATCAGGCTCAGCACCATCCATGATGGCAGCAGGGTGTTCTCGCGCCGGGCCATCACCGCCACGCCATGGCGGTTGCGCCCCTGCGCCGCGGAAACACCGGGCTCGGTCAGCAAGGACTCCACCGCGGGCCCAGCCCCTTGGAGCGGCTGCAGCCCGGGCCCGCTGGCCGGGGCCAGGACCTGCAGGCCACGTGCATCGCGGTGCACCAGAATGGTCTCTCCACCCCAGTTGGGCAGCCTGGCCTTGGCCAGGGTGTCCACCAGCCACTGCAGGTCCATCTCCATGTACAGCACATGGCCCGTCCCCGGGGCGAGCCCGGCAATGCTGCGCACCAGGGCCAGACGCAGCCCGGCTCCGTTCTCGGCAGGCAGTTCGATCCACCGCGGGTAGGCACCTGTTCCCGCCTGCACCACGCGGCCGAGCTGCTGCGCGTCCAGTGCGGCGCCACTGCTGAACACCGCCTTGGCCGTGTCGGCATCGATGACCTCGATGCTCCGGTAGCCGTAGACGCGGCGTATGCCTTCGAGATGCCGATGGATGACAGGAGCGTATTCGGCGCGTTGCGCATCGCCCTGCCCCCACTGCCCGAGTGCCTTGACCAGCAGGGGGTTGGAGCCGATGGCCTCGGCGTCGCCAGAGCGCTCCGTGAGCCAGGTGTCCAGGGAATGGGCCGACAGTTCGGAAGTGACCCGCAGAGTCTCGGACGCCGTCTGTTCGGCAGCCCGCTTGCCCTGGAAGTGCAAGGCGATCCCGAGCGCGATCACGCCCGCGACAAAGACGGCAAAGGCCAATGGATTTGCCCAGCCGGGCAGGCGGGCGTCGGATTGCGCATCGCTGCGCCCAGGGCTGCTGTCTGTGGCCATGGCCGAAACCCCCGTGACAGGCAAGCGGCGTGGCCAGGAGTTCGCACGCTCGCCCATTGCAACAATGAACCTGCACAACCCCCATCAGCTGTGCGCTGCACGCCATGGCAGACCGTGCCGATGGTTTGGATTTAGTCCGATTCGGGCGGGGGTGTCAAGGCGCCCCCGCCGTCATCCGTTGACGATGGCCAGCATCCACTCCGGCAGCGCGACCGCCTTCTTCTGGGGGAAGTCCACCCAGATCGTCGTGGCACCGCCCGCTGCGTAGACCACACCCGGCCGGTCCACCCGCTCCAGGGTGCCCCAGGTCTCGAAGGTGGTGCGGCCCGGGTCGCTCACGTAGAACTTGAGCAGCACGTCGGCCGGGTATTCGAGCTGTTGGTAGAAATTGCAGAAGGCATTGACGATGACCGGCCCCTGGCCCGTGGGGTCGGGGTTGCAGCCCACCGATACCATCCAGTCGATGCGCGCCGTCTCCAGGTAGCGAAAATACACCGTGTTGTTCACGTGCCCCATGGCATCCATGTCGCCCCAGCGCACGGGAAAGCGCATCTCGTGCACCAGTTTCTTTTTCTCGGGGATTTCAATCTTCATCGGTGTGCCTTGATGGAAGCGAGGATGCCCAATGTAAACAACACGGCGGCGGCCCACTGCGCCAGCGTCGGCCAGCGGCCATCCCACGCAAAGGAATAGACGAGCGCGAACAGCGTCTCGCTCACGATCAACTGCCCGCACAGGCTGGCGGACAGGCGCTGGCTGGCGATATTCCACAGGATGGTCGCCAGCCAGCTCGAACCAAAGCCGAGCGCCAGGCACACGGCCACGAAGGTGCCGAAGCCCGGCTGCGCGGCCAGCGCGGGCAGGCTGGAGCCGCCCGCCAGCCACAGCAGCAGGCCGCCCAATCCGGTGGCCACGCCCAGCCAGTTGGCCCAGTCGGTGGCGCGCACCTCGGGGTGGCGCTTGAGCCAGGCGGAGTTGAAGATGGCGAAGGCGGTCCAGAACACCAGGGCCACCAGGGCGATGCCGATGCCGCGCCAGTAGCTGCCGGCGCCGGGGGTTGCAGGATCGCCATGCGGAACGCCGGCCATCAGCGCCAGGCCGGCCACGGTGAGCACCAGCCCGGGCGCCAGGGCCGCCCAGCGCAGGCCCTGCGGCTTGCCCAGCAGCATGACCCAGACCGGGATGGTACCGATGATCAGTGCCGGCATCTCGGCACCCGCATCGCGGATGGCCCAGACCAGCAGCAGGTAGTAGCCCGTGAAGCCCAGCACCGACAGCCACAGCGCAGCCCAGGCCTGTGCCAGGGTGGGTCGGCGCGAACTGCCGCGCAGACCCCACAGCAGCATGGAGAGGGCCACAGCGCCATAGGCCACAAAGCGGCCCGAGGTCAGGTCCACCGAAGCGAACGAACCGGCCATGCGCGGCGCGACGAATACCAGGCCCCAGAGCGCGCCTGCGGCGAGCCCGGCAAGGATGCCGGTCAGCATCGGGGCGTCAAACGGCGCTCAGACGGCAAAGCCGTCGTCCGCCGCGATCACGGCACCGTTGATGAAATGGCTCTGGTCGCTGGCCAGCATGATGATCAGCGCATCGAGGTCCTCGGGGCTGCCCACGCGCTTGCGCGGCAGCATCTCGATGAGCTTCTTGCCCTGCTCGGTCTGCCAGTGGCGGTGGTTGATCTCGGTGTCGATGTAGCCCGGGCAGATGGCATTCGTGTTGATGCCGAAACGGCCCCATTCCATGGCCATGGCACGGGTCATCTGCACCACGGCGGCCTTGCTCATGCAGTAGGCGCCGATCTGCGGCAGCACCTTGAGCCCGGCCATCGAAGCGATGTTGATGATGCGCCCGCCCGTGAAGCTGCCGGGAGCCGCCCCGCGCGAGCGCGCCAGCATGCGCTTGCCCACCTCCTGCGCGACGAAGAAGGCGCCCTTGACGTTGGTGTCGAAGATGAAGTCGTAGTCCTCGGGCGTCACGTCCTGCAGGCGCTGGGTGGTGCTCACGCCCGAGTTGTTGACCAGGATGTCGATGGAGCCCATCTCGGTCTCGGCATGGGCCACGGCGGACTTGATGGAGGCGTGGTCGGTCACGTCGAGCTCGATCACGTGGGCGTCGCCGCCCTCGCCCTCGATGCGGGCGCGCAGCTCCTTGAGCTTTTCGATGCGGCGGCTGGCCAGCACCACCCCGGCCCCGGCGCGCGCCAGCGTGCGCGCGAACTGGGCCCCCAGGCCGCTGGAGGCACCGGTGATGAAGGCCACCCGGCCGGAAAGATCGATGCTGTATGCCATTTAGAGAGCCTCCACTGCAGAAAAAAGAACGATCGTTCGATTATTCAAATTTGGTGAATACAATCAGTCTCCAGACAGACAGAATCCTGGCCTCTGTCCGAAGACAATCACTCGATTATCAAACGCACGACGAAAAACCCATGACGAACGAAGAAATCCTCGCCCAGTATGGTCCCCGTGAAGCAATGGAATACGACGTGGTCGTCGTGGGCGGCGGCCCCGGCGGCCTGGCCACCGCGATCCGGCTCAAGCAGCTCGCGGCAGAAAAAGGCCAGGACATCTCGGTCGTGGTGCTCGAAAAAGGCTCCGAGCCCGGCGCACACATCCTGTCGGGCGCCATCATGGACCCCAAGGCCCTGACCGAGCTGATCCCCGACTGGAAGGCCAAGGGCGCCCCGCTGAACCAGCCCGTGACCGACGACGCGATGATCTTCCTGGGCGAGAAGTCGTCCTTTCGCGTACCCAATGTGTTCCTGCCGCACAACTTCCAGAACCACGGCAACTACGTGGTGCGCCTGGGCAACGTGGTCAAGTGGCTGGGCGAGCAGGCCGAAGCCCTGGGCGTGGAGATCTTCCCCGGCTTTCCGGCCGCCGAGGTGCTCTACAACGAGAACGGCTCCGTCAAGGGCGTGGCCACCGGCAACATGGGCATCGGCAAGGAAGGCGAGCCCACGGGCGACTTCCAGCTGGGCATGGAACTGCATGCCAAGTACACGATCTTCGCCGAAGGTTCGCGCGGCCACCTGGGCAAGCAGCTGATCTCGCGCTTCAAGCTCGACGCGCATTCCGACCCGCAAAGCTACGCCATCGGCATCAAGGAGCTGTGGGAGATCGACCCGCAGCGCCACCAGCCCGGCTTCGTGATGCACACCGCCGGCTGGCCCATGGAGAACGACACCTACGGTGGCGCCTTCCTGTACCACCTGGACGACAACAAGGTGACCCTGGGCTTCATCACCGGCCTGGGCTACTCCAACCCCTACCTGAGCCCGTTCGAGGAATTCCAGCGCTGGAAGACGCACGCCAACATCCGCTGGTACCTGGAAGGCGACGAATCCAAGGGCATCAAGCCGGCCAAGCGCATCAGCTACGGCGCGCGCGCCATCACGGCCGGCGGCCTGCTGAGCCTGCCCAAGACCATCTTCCCGGGCGGCGCGCTGATCGGCTGCGACGCGGGCTACCTGAACGTGGGCCGCATCAAGGGCAGCCATGCCGCCATCAAGTCCGGCATGCTGGCCGCCGAGGCCGCCTACGACGCCGTGGTGGCCGGGCGCCAGCACGATGAGCTCAGCGCCTACCCCGAGGCTTTCGCGAAGAGCTGGCTGCACACCGAACTCAACAAGGACCGCAACTTCAAGAACTGGTTCAAGAAGGGCCTGGTCACCGCGACGATCATGAACGGCCTGGAGCAGTTCGTGCTCAAGGGCAACATCCCCTGGACACTGCACCGTGACAAGCCCGACCACGTGCACCTCAAGCCCGCGTCCGAGTGCAAGCCCATCATCTACCCCAAGCCCGATGGCAAGCTGACCTTCGACCGGCTCTCCAGCGTGTTCATCAGCAACACCAACCACGCCGAGAACCAGCCGGCCCACCTGACGCTCAAGGATGCGAGCGTGCCGGTGAACATCAACCTGTCCAAGTACGCCGGCCCCGAGGCCCGCTACTGCCCGGCCGGTGTCTACGAGTTCGTGCCCGACGTGGCCAAGGGCGGCGACGCCCAGCGCCTGCAGATCAACGCGCAGAACTGCGTGCACTGCAAGACCTGCGACATCAAGGACCCGACGCAGAACATCGTCTGGGTGACACCCGAAGGCGGCGGCGGCCCGAACTACTCGGGCATGTAAGCCAAGACAAAGGGCCTGCGATGCAGGCCCTTTTCATTGGTGTCCCAGGATGCGGGGGTCAGCGCAGCTGCAGTTCGTCCGCGCCGTAGACGACCTTGATCGGCTCGATCACAACCTGCTTGGGCCCCTCTTCCACATAACCCGCGACCAGCGCCGGGACGCCGAGGCCTTGCGCCACCTCGACCACGCGAGGCGCGTCCTTGGCCGCCACGAACAGGGCGAAACCCGCCCCCATGTTGAGCGTGCCATAGGCCTCGTGGTCGTCGAGCTGGCACTCCTTCTGCATGAACGCCAGCACCGGGCTCACCGGCGGCACCTGCTGGATGCGGTAGGTCAGCGGCTTGGGGTGGCGCAGCAGCTTGCGCCAGCCGTGGCCGGTGATGTTGGCGCAGTAATGGGGGTAGATGCCGTCGGCCGCCAGGGCTTCCGTCACCGGCGAATACAGCACAGTGGGCGCCAGCAGCGCCTCGCCAAAGGTCTGCCCGTTGCCGATGTCCGTGAGATAGCCCTGCGGCAGCCGCTCGGCCAGCTTGCGGGCCAACGACACGCCGTTGGCATGGATGCCGCTGGAGGCGAGCAGCACGATGGCATCGCCCGCGCCGAGCTGGTCACCGACCGACAGCCGTGCCTTGGGGCTGATGATGCCGGTGCACGAGGCTGCCAGGTCCACCCGGCCGTCGGCCACCACCCCGGCAAGGGCCGGTGTTTCGCCGCCCCCCCAGGCCACCTTGCAGGTGTCGCAGGCGCGCTTCCAGCCCGCGACGAGGGCCTCCGAGCGCTGCGCATCGCCAAACCAGTCGGAGCCCCCCGCGGCCCAGTAGGCCTGCACGACCAGCGGGGTCGCGCCCACGGTGATCAGGTCGTTGACCGCCATGGCAATCGTGTCCTGGGCAATGCCGTCGTAGAAGCTCCTGCCCAGGAGCTTGGCCATGTCATCGGCCAGCAGGGCCTTGGTGCCCAGGCATTCGACGATGCTGGCCAGGTACATGGGGCCGACATCGACCACATAAGCCGACTCCCCGCGCGAAGCAGCCACTTCGCTGAAGCCGTGGCTGGCCATGTGCGCCCCGGTCTGGGCCGCTGCGCGCTGTGCCGCAACCTTCAAGGGGTCGATCTGTTCGTAGTTGACGCCCGTCTGGTCATAGGTCAAGGGGGCGGGAGCAGGTGCAGCGGTCATGGCGTTCTCGGCGGAGTCAGGGCCGCCATTATCGCTAAGCCGCCGCGCCCCCAGCCAGCTGGAACTGCCCCATCGCCCCCGCCAGCCGGTTGGCCTGGTCCTTGAGGCTCTGGGCC
The DNA here is from genome assembly GCF_059415825.1 of Acidovorax sp. GW821-FHT10A04. Taxonomy (NCBI): domain Bacteria; kingdom Pseudomonadati; phylum Pseudomonadota; class Betaproteobacteria; order Burkholderiales; family Comamonadaceae; genus Acidovorax; species Acidovorax sp. GW821-FHT10A04. The sequence goes on from NZ_JBWKNZ010000011.1 coordinate 189,296, forward strand.
GCCGCGGCGCCCTCTTCCACCAGCGCGGCGTTCTGCTGCGTCATGTGGTCGAGCTGGTCCACGGCCTGGCTGACCTGGCCGATCTGGCTGCTTTGCTCGCTGCTGGCGGCATTGATCTCGGACATCAGCGTGGTCACCTGCTGCACGCTGGTGACGATGTCCTGCATGGTGGATCCGGCGGTGACCACCAGGCGCGCACCATCGCCCACCCTGTCCACGCTGGTGGCGATCAGGGCCTTGATCTCCTTGGCGGCGTTGGCGCTGCGGCCCGCGAGGTTGCGCACCTCGCTGGCCACCACGGCAAAGCCCCGGCCCTGCTCGCCGGCCCGAGCCGCTTCCACCGCCGCATTGAGCGCCAGGATGTTGGTCTGGAAGGCGATGGAGTCGATGATGCCCACGATGTCGGCGATCTTCTTGCTGCTGGCGTTGATCTCGTCCATGGTCTTGACCACCTCGCCGACCACGTCGCCGCCCTTCTTCGCCACCTGGGCGGCACTGTGGGCCAGGGTGTTGGCCTGGCGCGTGCTGTCGGCATTGGCGGCCACGGTCTGCGCCAGCTGCGCGATGCTGGCCGCCGTCTGCTGCAGGCTGCTGGCGGCGTGCTCGGTGCGCGCGCTCAGGTCGGTGTTGCCGGCCGCCACCTCGGAGCTGGCGACGTGGATGGACTCGCCCGAGTCGCGCACCTCGGTCACCACGTAGTGCAGGGATTCGACCATGCGGTTGAGCGCGGTGAGCAGCTCGCCGATCTCGTCGGTGCGGTCGGTGGCCATGCGCACCGTGAGGTCGCCTTGCGCCACCAGGGCCGCCGCGTCCGACGCCTGGCGCAGCGGCAGCACGATGGAGCGGCGCAGCAGCCAGCCGAACAAGGCCGACAGCGCCACCACGAAGGCCACCGCCAGCGCACTGACCCACTGGGCGCGCGAAGCATCGGCAATCATCGCGTCGGCCGCCGCCACCGAGGACTTCTCGGATTCGGCCAGCAGCTGGTCGATGGTTTTCAGGTACTGGGCCAGCGCTGCGGCGTGCTCCTGCAGTTCCTTCTGGCTGATGACCTTGGATTCGAGCGCGTTCTGCACCAGGGTGTCGCGCAGGGCCGCGTACTGCTGGCGCTGCGCCTGGGTCTGCTTCCACGCAGGCACCGTGCTCGCGGCCGCGGCCGAGGCGGCCAGCGCCTCGTCGATGCGCTTGCGCATGCCGTCCTCGGCGGCCAGCTGCGTGCGCATCTCGGCCACCAGGGGAAACACGTCGGTCGAGCTGGTGGCGCGCAGGGCGATCTGGCCGATGTGCACGGACTGGGTCTTCCACTCGCGCACCGAGCGCTCGATGGGCAACTGCTTCGCCGTGAGCAGCCTGGCCTGGCGCGTCGTGCCCTGGCCCGTGAGCCAGGTGGTGGAACCGAGCAGCGCCACCGCCACGCCCAGCAGGCCGAAGGCCGCGGCCAGCTTCTGGCCCACGGTCAGGGTGCGCCTGGCACGCGGGGCCTGCGCGGCAGATGACCGGGGTTCCGCCAGGGGCGCAGCCGCCGGGGATGCCGTGACGGCGTGGGTGCTTGTGGCACCGGCCGTGGCGGGAAGGTAGTTCATGGCTCTCTCCGTGGTGTTGCGTGTCGCTCTCGTCCACCCCATCGGACGATGGGGTGGTATCCCCTGGCAATGCAAGCCCTGTGCCATGAGGCACAGGCCGCGCTCCATCAGTCAACGGCGGCCATGCATTCGCCAAAGCCCCCGCCGCCGGGCGTGGAGATCTCGAACACGTCGCCGGGCTCCATGAGCGCCGCGCCGATGTGCGCCAGGTCTTCGACCTGGCCGTTGGCGCGCAGTACGCGGTTCAGGCCGGTGAGGCCGGCCTGCCCGCCGGCCATGCCGAAGGCCGGCTTGACGCGGCCGTTGGACAGGATGCTGGCCGTCATCTGCTCCAGGAAGCGCACGCGGCGCACGCCGCCGTTGCCACCCGCCCAGCGGCCGCGGCCGCCCGAGCCCTCGCGGATCTCATAGCTGTCGAGCACCACGGGGAAGCGGAACTCCAGGATCTCGGGGTCCGTGAGGCGCGAGTTGGTCATGTGCGTCTGCACCACGCTCGTGCCTTCGAAGCCGCGCACCACCCGGCCCTCCCCATCGAGCACCGCGCCCGCACCACTGCCGCCCGCGATGGTCTCGTAGTACTGGTACTGCGCATTGCCGAAGGTGAAATTGTTCATGGTGGGCTGGCTGCCGGCCATGACGCCGAGCGCACCGAACAGCGCATTCGTGATGCAGGTGGAAGTCTCCACATTGCCCGCCACCACCGAGGCCGGCGGGTTGGGGTTGAGCATGGAGCCCTGCGGAATGAGGACCTGCAGGGGCTTGAGGCAACCGGCGTTGAGCGGGATGTCGTCGTCCACCAGGGTGCGGAAGACGTAGAGCACCGCCGCCATGCACACCGCGCGCGGGGCGTTGAAGTTGTTGACCTGCTGCGCGCTGGTGCCGGCAAAGTCGATCACCGCGCTGCGCTCGGCGACGTTGACCCTGACCGAGACGCTGATCTGCGCGCCGTTGTCCAGCGGCAGCGTGAACTGCCCGTCCTTGAGGTGGGTGATCACGCGGCGCACCGACTCCTCGGCGTTGTCCTGCACGTGGCGCATGTAGGCCTGCACGACGTCCAGGCCGAACTGGTCCACCATCTTCGACAGCTCCTGCACCCCTTTCTCGTTGGCGGCGATCTGGGCGCGCAGGTCGGCCAGGTTCTGGTGCGGGTTGCGGCTCGGGTACGGCGTGGTGCCGCCACCCGTGGCCAGCAGGTGGCGCACGGACTCTTCCTGGAAGACGCCCTCGGCCACCAGCTTCACGTTGTTGATCTGCACGCCCTCTTCCTCGATGCGCGTGGAAAACGGAGGCATCGACCCTGGCGTGGTGCCGCCGATATCGGCATGGTGGCCGCGCGAGCCGACGTAGAAGGTGGGCTCCTTGCCGCCGGCCACGTAGACGGGCGTGATCACGGTGACGTCGGGCAGGTGGGTGCCGCCGTGGTAGGGGTCGTTGAGCATGTAGACGTCGCCCGGCTGCATGCTGCCGGTGTTCTCGCGGATCACGGTCTTGATGCTCTCGCCCATGGAGCCCAGGTGCACGGGCATGTGCGGCGCATTGGCGATCAGGTTGCCGGTGGCGTCGAACAGTGCGCAGCTGAAGTCCAGGCGCTCCTTGATGTTCACCGAATAGGCCGTGTTCTGCAGCTGCAGGCCCATCTGCTCGGCGATGTTCATGAACAGGTTGTTGAACACTTCGAGCAGCACCGGGTCCACCGTGGTGCCTGCCGCGTATTGCACCGTGCGCGCGGTCACGCGGTCGAGCACCAGGTGGTCGAGGTCGGTGAGGCGGGCCAGCCAGCCGGGCTCCACCACCGTGGTGGTGTTCTTCTCGGCAATGATGGCCGGGCCGGGGATCGTGTCGCCGGGCTGCAGGTCCTCGCGCACCACCAGGGCGGCGTCATGCCACCGGCTGCCCGAGTACATGCGCACGGTTTCGCGCCGCGGGTGCACGCGCTCGGCATGCAGGGGCAGGCGCGGCTCGGCCGGCGCATCGCCGGGGATCACGGCCTCCACCGACACCGCCTCCACCACCAGCGACTTGCCCACCATGAGGAAGGCGAAGCGCTGGCGGTAGGCCGCCTCGAAGCCGGCCTGCACCGCGGCGATGTCGCCGAAGGGCACGACGAGCGCCGAGTCGGTGCCCTCGTAGCGCACGTGCACGTTGTGGCGCACCTGCACCGGGTGCTGGCTGACCTGCTGGCGCGTGAGCTCGGCCTGGGCGGCTGCGCCCAGCACCTCCAGGCGCTCGGCGATCAGCGGCAGCGAGGCCGGGGCCAGCGGCAGTTCCACGGCCTGTTCACGGATTACCGTCTGGTCCGCCAGGCCCATGCCGTAGGCGCTGAGCACGCCCGCCAGCGGGTGCACGAAGACGCGCGTCATGCCCAACGCGTCGGCCACCAGGCAGGCATGCTGGCCGCCCGCGCCGCCAAAGCACTGCAGCGTGTAGCGCGTCACGTCGTAGCCGCGCGCCACCGAGATCTTCTTGATGGCATTGGCCATCTGCTGCACGGCGATCTGGATGAAGCCCTCGGCCACCTCCTCGGGCTGGCGCTGCGTCTGCGCGGCCAGCTCGGCGAAGCGCGCGCGCACGGCCTGCGCATCCAGCGTCTCGTTGGCCGCCGGGCCGAAAACGCTGGGGAAGTAGCTCGGCTGCACCTTGCCGACCATCACGTTGGCATCGGTCACGGCCAGCGGGCCGCCACGGCGATAGCTCACCGGGCCGGGATTGGCGCCGGCACTCTCAGGGCCGACGCGAAAGCGCGCACCGTCGTAGCTCAGCACCGAGCCGCCACCCGCGGCCACGGTGTGGATGCTCATCATCGGCGCACGCATGCGCACCCCGGCCACATGGGTCTCGAACTCGCGCTCGAACGCACCGGCGTAGTGGCTCACATCGGTGGAGGTACCGCCCATGTCGAAGCCGATCACGCGCTCCTGCCCAGCCAGGCCGGCCGTGCGCGCCATGCCCACGATGCCGCCGGCCGGGCCGGACAGGATGGCGTCCTTGCCCTGGAAGGTGGTCGCGTCCGTCAGGCCGCCCGAGGACTGCATGAAGAACAGCTTGACCCCTGGCATCTCGCTGGCCACCTGCTCCACGTAGCGGCGCAGGATGGGCGAGAGATAGGCATCGACCACCGTGGTATCGCCCCGGCTCACGAACTTCATCATCGGGCTGGTCTCGTGCGAGGTGCTGATCTGCGTGAAGCCCACCTCCTTCGCGATGCGGCGGGCCATCTGCTCGTGCTCCGTGTAGCGGTAGCCATGCATGAAGACGATGGCCACGCTGCGCAGGCCGCGGCCCCAGGCGGCCAGCAGGTCGCCGCGCAGGCTGGCTTCGTCGAGCGGCTGCATCACCTTGCCGTGCGCTCCGACGCGTTCGCGCGCCTCGACCACCTCGGTGTAGAGCAGTTCGGGCAGCAGGATGTGGCGGTCGAACAGGCGTGGCCGGTTCTGGTAGGCAATGCGCAGCGCATCACGGAAACCGCGCGTGGTGACCAGCAGCGTGGGCTCGCCCTTGCGTTCGAGCAGTGCATTGGTGGCCACCGTGGTGCCCATCTTCACGCATTCCACCAGGGCCGGCGTCACGGCCTCGCCGGGCGCCAGGCCCAGCAGGTGGCGGATGCCGGCCACGGCCGCATCCTTGTACTGTTCGGGGTTCTCCGACAGCAGCTTGTGCGTGACCAGCGTGCCGTCGGGGCGCTTGCCGACGATGTCGGTGAAGGTGCCGCCCCGGTCGATCCAGAACTGCCAGCGGGGAATCTGTACTTGGGGTGTATGGGTGGTCATGGTGGCTCCGATGGAAGAAGAAAAAATGGGGAGTGGCACGGTTCAGGCTGCGGCCGCGCAGGCCGGAGTCAGGCGCTGCAGGAGTTCGCGCACCACGGGGATGGGCGGCGCGCTGGCCAGGGCATGCGCCCGCGGGCACCAAGGGCCTCCGAGCGCCGTGGCCCAGGCCATCACGGGCAGGATGTCGGCCGGTGGCAGGGTCTGCATGGCCTCGATCACGATGCGCAGTTCCTGCGCGAGCCGGTTGCCGGGCGCAAAGCGCCAGTGGTACTGGCCGCAGCCCACGCGCACGGCATGGCTGTCCTTTTCGGTCATGGCCACGAGCCAGTCGCAGTGGAAATCCGCGCAGTCCGGCGCGGGCGGGTCGGCCAGGCAGAAGGTGTAGACGTTCTCGAAGCTGCGGTTGAAATTGCGCACCAGGGTCTCGGCAATGGCCTCGCGCCCCTGGGCCGAGGGCGGGAAGACCATGCCGCCCTGGCGCAGCTCCATCTGCAGCAGCGCACCGCCGGCAAAGGCCTGGGCGATCAGGTGCGGCCGGTTGCCGTCCTTGGCGCGCAGGTAGGTCTCGACGGAATCCTGGGGGGTGTGCATGGTGCTTCTCCTGAGGCGGGTGGGAGGAATTTCAGCGCTGCGTGTAGTAGGGAATGAAGATCTGGTTGGCCTCGCCGCCCACCGAGCGCACCCACTCGCGCGAGAAACGCTCGCCCAGGCGCTTGAGGTCGGCATTGAGCTCGGCGCTCGCGCGCTCGACCTTGATGCCCTTGCGCTGCAGCTCGGCCACGGACTCCTGCGCGATGGACTCGCTCATGGCCCAGCCTCGTGTTTCGGCCTCCGATGCCGCCCGGGTGACGGCCTGGCGCACCGGCGCAGGCAGCGCGTCGAAGGCCTGCAGGTTCACGAAGACGACGTTCTTGGGAAACCAGGCATCGATGCCGTAGTACTGCCGGACCTGGCCCCAGACCTGGTTCTCCACCCCGGTCAGGGCCGAGGTGATCATGGAGTCGAGCTGGCCGGCCGCCAAGGCCTTGTTGACCTCGACCATGGGCACGTCCACGGAAGCGGCGCCCAGCATCTCGGCGATGCGCACCGTGGCCGGGTTATAGGTGCGCATGCGCGTGCCCTTGAAGTCGGCGGACGACTTCACGGGGGTGATGGAGAACAGGCCCTGGGGCGGCCAGGGCACCGCGTACAGCACTTTGAGCCCCTTGCGGGTGAAGTGCCCTTCGATGAGCGGGCGCTGCAGGTCCCACAGCCGGCGCGCATCGGCATAGCTGCGTACCACGAAGGGCACGGCGTCGGCCCCGGCGATCGGCATGTCGGCCACCAGGCTGGTCATGATGGTCTCGCCCGCCTGGGCCTTGCCGCCCTGCACCGCCTGGGGAATGTCGGCCAGTTTGGCCAGGGTGTTGTTGGCATGCACCTCGATGCGCAGGGCGCCCGAGGAGGCCGCTTCCACCTGCTGCGCAAACTGCACCAGGTTGCGCGTGTGGAAGGTTTCCGCACGGTAGCCGGTGGCCAGTTTCCACTGCGCCTGGGCGTGCACCATCGGGACCGCGACGAGCGCGGCCAACCAGACCATGTGCTTCATGGCAAGCTCCTGAAGGGGGACAAGGGGCCGGTGCGGCAGCGCGCGCCGGCAGACACGGTGGAAGGCCGCAGGCCTACTTGGATGCGCCCATGACGAGGTCCGGGACGATGGTGACGATCTGCGGGAAGACCGTGATCAGGCCGATGCACACCACCAGGCAGAAGAAGAACGGGATGGCTGCCTTGGCGATCAGGTTGCTGTCCTTGCCCGTCATGTTCTGCAGCACGAAGAGGTTGAAGCCCACGGGCGGCGTGACCTCGGCGATCTCGACCAGCAGGATCACGAAGATGCCGAACCAGATCAGGTCGAAGCCGGCCTTCTCGATCATCGGCATCACCACCGCGGCGGTGAGCACGATCATGCTGATGCCGTCGAGCGCCGTGCCCAGCACCAGGTAGACCCCCACCAGGCAGGCGATCAGCGCATAGGGCGACAGGTGCATGGAGTCGACCCAGGCAGCCAGCTCGCGCGGGATGCCGGTGAAGGCCATGGTCTTGGTCAGGAAGGCGGCGCCGGCCAGGATGAACATGATCATGCAGCTGGTGCGGGCCGAGCCGGCCAGGCCTTCCTTGAAGTTCTGCCAGGTCAGTGCCTTGCACCAGGCGGCCAGTGCCAGGGCACCCACCACGCCATAGGCGGCACATTCGGTCGCCGTGGCCCAGCCGGCCACCAGGGACCAGCAGATGAACACGATGAGCAATGCGCAGGGAATCAGGTTGCGCGACAGGTGCAGCTTCTGGCGGAAGCTCAGCGCCGGCTCGTCGGGCGGCATGCGATCCTTGTTGCGCACCGACCACCAGGCGATGTAGCCCGAGAACAGCAGCATCAGCAGCAGGCCGGGCAGAAAGCCCGCCAGGAAGATGCGGATGATGGAGGCATCGGCCGCGACCGCGTACACCACCATGGTGATGGACGGCGGGATCAGGATGCCCAGGGTGCCTGCCGTGGCCAGCGAGCCGATGGCGATGCTTTCGTCGTAGCCGCGCTTCTTGAGCGCCGGCAGCGAGACCTTGGCGATGGTGGCGCAGGTGGCCGCCGACGAGCCCGAGACCGAGCCGAAGATGCCGCAGCCCAGGATGGTGGTGTGGAACAGCCGCCCGGGCACCTTGCCGAGCCAGGGCGCCAGGCCGCTGAACATGTCCTCGCTGAGGCGGGTGCGGAACAGGATCTCGCCCATCCAGATGAACAGCGGCAAGGCCGCCAGCTCCCAGCTCGCATTGCTCTCCCAGAAGGCGGAGAAGAGGTTCAGCCCGGCATGGCTGTTGGTGAAGAAGGCCTGGCCGACCCAGCCGCAGATGGCCAGCGTCATGGCGATCCAGACACCACCGGAGAGCATGAGCAGCATGATCACCAGCAGGAAGGCGCCGATGGAAAGAATGTCCATGGTCTTGCTCCTTACAGGTCCGAAGAGAAGTCGCCCTTGGCGTGGCGCTCTTCCACCAGGCGCACGAAGGTGGGTACCCCGCCGCGCGCCACGATCCACCACTCGTCAACCACTGCCACGAGGAACAGGATGGAGCCGATGGCGAAGCTCATCTGGGGGATCCAGACCGGCACCGCCCACAGGCCCTGCGCCACTTCGTTGAATTTCCAGCTCTCGTAGGTGAAGGCGCAGGCCCACCAGGTGAGGTAGCCGATGGCCAGCACGGCGACCGACAGGCAGGCCAGCTCGAAGGTGCGGCGCGTGCGGGGAGAGAGCTTTTCGAGCACCAGCGTCACCCGCACGAAGTCGCCGTGCTTGAAGGCATGGGCCATGGTCAGGAAGGCGGCGGCGGCGCACAGCCAGGCCACCACGTCGTTGATGGCACCGGTGGGAAAGCCGAACTGGCGTCCCAGGGACTGCACCACCATGAGCACGCAGATGCCGGCGATGCACCAGGCACCGATGGTGCCGGCAATGCCATAACTGGCGTCGAGCACCCGCCGCAGCAGGTGCGGCGGTACGGCCACCCCGGCGTGCACACCGGCGGGGGCCGGAGAGGTTTGGGTCAGGGAAGACATGGTGGCCCCATCACTTTCTGGTGTTGAAGGCTTCGATCACGGCCTTGCCTTCGTCACCGGCGACCTTGATCCAGTCGGCCGTCATGCGCTCGCCGATCGGCTTGAACTCCGCCTTCAGGCCTGCGGCCACGGTGTCCACCTGCATGCCCTTGGCCGCAAGCTCCTTGAGGTATTCCTGGTCCTTCTGCTCGCTCAGGGCCCAGCCGCGGCGCTCGGCCACGGCGGCCTGTGCGAGCACGGCCTCCTGCGTGGGCCTGTCCAGCGCATCGAAGGTCTTCTGGTTCACCACCACGGCATTGCGCGGCAGGAAGGCCGAGACGGCGTAGAAGTACTTCACGCTCTCGTAGAGCTTGCTCTCCACGCCGCTGGCGCTGGAGGTGAGGAAATTGTCCACCGTGCCGGTGGTCAGCGCGGCGGGCAGCTCGGCCAGCTGGATGGTCACGGGCTGGGCGCCCACGGCCACGGCGATGCCCGAGGTGACGGGGTTGAAGGCACGCATCTTGGTGCTCTTGAGGTCCTTGAGCGCCGTGACGGGCTTGGTCGAGTACAGGCTTTGCGCGGGCCAGGCCACGGTGTACAGCAGCTTCATGCCCTGGGACGCGAGGGTCTTGTTGAGCATGGGGCGCGAGACCTGGTCCAGGCGCTTGGCATCGGCATAGCTCGTGGCCAGGAAGGGGATGGAATCGAGGCCGTAGGCCGCCGACTCGTTGGCCGCGCCGGAGAGGATGAACTCGCCTGCCGGCACCTGGCCCGACTGCACCGTGCGCTTGATTTCGTTGGCCTTGAACAGCGAGGCATTGGGGTGCACCGTGATCTTGAGCTTGCCGCCCGTCGCCTTGTCCACGTCCTGGGCGAACTGCTGCAGGTTCTGCACCTGGAAGGTGTTGGTGGCGTAGCCCGAGGGCAGGTCCCACTTGGCCTGGGCCTGGGCGATGCTGGCGAACGCGAGGGCACACATACTGAAAGCGATGGTTTTCATGGGGAGGCTCCTGGTTTTAGAAACTGGCGAGTTGGTGGTTGAGGAGGTCGGAAATCAGCATGCAGCCCGGGGCATGGGTGATGCAGAACGCCGGCTGGGCGTGCAGGATGGCGGACTGAGGCGTGACGCCGCAGGCCCAGAACACAGGGATCTCGCCGGGCATCAGCGCCACGGCATCGCCGTAGTCGGGCTTCGTGATGTCGGCGATGCCGATCAGCGACGGGTCGCCGATGTGCACGGGTGCGCCATGCACATTGGGAAAGCGCGAGGTCACCTGCACGGCGCGGATCACGTCGGCCGCCGGCATGGGCCGCATGGTCACCACCATGGCGCCGCCAAAGGGGCCGGCCGGCTCGGTCTGCAGGCTGGTGCGGAACATGGCCACGTTCTTGCCTTCGTCGACATGGCGCAGGCGGATGCCGGCCTCGATCAATGCCGACTCGAACGAGAACGAGCAGCCCAGGATGAAGGTCACGAGGTCGGGGCGCCACAGGGCCGCGATGTCCGCCACCTCCTCGGCCAGCTCGCCGTGGCGCCAGACGCGGTACAGCGGCACGTCGCTGCGGATGTCGATGCCCTCGCCCAGCGTGGGCAGCGTGAACTGGCCAGGCTCGCTCACCGCCAGCACCGGGCAGGGCTTGGGGTTGCGCTGGCAAAAGCGCAGGAAGTCGCCGGCCTGCACCTCGGGCAGGATGACCAGGTTGCCCTGCACATGGCCATCGGCCAGGCCGCTGGTGTGCGAGGTCCACAGGCCCTGGCGGATCACGCTGCGCACGTGTGCGGCGTTGCTGCTGCCTGCGGAACCAAAGACCTGGGGCGTGTTGTTGTGTGTGGAGTCCACCGTGGGTTCCTTGCGTTGCGAAATGTCGGATGCGGGGCGATGGGTGGATTGTGTTGGCGCCGCATCGCCCCTGGCAAATTCAAAAATTTTCTCTTAGCTCATCGATTTTTTCGATGCACTGCGCTGGAGCACAGTTCACCCAACTTGGTGCTAAGTGAAAACCCTAGGGGAGCAGAAAGTGGGCACTTCGGCCGCTCTGGAACGCGTGTGCATGTCGGCGAGAGCGGCGCTCCACGGCGGTGACGGTGGATGGGGACACGGGCGGGCGAGTGCCCATCGATCCCTGGCAGGGACGAGCGCGGGGGCCTGCATGCCGTCGCCAGGCTGCACCAACAACAGGCACGGCCGGTCCGAAGCGGCGGCCCAGGACCTGCCGGGTGCCCGAAAACGGGGGGGCAAACCGCTGCGCGGCAGCCGACAGGCCTGCGCCGAAGCAGCGCCCGGTGCGCCTTGTCAGCCAGGCTTCAGCTTTTGGCGCGGCCCTTGCTGCGCTCGGCCTGCAGCTCGACGAAGGCCAGGGCCGAGCGGACCACGCCCTCCACGGCCGGCGAAGAGGGGTCTTCGCGGTAGCTCAGGTGGATGGGCAGCGGGCGCAGCTCGGCCTCGCAGGCCAGCGGGCGCAGATCGGGGAACGCCAGCAGCCGCTGCACGGCCTGGCGCGGCAGCGTGGCCACGCCGAAGCCGCCCTGCACCAGTTGCACCATGGCCGAGATCGAGGAGATGGTGTGCACGCAGCGCGGCTCCACCTGTGCCTGGCGCAGCACGTCGAGCAGCGAGACATGCGGCTGCGAGCCGCGCTGGAAAGTGAGGATGTCGGTCTCGGCAAAATCCGCGAGCGCATAGCGCCGCTTGCGGTGCAGGGTGCTGTTGCCCACGAAGACCATCTCCATGGGGGTGAGTGCCTGCGTGCGGATGCCCTCGGCCGACGCCGGCAGCGCGGCGAACACCGTGTCCAGCGCGCCGCGGCGGATCTGGTCGAGCAGCACGGGCGTGGTCTCCACCGTGAGTTCGAGCTCCAGCAGCGGGTTGTCCTTGCGCAGCTGTTCGATCCACGGGATCAGCCAGGAGTGCAGCACCGATTCAATGGCCCCCAGGCGGATGGAGACCTCCATGGGCGCGCCCGAGCCCATCTCGGCCTTGAGCTGGCGCTGCAACTCCAGCATGCGCTTGGCGTAGGTGAGAAAGCGCGTGCCCGCCACCGTGAGCTTGAAGCGCTTGTCGCTGCGGTCGAGCAGCAGCACGCCGAGCTCCTCTTCCAGCGCGGCCACGCGGCTGGACATGGCCGACTGGGTGAGGAACAGCTTCTCGGCAGCGCGCGTCACGCTGCGCAGGGAGGCAACCCAGTAGAAGGCTTCGACGAAACGCAGATTCATGGTTTTTCCGTGGGGCGGCGGCGCCAGGATTGTGCGCCTGCCAGGAAGCTGCGGAGCACCGAACGTGCCAGTGGCGCAGCGGCCTGCCCTATTCCGCGAACAACGGCAGGTCGGCCTTCTTGAGCGTGCGCAGCACGAAGCTCGAACGGCTGTGGCGTATGCCCTTGATCTTGTAGAGCTTCTCGCGCAGCAGGCGCTCGTAGTCGCGCGTGTCCTTGACCACCACGCGCAGCAGGTAGTCGTAGTCGCCCGAGACCAGGTGCGCCTCGATCACCTCGGGGATGCTGGCCAGCGTTTCGCCGAACTTCTCGAGCGTGTTGTCCGAATGGCTGTCGAGCGTGACCTGCACCAGCACCGTGTCCGACAGGCCCAGCGCCTGCGGGTTGAGCCGCACGGTGTAGCCCTGGATGACACCGGCCTCCTCCATCTTCTTGATGCGGCCCCAGCACGGCGAGGGACTCAGGCCCACGGTCTGGCCGATCTCCTGCAGGCTGGCGCGTGCATCGCCCTGCAGCACAGCGAGAATTTTTCTGTCCAAGCGATCCATGGCCCCAATTATTCATGAATTTCTACATATGCAGCAAATTTTTCTGCATTATTGGAATATCGAGCGAAAAATGGAAAGAACTGCTGCGCCTTGCAGCGCATACTTTGGACATCAAGGCGCTCTTACCGGAGCGCACAAACTGACAGGGCCCCGGACTGGTTACCGCCAGACCGGGGCACTTGGCAAACCGCACCGGAGCAGCATGGCCTCCACCCGTCCTCCCCCTCTCGCACCGCCTTCTCCCTGGCGATCAGCCCACTTTGTCGCCCAAGCGACCATTGGCACGGATTCATGGCGTTGATAAGCACGCTTACCAGCACAAACCCCGATGCCCGGCGCCATGCTGCAGCGCCATAATTTTTGAGGCTGCGGTTCCGTGCTGCACCGCCACCCGGGCACGCCACGGACCCCGGCCAGAAACATACTTACAGGAGACACCATGCAATTGACTTCCCTCGCTGCGGGCCTGGGCCTTGCGCTCGGCTTGATGGCCACCGCCAGCGCGCAGACCACCACGCTCAAGATCGGCTACGCCACGGCGCCCGATTCGCACTACGGCGTGGGCTCCAAGGTCTTCTGCGACGAAGTCGAGAAGGGCACGCAGGGGCGCTACAAGTGCCAGTACTTCCCCAACTCCGCGCTGGGCGGCGAGCGTGAGCAGATCGAAGCCATCCAGCTCGGCACGCAGGACCTGGTGAACACCTCCACCGGCCCCGTGGGCAACTTCGTGCCCGAAGTGAAGATCGTCGACATCCCCTTCCTGTTCCGCGACTACGACCACGCGCGCAAGGTGATGGACGGCCCCATCGGCCAGGACATCCTGACCAAGTTCCCGAGCAAGGGCATCATCGCGCTGGCGTGGACGGAAAACGGTTTCCGCCACATGACCAACAGCAAGCGCGACATCATCAAGCCCGACGATGCCAAGGGCCTGAAGATGCGCACCATGGAAAACAAGGTGCACATGGACGGCTACCGCACCTTCGGCATCCTGCCGACGCCCATGGCCTTCCCCGAGCTGTTCGGCGCCATGCAGCAGGGCACGGTGGACGGCCAGGAGAACCCCATCCCCGTGATCCTGTCGGCCAAGTTCTCGCAGGTGCAAAAGCACCTGTCGCTGACCGGCCACGTGTATTCTCCGGCGCTGCTGCTGCTCTCGCCCAAGGTCTGGAACAAGCTCAATGACGCGGACAAGAAGGTCTTCACCGACGCCGCCAAGAGCGCCTCGGTGGCCCAGCGCAAGAAGGTCAACGACGACGAGAACAACGGCATCGCCCTGCTCGAGCAGCAGGGCATGAAGGTCATCAAGACGGTGGACGGTGCCGCCTTCCGCGAGGCACTCAAGCCCGCCTATGTCGGCTATGCCAAGGAGTTCGGAGCGGACAACATCAAGAAGATCCAGGACGTTCGTTAACTCTTTTGAGCGACTCACACAGCCCTCCTGGCGTCGTTGCTGCGTCTTGCCGTACTGGTTGTACTGTCTGCGACGCAACGCCTAGCCAGGACCGCTTCGCTGGGCTGTTTGAGCCGCTCTTGACCCGCGCCCCGCATCGCCCGGCCCACACAAGGCGCCGGGCGCTTTTGCTTTGACCCTGTACGCCCTTGTCCAAGACCGTCCCGTGAAAACCTTCGAACGCTATTTTCTGGCCGCCAACCGCTGGGCATTGATCCTGCTGCTGGCGGCCATGTCCATCATCATCTTCACCAACGTGGTGATGCGCTACGTCACCCACAACTCGCTCGAATGGGCCGAGGAGGTGTCGCGCCACATGATGATCTGGCTGACCTTCCTGGGCGCCGGCCCCGTGCTGCGCTATGGCGGCCACATCGCGGTGGAGAACCTGCAGGACGCCCTGCCCCGCGCCGGTGCCATCGCCCTGCGTGCCGTGGTCGCGGCATTGCTGTTCGCCTTCTTCGGCTTCATGGTCTGGTACGGCTGGCTGTACATGCAGCGCACCATGTTCCAGATGACGGCCGTGACGCAGGTCCCGTTTGCCTACATCTACAGCGCCATGCTGATCGGCGGCGTGCTGCTCATCGTGCACTTCCTGTTCATCGTGCGCGGCTACGTCATGGACCGCACGTTCGCGGCCGACGCGCACTTCGATGCGAATGCGAGTGCCTCCCTATGAGCGCGTCCATCATCCTCATCGTATCGGCCTGCCTGTTCCTGGCCATGGGCGTGCCCGTGGCGTTTGCGCTGGGCCTGTCCACCGCGGCCACGCTGATCCTGGCCGAGAGCTACCCGCTGATGGTGCTGCTCAAGGAGACCTTCACCGGCATCGACAGCTTTCCGCTGATGGCCGTGCCCTTCTTCATCCTCGCGGCCGAACTCATGAGCGGCGGCTCGCTGACCGAGGTGCTGCTGCGCTTTGCCGGCCAGTTCGTGGGCCACAAGCGCGGCGGGCTGGGTTACACCAACGTGGTCTCGCTGACCTTCTTCTCGGGCATCTCGGGCTCGGCGCTGGCCGATGCGGCGGGCCCGGGCTCGATGCTGATCCGCATGATGGACAAGGCCGGCTACGACCGCTCGTACGCGGCGGCGCTCACGGCCTCCACCGCCATCGTCGGGCCCATCATCCCGCCGTCCATCATCATGATCATCTATGCGCTGCAGGACGAGACCGTCTCGGTGGGCGCACTGTTCGTGGCCGGCCTGCTGCCGGGCCTGCTGATCGCGGTGGCCATGTGCGTCGTGAACTTCCATGTCTCCAAGAAGCGCAACTACAAGGGCGACGGCCGGATGCCGCCCCTGGCCGAGATCCTGCAGACCACCTGGAAGGCGCTGCCTGCCATCCTGCTGCCAGTGGTGATCCTGGGCGGCATGCGCGCCGGCTGGTTCACGCCCACCGAGGCTTCGGTGGTGGCGGTGTTCTATGCGCTGGTGTGCGGCAAGTTCGTCTACCGCACGCTGCAGTGGAAGGCGCTGCCCGACATCCTGGCGCGCTCGGCCCTGCTGTCGGCCTCGGTGCTGATCATCATCGGGCTGTCGGCCGCGTTCGCGTGGATCCTGACCATCGAGGGCATTCCGCAGCAGATGGCCGACTGGCTGGTGGGCATGAACCTCTCACCATGGATGTTCCTGATCATCGTGAACATCTTCTTGCTGCTGTTCGGCATCTTCATCGAGCCGCTGCCGGGCGTGATGGTGCTCGCCCCCATCCTCGCGCCCGTGGCCGTGAAGCTGGGGATCGACCCGATCCACTTCGCGATGGTGGTGATCTACAACCTCACGCTGGGCATGATCACGCCGCCCGTGGGCGGGCTGCTGTTCGTCACCTGCAACGTCTCGCGCGTGCCCATGTCGCAACTGGTGCGCGAGCTGGTGCCCTTCCTCTGGGCCCATGGCGTGGTGCTGGTGGTGCTGACCTTCATCCCGCAGCTGTCGACCTGGCTGCCCAAGGTGCTCGGGTTCATCAAGTAGCGAGGCTGTTGGCCCGACGCTGCCCTCCAGCGGATATACTTGCGCCCGTCAGGAGAGAGTCCCCTTCGCGGGGGCCGCCGAAGGCGCAGGGACACCCCGAACGCTCAGGCAAAAGGACTGGCAAGCGCCTGCAGGGATGCAGGCGTTCCCTTGCTGGAGAGAGGTGGCCGCGCAGCACAGCGCAGGCCATCCACCGAAGGAGCAAGCCGCAGCCGCCAGCCAGGGTGGTGCGGTGAATCTCTCAGGTAAAGCGGACAGCAGGGCAAATCCCGCAATCCATGCACGGGTTGCGGCTTTCATTTGCCCGGAGTCCGCCCCATGTCTGCCCCTGCCGCTACCGCAGCCCCCCTGCTCACCACGCCCCTGAACGCCCTGCACCTGGAGCTGGGCGCCCGCATGGTGCCGTTCGCCGGCTATTCCATGCCCGTGCAGTACCCCGCCGGCCTGATGGCCGAGCATGTGCACACCCGCACCGCAGCCGGTCTGTTCGACGTATCGCACATGGGCCAGCTCCAGCTCGTCGGCCCGGATGCCGCCGCGGCCTTCGAGACGCTGGTGCCCGTGGACGTGGTCGACCTGCCCGTGGGCAAGCAGCGCTACGGCCTGCTGCTGACCGACGAAGGCACCATCATCGACGACCTGATGTTCTTCAACCAGGGCAACGACACGCTGTTCGTGATCGTCAACGGTGCCTGCAAGGTCGGGGACATCGCACACATCCAGGCGCGCATCGGCCAGCGCTGCGACGTGGTGCCCATGCCCGACCATGCCCTCCTGGCGCTGCAGGGCCCGCAGGCCGTAACCGCACTGGCGCGCCTGGCCCCTGGCATCGAGAAGCTGGTGTTCATGACCGGCGGCAGCTACACCATCGCCGGCTGCGACTGCTTCGTGACGCGCAGCGGCTACACGGGCGAGGACGGTTTCGAGATCTCGGTACCCGCGGCCCAGGCCGACACGCTGGCCCGCGCCCTGCTGGCACAGCCCGAGGTCAAGCCCATCGGCCTGGGCGCACGCAACTCGCTGCGCCTGGAAGCCGGCCTGTGCCTGTACGGCAACGACATCGACACCACCACCACCCCGCCCGAGGCAGCGCTGAACTGGGCGATCCAGAAGGTGCGCCGCACCGGCGGCGCGCGCGCAGGCGGCTTCCCCGGTGCCGACAAGGTGCTGGCACAGATCGACAACCCCACCAGCCTGCCACGCAAGCGCGTGGGCCTGGTGGCGCTGGAGCGCGTGCCCGTGCGCGAGCACACCGAATTGCAGAGCACCGATGGCCAGAAGATCGGCGAGGTCACCAGCGGCCTCTTAGGCCCCACGGTGAACGAGCCCGTGGCCATGGGCTACGTGAGCCCCGCGTTTGCCGCCATCGGCACCCGCGTGAACGCCATCGTGCGCGGCAAGGCCGTGGCCATGGAAGTGCGCGCCATGCCGTTCACGCCTGCCAACTATTTCCGCGGCTGATTTCACACCGCTGCGGGCCCGGCCCGCTACATTGCAGATTCCTTCATTTTTCAAAGCCCCAGGAGCTTTCCCCATGACCGTCAAATTCTCCAAAGACCACGAATGGATCAACGCCGCCGACGCCGACTCCGCCGTCGTGGGCATCACCGTGCACGCCCAGGATGCCCTGGGTGACGTGGTGTTCGTGGACCTGCCCGAAGTGGGCAAGAGCTTCGCCCAGGGCGAAGTCGCCGGCGTGGTCGAGTCCGTGAAGGCCGCCGCCGACGTGTACATGCCCGTTTCCGGCGAGATCGTCGAAGTCAACGAAGCCCTGCGCGCCGATCCGTCGCTGGCCAATTCCGATCCCCTGAACGCGGGCTGGTTCTTCAAGGTCAAGCTCAGCGATGCCGGCCAGCTCGACGCGCTGCTGTCCGAGACCGACTACACCGAGTTCGCCAAGAACGCCTGAGGCGCGCTGAACGCCCCGCCCTCTCCTCAAGAAGCCTGAGACCTGCCCCATGTTGATGCAATCCGCCCTGCCGCTCGGCGCGCTCGAAAACGCCACCGAATTCCTGCCCCGCCACATCGGCATCGACGCGGCCGACGAAGCGCACATGCTGTCGGTGATCGGCGAGGCCTCGCGCCGCGCCCTCATCGAGAGCATCGTGCCGCGCTCGATTGCACGCAGCACGGCCATGGACCTGCCCCCCCCCGTGACGGAGGCGGCGGCCCTGGCGGAGCTCAAGGCCATGGCAGGCAAGAACCAGGTGCTCAAGAGCTTCATCGGCCAGGGCTACTACGGCACGCACACGCCGGGCGTGATCCTGCGCAACATCCTCGAGAACCCGGCCTGGTACACGGCCTACACGCCCTACCAGGCCGAGATCTCGCAGGGCCGCATGGAGGCCCTGGTCAACTTCCAGACCATGGTCTGCGACCTGACCGGCATGCCGATTGCCAACGCCTCCATGCTCGACGAGGCCACGGCCGCGGCCGAGGCCATGACGCTGGCCAAGCGCTCGGTCAAGAGCAAGAGCAACCGCTTCATCGTCGCCGGTGACGCGCATCCGCAGACCATCGAGGTCATCCAGACCCGTGCCAAGCCGCTCAACATCGAGGTGGTGCTGGCCAATTCCGCGCCCGAGTGGCATGCCGCGCTCGACGGCGAATACTTTGCCGTGCTGGCCCAGTACCCCGCCACCAGCGGCCGCATCGACGAGCTGCGCGCCGACGTGGAGAAGGCCCATGGCAAGCAGGCCGCCTTCATCGCCGCCGCCGACCTGCTGGCGCTGACCCTGATCACACCGCCCGGCGAATGGGGCGCCGACATCGTCGTAGGCACCACCCAGCGCTTTGGCATGCCCATGGGCGCGGGCGGCCCGCACGCCGCCTACATGGCCTGCCGCGATGAGTTCAAGCGCTCCCTGCCTGGCCGCCTGGTCGGTGTGAGCGTGGACACCCATGGCAAGCCCGCCTACCGCCTGGCGCTGCAGACGCGCGAGCAGCACATCCGCCGCGAAAAGGCGACTTCCAACATCTGCACGGCCCAGGTGCTGCCGGCCGTGGTGGCCAGCATGTACGCCGTGTACCACGGCCCCGAGGGCTTGAAGCGCATCGCCCAGCGCGTGGCCAGCTACACCGCCATCCTGGCCAAGGGGCTGGAGCAGCTGGGTGCGCCCGTGCGTCCGCAGGCGACGTTCGACACCCTGACGCTCAAGACCGACGGCGCCACCCAGGCCATCGCCGCGCGCGCCGTGCAGCTGGGCGCCAACCTGCGCGTGTACTTCGAGCACTACCTGTGCATCTCGCTCGACGAGACCACCACGCGTGCCGACATCGCCCTTCTGTGGAAGGTCTTCGCCAAGGACGGCCAGGCCCTGCCGACCTTCGACGCCTTCGAGAAGGGCGTGGAGCCGCTGATCCCGGCCGAACTGCGCCGCACGAGCAGCTACCTCACGCACCCGGTGTTCAACACCCACCACAGCGAAACCGGCATGCTGCGCTACATCCGCCAGCTGTCGGACAAGGACCTGGCGCTGGACCGCAGCATGATCCCCCTGGGCAGTTGCACCATGAAGCTCAATGCCACGAGCGAGATGATCCCCATCACCTGGCCCGAGTTCGCCCAGGTGCACCCCTTCGCACCGGCCGAGCAGCTCGCAGGCTACCGCGAGCTCGACGAGCAGCTGCGCGCCTGGCTGTGCCAGGCCACGGGCTATGCCGGCATCAGCCTGCAGCCCAATGCCGGCTCGCAGGGCGAATACGCAGGCCTGCTGGCCATCAAGGCCTACCATGAGGCCCAGGGCCACGGCCACCGCAACATCTGCCTGATCCCCAGCAGCGCGCACGGCACCAACCCTGCCAGCGCGCAGATGGTGGGCATGCAGGTGGTGGTGACGGCCTGCGACGCCAACGGCAACGTGGACCTCGTGGACCTGCAGGCCAAGTGCGAGCAGCACAGCGCCAATCTGGCAGCGGTGATGATCACCTACCCCAGCACGCACGGTGTGTTCGAGACCCAGGTCAAGGAGCTGTGCGCCCTGGTGCACCAGCACGGCGGCCGCGTCTACGTGGACGGTGCCAACATGAACGCCCTGGTGGGCGTGGCAGCGCCCGGCGAGTTCGGCGGCGACGTGAGCCACCTGAACCTGCACAAGACCTTCTGCATCCCCCACGGCGGTGGCGGCCCCGGCGTGGGCCCGGTGTGCGTGGTGGAAGACCTCGTGCCCTACCTGCCCGGCCATGCCACGGCCGGCGTTGCTGGCGGCGTGGGCGCCGTCTCGGCCGCGCCCCTGGGCAATGCCGCCGTGCTGCCCATCAGCTGGATGTACTGCCGCATGATGGGCGCCGAAGGCCTGCAGGCCGCGACCGAGACCGCCATCCTGTCGGCCAACTACATCAGCGCGCGCCTCAAGGACCACTACCCCACGCTGTACGCCAGCGCCAACGGCCATGTGGCGCACGAGTGCATCCTGGACCTGCGCCAGTTGAAGGACACCAGCGGCGTGATGGCAGAGGACGTGGCCAAGCGCCTGATCGACTACGGCTTCCACGCGCCCACGCTGAGCTTCCCCGTGCCCAACACGCTGATGGTGGAGCCCACCGAGAGCGAGACGCTGTTCGAGATCGACCGCTTCATCGACGCGATGATCGCCATCCGCGAGGAGATCCGCCAGATCGAAGCCGGGGCCTGGCCGCAGGACAACAATCCCCTGAAGAATGCGCCGCACACGGCGGAGAGTCTGCTGACTGGCGAGTGGACGCGGCCCTATGCGCGCGAGGTGGCTGCGTATCCCGTGGCGGCCTTGCGCTCCAGCAAGTACTGGTCGCCTGTGGGGCGGGTGGACAATGTGTGGGGGGATCGCAATCTGGCGTGCAGTTGCATTCCGGTCAGCGATTACGCTTGATCTTTCGTTTCTTGGCGGGGTCTGTTATGGCTTCCTGCCGGTGTTGAGGGCGGAGGCCGGGATGTGCGCCCGGCGGCGCAGTAACTTTCTCTTGGGCCGCCAAGAGAAAGTCACCAAAGAGAAGGCGGCCCCCAGTCTGCGTCCCTTCGCTTCGCTGCGGGCAACCTGCGATGCTCGGATCTGGGGTGGACGTCGATGAACTCGCTTCGTTCTTCGAACTCCGCTCAGACAGCATCGACGAGCCAGACGACGAAGTGCATGTGTCCTTCGGCACATGCACCCACCCCAGCTCCTGCGCTTCTCGGCGCAGCCAGCAGGGGTGGGGAGCGGGTACCACCCGGCTGCTGCCTTGGCAGCCGCGCCAGGTGTCGGTTACGCGCTGCGCGCTGCCGACGCAACTGGCACAGCGAGGCAGATCGGGCCGAGCGAAGCAATGGCCCGTGTGGAGCCCGTTCCCACCCCCTTCTGACTGTGCCGAGAAGCGCAGGGCCTGGGGTGAGCGCGTGCCGAAGGACACGCGCATCGTTGTCTGACTCACCGCGGATGTTTGAGCGGAGTTCACCCGCAGGGGGAACGCAGCGAGTTCCGCGGTGCACCCCAGGATCGAGCATCGCAGGTTGCCCCCTCGTACGAAGTGCGAGGGGGACACGGGCAGCGGGGTCGCCTTTCTTTGGGGTACGTTTCTTTGGCGACGCAAAGAAAGGTACCTCGGCCGCCGGGCCGAGACCCGGCTCCCGCCCTCCATCAAAGCATGCCGCCAAACCAGCCCAGCCGCCGGGCGCACATCCCGGCCTCCGCCCTCAAAACAACTACAGAAGCACCCACCGAAACAACATCGAACGGACACCCACAAGAACACGACTAAGATCGCGCCTGTTTGAAATACTCGAAGGAGAACCCCTTGCGCCACACCCTGTGCCTGCTGCTCGCCACCCTCGCCATCGCCCCCGCCGCCATGGCCCAACAAGCCAAACCCGTCACCACCTCCAGCGGCCTGGTCTATGAATCGATCAAGGACGGCACCGGCGAATCGCCCAAGGCCACCGACACCGTCAAGGTGCACTACAAGGGCACCTTCCTCGATGGCAAGGAGTTCGACAGCTCCTACAAGCGCGGCGAACCCACCTCGTTCCCGCTGAACCGCGTGATCCCCTGCTGGACCGAAGGCGTGCAGCGCATGAAGCCCGGCGGCAAGGCCAAGCTGACCTGCCCACCCGCCATCGCCTACGGTGCCAACGGTGCCGGCGGCGTGATCCCGCCCAACGCCACGCTGAACTTCGAGATCGAGCTGATTTCCGTCGGCAAGTAACCAGAACCACCGGCGCGCGGGCCACTTTCATCCATTCCTTGCACATGCTGCTGAAAGTCGGGGAACTGGCCCGCCGCACCGGCCTCACGGTGCGCACCCTGCACCATTACGACGAGATCGGCCTGCTCGCGCCCTCCGGCCGCTCCGAGGCCGGCTACCGGCTGTACAGCCAGGCTGACGTGCAGCGCCTGCATGGCATCCAGACCATGCGCCAGATGGGCCTGGCGCTCAGCGACATCGGCGAGCTGCTGGCTGGCGAGGGCATGGCCCCCGAGCGCATCATCGGCCAGCAGATCCGTGCGCTGGACCAGCAGATCACGCAGGCCACCGAGCTGCGCGCGCGCCTGACCATGCTGCGCGACGGCCTGATGGCCGGAGCCGAGCCCGACATGGGCAACTGGCTTGAAGCGCTGGCCTTGATGACGACCTACGGCAAGTACTTCAGCTCCGCCGAGCTCAAGCAGATCTTCACCAACTGGAGCCTGATCGAGGCCGACTGGCTGGTGGTCAAGGACCTGGTGCGCAATGCGATGGACCGCCAGCAGCCCCCTGACAGCCCCGAGGTCCAGGCCCTGGCCTACCGCTGGATGGCGCTGATGCTGCACTGGATGGGTGGCGACCTGGAGCTGCTGGACCGCTGGGGCCACATGTTCCGCACCGAGCCCAGCACCCAGGGACGCAACCACGCGCCGCCGGGCGACATGATCGAGTTCGTCGAAACCGCGATCAAGATGCGCATGGCGCTGCTCGAGAAGTACCTGACCCGCGAAGACCTGCGCCGGCTCGGGCATGTGCCGCACACGCAATGGGAACAACTGGAGCGGGACGTGCAGCGCTTGCTGGCCGACGGCGTGCCCGCCCACCAGCCCGAGGCGGTTGCGGCGGCCCTGCGCTGGGATGCCCTGTTCGGGCAACTGACCAGCCACGACCCCGTGCTGCGCGAGAAACTGCTCACGGCATCGGCGCAGGAACCGCTGCTGCGCGCCGGCTCCCCGCTGAGCCAGGCGGTGCGCAACTACCTGCTGGAAGTGCTGGCGCAGGCGGCCCCGGCAGAGCAGGCATCCGGCCGGCCCAAAAAGCGTTGAAAAATGCTTGACCCTCACGCAACGTGAGGGCCCACAGTCGGACCCCAGAGCTTCTGGACCGACCATGACACCCGCTGACGACAACGCCCCCGCCGACCGCTTGCACGCCCTGGACAACCTGCGCGCGACCATGATGTGGCTGGGCATCGTCCTGCACGTCGCGGTGATCCACCTGCTCTCTCCATCGCCCCTGCCCTGGCACGACGACCGCTCCACCCCCGTGGCGGACCTGCTCATGGCGTTCATCCATGCGTTCCGCATGCCGGTGTTCTTCATCCTCGCGGGCTTCTTCGTGGCCTTGCTGGTGCAGCGCCGGGGAGCCCCCGGCATGCTGCGCCACCGCATGCGCCGGCTGGCGCTGCCCTTCGCCGTGTTCTGGCCGCTGCTGTACGCCGCCTGCGCGGTGCTGGCCCTGCTGTTCCTGCACCGCATGGCGCACGGAACCTGGGGGCTGGACAAGGGCCTGCTGCAGCCACGCCCCGGCGTGCCCCAGGGGCTTTCCACCATGCACCTGTGGTTCCTGTGGCTGCTGCTGTGGTTCTGCGTTCTCTCGGTGCCACTGCACTGGGCCCTGGTCCGGCTGCCGGACCGCGTCCACGCTGCCCTGGCGGCATGCGTCAGCCACCTGGGCGAATCGCCCTGGGGAGCCTTGGTACTGGCGCTGCCCCTGGCCTGGCTGGGCAGCCGCTACCCCAACGGAATCCTGACACCGAGTGGCGCCTTCCTGCCACCGCTGGCCGAATGGCTGCACAACGGCTTGTTCTTCGCGTTCGGCACCGGCGCGTACCTGCTGCGCGAACGCCTGTTCGCGCACTGGCAGAGGCACTGGCCGCTGTACGCAGCGGCAGGCGGCGTCTGCTTTCTGCTGACGGGCATCCTCATGGAAACGCTGGCGCACCCGGAGGCCTCGGCCTTCGCCCTGTTCCTGGCCACGGGCGTGCTGGCCGAGGCCGCCACGCAATCAGGCGCTGCCCCGCAAGCCCTGCTGTTCGCCATTGCATTGGTCTACAACACCGCGTCCTGGCTGTGGAGCTTTGCGCTGATCGGCATCTTCCTGCGCCATGTGCGGGGCCGCCATGCATGGCTGGCCTGGCTGGCCGACAGCTCCTACTGGGTGTACCTGGTGCACCTGCCCTTGACCATCGGCTTTGGCGCGCTGCTGTACGGCCTGCCCCTGCCCGCGCTGGCCAAGATGCTGATCAACATCAGCGCTACCACCGCCGTGTGCCTGGCGAGCTACCACTTTCTTGTCCGTTCCACGGCCGTCGGCGCGCTCCTCAATGGAAGCCGCCACCGCTCCCACCCTTCTTCCGGAGAACCCACCCATGCGCACTGAGACGAACCCGAACGCCGACCCGCGCGCCGCGCTGTGGCGCGACGCCAATTTCCGCTGGCTCACCAGCGGCTCGGCCCTGACCATGCTGGGTGACCAGTTCACCCTGATCGCACTGCCCTGGCTGGTGCTGCAGATGACCGGTGACACGCTGGTGCTGGGCACCGTGCTGGCACTCATGAGCGTGCCACGCGCGCTGTTCATCCTCATCGGCGGCGCGCTGGTGGACCGCTATTCCCCCAAGCAGGTGCTGATGCTGACCAAGTACATCAACCTGGTATTGCTGGCGCTGCTCAGCGGCCTGGTGCTCACGGGCACGCTCACGCTGTGGATGGTGTATGTGCTGTCGCTGGCGATCGGCCTGTCCACGGCCTTCAGCATCCCTGCGGGCACTGCGATGATGCCCCACGTGGTGCCGCGCGCCCAGCTGCAGGCGGCCAACGGCATCAGCCTGGGCCTGCGCCAGCTCACCATGTTCCTCGGCCCCCTGCTCGCGGGCCTGCTGATCGCGCTGTTCGGCGACGGCAGCGCGGGCACCGGCGCGGACGCCCGGGCCAATGCGACGGGCATCGGCATCGCCTTCGCGCTCGATGCGCTGAGCTTCGGCATCTCGGCCTGGACCCTGGCCAAGGTGCGCACGCTGGCGGCAGCCGCGCCAGCTGCCGGCACGGCGGCACCGCAGGCCGTGCTGGCCTCGGTGGCGCAGGGCCTGGCGCATTTCTGGCGCGATGCCGAGTTGCGCACCTGCTTCCTCTACTGGAGTGCCATCGCCCTGTTCATCATGGGCCCGATCCACATCGCCGTGCCGGTGCTGGCCAGCAGCACGCCCACGCTGGGTGCGGCCGCTTTCGGCACCATGCTGGGCGCCCACGGCGCAGGCACGCTGGCGGGCATGGTGGCCTCGGGCATGTTCCCGCGGCTGCGTGTGGGCAGCCTGGGGCTGACCATCCTGGTCTTCGATGCCGTCATCGGCCTCTTGTTCATCCCCATGGGCATGATCGACGCCACATGGCAGGGCGCTGGCTTGATGCTGGCCATCGGCCTGCTGGGTGGTTTCATGCAGGTGCGCGTGTTCACCTGGATCCAGCAGCGCGTGCCACCCATGCTGATCGGCCGGGCGATGAGCCTGTTCATGTTCATCTTCATGGGCCTGGCGCCGATCTCGGCGGCCGTGACGGGCTGGCTCATGAAGAGCATCACGCTGGCCCAGCTGTTTGCCGCCAGTGGCGGCGCCCTGGTGGTGCTGGTGGCCCTGGCCTTCGTGCTCACGCCGCTGCGCCAGGTCACGGATGCGCCCAGTGCGGTGCGCTGACCTGCGCAGCAACGCAAAAAACCGCCCGGCACCTGGGGTGTCGGGCGGAACGTCTCAGAGACGGCGGAGGAGAGAGAGATGCAGCAACCGCGCCCGGTCGGCCCGCGCGGGCCAGCCGGGGCGTTTCATCACACTTCGGTGACGAACTGTTCGCGTGGGCGGCGCACCTTCTTGAGGTTCACCAGCCAGTCGCCTTCGCTGGCGCGGTAGCCCAGGGGCAGGATGGCGACGCTGCGCAGGCCGCGGGCGTTCAGATCCAGGATCTCGTCCAGGGCCTTGGGGTCGAAGCCTTCCATGGGCGTCGAGTCCACGCCTTCGAAGGCGGCGGCCATCAGGGCGGCGCTCAGGCCGATGTAGGCCTGGCGGGCGGCGTGCTGGAAGTTCACTTCCGCATCGCGCTGAGGGTACATGCCCAGCAGCATCTGGCGGTAGTTTTCCCAGCCTTCGTTCTTGAAGCCGCGCTGCTCGTTGGTCAGGTCGAACATCATGTTGATGCGCTCAGCCGTGTAGTTGTCCCAGGCGGCGAACACCAGCAGGTGCGAGCCGTCGGTGATCTGTGCCTGGTTCCAGGCGATGGGCTGGATGCGGGCACGCACGGCGGGGTCGGTCACGACGATGATCTCGAACGGCTGCAGACCGCTGGAGGTGGGCGCCAGGCGCGCAGCCTCCAGGATGCGCTCGACCTTGTCGGCCGGCACGCTCTTGGCGGCGTCCATCTTCTTGGCGGCATAGCGCCATTGCAGCTTGTCGAGCAGCGGGTTGGCGACGGTGGTGTGGTCGGCTGTGGTCATGGACAGTGTTCCTGAAGTATCTTGGTTGAGTGGACGGCATCGCAATGCCGATGGATGAACTGTAGAGAACGGGAATGGGTTCGGTAAGGGGCGGCGGGGAAAAGGATTGTTCGGATTCGGTCAACAATCGCCCCATCCATGCGCGGTATGGGGACTCCAGGGAGGCTTACACTTGTTTTTTCCTCCCACCTCCCCTCTTCGCGCGGTGCTGCCTTGCTGATCGCCCCCTGTCCATGAGTGAACCGGACCTGTCTTTCCTGGACCCCTCCCGGCGTTCGCCTGCATCCGGTGCAACGGCGGACGATGCGGTCGCGGCCAGCGACGGCACGGCAAGCACTGCGGGCAGCCCCGCCGAGGGCCTGGTGGCCGAGCTGCGCGCCTACCAGGCCGAGCTCGAGAGCCAGAACAAGGTGCTGCGCTACAGCCAGGCCGTTGCCGAGAGCGCCTCGGAACGCTTCGAAACCCTGTTCGCCAGCATGCCGCTGGCGCTGATGGTGATCGACGAGCACGACATGGTGGTGCAGGCCAACTCCATGGCGCACCGCTCGTTCCAGCCCACCGAGCGCGACCGCCCCCTCACGTCCCTGATGCCCTTCGTGAGTGCAGCCGACGTGGACCGGGTACACAATGCCTTCGCCCAGGCCGAGAACCTGGGGCGCAGCGAAGTCAACGAGGTGGTTTTCGACATCGGCGGGGAGCTGCGCATCAAAGGCGATCTGCACATCGCCCACATCGAGGCGCCCCAGGCCGGCGGCGGCCCACCCGTGTCGCAGTACCTGTGCGCGGTGATCGACCAGGGCCCGCTGCTCACCGAGCGGCGCGCACTGCAGCACAGCGCGCAGGCCCTGCAGCAGCGCAACCAGCAGCTGTATGCCAGCGAGAAGCGGCTGGAGGCGGTGATCAACTCCGCCCTGGACGCCATCATCTGCGTCGACCAGCACCAGCGCATCACCGTGTTCAATCCCACGGCGGCGGCATTGTTCCAGTGCAGCGCCAGCGATGCGCTGGGCAGCCCGCTCGAACGATTCCTGCCCGGTGCGACGCAGGGCCTGACCTTCGCGCAGCTCACCACGCAGGCCATGCTGGGCGAGATGACGGCGCTCACGGCCGGCGGCAAGGAGCTCGCGGTGGAGGTGAGCGTCTCGTTCGAGCGCCATGCCGAGGGCGAGACTACCACCGTGTTCGCGCGCGACCTGACAGGCCGCAAGAAGGCGGAGGCGCACCGCAGCGAGCTGGAGGCGCAACTGCGCGAATCGCACAAGATGCAGGCCGTGGGCACCATGGCCGGGGGCATCGCGCACGACTTCAACAACATCCTTGGCGCCATCCTGGGCAACGTGGAGCTGGCCAAGGCCGACAGCGCCCCGGGCTCGCCCGCGCTGGAGAGCCTGCGCGAGATCGACAAGGCCGGGCGCCGCGCGCGCGACCTGGTGCGCCAGATCCTGACCTTCAGCCGCAACGAGCCGCCCAAGCGCACGGCCGTGCCGCTGGTGGAGGTGGTGCACGACACCGAACGCCTGCTGCGCGTGACCCTGCCCCCGGCCATCGAGCTGCACATGCAACTGCAGCTGGACCTGCCGCCGGTGCTGGCCGATGCCACGCAGGTCGAGCAGGCCCTGCTCAACCTGTGCACCAATGCCATCCACGCCATCGGCGCCGCGCGCGGCAGCATTCATGTGGAAGCCGCCGCCGTGCAGCCCGACCAGCGCCTGAGCGAGCGCCTGGGGCTGGCTGACGGCCACTACGTGGCCCTCGCCGTGCGCGACAACGGGCCTGGCATCGAGGCGGCCACGCTGCAGCGCATCTTCGAGCCCTTCTTCACCACCAAGCCCGTGGGCCAGGGCACGGGCCTGGGCCTGGCCGTGGTGCATGGCGTGATGCGCACGCACGAAGGCGCGGTCGACGTGAGCAGCATCCCGGGCCACGGCAGCCGCTTCACGCTGTACTTTCCGGTAGCACCGGGCAGCACCGAGGCAGCGCCGGCACTGGTACCGCCCCCCGCACCCGCTCCGCTGGCCACGGCGCAGGTCGACCAGCGCAAGCCCCATGTGATGTACGTGGACGACGACCAGGCCCTGGTCTTCCTGGTGCAGCGGTTGCTGCGCCGCCGTGGCTACGAGGTGAGCGGCTACACCGACCCGCACGAAGCCAGCGCCGCATTGCGGGCCGACCCACAGCGCTACGACCTGCTGGTGACCGACTACAACATGCCCGGCTTCGTCGGTACCGACCTGGTGCGCGAGGCACGCCAGATACGCCCGGACCTGCCAGTGGCCCTGGCATCGGGCTATGTGACCACCGAGATCGAGCAGGCCGCCATGGCCGAGGGTGCGAGCGCCCTGATCCACAAACCCAATGATGTGGAGGAACTGGTGGCCACGGTGCACCGGCTCATCCACGGCCATGGTGCTGCCTGACGAGTCCCTGCCCGCGCAGGCACTGCACGAGGACGCGGACATCCTGGTGCTGTACAAGCCTGCGGGCCTGCTGTGCGTGCCCGGCCGCGGGCCGGACAAGCAGGACTGCCTGAGCGCCCGCGCACAGCAACGCTGGCCCGGCGCACTCATCGTGCACCGGCTGGACCAGGCCACCTCGGGCCTGGTGCTCATGGCGCGGCACATCGACGCCCAGCGCCGCCTGGGCCTGGCGTTCGAGCAGCGCCAGGTGCACAAACGCTACGTGGCGGTGGTGCAAGGACACATGGGGTTGGTCGATGGCGGCACCTGGGCCGATATCGACCTGCCCATTGCCGCCGACTGGGAGCGCCGCCCGCTGCGCGTGATCGACGCGGCGGCGGGCAAGCCCAGCCTCACGCGCTGGCGTGCCGATGCCCACGACGCGGCAGCCCACACCACGCGGTTGCTGCTCGAACCCGTGACTGGCCGCACCCACCAACTGCGCGTGCACCTGGCCGCCGTGGGCCATGCCATCCTGGGCGATGCGCTGTACGCCGATGCCGCCACCCAGGCGCGCGCACCGCGCCTGCTGCTGCATGCGAGCGAGCTGGCGCTGGCGCACCCGGTCACCGGCGAGTTGCTGCAGTTCCATCTGGCGCCCGATTTCTAGCTGCGCTCGGCCTGCCGCGCCATGGCCCACTGCACGGCCAGAATGCTGGCCAGCACCACCACCACGCCCACCAGCGAGGTGCCGCGCAAGGCCTGTCCGAGCAGCGCCCAGCCCAGCAGCACGGCGGCCACGGGGCTGAGCAGCCCCAGCGACGACACGGCCACCGACGGCAGGCGCGCCACGCCGCGGAACCACAGCGCATAGGCCAGCAGCGCCCCTGCGATGCTCAGGTAGGCGTAACCACCCACCTGCACAGCCGTGAGCGCGGGCAGCGGCGGGTCCACGGCCCAGGCCACGGGCAACAGCATGGCGCCGCCAGCCAGCAGTTGCCAGCCCGTGAAGGCCAGCACCGGCAGGCCGCCGGACTGCCAGCGCCGCGCGAAAAAGGTGCCAAAGGCCATGCACACCGTGCCTGCCAGCGCAGCCGCCACGCCTACCATGTCCCATGCGGCGCCGGGGGACAGCAGCAGCGCCGCCATGCCCGCCACGCC
This sequence comes from Acidovorax sp. GW821-FHT10A04, assembly GCF_059415825.1. Classification (NCBI taxonomy): domain Bacteria; kingdom Pseudomonadati; phylum Pseudomonadota; class Betaproteobacteria; order Burkholderiales; family Comamonadaceae; genus Acidovorax; species Acidovorax sp. GW821-FHT10A04. The sequence continues at coordinate 219,633 of NZ_JBWKNZ010000011.1, forward strand.
GAGCGCCCCGGCCGCCATGGCCAGGGCGGGTGGGCGCCGGTGGTCCACAGCCCAGGTCAGCGCCATCATGAGCAGGGGCCCGATGGCCCCCACCACCGCCGCCACGCCGCCCGGCAGCCGGTAGGCAGCCACGAACAGCAGCGCCTGGAAGACGCCGATGTTGAGCGCCGCCAGCAACAGCAGGCGCGCCCAGCCGCGCCCATCGCCCCAGGCCGGTGCCTGGCGGCACCACAGCACCAGCAGCAGGCCGGCGGGCAGCGTGCGCAGCAGCGCGGCCGTGAAGGGCCGGTCCGGCGGCAGCAGCTCGGTGGTGACGATGTAGGTGGAGCCCCAGATGGCGGGCGCCAGCGCCGTCAGCAAAACATCGCCCCAGGCGACGCGGGAAGGTGTCTCGGTCATGATTTTATCTTCAATTCAAGATAAATCACTGTACCATAAAATCTTGAAATCAAGACAACCTGCACCACCATGCCAGCACCCTCCACCCCGCCCGACGCCGTGGATGCCATCCTGGCCCAATGGCACCGCGAGCGCCCCGACCTGGACGTCAGCCCCATGGGCCCCATCGGCCGCATCAAGCGCTGCGCGGCCCTGCTGCAGCGCCGGCTCGACGAAACCTTTGAGGAGTTCGGCCTGAGCTTCTGGGAATTCGACATGCTGGCCACGCTGCGCCGCTCGGGCGCGCCCTATTCCCTGGCACCGACCACGCTGTTCTCCACGCTGATGGTCACCTCGGGCACCATGACGCACCGCATGAACAAGCTCGAAGCCAGCGGCTTCGTGGCGCGCCTGCCCAACCCCGAGGACGCACGCAGCATGCTGGTGCAGCTCACGCCCGCAGGGCTGGCGCTGATCGACCGGGCGGTGCAGGCCCATGTGGCCAACGAGCACCGCATCCTCGCCCCCCTGAAGGCCGCCGACCTGGCGGTGCTCGACGCCAAGCTGGCCGTGCTGCTGGCCGCCCTGGAAGCCCCGCCTGCGCCGCAGGCCCGGCATGGCGCAGTACGATAAGGGGATGTCCCAAACCCAACACCTCTTCATCCTCACCGGCGCCTCGCGCGGCATGGGCCTGGCCATGGCCGAGCAGCTGCTGCAAAGCCCCGGCAACACCCTCGTCTGCCTGGCGCGCAACACCCAGGACGCGCTGACCGCCGCCGCCAAGGCCTCTGGCGCCACACTCGAACAATGGCAGCAGGACCTCTCGCAAGGTGAGCAGGCCGCCGCCCGCCTCAAGGCCTGGCTCGCCGCGCAGGCCCCGGGCCGGTTTGCCAGCGCCACGCTGATCAACAACGCGGGCACGATCCCACGCATCGCCCCGCTGTCGGAGAGCGATGCCGCCGACCTCGCCAACGCCCTGCGCGTGGGCCTGGAGTCGCCCATGCAGCTCACGGCCGCCTTCCTGCACGCCACCGAGGGCTGGACCGCCACGGCGCGCAAGGTGCTCAACATCTCCTCAGGCCTGGGCCGCAAGGCCATGGCCTCGCAGGCCGCCTACTGCGCGGCCAAGGCCGGCATGGACCACTTCACGCGTTGCGTGGCGCTGGACGAAGCCCACAAGCCCCACGGCGCCAAGGTATGCTCGCTGGCCCCAGGCGTGATCGACACCGACATGCAGGTGCAATTGCGCGGTGCCGCACCCGAGGCCTTCCCGGACCGCCAGAATTTCGCCAACCTCAAGACGGGTGGCCAGCTCACCTCGCCCGCCGACGCCGCCATCCGCGTGCTCGCCTGGCTGGACCGCGCAGACTTCGGCACCAACCCCGTGGCCGACGTAAGAGACGCTCAATAGAACCAACAGACCTCCCTCCAGAAAGGAAACTCCCATGACCCGTGAAGTCGTCGTCGTCAGCGCAGTGCGCACCGCCATCGGTACCTTTGGCGGCAGCCTCAAGGACATCCCGCCCACCGAGCTGGGCGCCCTCGTGGTGCGCGAATCGCTCGCGCGTGCCAACGTGGAAGGCAAGGACGTGGGGCACGTGGTGTTCGGCCACGTGGTGAACACCGAGCCCAAGGACATGTACCTCTCGCGCGTGGCGGCCATCAACGGCGGCTGCAGCGAGAACACCCCGGCCTACAACGTGAACCGCCTGTGCGGCTCGGGCCTGCAGGCCATCGTGAACGCCAGCCAGTCCATCCTGCTGGGCGACACCGACGTGGCCATCGGCGCAGGTGCCGAGAACATGAGCCGCGCCCCGTTCGCCAGCCTGAATATGCGCTGGGGCGCCCGCATGGGCGACACCAAGATGGTGGACATGATGATCGGTGCGCTGCACGACCCCTTCCACAACATCCACATGGGTGTGACGGCCGAGAACATCGCCGCCAAGTGGGGCATCAGCCGCGAAGACCAGGACCAACTGGCCGTGGAAAGCCACAACCGCGCCGAGCGCGCCACCGAAGCCGGCCTGTTCAAGGACCAGATCGTGCCCGTCACCCTGAAAAGCAAGAAGGGCGACGTGCAGTACGCGACCGACGAGCACTTCCGCCCTGGCGCAACCATTGCGGACATGGCCAAGCTCAAGCCCGTGTTCATCAAGGAGAACGGCACGGTGACGGCCGGCAATGCCTCGGGCATCAACGACGCCGCCGCCGCCGTGGTGCTGATGGAAGCCGGTGCCGCCAAGGCGCGCGGCGCCAAGCCCCTGGCGCGCCTGGTGGCCTACGCCCATGCCGGCGTGGACCCGAAGTACATGGGCATCGGCCCGGTGCCGGCCACGCAGCTGGCGCTCAAGAAGGCCGGCCTCACGGTGGCCGACCTGGACGTGATCGAGGCCAACGAGGCCTTTGCCGCCCAGGCCTGCGCGGTGACCAAGGACCTGGGCCTGGACCCGGCCAAGGTCAACCCCAATGGCTCGGGCATCTCGCTGGGCCACCCGATCGGCGCCACGGGCGCGCTGATCACCGTGAAGGCGCTGCACGAGCTGCAGCGCGTGCAGGGCCGCTATGCGCTGGTGACCATGTGCATCGGTGGCGGCCAGGGCATTGCCGCGATCTTCGAGCGCATCTGATAACCCGGGGCTGCCATCGCCACCGGCGATGCTGCCACCCCGCATTGGCAAGGCAGCACCCGCGCCGGATCAGCGATCATGGCGAGGTGCTGGCCCAGATCAGCAGAGTGGAGCGCGCGCCAAGCAGCCGCGCCCAACCATTGAACCGACGGAGACATCTTTCACCATGATTCGCACCCTGATTTCCTTTAGTGCGCTGGCCCTCGCCCTGGGCGCCACCGCCTATGCCCAGGCGCCCGCTCCCGCTGCCGGCTACCCCAACAAGCCCATCCGCCTGATCGTGCCCTTCCCGCCGGGCGGCGGCACCGACATCCTCTCGCGCCTGGTGGCCACCAAGCTCACCGAAAGCGCCAAGTGGACCGTGGTCGCCGACAACAAGGCGGGTGCGGGCGGCACCATCGGCATCGGCGAAGCCGTGAAGGCCGCGCCCACGGGCTACGACATCGTGATGGGCCAGAAGGACAACCTGGTCATCGGCCCCTGGCTGTACAAGAACCTGCCCTGGGACCCCACCAAGGACCTGACCGCCGTGGCCCACGTAGCCTACACGCCCGTGGTCATCGCCACCAGCGCCAACTCCAAGTACAAGACCCTGGCCGACGTGGTCGCCGCCGCCAAGGCGGCCCCCGGCACTGTCACCTACGGCTCGCCCGGCAACGGCACCTCCATCCACCTCGCCGGCGACCTGTTCGAGAAGGCCGCGGGCTTGAAGCTCAGCCACATCCCGTACAAGGGATCCAACCCCGCGCTCATGGATGCATTGGCCGGCAACGTGGACCTGCTGATGTCCTCCGTGCCCTCGGCCATGGGCCAGATCAAGTCGGGCAAGCTGCGTCCCCTGGCAGTGACCTCGGCCAAGCGCAGCTCCTCCATGCCCGACGTGCCCACCGTGGCCGAATCGGGCTTCAAGGGCTTCGACGTGAGCACCTGGTACGGCGTGTTTGCCCCCGCTGGCACACCGGCCAGCGTGGTCACGGCCCTGAATGCCGAGATCAACAAGCTCCTGGCCACCGAGGACATGAAGGCCGCCATCCACGCCCAGGGCGCCGAACCCGAAGCCATGTCGGCCGCACAACTCAACGCCCTGCTCAAAGCCGACTACACCAAGTGGAAGGGCATCGTGGAAGCCTCCGGCGCGAAGATCGAATAAGCGCTTTTACCGCACCCATGAAAAATGGCTCCCTCGGGAGCCATTTTTTTGTCAGGCGCCGAAGGCTCAGGTCCGCACCACCAGCACGGGCACGTGAACGGCACCCAGCACGCGCTGGGTCACGCTGCCCAGTACCAGCTTCTCCAGGCCGCGGCGACCGTGCGATCCCATCACCACCAGGTCGGCGCCTGTGCTCAGCACGGCGCTCAGGATGCCATCGTGCACGGTATGGCCTTCACCCACCACGGTGCTGACCTGCACGCCGGCGGCCGCGAGCTCGGTGCGCGCCTTCTCCAGCGCGGCATTGGCTTCTGCCGTGGCGGCGCTCAGGTACTGCGCCTGGCCATAGGCAAAATCGGCGCCCACGCCCGTGAACGGATAGGGATCGACCACGTACAAGGCGGTCACGTCGCTGCCAAAGGTCTTGGCCAGGCCTGCCGCCTTGGCCACTGCCAGCGAGGCAATGTCGGAACCGTCGATGGGAACCAGAATGTGCTTGAACATGGTGTCTTCTCCTTGCATTGAATGCACCCTCGGTGGTGTCCGCAACCAGCTGTCCGCTGGCCCTGGGCGCCGCCTTTGGTGCGATGAGGGACAGTGTGAACCTGCACCATACATCGCATCTTGATCGACATCAAACAGCAAGCGGTCGATCCTGCCATTTGCCCACCATGACGACGCCTTGTCCTACACACGTGGATCGGTCTACCCGACCACATCCGCGCCCTGGAACCCTCCGCGCCGGCAGGTGACCACCAGCGTATCGCGGTAGCCGCCGGGGGCGACGGGCTGGATGGGCGTGGACTCGTGGATCATGCGTGCGTCGTCGAGCAGCAGCAGCGACCAGGGTTCGGTGAGCGTGAAGCGCTGGCCACCAGGGCCGTTGGCCTCGAAGACGCGGGTCTCGCCGCCCTTGATGCCCTCGCGCGCCACCAGGAACACGGCCACCAGGTCCACGCCATCGCGGTGTGCGCCCTCGGGCGTGGGCCGGCCGATGCCGCCTTCGGTATCGATGCGGAACTGGTGCGCCTCCACGGACCAGGCCTGGGGCACCTGGCCCGGTGCAAACACCGCGTCGGAAACACCGGCCAGTGCCACCAGCAACTGCGACCACGCGGGCTGCGCCACGGTGCCGGCCTCCATGGGCGCAAACCAGCGCTCCATGCCGCCATGCAGTGCGTTGTACTCCACAGGCTGCCAATGCGCGCGGTGCGGTACCTGCTGCACCTGCCCCTGCTGCACCACGAAGCAGGAATGGCGCCGGCGCCGGTAGCGCCCGCCGTCCTTGAGGAATTCGTCGGGCGGCAAGGCCTGCCAATCGGCGTTGAATGCCAGCAGCTCGGACAGCGGACAGCCGATCCAGGCCGCCACATCGGCGGGCGAGAGCACGGCGAATCCCGCGCTGTGCAGTTGCGCCGCAGTCCCGGAGGGTGCGGTGAACGGGGGAGAAAAAGTGACTTGGGCCATAGGAGCCCAAGCATAAAGCCTATGCGCCGGCATTGCCCGCAGCCAGCTCGCTCAGGGTGCGCCGGCCAGCAGGGGAGATGATGCAGCGCAAACCGCTCAGACCACCACCTGCGCCGCAATGCGCGGCAGCGCACTGGCTGGCGCCGGACGCCCGAACAGGTAGCCCTGGTAGTGCAGGCAGCCCACGCTGGCCAGCATATCGCGCTGCTCGGGGGTTTCCACCCCCTCAGCGATCACGCCCAGGTCCAGGCTGTGCGCCAGGTTGACGATGGTGCGGGCAATGGCAGCGTCATTGGGGTCGGTGAGCAGGTCGCGCACAAAACTCTGGTCAATCTTGAGCTGGTCCAGCGGCAGCCGCTTGAGGTAGCTCAGCGATGAGTAGCCCGTGCCGAAGTCGTCGAGCGAAAAGCGCACGCCCAGGGCGCGCAGCGTGGTCATGCGGCGGATGATGTCCTCCACGTCGTCGAGCAGCAGCGACTCGGTGAGTTCCAGCTTCAGGCGCAGCGGGTTGGCGCCGGTGCTCTTGAGCACCTCCACCACCTCTTCCACGAAGTGCGGGTGGCGGAACTGCAATGCGCTCACGTTCACCGCCACCGTCCAGTGGGCGGTGGCCGCATCGCGCCCCCACTCCACCAGCTGCAGGCAGGCGGCCCGCAGGATCCACGCGCCCAGCGGCACGATCAGGCCGCAGGCCTCGGCCACCGGCACGAACTCGGCCGGCGACACCAGCCCGCGTTCCGGGTGCTCCCAGCGCAGCAGCGCCTCGGCGCCCACCATGCCGTGGTCCCGGCTGATCTGGGGCTGGTAGTGCAGCAGGAACTGGCCCTCGCGCAAGGCCTCGCGCAGGCCGGCCTCCAGCGCGGTGCGCGCCGTGACGGCGGCCTGCGTGCGCGGGTCGAAAAAGCGCAGCGTGTTGCGCCCCGCGCCCTTGGCCTGGTACATGGCCATGTCGCCGCGCTTGAGCAATTCGTCCACCGTGGTGTGCGGGTCGGCATACAGGGTGACGCCGATGCTGCAGGAGCTGTGGTGCGCATGGCCACCCAGCTGGTAGCTCTGCCCCAGGGCCTGCAGCACCTTGCGGCCCACGATCTCGGCCTGCGATGCGGCCTCGTGTGGCAGCGCGCTCAGGCCCTCCAGCAGCAGCACGAACTCGTCGCCACCCAGGCGTGCCACCGTGTCGCCGTTGCGCACGCAGCCCCCCAGGCGCGCGGCAACCTGGCGCAGCAGCTCATCGCCGATCTCGTGGCCCTGGGTGTCGTTGAGGTCCTTGAAGTTGTCCATGTCCACGAACAGCAGCGCGCCGCCCGTGCCCGTGCGGGCGCTGGCGGCCAGGCTGTGCTGCAGCCGGTCGGCCATGAGCCGGCGGTTGGGCAGGCCCGTGAGCGGGTCGTAGAAGGCCAGCAGGCGGATCTCCTCCTCGGCCGCCTTGCGGCTGGAGATGTCGGTCTGCGTACCCACATAGTGGGTGATGGCGCCCTGCGCCGAGCGCACGGCGGTGATGGTGATCCAGGCCGGGTACACCTCGCCATCCTTGCGCCGGTTCCAGACCTCTCCCTGCCAGGAGCCCACCGACTGCAGGGTCTCGTGCATGGTCCGGTAGAAGGTCTGGTCGTGCCGGCCGGACTGCAGCAACGCCGGGGTCTTGCCCACGAGCTCCTCCACCGTGTAGCCGGAAAGCCGCGCATACGAGGTGTTGGCCTGGAGGATGCGCTGATCAGGCCCGGTGACCACCATGCCCTCAAACGACTCGAAGACGATGGCCGCAATCTGCAGCGACTCCTCGACCCCTCGGTGGTCGGTGATGTCGGTGGAAATGCCGCACAGCGCATGGATGCTGCCGTCGGTGTGGCGCAGCGGAATCTTCACCGACAGGTAGGTGCGCACCGAACCATCGTGGAAGGTGTTGGTTTCCTCCACCTCGATGCGCTCGCCACGCTCCAGCACCAGCCGGTCGTTGGCCGTCAGCTGGTGCACCGTAGCCGCGTCGAAGATCGCGCTGTCATCGCCGCCGATCAGGCCATCGGCGGCATCGGGCCGCAGCGCCAGCATGTGCTGGTTGGCATACAGGTAGCGGTGCTGTATGTCCTTGATGTAGATGAAGGCCTCCACACTGTCCAGGATGGTGCCGAACTTGTGCTCGCTGGCAGGCCAACGCCGGGATTGCCCGCGCACCCTGCGGCGCCACACAAAAACAGCCAGGGCCGCGAGCGCCCCCGCCAACAGCAGTGCCGCCAAGGCCCACAGGACGGGACGCCCGACGGCGCTGGCGGGCGGCGCCCCGACCCAGCGGCGCATCACCTGCGCATACGATGCGTCGGACCCGTCGCGCCATTGCGCCGCCCGCTTGTCGATGGCGGCCAGCAGCTCGGGGTTGCGGTCCTTGCCGGCGGCGACGTACAGCCCCCCTGGCTGGAGCACGATGCCCGCGTCCACCAGCCCCTGGCCCTTCGCATGGGCCTGGCCGAACAGGTGGTTGGAGATGGCCGCCTCGGCATTCTTGCCGCCCACGGCACTGAAGGCCTGCTCGGGTGAGTCCACCTCCACCACCATGACCTGCAGCCCGTAGCGGCGCGTCATGGCCAGGAAATGGTCGCGCTGCAGCGTGCCGCGCTGCACGGCCACGCGCTTACCGTCAAGATCCACCACCGAGCGGATCGGCAAGGACGGCAGCCGGTACACCGCGGACCAGGTGTCCACCAGGGGCAGCGCCGTGAAATCGAACTGCGCCACGCGCGCCTGCGCACGCGGCGCATCGGGCACCAGGTCCAGGCGGCCGTTTTGCAGATCGTCCAGGCAGGCGCGCAGTTCACAGGGCACATAGCGCAGGGTCCAGCGCTCGCGCTCGGCGACCAGGTTGAGCAGGTCCACGAAGATCCCCGCCGGCCGGCCATGCTGGTTCATGAACACGGTGGGCTCGTTGGCATACACCCCCACCCGCACCTCCCGCACCGGTGCAGCCGTGCTGGCGCATACCGGCAGCAGCGCCCACAAGGCACCCACCAGCCAGCCAGCCCAACGGCCCTGCCACCGCAATGTGCGCGAACTCACGATCGGGAATCCCCACAGTGGCTGAAAGCAGTATGTTAACCAAAGGTTGCTAAAACATCCAAAAGTAACAAAAGCCGGGCCACGGCGCCTGGAACCCGGGACCGATCTTTTTGCCCGGCTTTCCAGGCCTTGCGGTAGCATGCGTCAAACCCCTCGGAGACAGCCATGCCCCACGAACGCCGCCACTACGTCCGTGTCCATTTCGATGCCCCTGCGCTGCTGACCCTGGCAAGCAACGCATTCAGCGTGCATGTGCAGGACCTGTCGCTCAAGGGGGCCTTGATTTCATTGCCCGCGCAGGCGGACGTGCGCGCCGGGATGCTGTGCCAGCTCACCATCCCGCTGCACGACACGGGCAACCACATCGGCATGTCCTGCGAAGTGGCGCACCTGGAGGGGCTGCATACCGGCCTGCTGTGCCGCTCCATCGACCTCGATAGCGTGACCCACCTGCGGCGCCTGATCGAGCTGCAACTGGGCGACCCCGCCTTGCTGGAGCGTGATCTTGCCGAGTTGACCCACAGCGCCGCCCAATAGCAGGGCGCGCGCCCTCCAGGGAAGGGGCGCGGGCTGCCCCGGAGCGCCGTCTTCTGTCAGGCCGGCTCGGCTTCCTGCAATGCGCGCCACATGACCTTGCCGCTGCCGCTCTTGGGCAGGGCATTCACGAACTGCACGATGCGCGGCGCCTTGTACACGGCCATGTTCTCGCGGCACCAGTCGATGACCTGCTGCTCGGTCGTGTCCTGGTGCGAGGGGCGCAGCACCACCACGGCCTTGACGGTCTCGCCGCGGTAGCTGTCGCGGGCCGAGATGATGCAGGCCTCCTGGATCGCAGGGTGGCGGAACATCAGCGCCTCGACCTCGGCTGGCCAGACCTTGAAGCCGCTGGCATTGATCATGCGCTTCAGGCGGTCGGTCAGGAAGAAGTAGCCGTCTTCGTCCATGCGCCCCAGGTCGCCCGAACGGAAGAAACGCTTGCCCTCGAACTCGATGAAGGCGCTGGCCGTGGCGTCGGGCCTCTTCCAGTAGCCCTCGAACACCTCGGGGCCGTGCATGATGATCTCGCCCTGCTCGCCCACGGGCACTTCCTGCAGGGTGTCAGGGTCCACCACGCGGGCATCGGTGCCCACGAAGGGGATGCCCAGGCATTGCTGCTTGGGGTGGTCCGGCGGATTCGAGTGCGAGGGCGCAGCCGTCTCGGTGAGGCCATAGCCTTCCGAATAGCGCAGCCCGTACTGTTCCAGCAGGCGCTGGGCCACGGCCTGCGGCATGGCCGCCCCGCCACCGCCGATGTAGACCAGGCTCGAGAGGTCATAGCTTGCGAAGTTCGGGCTGTTCATCAGGTCGATGACCATGGTCGGGATGTTGGTCCAGTTGGACACCTTGTAGCGCGAGATCAGGCGCCCGGCCAGATCGCGGTCCCAGCGCGGCATGATCACCAGCGTGGCGCCGGTGTAGATGGCCGCATGCATCACGCTCACCATGCCCGTGATGTGGAACATGGGCACCACCGCCAGCGTGACGTTGTCGACCGAGCCCGTGCCCCACAGCGCGCTGGCCACGGCGTTGTGCATGATGCTCCTGTGCAGGTGCATGCAGCCCTTGGGCAGGCCCGTGGTGCCGCTGGTGTAGGGCAGCAGTGCCAGGTCGGTGGGGCCCACCACCAGCGCGGGCGGCGCTTCGTTGCAGGCCAGCGCTTCGGTGAAGGCGTGCACCGTACCGCCCTCCAGCGCGGGCAAGGGGTGCTGCGTGCACAGCCAGTCCTTCCACGCTTCGGGCGGGGCATCGGGCCCGGCCACCTCGGCGTCGAAGACATCGGTGAATTGCGTCACCACCAGGTGCGCCAGGCGCTCGCCCGGGGCCAGGGCATTGCTGGCCTTGGCCAGCTCGGGCGCCAGGTCGGCCGTGGTGAAGGCCACCTTGGTATCGGGGTCGGTGATGTAGTGCTTGAGCTCCTCGGCCCGGTTCATCGGGTTCACCGGCACCACCACGGCATTGGCGCGCAGGATGGCGAAGTGCGCCATCACCAGCTGCGGGCAGTTCTGCATGCACAGCACCACCCGGTCGCCGCGCTGCACGCCCAGCTGTGCGAGCCGTGCGGCCAGCCGCTCGGCGCCTTCCGCCAGGGCCTGGTAACTCACGGAGCTGCCAAAGAACACCAGCGCCGCCTTGTCCGGGTAGCGCCGCGCGTTGATGGCCAGGTTGTCCCACAGCGAGGTGGCTGGCAGGGTGATCGAATGGGGCAGCCGGCGGGGCCAGAAAGCGTAGTGGGGGCGTGTGGACATGGAGGGTGCCAGGGGATGGAGGAGTTCTTCAGCCCCGCAGCCTAGATGCGCCACCGCCGCGTTGCATTGGGGATGCCACTTAGGTCGGGTCGCGCAGGTGACGGCGCCGTGGGTGGTCCATGCGCCGGGGCCGGCAGCACCTCCATCGCCCGAACAGATATGGTGACATTGTGTTTTTCGTCACAGCGCAGCGGTCACCGCGGTGATAAATTCTGTTTGTGCTTGCAAAGGCATGGGATATACCCTGGCATCTGCAACCGCGGCCCGAGGGCAGCTCCGCTGGGGCGGGAACGTCTTCGGCGCGGCATTGTCCAAGGGCACAGGGCAGCCAGTTGCCACCATCCAACCGCCGAGAAATTCGACACCACCATGGCCACCGTTTCCGATCTCCAAAACATCCGCTTCTCGGGCAACTACAAGGCCGATTCCCTGCTGGAGAACCCAGCCCCGTGGAACTTCTTTCCCGATGGCCGCAAGGTGCTGTACTACACCTTCGACGTGAGCATGGGCAGCGTGGCCGATCAGGATTCGAGTACCACCCTGGTCTCGTTCAACGCCTCGCAGATACAGGCGACGCGCCAGATCATGGCCTATGCCAGCCAGGTCACGGGCATCACGTTCACCGAAGTGGGCAGTTCGTCCCAGGCAGACCTGCATTTCGCGGCAACCAACCTGCAGGGCCGCACGACAGCGGGGCTGAACTCCTCGTTCTACAACTACGGCTACACGGGAGCCACGCAGACGCTGACGTCGCTCAACGCCGAATCGGTGGTCTACCTGGACAACGTGGAGTTCGCCAGCGTCAACAACACGCTCACGGCCGGCGGTCTCGGCTACGAGGTGCTGCTGCACGAGGTGGGCCATGCCCTGGGTCTGGCGCATCCCTTCGACTCCCCACGCCCTCTGCCCTCGGCCGAGGACAATACCAACAACACGGTGATGTCCTATACCGATGCGGGCCCGTACAAGAGCACGTTCCAGGCCTATGACCTGCTGGCGCTGGACTGGATCTATGGCCGTGACGGACTGGGTGGCACCTACGGGTTCAACTCGACCAGTGGCCCGACGCTGACTTTCCCCACGACGCCCACCACCCCGACCACGCCAACGACACCCACCACCCCGACGACTCCCACAACACCCGCCGGCACAGCCGGCGCGGACACCTTCATCAGCACCGGCGCGAACGATACCTTCAATGGCCTGGGTGGCCTGGACACCCTGGTCGTGCGCGGCAACCGTGGCGACTACGCGCTGCAACCCAAGGGCGATGGCGGCTGGACGCTGGGCGACGGCGTCCCCAGCCGCGACGGGGTGGACACCCTGCTGCAGATGGAGCGGATCAAGTTCACGGACGGCTTCGTGGCGCTGGACCTGGACGGCGCTGCGGGCACGGCCGCAAAGTTGGTTGGTGCGCTCGTCGGCCCTGCCGGACTGAACAACCGCAGCGTGGTGGGCATCGTGCTCAAGGCGGTGGACGCCGGCTCGACCCCCTTGCAGGTTGCACAGTTCGGCCTCAATGCGCTGCTGGGTGCCTCGGCCACGCCGGAGCAGGTGGTAAGCCTGCTCTACGCCAACCTGGTCGGTTCCGCGGCGGATGCCGCCACCGTCCAGTCGCTGGCAGCCGTCATCAAGTCGGGCGCCTACACCAACGCATCGTTTGCTGTGGCTGTGGCCAACCTGGACCTGAATGCGGCGCACATCAACCTGGTCGGCCTGAGCAGCCAGGGGTTGGAATACCTCTGAAGCGGGCCAGCCCGTCCCAATCAGGGCCGGGCAGCGACAGGCGAATCGCCCCTCATCGGCACTGCGCCAGGCGCGACAACGACGACAGGTAGTCCAGGCGCTGCAGCGGAGGTCGGGCCTGCGCGTCGTAGACGTAGACGCTGGGCTGGTCGAACCGAAGCACGTCGGTGGGGTTGTCGACGTCGGCGCCGACACAGATCGCCCCCTTGGCATAGCAGCGCAGGTGGTAGGGCGATACGGTGGAGGTCATGGTCGGGGTGGTCAGCAACTGGGGCCAGGTTTGTTCCGCCCAGTCGAGCACGCAGTCCAGCGGCTCGGAGACGCCCGTGCCACCCAGTGCCCGGGAAACATAGGCCGCCTGGGGCTTGAAAACGTTCAGCTGGGATCCGCGCATGCCCGGGCCCGACGGCGAAAAGCGCACCAGGGCCGAGCACACGCCCCCTGGCTGCAGCAAGGTGTTGCTGCAGCCATCCGATTCCGCGGGAATGGTGAAATCGGTGGAAATGACCACTCCGCACCCGATCCCGGTGCAGATCGGCGACACGGCGGCAATGGACGAGATCACCGAACCCAATTGCACCGCAGACGGGCCGCGATTGACCACCTTCAGGGTCTGCGTGGCCGATGAGTGCACCGCCACCTTGCCAAACTGGAAGTCCCCTGCAGGTTCAATGATCTCCACCTGGGCATGGGCGGACGACAGGCACGCCAGGGAGAGCACGCCCAGGGCTGCCAGGGATTGGCGGAAAAACAGGATCAAAGTCACACAAGCTCCTTGTGCGTGGCAATCGATGGCAGCGCCCACCATGAAAATGGGCCCGAAGATCCACGGCTAACCAAGTTACCCGCGAACCCGGTACCACGCCCCACCCAGGAGGGATGGGGTGTTGCAGGCAGCCCGCATGCCGCGTTGACCAGGTGCGGCGCGGGTTCTAGATTCGCGGCCTTCCGTTACTGTTTTCAAACCGCCATGCCCTCCCCTCCCCGCCCCGACCGCCACGCCCTCGCGCGCCTGCACCGCATGGCCAGCCTGGAGACGGGTGGCGTGCAGCTCATCGAGCCCCTGCTGCAGGAACTGCGCCGGGTGGTGGGCTTCGACTTCGGCTGCATGCTGTACCCCGGCAGCGATGGCGAGCTGATGAGCTATGCGCAAGAGCCCATGCAGTCGGTGGCGCAGGATTACTTCGATGCGCGCATCCTGCGCAGCGAGCGCCAGGTGCTGGTGCGCAGTCCCCGCGATTTCGGCGAGACCGTGCGCTACGAGCACGGCCCCCGGTTGATGCGCGAGCAGATGGTGGTGTCGATGGCCGAAATGCAGCGCAGCGACTACTACGACGCGGTGATGCGGGCCACAGGCGCCAAGGACTACATGAGCCTGGCCTTGCGCACCGCGCAGGGTGTGGGCCTGGGTGTGATCCATCTGTTCCGCGATGCGGCGGTGCCAGGCTTCACCCCGCAGGACGCAGCCCTGCTGGGCCGGCTGGAGGCCCACCTGGCACGTGCGCTGCAACAGGGCGAGCGCGATGCGCAGGGCAGCGAGGTGCATGGCCAGGGGGTGCTGGTCGCCACGCCCCAGGGGCGGCTGATGTGGATCTCGTCCGAGGCCGAGGCGCTGATGCCTCTGGCCTTCGGCTGGCGCTGGCGTCGCGGCGCCCAGTTGCCACCCGCGCTGCAGGAACTGCTGCGGCGGCTCAACGCGCAGCAGCCCGGCGAGATGGCCCTGCCCGCGATGGAACTGTTCACGGCGCAGGGCTGGTTCTCGCTGCGCGCCACGCACCTGACCCCGGCGCAGCAGGAGCGGCAGGACCGCCAGGCCGTGGCCCTGCACATCACGCGGCGCGTGGCGCGCGGGGTACGGCTGCTGTCGGCGCTGCAGACGCTGGGCCTGCCACAGCGCCAGCACGAGCTGGCCTGGTGGCTGGCGCGGGGCCTGCCCGAATCGCAGATCGCCCAGCGCATGGGCATCAGCCTCAACACGGCCGTGTACCACCGCCGGCAGCTCTACAACCGGCTGGGCGTCATGGGGCGCGATGAGCTGTTGGCCCAGATTGGGGGAAAACCGTGAATTAATTCACGGATGCCCGGTAAATGGGCCACGCCACAAAAAAGCCCCCGGAGCCACGAAGCACCGGGGGCTTTTTGCCCTGGCGAAGTGCAGGGCAATGGTGTCAGGGCACCTGCACGGTCACTGCCGCCGAGCGCGGCCCTTCGTTGCCCGCCGCATCCAGCATGGCCACCTGGTAGCTGTGGTTGCCGCTGGGCGCCGAGGCATCGGTGTAGGTCACACCGCTGGTCACGGTGGCAATGGCCGTCCCGTTGCGGTACACCCGGTAGCCCGAGGCACTGGCCGCGATGAAGGACTGCTTGATGGCCTGCATCGGCGGGTTGGTGCCGCCCTGCTGGGGCAGGTAGCCGTAGTTGATGGTCCACACCAGCGTGCCGCCCAGGCCCTGCTCGTGCACCCATTTGCCCTTTTCGGCGATGGAGCGCTCGTCCTCATAGCTCAGGTAGGTGACGGGCGCATCGCTGGCACGCCACCAGGGCTGGCTGTAGCTGATGTAGCTTTGCTTGGCCACGTCGTCCCAGTGGTAAACAGCGCCGGGCTGGCCGAAGGCGTTGTCTTCCCGCAGGCGCCGGTAGTTGTTCACGCCGTCGCCGCCGTTGGAACCGCTGGTCGCGGCCTGGCGCGGGCCGGTGACGGGGTTGTTGTAGAACAGGCCGTACAGACCCACGCCGATGCCCAGCTTGGCACGGGGCACGCCCGCGTTCAGGTAGGCCTGCACGGTGGAGGCGATGGAGGTGGGGTGGCTCGGGGCCTCGCCGAACAGGGGTGAGTGGTGCCACGACAGCCAGCCGCCGCCCCAGTCGCCTGCCATGCTGTAGGTCATGAGGTTGAAGCGGTCCACTGCGTGGGCCACCTCCACGTGCCAGGGCAGGATCTCCTGGAAGTTGGTGTTGACCCAGAAGCCGGGCCAGCTGATCTCGAAAGGGCTGGCCTGGTAGCGCGGGCGCTGCTGGGCGGCGGTGCGCAGTTCGCGCAGCAGCGCCAGCGCCTGGGCGCGGCCTTGCGCGGTGTCCAGGTTTTCCTCCCAGTCGATGTCGGCGCCGTCGTAGCCCTTGTGCTCGGCCTTGTCGAGGATGTTCTTGATGAAGACCGCGCGGATCTGCGGGTTGGCCGTGGCGGCCATGAAACCGGGGCCGTCGAATTCACCGCCGACCATCATGATGGCCTTGGTGCCTGCAGCATGGGCCTTGGCGATCAGGGCGTCCTCCGCCTGCGTGTGCGCGGTGCCTGCGCCTTCCATCAGCTCGCCCGCGCGCCCGCCGGGCAGGGAGCCCAGGCCCGGCGCATAGCGGCCGAAAATGAAGTGCGTCATGGTGCTCATGTCCACGGCCTCGGGTGGAAAGTCCTCCCAGAACCAGCCGGTGTAGTAGCCGCTGACCCATTTGCCACTCTTCGTCACGGGGTTCCAGTCCAGCCGCACGCCCTGCGGCGTGGCGCGGGCCGTGAGGCCGCCCACCGGCGGGCGCGGGTTGGCGGCGCCCACCGCGACCTGTGCCGTGGCGGTGACGCTTTGCCCCGCGCTGTTGGCGCAGCTGAGCGTGTAGGAGGTGCTGGCCTGGGGCTGCACCAGCGCACTGCCTTCTACAGCGCGCGTGCCGCTCCATCCACCCGATGCGGTGCAGCTGGCGGCATGGCTCGCCCGCCATGCGAGCCGGGAACTGTCGCCCGGGGCGATGCGGGTGGGGGTGGCAGCGAAGCTGTCGATGCTGGGCAGTTGCTGTGGCGGGGCATTGCGCACCGTCACCGCGGTCGAGGCGCTCGCGGTGGCGCCCGCCGCATTGCGGCAACTCAGGTGGTAGGTCGTGGAGGCGCCGGGGCTGACGCTGGCGCTGCCACTGGCAGGCCGCTCACCGCTCCATCCACCCGATGCCGTGCAGCCCGTGGCGTTGTCCACGTTCCAGGCCAGCGTGCTGCTGCCGCCCAGGTCGATGGCGCCCGGCTGCGCCACGAAAGACAGGATGTTCGGCGGCACCGGCGGTGCCGGATGCGTGTTCTCCATGACCAGTTGCGCCAGGCCTTCGCCGCCCGCCTCGAAATACTCCATGCGCACCGTGTGCGGGCCTGCCGCCAGGGGCACCGTGGCGCTGTCCATGGTGATGCCATGCCGGGTCCAGTTGTCGATCACACGCTGGCCATCGACCAGCACGCGCACGCCATCGTCGGTGAAGGTGATGAACCGGGTCGCGCCTGCGGGGAACGAAAGCGTCGCGGTCCAGCGCGCCGAGAACCCGTCCACCGGCAGGCGGGCCGGGTCGGGGCTGCCGTTCGGGCCCGTCCAGTAGTGGTCGATGGGGCCGGCTTCACAGCGCTGCAGCGCGGGGGCACCGGACAGGTGGATGTTGGGAAAGTACTCGGCCAGCCACTGGCCGGGCGCGCACTGCGGCTGCGCCATGGCCTGGCTGGCGCCAAACAGCAAGAACGAAGCGGCCAGCCAGCGTCGCAAGCCGGTTCTCAGGGCGCGGCCACAGGCCGCAGCAGCAAGGGTGGGCATGGGAAAACTCCTTGGTGGATTGGGGGAAAAAGAAATGGGCAGACACCCGGACCGGCAGCCCAGCGAAAGCAGCCGGCGGGCAAGGCTTGCGCGGTGCTGGTTGAGCCAGGTGTTCATCGGGGCGCAGGCTACAGGCCCGCAGCCGCGCGCACCCCACCCTCGGCGGATAGGGTGTTGCGCCGGTGTGTTGACCCTGCGCGGCCCGGCCCCTAGATTCGGGGTCTTGTTCCCGTCACCGCTTCACCGGACCGCAGCCGCCATGCCCTCGCCCCGCTCCACCCAGCAAGCCCTTGCGCGCTTGCAGCACATGACCCGCATGGAAGCGGGCGGGCCGCCCATGGTCGTCCCCCTGCTGGAGACGCTGCACGGTGTTCTCGGCTTCGACTCCAGTGCGTATGTGTACCCTGCGGATGGAGGCGAGCTGGCGGTGCACATGGAGGTGCCGGCCGCTCAGTCGGTGGTGGCCGACTACTTTGATGCGCGCATTCTGCGCAGCGAGCGCCAGGTGCTGGTGCGCAGCTCGCGTGACTTTGGCGAAGCGGTGCGGCACGAACGAGGGCCTCAACTGCTCGAACAGCTCGTGCGCGTACCGATGCCGGAGTTGCAGCGCAGCGACTTCTACAACGTGGTGATGCGGCCCATGGGGACGGTGGACTGCATGAGCCTGGTACTGCGCACACCCGACGGCAAAGGGATAGGCACGCTCAAGTTCTACCGCGAAGCGGCATCGCCGGCCTTCGGGCCCGGCGATGCTGCGGTGCTGGCGCGGCTGGAGCCCTGTCTGGCGCACATCCTGCAAACCAGCAAGATGGGTGCCGGAGCCGGCGAGGCACACAGCCAGGGCATGCTCATCACCACGCCCCAGGGGCGGGTGCTGTGGCTGTCGCCCGAAGCCGAGGCCCTCCTGCCCCTGGCCTTCGGCTGGCGCTGGCGGCGCGGCGCAGGGCTGCCCCAGGAACTGCACGAACTGCTGCAGCGCATGCAAGCGCAACACCTCCCGGGACTGCCCACCAGGGAGCTGCGCACGGTGCACGGCCATTTTTCGGTGCGTGCGACACCCATGAAGGCCGCCACGGGCATGGGCCAGGCGGTGGGGATCCACATCACGCAGAGCATGCCGCGGGAGGCACGCCTGCAGGCCGTGCTGCAGACCCAGGGGCTGTCGCAGCGCCAGCAGGAGCTCGCGTACTGGCTGGCGCTTGGGCTGCCGGAGTCCCAGGTGGCGGTGCGCATGGACATCAGCGCCAACACCGTGGTGTACCACCGCCGCCAGCTCTACAACAGCCTGGGCGTGCAGGACCGAGGGGAATTGCTGGCGTGGCTGTCGGCCCGCCAAGGCGGCTGAGCCACCCCGCCGAGGGCACAAAGCAAAAAGCGCCACAGCCTTGAGAGCTGCAGCGCCTTGCATATCTTGGTGGGACGTGCGGGGGTCGAACCCACGACAAACGGATTAAAAGTCCGCTGCTCTACCAACTGAGCTAACGTCCCAACATTGCAACGCCTGTGGTCCATTTCTGAACCGCAGATGCTGCAAAGCCTAAGATTATAGCTTGATTTTTGGCGATTTTTGCGTACCGGCTGCCAGGCGGTCGATCACCCAGCCCGCAGCGCACTGGCCGAAGGTGGCCGTGACGGCCACCACCGAGCCGTAGCCATGGCAGTTGAGCGAGCCATCGCCGCCGGCTTCGATCGCGCACGAGGCATCGGGCTGGGCCACGGCTTCGCGGCTGCAGACGCAAGCGATGCCGATCTTGCGGCCCTCGCGCGGGGCGCCATGGTGCTTGCGCAACTGGTAACGCAGCTGCGCGAGCAAGGGGTCGTGCGTGGTGGCGGACAAATCGTCGATGTCCACCTTGTGCGCCTGGCGCTTGCCGCCGGCCGCGCCCACACTGATGAAGGCATGGCCGCCGGTGGCGCGGGCCCACACTGCCATGGCGGTCTTGGCCTTGATCTGGTCGCAGGCGTCGATCACCGCATCCACCGGGTCACTGCCAAGCAGCTGGGGCCAGTTGCCCGGCTCCACGAATTCGTCGATGCAGCGCACGTCGCACTCGGGATTGATCAGCGCGATGCGGTCGCGCATGGCTTCGATCTTGGCCTGCCCCACCGTGGTGGACAGGGCGTGGATCTGGCGGTTGATATTGGACTCGGACACATGGTCCAGGTCCACCAGCGTGAGGCGCGACACACCACTGCGGGCCAGCGCCTCGGCAGACCAGGAGCCCACGCCGCCGATGCCCACGACCACCACATGCGAGGCACGGATGCGCCTGGCACCTTCCACGCCATACAGGCGCTCGAGCCCGCCGAAGCGCCGCTGCGTGACCTCATCGGTCACGTCATCGGCAAAGGGAACCATGGGCATGGGAGCGGTTTCGCTGCCGACCAGAAGCTCCTTGACCTCGGGGGTTGGGGCTGCCGTGGTCACTTCATCCGTGCCAGGCGTTCCTTGGCGGCCATGGCCGCCTCGGACTGGGGATAGGCCCGGGCCAGGTCTTCCAGCGTCTTGCGCGCGGCCTTGGCGTCCTTCAATTCCACTTGGCAATTGGCGATCGACAGGGCGGCTTCCGGTGCACGCGCATGCGTGGGCGCCTCGGCCAGCAGGGCCTTGAAGTTGTTGATCGCTTCCTTGTAGTCGCGGGCCGCATACTGGCCGTTGCCCAGCCAGAAGCGGGCCGAAGGCACGTAGCCGCTGCGCGGGTACTGGCGGATCAGGTTGCCAAAGGCCTGGTTGGCCTCGGGGAACTTGCCAGCGCGAAAGATGGCCAGCGCGGCTTCGAAGTCCTTCTTCTCGGCCGCATCGGCCTGGAACTCCAGCCCATCCACTGTGACCTTGACCGGCTCGAACTGGCGCAGGCGCTCGTCCACGCCCTGGGCGATGTCCTTCTGCCGGCGCTGCAGCTCACCCACCTCGCGCGTCAGTTGCTCATTCTGGCCCTGCAGGCGGGCGTTCTCGCTGCGCAGCGTCTCGATCTGGGTCTGCAGCTCCAGCAAGGCCCGGCGCAACTGGGCGCTGTCCTCATTGGCCCGGCGCAGTTCGTCGGCCGTGCGCTGTTGGGACTGCTGCAGCGCATCGACGCGCTGGCGCACTTCCAGGATGGCGCGGCGCGCCTCGCCATCCTCGAAAATGGCCGCGTGCGCGCCGGGCAGGGCCACGCAGGCCAGCACCAGGCCTGCAGCCATGGACCGCAGGGATGGGGATGAAAGGGGAAATCTGGGCATCAACGGTACGACAGCTCGGCGCGGCGGTTCTGCGCGTGCGCGTCTTCGGTGTTACCAGGAGCGGCAGGCTTTTCCTTGCCGAAGCTCACGGCCTCGACCTGGGAATCCGGCACGCCCAGCAGGGCCAGCGAACGGCGCACGGCTTCGGCGCGCTTTTGGCCCAGGGCCAGGTTGTACTCGCGGCCACCGCGGTCATCGGTGTGGCCTTCGATCATGACCTTGCGGCCGCTGTTCTGCTTGATGAAGCGCGAATGGGCGTCCAGCAGCGACTGGAACTCGGGCTTGATGACGTAGCTGTCGTAGTCGAAGTAGACGATGCGTGCCACGCCCACAGGGCCCTGGGCATTGCCGGCGCTGCCAGTCAGGTCCACGGGTGCCACGGAGGTGGTACCAGCACCACCGGTATTGGCACCACCAGGGTTGGTGCCCATGGTCGAGCTCGCGCCCTTGTCTTCCACTGGCACATCGTCGAGCTTGACACCGGAGCTGCAACCTGCAACGAGGGCGGTGACGGCGAAGGCAAGGGTAAGGCGCTTGAGTTTGATGTTCATCCAAAATTCTCCTGGAAACTAGATTGCGAAAAGTGTTGAAAAGTTCATTGCTTCTGGAACGGGCCCCAATCGGGCTCGCGGATGTCTCCAGGCTGGCCGGCCAGGCGCGCCTTGATCTTTCCGTCCAACGTGGTGGTCATGAGCGCCTCGCGGCCCTGCTGCTGCGTGGCATAGACGATGAGGCGGCTGTTGGGTGCAAAGCTGGGGTTTTCGTCGGCCGAGGTGTCGGTGATGGCGTTGACGGTGCCTGAGGCCAAGTCCATCACATGCAGTTTGAAGGCGCCGCCCACGCGGGAAATGTAGGCCAACCACTTGCCATCGGGGCTGATGCTCGGCGAGATGTTGTAGGACCCCGTGAAGGTGACGCGCTCGGCACTGCCGCCGCCCGCGGGCACGCGGTAGACCTGCGGCGCACCGCCGCGGTCGCTCACGAAGTAGATGCTGCGGCCATCGGCAGAGAACATCGGTTCGGTGTCGATGCCGGTGCTTTGCATCAAGCGCCGGGGTTCGCCGCCGTTCGCGTCGATCAGGTACAGCTGCGAGCCACCATCGCGGCTCAGCGTCACGGCCAGGTTGCGGCCATCCGGCGACCAGGCCGGCGCACTGTTGGAGCCGCGGAAATTAGCCACCAGCCGGCGCCTGCCCGAAGCGACCTCGTGCACGTAGACCACGGGCTTGCGCGACTCGAACGACACGTAGGCGATCTGCCCGCCATTGGGCGACCAGGCGGGCGAAATGATGGGCTCGGGGCTGGTCAGCGCCGATTGCGCGTTCTCGCCATCGGCATCGGCCACCCACAGGCTGTAGCGGCCACCCGTCTTGGTGACGTAGACGATGCGTGTGGAGAAGATACCGCGCTCGCCGGTGAGCTTTTCGTAGACGAAGTCGGCAATGCGGTGGGCCACCAGGCGCAGGTCGGCCTGCGACTGCACGAAGCTCTGTGCGCCAATATCCTGGCCCTTGACCACGTCCCACAGGCGAAAGCGCACGTCGTAGCGGCCGTCGGGGGTGCGCGTCACGCTGCCGGTCAACAGCGAATCGGCCGTCTTCTGGCGCCACAGTGCCAGGTCGGGGCGCGAGTTTTCGTCCAGCACCGCCCCTGCGGTATCCACCGCGCGGAACTGGCCGCTGCGCTCCAGATCGGCCTGCACGATGGCGCCAATCTTCTGCGGCGCCTGCGCTTCGCCACGGAAAGGGGCGATGGCAATCGGCAGCTGGGTCAGGCCCACGCCCGTGACCTCCACGCGGAACTGCGCGAGGGTGGGCAAGGAGGCGGTGGATGCAAGGGCGGCCGCCAGGACCTGGCGGCGCATGGGATGCGGCAAGGCCGCTTTGAGGGATGTGTTGGTGTTGTGATCTGTGGTCATTAGCAGCCGCAGTAGCCGAACAAATGCCGGTTGGCAGCGCCAATGTTACACACTGGGGAAGACCCGCTGTGACAAACTGTGCAAGGCCTTGTGGTCAATCGCTGCAGCGCAGCATGGACGCAAGCTCAGCACTGGCGCGGTGCGCCGATGCCTGGCACCTTAGAATCCGGGGCACATGCAAGCCATTGACCCTAGCGCCACGGGCCCCGCAACGCCGCCCGCCCCCCCTGCCCCCACCCTCACCGCGCGCCTGGCGCGGCTTTCCGTGTATTTTGGCAACCAGCGGCTGGCCTGGGGCCTGGCCATCGCGGCCACGCTGGTGGGCGCCGCCACCGAACCCCTGATCCCCGCGCTGCTGCAACCCCTGCTGGACCGCGGCTTCACCCAGGGCACCTTGCCGCTGTGGGCGGTGCCCCTGGCCATCATGGGGGTGTTCCTGGTGCGCGGCCTGGCGCAGTTCGTGGGGCAGTACGCGCTGGCGCGCATCGCCAACGAAGGCATGCTGCTGCTGCGCCGTGCGCTGTTCGACCGTGTGCTGGCCGCCGAGATGGGGCTGTTCTCGCGCCAATCGGCCAGCGCCCTGTCCAACACCGTGGTGTACGAGGTGCAGACCGGCGCCACCTTGCTGGTGCAGGCCCTGCTCGGCCTGTCGCGCGACGGCTTCACGCTGCTCGCCCTGCTGGGCTACCTGCTGTACCTGAACTGGCAGCTCACGCTCATCGTGGCGGTGGTGGTGCCTGGCGTCGCGTGGATCATGAAGACCCTTTCACGCCGCCTGTACACCCTGACCAAGAGCAGCCAGCAGGCCACCGATGAGCTCGCCTATGTGGTCGAAGAGAACGTACTGGCCCACCGCATGGTGCGCCTGCATGGCGCGCAGGAAGGGCAGTCCACACGCTTTGGCCGCCTGAGCCAGAGCCTGCGCGGCCTGGCCATCAAATCCACCATCGCCTCGGCCGCCATGACGCCGCTCACGCAGTTGCTGGCGGCCGCGGCACTGTCGGTGGTGATCTGCATCGCGCTGTGGCAAAGCCGTGGCACGCTCGATGCCAAGGACGTGACGGTGGGCGGTTTCGTCTCGTTCATCACCGCCATGCTGATGCTGATCGCCCCCATCCGCCGCCTGGCCGACGTGGCCAACCCCATCACGCGCGGCGTGGCGGCGCTGGAGCGCGGCCTGTCCCTGCTGGGCGATACGGGCGCCGAGCAAGGCGGCAGCTACCGCACAGACCGGGCCCAGGGTGCGCTGGAGCTGCGTGGCGTGTCCGTCTCCTTCGGCACCGACAATGCACCGGCGCTCGACGGCGTGAGCCTGACCGTGGCCCCCGGCGAGATCGTGGCGCTGGTGGGCCCCTCGGGCGCCGGCAAGACCACGCTGGTGAACCTGTTGCCGCGCTTCATCCCGACCTCGTCGGGGCAGGTGCTGCTGGATGGCCATGCCGTGCAGGACTGGGACCTTTCTGCCCTGCGCAGCCAGATCGCCATGGTCAGCCAGGACGTGGTGATGTTCAACGACACCATCGCCGCCAACGTGGCGCTGGGCCATGCGGTGGACGATACCAAGGTGCAGGCCTGTCTGGCTGCCGCCAACCTGGCGGACCATGTGGCATCGCTGGCCCAAGGCATCCACACGGTGGTGGGGCACAACGCCACGCAGCTCTCGGGCGGGCAGCGCCAGCGCCTGGCCATTGCGCGCGCTCTCTACAAGGATGCACCCATCCTGATCCTGGACGAAGCCACCTCGGCGCTGGACACGGAATCCGAGCGCCTGGTGCAGGATGCGCTGAACCGGCTGATGCAAGGCCGCACCACGCTGGTGATCGCCCACCGCCTGTCCACCATCGAACATGCCGACCGCGTGGTGGTAATGGAACAGGGCCGCATCGTGGAGCAAGGCACGCACGCCCAACTGATGGCCGCAGGCGGCTTGTACGCACGCCTGCAGAGCCGCCCCGCCACGGCGGCCAGGCCACCGGCGGCAAACGAAACCGCAGGCGTCTAGACGACGGGTATCACCACTTGCCCGCGTTGGGCTGGCGGCGGCGGATGGCGGTGGCGATCTTCTCGGCCGCCTCGGTGCGGCTCACGCGCATCGCAAAATCGACGGCGGTCAGGCCCAGCTGGTTCTTGAGCGTGGGGTCGGCCCCCTCGCTCAGCAGCAGTTGCACGGCATCGTTGGAGCCATACTGCGCGGCCATCATCAGCGGCGTGGTACCGTTGGGCGAGGTCGCATCGATGTAGGCATGGTTCTCCAGCAGCATGGCGATGATGCGCACATGCTCCTGTTTCACGCCCGAGGCCGCGTAGTGCAGGGGCGCCCAGCCTTCCTTGTTCACATCCGCATCGCGGGCGATCAGGGCCTTGGCGGCATCGACATTGCCCTTGAGGGCCGCCAGCATCAGCGGGCTTTCGTCATCGCGGTTGCGCACTTCCACCTTCAGGCGCCGGTTGGCCATGAGGGCGGCAAACACCTTGAGCGACTCACCCTGGATCGCCAGCGTCAGGCCCACCTGGCCCTTGGGGTCGCGGATATTGGGGTCAAAGCCGCGGCGCAGCAGTCCATTCACCTCGTCGGCGTCGTCACGCTCCACGGCCGAGAAGAAGTCCTCGTAGGACCCCGCCCATGCGCCCGTGGCGCCGGCCGCCAGGGCAAGGGCCCCCAACAGCGCCGTGCGGCGGCGCAGCGTGCTGTGCTTGCTCATGCTGTCACTCCCTTGAACAATGCTTCGAAATTGCGGCTGGTGGCCTCGGCCACCTCCTCCACGGCCATGCCGCGGGTCTGCGCCACCTGTTTGGCCACGTGGGGCACGTAGGCGGGGCTGTTGGTCTTGCCGCGGTAGGGCACGGGCGCCAGGTAGGGGCTGTCGGTCTCGATCAGCATGCGGTCCAGCGGCACGAAGGCCACCACGTCGCGCAGCTCCTGCGCCGTCTTGAAGGTGATGATGCCCGAGAAGGAGATGTAGTAGCCCAGGTCCAGCGCGGCCCGCGCCACCTGCATGGATTCGGTGAAGCAGTGGAACACGCCGCCGGCCAGGTTGCCAGCACCGTCCTCGCCCTCCTCCTTGAGGATGGCCAGCGTATCGTCCGATGCACTGCGGGTATGGATCACCAGCGGCTTGGCGCAGGCGCGCGCGGCGCGGATATGGGTGCGAAAGCGCTCGCGCTGCCATTCCAGGTCCGCAATGCTGCGCCCGCCCTTGCGGTCTTCCATGCCGTAGTAGTCCAGGCCCGTCTCGCCGATGGCCACCACGCGCGGCAGGGCCGCACGGTCCAGCAGGTCCTGCACCGAGGGCTCGGTCACCCCCTCGTTGTCGGGGTGCACGCCCACGGTGCTCCAGAAGTTGCCATGCGCCAGTGCCAGCGCATGCACGTCGCCGAACTCCTCCATGGTGGTGCAGATGCACAGGGCCCGGTCCACCGAGGCCTCGGCCATGGCCTGGCGGATGGCCGGAAGCTGGTCCACCAGTCCAGGGTAGGTGAGGTGGCAATGCGAATCAACGAACATGTGGTTTCAAAATGGAAAAAGCCGACCAGCCTGCGCGGGTCGGCATATGGCGCAAACAGGGTCTTAGATAGTCTGTGTCGGACGGTCCGAACTCAGTGAAGTTCCCAGCAGTTCCTCGATCTTGAGCTTGAGCTGGCGCGACTTCTCGTCCTTGGGGAACTGGATGCCCACGCCCTGGGTGCGGTTGCCTGCGGCACGCGCCGGCGTGACCCAGGCCACACGGCCGGCCACCGGGTAACGCTGGGTATCGTCGGGCAGAGTCAGCAGCACGTACACATCGTCGCCGAGCTTGTAGTCCCGCTGGGTGGGCACAAAGATGCCCCCTTCGACGAAAAAGGGAATATAGGCCGCATACAAGGCCGCCTTTTCCTTGATGGCCAGCTGCATGACGCTGGGGCGGGGTGCGGTGGATGGACTGCTCATGGTGGATGGGACGGCTTCAGTGCTTGGAGTGTAGGGTGTTTCGCGCCTGTGCGACAAGCGCCTCCAGCATCAGGCCCGCATTGAAGGGGTGATCGGCCGTGCGTGCCGCCTTGGCCAGGGCCTTGGACCAGCGTGTCAGCGGCCCGAGCGGCGGCGGCCTGGGCAGGTCGGCCGGGGCAAAGTAGCGCGGCGCGGCGCCCACGCTGGCGGCCAGCAGGTCGTGGCAGAGCTTTTGCAGTGCGTCGATCACCTGGGCGGGCGACCAGTCGCCCAGCGCCGTGGCATCGCCGCGCGCCACGGCCTGCGGCAACAGGGCCCAGGCCTGCGGGCTGCGGCCGGAGCGGGCCAGCGCCAGTGCATCGTCTGGCCTGCCGCCCGAAGCGCGCAGAAAGGCCGGCGCTGCATCGGCCGCGATGCCCTGGCCCTTGAGCCAGGCCAGCATCTCGGCCCCGGCCGGCCACACCATGGTGTGGCCCAGGCAGCGGCTGCGGATGGTGGGCAGCAACTGGTGCGCGGCCTCGCTGGCCAGCACGAAGCGCACATCGCCCGGTGGCTCCTCCAGCGTCTTGAGCAGGGCGTTGGCCGTGATGTGGTTCATCTGCTCGGCCGGGTACACCAGCACCGCCTTGCCGCGTCCCCGGGCGGAGGTGCGCTGCGAGAATTCCACCGCATCGCGCATGGCCTCCACACGGATTTCCTTGCTGGCCTTGCGCTTCTTGTCGTCGATGTCGGCCTGTGCCTTCTCGGACAGCGGCCAGCCCAGGGCCATCATCTGCACTTCGGGCATCAATACGCACAGGTCGGCATGGGTGCGCACCTCGATGGCGTGGCAGCTGCCGCACTGGCCGCAGGCGCCGTCGGCGGTAGGCCGGTCGCACAGCCAGGCCCGCACCATCTCCAGGCCCAGTGCGTACTGGCCCAGGCCGGAGGGGCCCTGCAGCAGCCAGGCATGGCCACGCTGGGCCAGAAGGGTGCTGCGCTGCGCGGCGATCCAGGGTGCCAGCGGGGGAGGTGTCGTGCCAGCCTCGCTCATGCCAGGTCCTTGGGCGTGGGCACCATGATGGACAGCCAGCCCTTGCGTACGAACACGCTGGTGAGCTGCTGCCACACGCGGTGGCGGTCCTGCGCGGCATCGAGCCGAGCAAAGCGTGCAGGCTCTACGGCGGCGCGGTCGGCATAGCCCTGTGCCACGCGCCGGAAGAACTCCACAGGCTGCGCCTCGAACCTGTCGGGCACGCGCGCGCCCGCCAGGCGCTCGGCCGCCACTTCAGGCGCCAGGTCGAACCACACGGTCAGGTCCGGGTTGCGCAGGGTGCCGGCACCGGCACCCGGCACCAGCCCGCCCTGGGCCATGCGCTCCAGGGTGGACAGGGTCATGAGATCGAAGCCCCGCCCTGCCCCCTGGTAGGCAAAGGTGGCGTCGGTGAAGCGATCGCACAGCACCACGTCGCCCCGGGCCAGGGCCGGCTCGATCACGTTGCACAGGTGGTCGCGGCGGGCGGCAAAGATCAGCAACGACTCGGTCAGCGGGTCCATGGCGTCGTTGAGCACCATCTGGCGCAGCTTTTCGGCCAGCGGCGTGCCGCCGGGCTCGCGGCTCACCGTCACAGTGCGGCCCTGCGCGCGGAACGCCGTGGCCAGCCCTTCGATGTGCGAGGACTTGCCGGCACCGTCGATGCCTTCAAAGGTGATGAAGAGGCCGGGTCGTGACATGAAAACCTTTTGGAGAAACCTGGTCCGGAGAGAAAGAGAGTATGCAGCCAGCCAGCTTATTGGGACTGCCCACGCTGGTAGCGGTTGACGGCCCGGTTGTGCTCGTCGAGCGAGGCGCTGAAGTGGCTGGTGCCGTCCCCCTTGGCCACGAAGTACAGGGCCTTGGTGCGCTCGGGCTGCACGGCGGCCAGCAGCGAGGCCTTGCCCGGCATGGCGATGGGCGTGGGCGGCAGGCCGGCACGGGTGTAGGTGTTCCAGGGCGTGTCGGCCAGCAGGTCGCGCCGGCGCAGGTTGCCATCGAACTTCTCGCCCAGGCCGTAGATCACCGTGGGATCGGTCTGCAGCAGCATGCCCACGCGCAGGCGGTTCACGAACACGCCGGCGATCTGGGCCCGGTCGCTGGCGCGGCCGGTTTCCTTTTCCACGATGCTGGCCAGGACCAGCGCCTCGTCGGCCGACTTGAGCGGGGTGTCGACCGAGCGCTGGCTCCAGGCGGCTTCGAGCTTGCGGTCCATGGCGTGCAGGGCACGGCGCAGCACCGCCAGGTCGCTCGATCCCTTGGCATAGGTGTAGGTGTCGGGGAAGAAGCGCCCCTCGGGCGCGACGCCGGGGCGGCCGAGCTGCGCCATCAGCGCCTCGTCGGTCAGGCCCCTGGAGTCGGGTTTGAGCTGGTCGTCACCGGCCAGCGCCTGGCGCACCTGGCGGAAGCTCCAGCCCTCCACCAGCGTCAGCGCGCGCAGGGCCTCCTCGCCCCGCACGAGCTTGGCCAGCAGGCCGCGCGGCGTGGTGCCGGGCGGGATCTCGTAGTTGCCGGCCTTGATCAGCCGGTCCTGCCCCGAAACACGGAACCAGGCATAGAGAAACTGCGGGTCGGTGAGCACGCCCGCGGCCACCACGTCACGGGCCACGCCACGCGGCGTGGTGCCGGGCTCGATGGCCAGCTCCAGCGGCTCATTGCCAACCATGGGCAGGGGCTGGTGCAGCCACCAGAAGCCGACGCCACCCGCAGCGATCAGCAGCACCACAACAAAAACCAGTAAGCGTCGCACAACCCTGCTGCCTGTAGATAAAGGGAGCGGGGATCATAATTCAGCCATGACCCAGCTTCTCCTGAATGGCATTGCCCCCCTGTCCCACCTTGGCGTGATCCGCGTGGAAGGCGAAGACGCCGCCAAGTTCCTCCATGGCCAGCTCACCCAGGACTATGCGCTGCTGGGACCAGACCAGGCGCGCCTGTCGGCTTTCCTCTCGGCCAAGGGCCGCATGCAGGCCAGTATGGTCGGCTTCAAGCGCAGCGCCACCGAAGTGCTGCTCGTGATCAGCCAGGACCTGCTGGCCACCACGCTCAAGCGCCTGTCCATGTTCGTGCTGCGCGCCAAGGCGAAATTGACCGATGCATCGGCCGACTTTGCCCTGTATGGCCTGGCGGGCGATACCGTGGCGTCCGTGGCTGGCGCCGCAGCGCCCGCCTGGACCAAGGCCGAGCTCGGCTCCGCCAGCGTGGTCCACCTCTACCCCGCGGCCGACCAGCCGCGCGCCCTGTGGGTGGCGCCCTCCTCGGAGCCCGCTCCCGCAGGCCCGGCGCTCGACCCCGCCCTGTGGCAGTGGAGCGAGGTGCAAAGCGGCGTGCCCACCTTGACCCAGCCGCTGTTCGAAGAATTCGTGCCGCAGATGCTCAATTACGAATCGGTCGGCGGCGTGAACTTCAAGAAGGGCTGCTACCCCGGCCAGGAGGTGGTGGCGCGCAGCCAGTTCCGCGGCACGCTCAAGCGGCGGGCCTACATCGCGCATGCCGACCGCGAGGTGGCTGTAGGGGCTGAGGTGTTTGCGGCTGGGGATCTGGAGCAGCCTTGCGGGATGGTGGTGCAGGTGGCTGCGGCGCCTGGGGGTGGTTTTGATCTGATTGTTTCGATGCAGATTTCTGCGGCTGAAGGCTTGCTGCAAGTGGGTGCTCCAGAGGGGGTGGCACTCACGCTGCAGCCGTTGCCTTATGCTTTGCTTGACGATATCTGATCCGTTTACGGGGCATGCCGCATGCCTCTTCCAAGGGCGGGAGCCGGGATGCGCGCCCGGCGGCGCACCTACCTTCTTTTGCTTCGCCAAGAGGGTGTAGAAAAAACAAAATACAATCCTGCAGCATTGATTCAACAGGAGCAATGCGATGGCAAGGACA
>NZ_JBWKNZ010000012.1:0-245027 GCF_059415825.1 Acidovorax sp. GW821-FHT10A04
GCAGCTGTCTGAGCGGAGTTCGAAGAACGCAGCGAGTTCTGCGGCACCACCCCAGTTCCGAGCATCGCAGGTTGCCCCCGTTCGCCCGACAGGGCGAACGGGGGACGCAGACTGGGGGCCGCCTTCTCTTTGGTGACGTTCTCTTGGCGGCCCAAGAGAAAGTTACTGCGCCGCCGGGCGCACATCCCGGCTCCCGCCCTCAAAAAAAGCACACAACCACCACAACAAACGATCCGTGAAATCCATCACAAACCCCGCCAAGCCCCCCAAAAAGGCGCCAACAACCAAGACAACAAATGCAACCCAGGCCGTGAACAAATTCACCACCCCGCCACCACATCACAGCAAGGGGCGATGACTTCCAAGGGACTGCATGGAATGATCGCGGCCAGGCTCTCGAAGCCCTCCACACCAACCCATCCAGACCCCATGAAACGCATCCTCATCCTCGGCGCCACCGGCTCCCTCGGCCGCCACGTGCTCGAACAGGCCGTCGCCGCCGGCCACCAGGTCTCCGTGCTGGTCCGCAACCCCGCCAAGCTGCCCGCAGAGACCCGATCGCTGGTCACCGTGCACCAGGCCGACCTCGGCCAGATCGCCACGGGAGACCTGGCAAGCATCGTGCGCGGCCACGACGCACTCATCAACTGCGCGGGCATGGTCACCGAGGGCCAGGTCTTCGTGGACCTGGTGGAGCGCATCGTCGAAGGCGTCGAGTCGCTGCCCGCCGTGGAGCGACCCGTCTGCTGGTTCCTGGGCGGCGCCGCGGCGCTGGACATCGGCCAGACCGGCCGCAAGGGCGTGGCCCTGCCCAAGGTGCGCGACACGTACTGGCCGCACGGCAAGAACTACGAGCGCATCTGCGCATCGCCGCTGGACTGGCGCATGCTGTGCCCCGGCCCCATGGTCGAGCAGGCCGCGCTCGGCCTGGCACGGATGCGGGTGTCCACGGAGCAACTGCCGGTGCGCATTGCGGGTTTTGCCAGCGCGCTGCCGGCCCCCCTGCTCCTGCTGGTGTTCGCATCCAAGGTGCCGGAGATGATCGTCCCGTATGCCGACGCCGCCACGCTGATGCTCGCCCACCTGGAACCTGCCGGCACCCTGTCGCGCCACCGCGTGGGGCTGGCGCTGCCCGTGGGCATGCGCGGCAAGAAGGACACCTGGGCAGCAAGGCCCGCCGCAGCCGCCTGAACGGAGCGAAGCAAAGCGAAGCGCCCATTCTTGGCTACCCGGCAGCCAAGGCGAGAAATGGTGCGCCTTGGGTGACCGGCCGTAGCGTGCCTGGGTTGAACCTTTGCTCCACCTGCTGGAGGAAATGCGAGAGCAGCACCCCATACAGCGCATCGCCCAGGGCCGCGTCTTCCACGCCGACGTCGAGGTTGGGATTGTCATTGATCTCGATGACATACACGCCGGACGCAGTGGACTTCAGGTCCACGCCGTAAAAGCTGTTGCCCACCAGCCGCGTGGAGCGCACTGCGGCATGCAGAACCTCGGGCGGCACCTCGTCGAGGGGCACGGCCTGCACCCGGCCTTCGGTGTATTTTCCGTTGTCGGCGTGCTGCAGTATCTGCCAGTGGCCATCGCACATGAAGTACTTTGCCGCAAAGACCGGCTGCCCCGCGAGCACGCCGATGCGCCAGTCGAAGTCCGTGTACATGAACTCCTGCAGCAGGATGATTTCGGACTCCCTGAGCATGTCTTTCGCAATCTCCTGCAGGTGCTCGAAGTTGTCGGCCTTCTTCACGCTGCGGCTGAATGCCCCATCGGGCACCTTCACGACCAGCGGGTAGGTCAGCCGGTGGTGCATGTCGCCGATGGTGCGCCGGCTGGCCATGTGGGTCATGGGCGTCGCGATGGCGTTCTCGCGCAGGATCTCGGCCAGGAACGCCTTGTTGGTGCAACGCAGGATGGAGACCGGGTCGTCGATGACAGGCATGCCCTCGGCCACGGCCTTCTTGGCGAACTGGAAGGTGTGGTGCGTGACCGCCGTGGTCTCGCGGATGAAGAGCGCGTCGAACTGGGTCAGGCGCGAGAAGTCCTTCTTCTCGATGAGCTCCACGGCGATGCCCATGTCCTGTCCCACGTCCACCAGCTTCCTGAGCGTCTTGAGGCTGGACGGCGGCAGCGGGTCGGCGGGGTCGTGCAAGACGGCCAGGTCCATCCTCGGCAAGGGCATGGCGATCATGGGGCGCCAGCTGCGGCGTGTGTACTGGCGCAGCGCCTGCACGAAGACCCCATCGCGCGCCGCATCCACATCGCGCAGGTCCAGCGCCTGCATGTCGCCAATCTGCCAGCTCAGGGACTGCTCCTGCCGCTCCAGCGTGATCTCCATCAACGGGCAGCGGAACAGCTCGAAACTCTTGCGCGCCAGTGCTGCCAGGGCCGGGTCCTCGATGACACCGAAGAACACGTGCAGCGTCAAGGTGTTCACCGACCTGGGTATTTCCCTGAGCGGGCCGATCAGCCGGTTGAGCTGGGCCAGAGCGGCCGGTGGCATGCGCTTGCGCTGCAGGCTCAGGATGGTGTCCACGCTCGGGGTCACGCGGTCGCCCCGGGCCTCCGCGAGCAGGGAGCAGTAGTACCCCATGCTCAGGTACCCGTAGGTCCGGCACAGGTTGGTGACCTTGCGCAGTTGCCCACGGGCGCCAGGCTCCTCTGCGACGAACTGGTCTGCGGTGATGACCTTGAGTTCCGGGTCATCCCATCGGAAGTCGGCCAGCTTCTCTACAACGATCACGTGTTCTGAGGACAATTTATTTCTTTCCGGAGAGGACGATCGCCGCGGTACGCCTTCGGCGCCCGTACCTGGCGATCTTCTTGAATTCACCCAGGCTGATGGACATGCCTCCATCGGGATCACTGGAGCGGGCCATGGGATCGAGGATGCGGAACACGGCTCCGTCGAAGCCGACGATCACCACCCAATGGGGTGTCTTCTCCCGGTGGAGCCGCCACAGGCTGATGAGCACGATGGGCAGTCGCCCAGCGCGCAGATGGTCGATCAGGCTCTCGGGGGACACGGGCCGGGCGTAGATGGGAACCCCGTGCTCCACCAGCTCGGACCGGAAGTCGTTCTCCACCAGCTGGATGACGTCCTTCTTGTGCGGGTCGCGCACGCTGTCCATGAACAGCGATGCGCCAGCGGCGGCATACACCGACACCTCGAAGCCGCGCCGAAGCGCAGAACGCGCAAGCCCGAATGGCCCACAGCCGCCATGGCCGGCAGCCATGAAGACCGTGGTGGCCTCTCTCCACAAGCGAATCTCTGCGGCCTGGTGCACGGGCGTGGAAGGGTCCATCGCCGACATGGCCATCAGCAGCGCGCAGGGTCCGCAGGTGAAATCGAGCGTCTGGGCGTAGTGGCGCACCCGGTGCGCAGCGCCACCCTGCGTCAGCGCTCCGTCGAACAGGTCCCGCTGAAAGCACAGGGCGTCCTCGCCATCCTCGTAGTAGGCCGCCTTGCGCCCCGATGGCGAGAACCCATGGCGCTCGAAGAGGCGGTGCGCAGCCGCATTGTCCAGACGGCTTTCCAGCCGCAGCACTGCGCACCCCGAGCGCCGGGCATCGCTCAGCGCTGCGCCCAGCAGCTTCGCTGCGATCCCCGCGCCGCGCGACGCAGGAGCCACCGCAATGGAGTACAGGCGCGCCACCGAAGAGCCTTTGCGGCGCAATACCACGCAGGCACCGTTCAGGCTGTCCGCAGACCTGCTGACCAGGACACGCGCAGAAGAACTGGTCAGCATCCGCTGCCAGCTCCTGCGGGAAATCCGGTCCCCCTCGAATGCCGAACGCTCCAGGCTGTCCAGCGTTGCCAAATCGTCCATGCTGGCCAGCCCGACCTCGCTGCCCCGGATGGCCGGTTTCATCGCAAGCCCCGGCAGGGTTTTCGCGCCCTGCGATCGGACCAGGTCAAGGCCAGCCATCCCGTTGCAATCGGGATCACCAGCACCAGCAGGGCAAGCAGCATGTGCAGCCAGTCATCCATGGCACAGCCTTTCAAACAAGCCGCCATGCGGGCAGGCCACGGCACCGGCCCCAATGGCCGGCTTCGCGCCGACACGAACGCGCTTCAATGGCATCGACGCACCTCGTGCCCGGCGGTCCTGGCAATCCGTCCGAACTGGGCCGTGGGCAATGCGGCCATCAGGCAACGCATCGCCTGCTCCACATCGTCCTGGTGCACATGCAGGCTGAGCGTCGCCACCTGGCGCAAGGTGTCCAGGGCCAGGCCGTACCCGCGCAATCGCGATCCCAGTGCGGCATGCAGCGTGGTCCGCAAGCCCTGCGCGTTGGCGCATGCGGTGACCAGGGGCAGCTCTACCAATGGATTGGGATCGAAGCCCCCTTCGGGAAAGGGGAGTGCCTGTATCCGGTGCAGGCGGGTGCTGTGGCATTTCTGCAGCATGTCTGTCGCCAGGAGCAGCCTCGCTGGGAGGGCTTGCCTGGCAGGTGTTGAACATGCATCCAGTCTAGGAAGTTCGGTGTAAAACCTTCGTAAAAACGGAGGGCCTTGCCGTCAAATCGCCATCAAATTTTTCGTTGCGCGGCACGCGAACATGCCTGCGGCCCGCAGATGCAGTGCTCACTCAGACGAACAGCCGGTATCCCACACCGGACTCGGTCAGCAGATGGCGCGGCTGGGCCGGATCCGCCTCCAGCTTTTGCCGCAGATGCCCCATGTAGATGCGCAGGTAGTGGCTCTGGTCCGAGCGCATCGGCCCCCACACTTCGCGCAGCAGTTGCTTCTGGGTGATGACGCGCCCCGCGTTGGTGACGAGCACCAGGAGCATGCGGTACTCGGTAGGCGTCAGATGGACCTCGACACCGGCCTTGCGCACCACGCGTGCCGTGCGGTCCACCTCGACATCCCCGAACTGGAATGCCGGCTCCACCCCGTCGACAGCCAGGCCATTGCCTGTGGCCGCACGTGGCCGGCGCAGGTTCGCACGCACCCGTGCCAGCAGTTCACCGGTACCGAAGGGCTTGGTAAGGTAGTCGTCTGCCCCCGCATCCAGCGCGTTGATCTTGTCGGCCTCGTCCGTGCGCGCCGAGAGGACGATGATCGGCACGGCCGACCAGCCGCGCACGTCGCGGATCAGATCGATGCCATCCCCATCGGGCAAGCCCAGGTCGAGCACCAGCAGGTCCGGCTGGCGGGTACCCGCCGCGGACAGGCCCTCGCGCAGGGTCGCCGCTTCGTTCACTTGCCAGCCCTCGGCCTCCAGGGCGCTGCGCACGAAACGCCGAATCTGGGGCTCATCTTCGACCACCAACACAGTACGTATTTGCATTGCATCAAGAGCCGGCAGGGCCCCGTTCCAGGTCTTCAAAATCGGGCTCGGGCGGGGGTTCGCGCCGTGCAAGGGTGACCGTGAACTGTGCGCCACCACCCGGTGCACTGGTGGCCGAGATGGTGCCGCCATGCGCATGCACCACCGCCTTGCAGATGGCCAGGCCCAGACCCACCCCCGGCGTCGCGGACTCGGCCTGTCCCCGGGTGAACTTTTCAAACAGTGTGTGCTCCTTGCCGCGCACGGAAAGAGGCAGGCCAGGCCCGTGGTCCGTCACCTCCAGCACCAGGCTGCTCTCGGTCGTGGACGCCTTCACGGCAATGGGGGGAGCCCCGTACTTGGCGGCATTTTCCAGGAGGTTGACGAGCACGCGCTCGATGAGCACGGCGTCGAACTCCACCAGGGGCAGGTCGGCAGGAATCTCCGTGCGCACGGCCACGTCCCCCAGTGCTGCCTTGGCGGCACGGATGGAAGCGCCGACGACTTCCTCAACCGATTGCCAGTCGCGGCGCAGGCTGACGCTCTGGCCCGACACGTCACTCTCCAGGCGTGCCATGTCCAGCAGGTTGCTGACCAGCGCATTGAGTTGGTGCGCCTGGTGCACGATGGCTTGCGCCACCGCATCGCGCTCCTGCGGTGGCGATGCCTTGAGCGTTTCAGCCAACGTGATGAGTGCCGTGAGCGGGGTGCGCACATCATGCGACACGGCGCCCAGCAGCGCATTGCGCAGCCGCTCGGATTCGACGTCCAGCACCGCCTTCTGCGCAATATCGACGTAGTGCACGCGTTCGAGCGCAATGGCGATCTGCCGGGCCTGCGTCTCGAGCTGCTGGGCCTGTTCGGGAATGAGCAGCCAGCGCGGATGCGCAGGCTCCAATGCCAGCACGCCGCGGACCCGCATGGGTGCTTTCAGCGGCACATAGCGCCAGGTCTGCGCCGCAAGCGTGCTGGTGGCGAGCCCGGCACTCTGGCCCTGGCGCAGCGTCCAGTCGGCCACGCTCTTGTCGAATCCGTCCGGGAGACCTTCGGGGTAGTGCAGGTTGTCCGACCCGTCCATGGCCACCACCACGGCCCGCCCGCCGAAATGCTCCTGGACCGCAGAAGCCCCGATCTCGATGACCTGGCTGGTTTCGAGGGCTGCGGACAGCTCGCGCGTGAGCTCGAACAAGGATTGGGCACGCCGCTCCCGGCTGTTCGATACCCCTGCCGCGAAGCGCAGGCCGGCGGTGAGCTGCCCCACCAGCAGACCGACCCCGAGCATGACGGCAAACGTGACGATGTACTGCACGTCGCTCACCGCAAACGACAGGCGCGGCGAGACGAAGAAGAAATCGAAGGCCAGCACGTTGAGCAGTGCCGCCATGGCTGCGGGCAGCCGGCCGAAGCGCATGGCCACACCGACGACCCCGACCAGGTACAGCATCACGATGTTGGTCAGCTCCAGCACGCCATGCAACAGCGCCGCCAGCAGGGAGACCGCAATGCTGGCGCCCAGCGCCCACAGAAATGCCTGCCAGCGCGGCTGCGCGGCGTCGTCCGTCTCCAGCGCATCCACACCAGATCGGTGGCTGCCCAGCGCCTGGGGCAGTCGCCTGGAACTGCCTGCATGCGCGGTTTCCACGATGTCCAGCGAGGGGGCCAGCGTTGCAAGCTCTCGTCCCACGTGCCTGGCCGGAAGCCATTTTTGCCACCGCTGCGGCGCTGCGGGCCGGCCCAGCACCACCGTTGCACAGTTCAGATGCAGCGCCTGGGCGGCCAGCACCGGCGCCACCTGGTCGCCCGTGAGGACCGCGGTCTCGGCGCCGAGCTCCTGCGCCAATTGCAGCACCGCCAGAATCCTGTCACGCCGCTTCGCCTCCAATCGCTGCAACCGGGGCGTCTCGACATAGGCGGCATGCCATTTCACATTGAGCTGGCCCGCCAGGCGCGCGGCCGTGCGCACCGTCTGCGCGGCGTCTTCGTGCGGTCCGACGCAGGCCAATATATTGCCCGAAGTGTTCCAGGCGCCTGCCACGCCGCCGCCGGCGCCCCCCGACTGCTCGATGCGCCAGCCCAGCACGTCGTCCTCCACATGCTCGGCCGTGCGGCGCAGCGCGATTTCCCGCAGCGCGATCAGGTTGCCCTTGCGAAAGAAGCTGCGCGCAGCACGGTCGGCCTGCTGGGGCACGTAGACCTTGCCCGCCCCCAGGCGGGCGATCAGCTCGTCCGGTGTGGCATCGACCAGCACCACCTCGTCCGCGTCGTCCAGCACCGTATCGGGCACCGTTTCATGCACCCGGATTCCGGTGATCGCACCCACAGTCCCATTGAGGCTTTCCAGGTGCTGGACATTGAGAGCGGTCCACACGTCGATGCCCGCGGCGACCAGTTCCTGGACATCCTGCCAGCGCTTGGCATGGCGGGAGCCTTGCACGTTGGAGTGAGCGAGCTCATCCACCAGGAGAATGGCCGGCTTGCGTGCAAGGGCCGCGTCCAGGTCAAATTCAGGAAGGAGCCGGCCACGGTACTCCACCTCCCTGAGAGGCAATGCCTGCAATCCGCCGAGCAAGGCTGCCGTCTCGGCCCGGCCGTGTGTTTCCACCACACCGATCAGGATGTCACGGCCGGCGCTGCGCTCGCGCTGGGCTGCGCTGAGCATGGCCCAGGTCTTTCCCACGCCGGCATTGGCACCAAAGTAGATGCGCAGCTTGCCGCGGCGGGTCTGATCCTCCTGCGCGCGCAGCTGCGCAATCAGCGCATCGGGGTCCGGGCGCTGCACCTCAGCCATGCGCGCTCCGCTTCACGGCAAAGCGTGCGGGTCCCGGCATGCAGAGGCAGCAGCACATGGCGCTATCGCACATTGTCCAAGGCGAGGTTCAGTGCCAGCACGTTCACCCGCGCCTCGCCGAGCAGGCCGAGAAGCGGGCGCTCCGTGTGCTGGTCGACCAGCGCGGTGACGTTGGCCACCGGCACATTGCGCACGCGTGCGACGCGTGCCGCCTGGTACTGCGCTGCCGCCGGGCTGATGTGGGGATCCAGGCCACTGGCGGAGGCCGTGACCAGGTCCACCGGCACCACCGCCGTGTTGCCAGGGTCGGCCGCGCGCAATGCCTCCACGCGTGCCTTGATCGCGTCGTTCAGCGCGGGGTTCAGCGGGCCCTGGTTGGACCCGCCCGAGGCGGTGGCGTTGTAGGGCATGGTTGCCGTGGCCGATGGCCGGCCCCAGAAATGGCCGGGATCGGAGAAGTTCTGGCCGATCAGCGACGAACCCACCGCCTGGCCGTTGCGTTGCACCAGGCTGCCCGCCGCCTCATGGGGGAACACCGCCTTGGCGGCACCCGTGACGGCCAGGGGATACAGCAACCCGGTGAGCACGCTCAGGGCGGCGAACACCACGATGGCGGGGCGAAGAATGTCTTTCATCACAAGCTCCTCAAATCAGGCCAACGGCCACGAGCATCAAGTCGATCAGCTTGATGCCGACGAAGGGTACCAGCAGGCCCCCCAATCCATAGATCGCCAGGTTGCGGCGCAGCAGCGCGGCAGCGCCTACCGGGCGATAGCGCACCCCCCGCAATGCCAGGGGGATCAGGAACACGATCACCAGCGCATTGAAGATCACCGCCGACAGGATGGCAGACGACGGGCTCGCCAGCTGCATCACGTTGAGGGCCGACAGCTGCGGGTAGGTCGACACGAAGATCGCGGGAATGATGGCGAAGTATTTCGCCACATCGTTCGCAATCGAGAAGGTCGTCAGGGATCCACGGGTCATCAACAGCGCCTTGCCGGTTTCGACGACCTCCAGCAGCTTGGTCGGGTTGGAGTCCAGGTCGACCATGTTGCCAGCTTCCTTGGCGGCCTGGGTTCCGCTGCCCATCGCCACCGCCACGTCGGCCTGGGCCAGCGCGGGTGCATCGTTGGTGCCATCGCCGGTCATAGCGACCAGGCGCCCCTCGGACTGGTACTTGCGGATGAGCGCGAGCTTGTCCTCCGGGGTGGCCTCGGCCAGGAAGTCATCGACGCCGGCTTCCGCGGCGATATAGGCGGCCGTGAGCTTGTTGTCGCCGGTGATCATCACCGTGCGGATGCCCATGCGGCGCAGTTCGATGAAGCGTTCCTTGATGCCCGCCTTGACGACGTCCTTGAGCTCGACCACGCCCAGCACCTGGTTGCCCTCGGTGACCACCAGGGGCGTGCTGCCGCGCTGGGCGACCTGGTCGGCGGCCGTGTTCACTTCACGCGGCATGGTGCCGCCCAGGCTTTCGACATGGCGAGCGATCGCCTGCACCGCGCCCTTGCGCAGCATCGTCGCAGCCCGGCCGGTGGCGCCATCGGCCGGCAAGTCCACGCCGCTCATGCGCGTTTGCGCGGTGAAGGGCACCAGCACCACGCCCTCCGGGTTCTTTTCGTCCACGCTGGCGCGGCGGGCGAGCTCGACGATGCTGCGCCCTTCGGGCGTTTCATCGGCCAGGGAGGCCAGCAGGGCGGCGCGTGCCAGGCGTGCCGGCGTCACACCCGGGGCAGGCAGGAAGGTGCTGGCCTGGCGGTTGCCGTGCGTGATGGTGCCGGTCTTGTCGAGCAGCAGCACGTCCACGTCGCCAGCCGCTTCCACAGCGCGGCCGGAAGTCGCGATCACGTTGGCCTGCATCATGCGGCTCATGCCGGCCACACCGACGGCAGACAGCAAACCGCCAATCGTGGTCGGGATCAGGCACACCAGCAGGGCCACCAGGGCGGTCAGCGAAACGACCGTTCCGGCCTGCGATGCCTGCACGCTGAACAGCGAGAACGGCAGCAGGGTGACAGTGACGACCAGGAACACGATCGTCAACGCCACCAGCAGGATGGTCAATGCCACCTCGTTGGGCGTCTTCTGGCGCTTGGCGGCTTCCACCATGCCGATCATCCGGTCCAGGAACGACTCGCCCGGATTCACCGAGATGCGC
This sequence comes from Acidovorax sp. GW821-FHT10A04, assembly GCF_059415825.1. Taxonomy (NCBI): domain Bacteria; kingdom Pseudomonadati; phylum Pseudomonadota; class Betaproteobacteria; order Burkholderiales; family Comamonadaceae; genus Acidovorax; species Acidovorax sp. GW821-FHT10A04. Next base: position 10,223 of record NZ_JBWKNZ010000012.1, read on the forward strand.
ACCACCAGCCAGTCGGAAAGCACGCGGGTGCCCCCCGTGACCGCGGAGAAGTCGCCGCCCGACTCGCGCACCACCGGTGCCGATTCGCCGGTGATGGCGCTTTCGTCGACGGAGGCCACGCCTTCGATCACTTCGCCGTCCAAGGGAATGACGTCACCGGTCTCCACCAGCACCACGTCGCCGCGGCGCAGGTTGGTGGCCTGCTCGGGCAGGAAGGTGGAGCCATGGACCGGTTCCTTGAGCTTCTTGGCCCAGGTTTCCTTGCGCAGCCCGCGCAGCGATGCGGCTTGCGCCTTGCTGCGGCCTTCGGCCAGGGCTTCCGCGAAGTTCGCGAACAGCACGGTGAACCAGAGCCACACCGTGATCGCCAGCACGAACGCCGGGCGCATGCTCGCATCCTGCGGCGAGTTGAGCGCATGCACCCACAGCAGCGTCGTGAAGATGCTGCCGATGTAGACGATGAACATCACCGGGTTGCGCCACTGCACCATGGGGCTGAGCTTGGCCAGGGCACCCCACAGCGCTGTTTTCATCAGCGCGGGGTCCAGCAACGAAATGGAAGATTTTTTAGTAGTCATCAGCAAACCCTCACTTGGCCCAGAGCATCAAATGCTCGATCACCGGGCCCAGCGCCAGGGAAGGCACATAGTTGAGAAGACCCACGAGAAGCACCGTACCGATCAGCAGGACCACGAAAAGCGGGCCATGGGTGGGCATGGTTCCCGCCGTGGCGGGCAGGCGCTTCTTGGCCGCCAGCGAGCCGGCGATGGCCAGCACCGGCACGATCACGCCGAAGCGCCCGAACCACATCGCCAAGGCCAGCAGCACGTTGTAGAACGGCGTGTTGGCCGACAGGCCGGCGAAGGCGCTGCCGTTGTTGTTGGCAGCGGAAGTCAGCGCATAGAGGATTTCCGAGAAGCCATGGGCGCCTGGGTTGGCAATGCCCGCCCTGCCTGCGTCCGCACTCACTGCAATGGCCGTGCCCACCAGCACCAGGATGGGCGTCACCAGGATGGCGACCGAGGTGAGTTTCATCTCGCGCACCTCGATCTTCTTGCCCAGGTACTCCGGCGTGCGGCCAATCATGAGGCCGGCCATGAAGACCGCGAGGATGGCGAACACCAGCATGCCGTACAGGCCCGTGCCGACGCCGCCGAAGACCACCTCACCCAACTGCATCAGCACCAGGGGAACCATGCCGCCCAGGGGCGTGAACGAGTCGTGCATGGCATTCACGGCACCGCACGACGCCGCCGTGGTGACGGCCGCGAAGAGCGCGGACGCCGTGATGCCGAAGCGAACCTCCTTGCCCTCCATGTTGCCGCCCGATTGCAAGGCGCTGGCGGACTGGTCAACGCCCAGCGAAGTCCACTGCGGATTGCCCGCCTGCTCCGCCGGAATCACGGCGATGACCGCGACAACGAACAGGATCGTCATCGCCGCCAGGATGGCGATGCCCTGGCGCTGATCGCCAACGACGCGCCCAAACGCAAAGCACAGCGCAGCAGGGATCAGGAAGATCGCCAGCATCTGCAGGAAGTTGGCCAGCGCCGTCGGGTTCTCGTAGGGGTGGGCGGAGTTGGCGTTGAAGAAGCCGCCGCCATTCGTACCCAGCATCTTGATGGCCTCCTGCGAAGCCACGGGACCCATGGCGAGCGTTTGCGTCGTGGTGGTCTTGTCCTCCATCACCGAGGTGCCATCCGCGCCATTGACGGGCTGCCCGGCTTCGTCCAGCTTGGGAACCGAGTAGGCCGTTGGCTCCATCGTCGTGACGTCCTTGTAGGCGTCGAAGTTCTGGATGACGCCCTGCCCGACAAGGATGAACGCAATCACAAAGGAGATCGGCACCAGCACCCAGGCCGTGATGCGCGTCACGTCGGTCCAGAAGTTGCCGACAAAGCCCTGCCCGTCCGTGCGCCGCGCGGCAAAGCCACGTGCCAGTGCAAACGCCACGGCGATGCCGGTGGCAGCCGAGAAGAAGTTCTGCACCGACAGTCCGAGCATCTGCGTGAGATAGCTCATGGTGGCCTCGCCCGCGTAGCCCTGCCAGTTGGTATTGGCCACGAAGCTCACCGCGGTGTTGAACGAGGAATCGCCGGACACGGCCGCCATGCCCTGCGGGTTGAGCGGCAGCAGGTGTTGAAAGCGCTGCAGGCCATACACCACGAACGCGCCAATGGCGTTGAATGCAAGCAGTGCCAGCGCATAGGCGCGCCAGTGCATCGACTGGTCCGACGCTACACCGGCCAACTTGTACAGCGGCTTTTCGACAGCGTGCATCCAACTCGGGAGCCTGCCGTCGCACAACGCGGCAAGGAACTTGCCAAGAGGCCATGCCAAGAGGCCCAGCACAGCCAGAAAGAGCCCAAGGAGGCCCCATGCAAAGGCGTCCATGTCAGAACTCCTCTGCGCAGATCAGCGCGAACACGAGGTAGGCCAGCAAGGCGATGGCCACAAGTGCCCCAAAGCCATATAGAACTTCTACGCCGATCATGCCCGCTCCCCCTTGGCCGGGCCGAACTTGCCCAGCAGGATCACGGCTTCCGCCATGACTATCCACAATGCCGCTACTGCGGCGGACCCATACGACGTCCATCGACAACTCCTGCATCAAAACGTGTGTTTGATTCTCAAGATGTCGCCGTAAAAAGTGTGCACAGACTGCCCCGTGGAGCGTAAAAATGCCGTAAAAATCGGGCCGCCGGATGGGGCTCGCGCAGAGCCTTCAGGCTATCGGTTCACGCGCCCCAGGCAGGAGTACCACCTACAACCAACCCGCCTTGCGAAAGCGGTAGTAGAGGTAGCCACAGGTACCCGCGATGAGCGTGAGCGCAGCCGCATAGCCGTAGCGCCATTTGAGCTCTGGCATGTGCTCGAAATTCATGCCCCAGATGCCGGCGAATGCCGTGCACACGGCAAACAGGCTGGCCCATGCGGCCAGGCGTTTGACGACCTCGCCATCCTCGATGGTGACCATGGAGAGATTGACCTGGATGGCCGTCGCGATCGTGTCGCGGATGGCATCGATGGAGGCATTGATGCGATCGAGGTGATCGACCACGTCCCGAAAATACTCCTGCGAACCCAGGCAGATCTGCGGCACCCGCCCGCCATGGAGCTTCGCGGCACCTTCGAGCAGAGGCGCGATGGCGTGCTTGAGCACGGTGAGGCGCTGCTTGAGCCCATACAGCCGCTTGATGCTGGTGCGCGCGGCACCTTGGGTGAAGATCTGCTGCTCGATCGTTTCGAGCTCGACCTCGAACGCGTCGATGACGGGGAAGTAGCGGTCCACCACTGCGTCCATCAAGGCGTAGAGCACGAAGCCTGGTCCGTTGCGCAGCAGCGCGGGCTCGCGTTCGCAGCGTTCGCGCACCTCCAGGAAGCCGCGTTCGCTGTGGTTGCGCACCGACACCAGGTAGTTCTTGCCCACGAACACATTCAGCTCGCCCAGCCGGCAAACCGCATCCGCAGTTCCACTGGACTCGAGCAAATGAAGAACGACGAAGAGGGAGGCGCCGTACTCCTCCACCTTGGGCCGCTGGTGCCCATGGCGCGCATCCTCCACCGCCAGCGGATGCAAGCCGAACTCCCGCTGCAACTCATCGAGCTCTTCAGGGGTCGCGTCCTGAAGAGCCACCCACACGAAGCAACCGGGCAGTGAAATGTGCTCACGGATCTCGCTCACGGGGATGTCTGCCAGCTTGGTGCCATCCTCGTACACCACACAATTGATCAACACCTGGGCACCTCGCAGTTCCAATGCCTGGCATGGTGCCACCGGGATCGTGCCGTGCAATCAAAGGCTCATGTCGCTGTGTGGCCCGGGCAACATTTACGGAAACGAGCGCATTTTTTACGGACTTTATACGCCGTCTTTTTTACGCTTGCGCGCTCACCTCTTTCTGCGAATCGTTTCATGAAAATGCTGTCCCCCAAAGTGCTCTTCACGGCTGCAGTGGCCGCTCTCCCCCTTCTGGCCAGCGCCCAGCTGACGGGCAACGTCAGCCTGACCACCAACTACAAGTTCCGTGGCCAGGACCAGGATGTCTCCAAGGCCCGGGCCGTCAAGCCCGCGATCCAGGGTGGCTTCGACTACGCCTTCGGCGAATCCGGCTTCTATGTCGGCAACTGGAACTCCAGCGTCGACTGGCTGTCGGGCAATTCCATCGAGTCCGACATCTACGGCGGCTACAAGTTCAAGGCCGGCTCCGTCGACCTGGACGTGGGCCTCTTGACCTACATCTACCCCGGCAACAGCAACGGCAACACCACCGAAGTCTATGGCGCGGCCACCTTCGGTCCCGTGACGGCCAAGTACTCGCACACCCTGTCCAAGGACTACTTCGCCTACGCCGGTCCTGGCTTCAAGGGCCGCAACACCGGCTACCTGAACCTGGCGTTCGCGCAGGAAGTGGCACCCAAGATCACTGCCAAGGCCTCGGTGGGCTACACGCGCTTCGGTGGCGACATCGCTGCCCCCAACTACCTGGACTACAGCGTCGGCGGTGCCTACGACTTCGGTTCGGGCCTGTCGCTGGGCGCTGCCGTGGTGGGCGCCACCAAGAAGGACTACTTCGGTCCCGTGAACAAGTCGCGCGTGATCGTCACGCTGACCAAAACGCTGTGACCCTCCTGCCCACCGGCGCACGGTGCCACCGGCGCTTGCACGGCTGGCCAGGCGTGCGCCCATGCCCCTCGACCTGGCAGCGGTGGTGGCAGGCCTGCCCCGCCACCGGGAAAAGGAAGCATCAGCGTTCCGCGCCGGCACGCTGATGGGTAAGGTGGCAGCGGGCCTCTGTCAGCTGCCCGCCACCTTCATGCGGTTCACGAGGATGGAGCCCACGGACTTGGCACCGTAGTTGTAGGTGTCGGCACCGACTGCCTCGATGCCCTGCAGCATGTCCTTGAGGTTGCCGGCGATGGTGATCTCGTGCACCGGGTAGGCGATGCGGCCGTTCTCGACCCAGAAGCCGCTCGCGCCGCGCGAGTAGTCGCCGGTCACGTAGTTCACGCCCTGGCCCATGAGCTCGATCACGAACAGGCCCGTGCCCAGCTTTTGCAGCATGGCGTCGAGGTCGTCGCTGGCCTGGGTCAGGCGCGAGGTCATGGTCAGGTTGTGCGAGCCGCCGGCATTGCCGGTGGTCTTCATGCCCAGCTTGCGCGCCGAGTAGGTGGACAGGAAATAGCCCTCCACGCGCCCGCCCTTGACCACCTTGCGCGGTGCCACGCGCACGCCTTCATCGTCGAAGGGCGAACTGCCCTTACCGCGCAGGATGAAGGGGTCCTCTTCGATGTCGATGTGCTTGGGAAACACGCGCTTGCCCAGCGAGTCGAGCAAAAAGCTGCTCTTGCGGTAGAGCGCGCCGCCGCTCACGGCCTGCACGAAGCCGCCGAGCAGGCCCGCGGCCAGGGTGGATTCGAACAGCACCGGGCACTGCGTGGTGGGAATCTTGCGGCTGCCCAGGCGGGACAGGGCCCGCTGGGCGGCGTAGCGGCCCACGGCCTGTGGCGAGGCCAGCTCGGCCGCATCGCGCATGGAGCTGTACCAGGCGTCGCGCTGCATTTCGGCGTTGCGGCCGGGCAGCGAGGCGATGGGCGCCACCGAGAAGCTGTGGCGCGACGAGGCATAGCCACCGCGGAAACCGCGCGTGTGGGCACTGAAGAAATGGCTTTGCTGGGCCGATACGCCCGCACCTTCGCTGTTGGTGATGCGGCGGCTAGACTTCAGCGCGGCGGCCTCGCATTCCATGGCTATCTTCGCGGCCTGCTCGCTGTCGATGGACCAGGGGTGGAACAGGTCCAGGTCGCGGTACGTGTCCGTGGGCGCGATGTCGTCGGCATCGGGCAGGCCGGCCATCGGGTCTTCGGCCGTGAAGCGGGCAATGTCGTAGGCGGCCTGCGCCGTCTGCTCGATGGCCTTGCTGGAAAAATCGGAGGTGCTGGCATTGCCGCGGCGGTTGCCGATGTAGACGGTGATGCCGAGCGACTTGTCGCGGTTGCGCTCCACGGTCTCGAGCTCGCCCTTGCGCACGCTGACCGAGAGGCCGCAGCCTTCCGAGGCCTCGGCACCAGCGTCGGTGGCGCCCAGCTTTTTGGCATGCGCGAGGGCGCGGTCCACCAGTTCTTCGAAGAACGGACGGCTGTAGCTGAAGCCGTTGTCAGGGGTGGCGGAGGCGGCAGCCACCGGGGTGCCGGGGGCGCGCGGAGCGCGGATGGAGGGTTTATTCATAGCGGCAGCTATGATACTTGCCGCTGTGGCGCGCGCTGCGCCACCTCCCTTTTGCCCCCACCCATGTCACGCAAACCCAAAAAAGGCTACTTTGTGAAGGGCCATTTCGTTGCCGAAGGCAGCGAACTGGACCTTCAGCTCAAGGCCGAACTCAAAGGCACGCCCGATGCCAGCCGAACCGATCTCAAGCGCGAAAGCGATGCCCTGCAGGACCTGGGCAAGGAGCTTCTGACCCTGCGCACCGATCTGTTCGACAAGGTGGGCCTGCCCGACAAGCTGGTAGATGCGCTGGCCGAGGCCAAGCGCATCACCAACTTCGAAGGCAAGCGCCGCCAGATGCAGTACGTGGGCAAACTCATGCGCAAGCTCGAGCCCAGCGTGGTCGAGGCCGCCCGCCAGGCGCTCGAAGAGCAGCACAAGGGCTCGGCCGACGACAAGCTGGCCCTGCACCTGGCCGAGCACTGGCGCGACCGCCTGATTGCCGATGACGAGGCCCTGGCCCCCTGGATGGCCGAGCACCCCGATACCGACACCCAGCAGCTGCGCGCCCTGATCCGCCAGGCGCGCAAGGATGCACCACCGGCCGACAAGGCCGCCGTGTCGCAAGGCCTGGCGCCGCGCAAGGGCCGCGCCTACCGCGAGCTGTTCCAGCTGGTGCGCGAGCACCTGGGCGGCGCCCCCGCTGGCGATGAAGAAGAGGAAGAGGACGATGGCGATGACTGAAGCAGCCGCCGCGCACGACCCCGTGCGCATCGGCATCGTCTCCATCAGCGACCGCGCCAGCAGCGGCGTTTACGAGGACAAGGGCCTGCCCGCGCTGCAGGACTGGCTCACGCGCGCACTGTGCAACCCCGTCACCTTCGAGTCCCGGCTGATCCCTGACGAACAGGCGGACATCAGCGCCACGCTGATCGAGCTGGTGGACAGCGCGGGCTGCAGCCTGGTGCTCACCACCGGCGGCACCGGCCCGGCCCTGCGCGATGTGACGCCCGAGGCCACGCTGGCCGTGGCCCACAAGGAAATGCCGGGCTTTGGCGAGCAGATGCGCCAGATCAGCCTCCGATTCGTGCCCACGGCCATCCTCTCGCGCCAGGTGGCGGTGGTGCGCGGGCAGAGCCTGGTCATCAACCTGCCCGGCCAGCCCAAGGCGATTGCCGAGACGCTGGAAGGCCTGCGCGCTGCCGACGGCAGCCCCGTCGTGCCCGGCATCTTCGCCGCCGTGCCCTACTGCATCGACCTGATCGGCGGCCCCTACCTCGAAACCCGCGACGAGGTCTGCAAGGCCTTTCGGCCCAAGAGCGCAGTGCGCAGCCGCTGAGCCGCGTGGGCCTGGCGCGCAGCGCCGGGTTTGCATTTGGTAACCAGGGATGCGGTTCTTGACCGGCGCAGGTGCGCCCGGTCACAAGGAAGTGGCATGCACCCGTCCTAGACTGGCCGGCAGATCCACTTCACCCACTCACCGACCGCATGATGAAGAAAAGACTTCTTCTCCAGCTCGCCCTGGTGGCCCTGCTCACTGCCTGCGGCGGTGGCGGCGGCAGCAGCAGCGACGGCCCCACGCCACCACCCCCACGCCTGGTGGGCGAGATCTTCGGCACACCCGAGCAGGTGGCCACCTCGGACCTCATGACCAATGCCGGCTACGGCGGTTACGGCGGCGCACTGGAAACCTCGCGCGCGATCCAGAAGGCCGGCAAGACCAACATGCTGGACTTTTTGTTCCTGTTCACCATCTCCGACAAGGGGGCTGCCCGCCTGGTGGGCGACGCCCCCGCCGTGCTGGAGGCCTACATCGCCAGGAATGCCGACCTGCTGCAGCCCGGCGTCTATGTGTACCTGCTCGACGAGATGTACCTCAAGGCCTCGCTGGTGGCGGACGACCCGGTGGAGTACCTGGCGCAGCTCGACGATCTGCGGCGCGCCGCCGCGCTGGTGCGCCAGCGCCTGCCGCAGGTGAAGATCGGCCTGTCGTTCAGCCCGCATGCCACCTTCGGCCATCCCCAGGTGATGCCCTTCATCGCGCGGGCGATCGCGCTGGTGGACTGGGTGGGCACCACCACCTACTGGCTCGGCGACAAGGCCACCACCGGCGCGCTGCACGACTGGTCGCGCACCCTGCCGGCCCTCGCGCGGGCCGCACAGCCCAAGGTGGAGACCTGGTACATCGCCCAGGCCTTTCGCGAGCCCGCCTGGGACAAACAGGCCTTTCGCGAGTTCATGCAGACGGAACTGCAGATCTCCGACAGCTACGACGCCATCATCTTCTTTGGCTGGCAGGAGACTTCGGAGCTGTCCAGGCAGACCGCCGGGCGCTATTTCGAGGCCGAGACGCGGGCGGTCTACCGCCGCTTCCTCAAGCAGTAGGCCCGGGGCCAGGCTTACTTGCCCACCAGTTCGTTGAGCTTGCCGGCCTCGAACTGCTCGGTGGTCGCTGCGTCGCAGGGCACGCAGTCCTTGGTGGCCGGTGCCGCCGTCGAGAGCTTCTCGATGGCCTGCCACAGCAGCATGATCTGGTGCTCTTGCGAGGAGGCGTTGTCGATCAGGCCCCGCATGGCCTGCGACAGCGGGTCGTCCTCCTGCGTGATGCCATAGGCCGTGAACTTGCGCGACTGCGGCTCGGTCACATCGGCGCTCTGGCCGGCCTTGGACGGAATGATGCGCGCCGGGATGCCCACGGCCGTGGCCCCGGCCGGCACGGGCTTGATGACCACGGCATTGCTGCCGATCTTGGCGCCATCGCCGACCTCGAAGCCGCCCAGCACCTTGGCGCCGGCACTCACCACCACGTCCTTGCCCAGCGTCGGGTGGCGCTTGGCGCCCTTGTAGAGCGAGGTGCCGCCCAGGGTCACGCCCTGGTAGATGGTGCAGCCGTCGCCGATCTCGGCCGTCTCGCCGACCACCACGCCCATGGCGTGGTCGAAGAACACGCGCTCGCCGATCTTCGCGCCCGGGTGGATCTCGATGCCCGTGAGCCAGCGCGCGATGTGCGAGATGAAGCGCCCCAGCCACTTGAAGCCGTGTCCCCAGCACCAGTGCGCCGGACGGTGCAGCCAGATGGCGTGCAGGCCGGGGTAGCAGGTGATCACCTCCCAGGTGCTGCGCGCAGCGGGGTCGCGGTCGAGGATGCACTGGATGTCGGAACGCAGGCGTGCAAACATGGCTATGGTTGTTTTTGGAATATGGAAATGCAGTCTAGCGCTTTGCCTGCGCCGTCTCGATCATGGCTTTTGCGACACCACGCAGGATGTGGATTTCCTCGGCCCCCAGTTGCGCGCGGTTGAAAAGCTGGTTCAAACGCGGCATGAGCTTCTTGGGCGCCTCCGGGTCGAGGAAGCCGATGTCCACCAGCGCCCGCTCCCAGTGCGCCAGCATGCCGGCCACCTGGGCGGCATCGGCCACCTCGCGTTCCGGGGCGGGCGCGGACTCCGCCTGCGCACCGAAGCCGCCCAGCGCCATGCGCCAGTCGTAGGCAACGACCTGGATGGCCGCGCCCAGGTTCAGCGAGCCGAAACCGGGGTTCGTGGGGATCGAGAGCGCCACATGGCAGCGGTAGACGTCTTCGTTGGCCATGCCGAAGCGCTCGGAGCCAAACAGGAAGGCCACGCCCGACTCCAGCGGAGCATCCACCGCTCTGGGGGCGGTCAGTTGCGCAAAGTGCTCACGCGGCGAGCGGGTCGGCGGACCGAAGTCCCTGGGCGTCATGGCCGTGGCGCACAGGTGGCTCATGCCGTCGAGCGCCTCGTCCAGCGTGGCGACGATGCGCGCCTTGTCCAGCACGTCCAGGGCGCCGCTGGCGCGCTGGATGGTCTCCTCGCGGCGCAGCACGTTGGCCCAGCGCGGCTCGACCAGCACGAGGTCGTCGAAGCCCATGGTCTTCAGGGCGCGCGCGGCGGCGCCCACATTGCCGGCATGGCTGGTGTTGATCAGGACAAAACGGGTCTTCATGGGGTAACAGGGCGCCGGATAAGCCCCAAACCGGGACAAAAAACGGCAAAGCAGGTAAAATTAGCGCCCTATTGTCGCCGCCCGCATCGCCGGGCGGTGGTCCACGCTCCTCTTTCGCAAGGCGCCCCCTGCCGGCGCACTGCTTGAAACCACAATTTATGTCGTCCAACCTGCACCCCATGCTCAACGTGGCCATCAAGGCCGCACGCGCCGCCGGCGCCATCATCAACCGCGCGGCCCTCGACGTGGAGGCCGTGCGCATCTCGCAAAAGCAGGTGAACGACTTTGTGACCGAGGTGGACCACGCGGCCGAGAAGATCATCATCGAAACCCTGCTGACGGCCTACCCCGGCCACGGCATCCTGGCCGAGGAGTCGGGTTCGGAATACGGCGCCAAGGATTCGGAATTCGTCTGGATCATCGACCCGCTGGACGGCACCACCAACTTCATCCACGGCTTTCCCGTGTACTGCGTGAGCATCGCCTTGTCCGTCAAGGGCAAGATCGAGCAGGCGGTCATCTACGACCCCTCGCGCAACGACCTGTTCACCGCCACCAAGGGCCGTGGCGCCTACATGAACGAGCGCCGCATCCGCGTGAGCAAGCGCACCCAGCTCAAGGACTGCCTGATCTCCACGGGCTTCCCCTTCCGCCCGGGCGACAACTTCAAGGCCTACATGAACATGATGGCCGACGTGATGCAGCGCACGGCCGGCCTGCGCCGCCCCGGCTCTGCCGCGCTCGACCTGGCCTACGTGGCTGCGGGCTTCACCGACGGCTTCTTCGAGACCGGCCTGTCCATCTGGGACATTGCCGCCGGCTCGCTCCTGGTGACCGAGGCCGGTGGCCTGGTGGGCAATTTCACGGGCGAGGCCGAGTTCCTGGAGCAGCGCGAGTGCCTGGCCGGCACGCCCCGCATCTATGGCCAGTTGGTGCCCATCCTGGGCAAGTACAGCAAGTTCGCGAGCGCTGGCGACAAGGCGGCCGTGCGCCAGGCAACCACCGACAGTGGCGATTCCGACGCCGCCCCGGTTGCCGAGGCGGCGGCTGAAGGCCAGGACGGCCAGGACCAGAGCGCCCCGCTCTGATGGATCCACAGGGCGGCTGTGCGCCGCCCTGCCCTCACCCCGGATCTGGGTACTTATGGGCGATGACGCGGAAGTCTTCGGCGATGTCCACGAAGGCATCGACCATGTCCGGGTCGAAGTGCGAGCCCCGGCCGCGCACGATGGTGCTGCAGGCCTGGTCGTGCGAGAAGGCGGGCTTGTACACGCGCTTGCTGATCAGCGCGTCGTACACGTCGGCCACGGCCATGAGCCGGGCCGACACGGGAATGGCGTCGCCCGCGAGGCCCTCCGGGTAGCCCGAGCCGTCCCACTTTTCCTGGTGGCTGTAGGCGATCTCCTTGGAGACGCTCAGGAACGCCACGCGCATGCCCAGGCGCTTTTCGGCATCCTCGATGGCGGCGCGACCCAGCGTGGTGTGGGTCTTCATGACCTCGAACTCTTCCACCGTGAGCTTGCCGGGCTTGAGCAGGATGCTGTCCGGAATGCCGATCTTGCCGATGTCGTGCAGCGGCGCCGACTTGTACAGCAGGTCGATCATGCGGTCGTTGAGCACATGCTCGAAGCGCGGGTGGTGGCGCAGGCGCTCGGCCAGCGTCTTCACGTACAGCTGGGTGCGCCGGATGTGGTTGCCGGTCTCGTTGTCGCGGGTTTCGGCCAGCGAGGTCATGGCCATGATGGTCACGTCCTGGATGGCCTGCACCTCCAGCGTGCGCAGGGCCACCTCGCGCTCCAGGTAGGCGCTCTTGTCGCGCAGGAAGTCGGCCGTGGCCTTGAGCGCCAGGTGGGTGTTCACGCGCGCCAGCAGGATGGGCGGGCTGATCGGCTTGGTGATGTAGTCCACAGCGCCCAGCGCCAGGCCCATGCGCTCGTCATCGGGGTCAGAGCGGGCCGTGAGGAAGATCACCGGGATGTCGCGCGTGGAGGGCGATGCCTTCAGGCGCCGGCAGACCTCGTAGCCATCCACCTCGGGCATCATGATGTCCAGCAGGATGAGGTCGGGCTGCGTGCCCGACTGAGCGATCTTGAGCGCCTTCTCCCCGTGGTTGGCAACCTTGACCAGGTAGTGCTCACGCAGCAGGCTGCCCATCAGCGTGAGGTTGTCGGGCGTATCGTCCACCACCAGTACCGTGGCAATCGGCTTGTCCACAAGGGTCGGCTGCTGAGAAGCGAAGGGCGCGTTGTCCATGGGCTTTCCTGCGAAGGGGGAACCATTCAGGGGGCGGTGGCGGAATCAGGCGAGGACGGCGGCTCGGGGACCACAGAGGCGATGGTATCCAGCGCCTGTTCGAAATCAAAGTTCCGAATGTGCACATCCACCGCCTTGAACACCGGGTCCAGGAATCCCTCCAACACGATGGCATTGTGTTGCAAAAACTCGGCGGCTGCCGGGTCGTCCTGCAACAACAGCGTGCGCAGCTGGTGCAGCAGCTCCGCGGGGGCCTTGGTCGGCACCGCACCGTCGGCATCGCCCAGGCCCGGCGCACTGGCAAGCCACTGCTCCAGCGCGCCGATCAGGGGCGCGAGCACCGCATCCAGCGCCGCCAGCAAGGGGGCGGTGGTCTCTGGCGGCTGCGGGCCCTTGCGCAGCAGGTCTTCGAGCTGGTAGGCGCGGTCTGCCACGGGCTGCGCACCGATGTTGGCGGCCACCGAACGCAGCGTGTGCGCCAGGCGCTCCGCCAGGCCCACCTCGCCTGCATCGAGCGCAGCCTGCATCTCACGCACCACCGTCGCCTGCCCTTGCGCGAACCGGCCCAGCATGTCGCCATAGAGCGCGGGCTTGCCCAGGGCACGCTGCAGCCCCAGCGCCGTATCCAGCCCCGCCACCAGGGGCCAGGCCACGGGCCTGGGGGGGCTCGGTGGCACGCCAGCGCCGTTGCGCAGCGGCGGCGGCGGCAATCCCTGGGGCACGCCCAGCCCGGGCCGCGGCTGTATCCAGCGCGCCAGTGCCTTCCACAGGGCGGCCGGGTCGATGGGCTTGGCCACGTGGTCGTTCATGCCGGCATCAAAGCAGCGCTGGCGGTCGGCGTCCATGGCATTGGCCGTCATGGCCACGATGGGCAGGCGCGCAAAGCGCGGGTCGGCGCGCAGGTGCCGGGTGGCCGTCTCGCCGTCCATCACGGGCATCTGCATGTCCATCAGCACCAGGTCGTAGCTGTCCTCGTGCAGCCGCTGGATGGCCACCTGCCCGTTGCCGGCCACATCCACGTCGAAGCCCGCATCGCGCAGCAGCTCCACGGCCACCATCTGGTTGAGCTCGTTGTCCTCGACCAGCAGCACCCGCGCACCGCGGATGGCCAGCGGCAGCTCGTCGGCCACGGGCGGCGGCACGTACTGGCGCTGCAGCGCGGGCAGGGCATGCTCCAGCGGCTGCATCAGGGTCTCGAGCAGCAGCGAGGCATTCACGGGCTTGATCAGCACCGTCTCGATGCCCTGCGCGCGCGCGGCGCGCATCACGTCCTCGCGCCCGTAGGCCGTGACCATGAGCATCTGCGGCACCTGGGGCATGCCCAGGCTGCGGATGTGCCCGGCCAGCTCGACACCATCCATGCCCGGCATGTGCCAGTCGAGCAGCAGCAGGCCGAAAAAGCGGTTCTTGGCCATGGCCTCGCGCAGGATCTCCAGCGCCTGCAGGCCCGAATAGGCCTGCTCGACCTCGAAGCCCATGGCCTGAAGCATGTCCGACAGCACCGTGGCCGCCGTGTGGTTGTCGTCCACCACCAGCACCCGGCGCCCCACCAGGTCCGGTGGCGGCAGCACCACCCGGGCCGGTGCGCCGCGCTCCAGCGGCAGGCTGACCCAGAAGGTCGAGCCGTTGCCGAACTCGCTGATCACCCCGACCTCGCCGCCCATCAGCTCGGCCAGGCTCTTGCAGATGGCCAGGCCCAGGCCGGTGCCGCCATAGCGGCGCGTGGTGGAGGTGTCGGCCTGCTGGAAGCTCTCGAACAGGCGCCCCATCTGCTCGGCCGTGAGGCCGATGCCCGTGTCGCGCACCTCGAAACGCAGGCTCACGCGCTTTTCGCTCTCTTCGAGCAACCGCACGGCAATGCTGATCTCGCCCTGGTCGGTGAACTTGATCGCGTTGTTGGCAAAGTTGATCAGGATCTGGCCCAGGCGCAGCGAATCGCCCAAGAGGTTGGGCGGCACGTTGGCGGCCACGTCGCACACCAGCTCCAGCCCCTTGGCCCCGGCCTTGTAGCCGACCACGTCGGTCACGCTCTCAAGCATGCGGTCAAGCACGAAGGGCTGCTTTTCCACCGTGAGCTTGCCCGCCTCGATCTTGGAGAAGTCCAGGATGTCGTTGATCACCCCCAGGAGGTGCTGGCCGGCCTGCTGGATCTTGCTCACGTAGTCGTGCTGGCGCGTGTTCAGTCCCGACTTGAGCGCCAGGTGCGACATGCCGATGATGGCGTTCATCGGCGTGCGGATCTCGTGGCTCATGTTGGCCAGGAAGTTGGACTTGAGTGCCGTGGACTCCTCGGCCAGCTCCTTGGCGCGGCGCAGGTCCTCCTCGGCACGCTGGCGGTCGGTGATGTCCACGAAGGTGCCGATGGCGCCGCCGGGCGAGCCGTCGGCACGCGCGAAGGCGTGCAGCCAGAACAGGGTGTGGTGCACCTGTCCGTCGGCATACGGCAGGTCCACTTCCCGGTGCACCGAGTCCAGCCCGTTCATCGCCTGCAGGTTGTCGCCCTGGAAGCGCGTGCGCTGCTCGGGCGGCAGGAAGTCGAGGTCGAGCACCGTCTTGCCCACCAGGTCGCTGCGGCGCACCCCGAAGGCCTGCTCGTAGGCGCGGTTGAAGCCGATGTAGCGCCCGTCCGCCCCCTTGTAGAACAGCGGCACGGGAATCGCATCGATCAGCGCCTGCTGGAAGCCCAGTTGCTCTTCCACCTGCTCCTCGAGCTGCTTTTGGTCCTGGATGTCCACGCTCACGCCCACCACGCGCACCGCACGGCCCGCATCGTCGCGCAGGATGCGCGCGGCCAGCAGGAACCAGCGCACCTCGCCGTCCGGGCGCACGATGCGCCAGGAGTTGCGCAGATCGGTAGCGCCGCCTTCCAGGCTGGCCCTGAAGTGCGCGCTGGCTTCTTCGCGGTCATCCGGATGCAGGCGATCGAGCCAGTAACCTAGCCCCATGGGTTGCGTGCCGGCGGGCAGGCCCAGCATGGACACGAGCTTGTCGGACCAGACCACGGTATCGGCGACCAGGTCGATATCGAACACGCCCACCTTGCCGGCCTCCTGGGCGATTTCCAGCCGCTCGTTGGCCTGCTGGATGGCGATCTCGCCCTTGCGCGCCTCGGTCACGTCCTCGATGACCCAGATGGAGGCCGAGCGGTAGCCCTCCATGTTGATGCGCCGCCCGGCCAGCCGGGCCTCGAAGCTGCTGCCATCGAGGCGGCGCAGCGTGGCCCGCTCGCGCAGCGCCTGGCCCGAAGCCAGCCGCTGCGCGATGAGCGCCGTGAAGCTGTCCGACTGCGCCTGGTCGCCGAACAGCGTGGTCACCTCGCCGCCCAGCAGTTGCGAAGCCGTGCCGCGCATGAGCTCCACGAAGGCCGGATTGAATTGGCGGAACTGCCCTTCGCAGACCAGCAGGATCGGCGGCGCATTGTCGAAGATGGCCGTCTGCTGCTCCAGCAGCTCGTTGAGCAGGCGCTCGCGCCGCTCCAGTTCGGATTGCGCACGCATGCGCTCCGAGACGTCCTCGTGCAGCCCGACGATGGCGATGCGCTTGCCGCGTTCATCGAACACGGGCGACAGCGTGGCCTCGTCGTGGTAGATGCTCGCGTCGCGGCGCCGGTTCACGAAGCTGCCGCGCCAGGAACGGCCCGACAGCAAGGTGGCCCACATGTCCTTGTAGGTCTGCGGCGGCGTCTGGTCGGTGGAGACGATGGACGGCTTCTTGCCGCGCACCTCGTCCAGCGCATAGCCGGTGTTGCGCTCGTACTGGGGGTTCACCCAGTCGATGCGCCCCTCCCCATCGGTGATGACCACCGCCACGGGGCTGCTCTCCAGCGCCGCGCCCAGCACCCGGAAACGCTCCAGCGCTACTGCCATGCGTGCGCGGCTGCGCAGCAGATCCAGCAGCAGCAGCCCGAGCAGGGCCAGCAGCACAAAGGCGGCGGCGCCCACCTGCCAGCGCAGCAGGGTGGGCACCAGGGTGCTGACATCGTCGAGCACCACCAGCTGCCACTGGCCCCCCGGGTCGTTCCACTCGATGCCGCGGCTCGCCACCGCATAGGTCACCCCATTGAGCAGCACCTCGCTGGCATCGGGTGCAAACGGCAGGGCGGAGGCCACGCCGTTCTCGAAATGGCGCCCGAACTGGCGCGATGCACGGATCGCGTCGATGCGCGCCTGCGTGAGCGGCGGCGCCACGGCGAACTGCCATTCGGGCCGGGTGGACGAGAAGGCCACGCCCTGGGGTGACAGCAGCAGGGCCGGGATGCCGGTGCTCGCCAGCAGCGCATCGACCACCTCGAAGCCCACCTTGAACATCACCACCCCGATGATGGTGCTGGTGGGCGAGTCGGTCTCGTACAGGGGCGCCGCATAGTACAGGCCCCGCTCCTGGCTGTTCACGCCGATGGCCGCATAGACGCTGATGGCGCCCTTCATGGCGGACTGGAAGTAGGGGCGAAACGCCAGGTTCGAGCCGGTCGCCCGCTCACCGGCGGTTTCGTGCGCGACCACGGTGCCATCGGCCGACATCACGTACACGCCACTGATCAGGAATCGCCCGCGTGCCACGGCCAGCCGCGCCAGCGAGCCCGGATCGTCCGGCGGCGTGTAGCCGCGCGCCATGTCCTTGAGCTGGGGCTCGCTCAGGCCCATGAGCGAGACGGCACCGATCAGGCCGCCCCCCGTGGTCTGCGTGATCAGCGCATCGGCCGCCTGCTGCACGATGCGCGTGCGCTCCAGCGCACGCTCCTGGCCGCGCCAGTAGACCACCGCCTGCACCACCAGCCAGGCGCCGAGCAGCGACAGCGCCACCACCAGTGCCAGGCCCCGCGTCCAGGCGGGATCGCGTTCGAGCACGCGATCCAGGAATCTTCCACCACCGTCGTTCTTGCTCACCTGCGCCATGCGCAGCCTCCGCCAGGCGGGGGTACCGCCCATGGATCATCATCAACGCGTCGGATCCAGCATTGCATCGATTTCCTCCACCGGCACAGGCCTGCCAAACAGATAGCCCTGGAACCCCTCGCAGCCATGCAGCCGAAGGAACCCCAGCTGCCCCGTCGTCTCCACCCCCTCGGCCACCACCTGCAAATCCAGGCTCTTGGCCAGCGCCAGGATGGTGCGCACGATGGCCGCATCGTTGGGGTCGCTGAGCACGTCGCGCACGAAGCTCTGGTCGATCTTGATCTGGTCCAGCGGCAGCCGCTTGAGGTAGGACAGGGACGAGTAACCGGTGCCGAAGTCATCGAGCGCGAAGCCCACGCCTTCGGCCTTGAGCTGTTCCATGCGCACGATGGTGTCTTCGATGTCCCCGAGCAGCAGGCTTTCGGTGAGTTCCAGCTTGAGCAGTTGGGGCCGGGCCTGGCAGTCCTTCAAGGTGCCCAGCACTTCGGCGACGAAGCCCGGTTGCCTGAACTGGCGCGCGCTGACGTTCACCGAGATGGACAGCTGGGCGGTGGCGGGCGATTGGCTCCAGCGCTGGAGTTGCCTGCAGGCGGTTTCCAGCACGTACTGGCCCAGTGGGAGGATCAGGCCGGTCTGCTCGGCCAGGGGGATGAAGTCGCCGGGGCTGATCATGCCGCGCTGGGGGTGGCGCCAGCGCACCAGGGCTTCGGCGCCTACGAGGCGTGCCTGGTGGTCGACGACGGGCTGGTAGTGCACGAGCAACTCGCTCCGGGCCAGGCCCTGGCGCAGGTCGGCTTCCAGGTTGGAGCGGGCGTTGACGGCCGCTTGCATGTCCGGGTCGAAGAAGCGCTGGGTGTTGCGCCCGGCGGCCTTGGCCTGGTACATGGCGAGGTCCGCCCGTTTGAGGAGTTCGTCGACCGACAGGCGTTCGTCGCCAAACAGGGTGATGCCGATGCTGGGGGTGCTGTAGTGCTGCTGGCCCCCGAGGGCGAAGGGCTGGTTCAGGCTGGCCAGGAGTTTTTCGGCGACGGTTTCGGCCTGGGCGGCGGCGTCCTGCAGCTCGGGGTTCAGGTTGTCGAGCATGACGACGAATTCGTCGCCGCCAAAGCGCGCCACGGTGTCGGCTTCGCGCACGCTGCCCACCAGCCGGGTGGCGACCTGGGACAGCAACTGGTCGCCCATGTCGTGGCCCAGGGTGTCGTTGAGGTCCTTGAAGTTATCGAGGTCGATGAACAGCAGGGCACCGAGGTTCTTGCTGCGCTGGCAGGCGGCGATGGAGCGTTGCAGGCGGTCCAGCAGCAGGCGCCGATTGGGCAGGCCCGTGAGCGCGTCGTAGAACGCCAGGCGCTCGATCTCCTGCTCTGCGCGCTTGCGGTCGGTGATGTCCATGGTGAAGCCATGCGAGACCACCGAGCCGTCGGCCTCGCGGTGCGGCACGGCATTCGTCATGTGCCAGCGGATGCTGCCATCGGGCATGCGCACCCGGTACTCGCACTGCCAGGGCACGAGCTTGCGCACCGACTGCAGGGCCGAGCGCTGCAGCACCGGCCGGTCCTCGGCCAGCACCCAGTTGGAGAGCACGCCATGGTCGGCCGTCACCTCGTGCGGCTCCACGCCCATGAAGTCGCGCACCGCGTCGCTGATGTACTGCACGCTGGTGACACCGTCCAGGTGCAGGCGGTACTGGTAGATGAAGCCCGGGATGCGGCTGGCAATGCGCTGGATGAACAGCAGTTGCTCACGCAGCTGCTCGGCAGCGCGGCGCTCGTCGGTCACGTCCTGCACCACGCCCATGTCCACGCGCATGCCGTCCTTGGCCGTGAGGCGGCGCACGCGCGAGCGCATCCAGCGGATCTCGCCATCCGGGCGCTTCCAGCGGTACTCGACATCGGCGCCGGTGCCGCGCTCGCGCGCGGTCTCGAACACATGGCGGTCCTCGGCCAGGATGCCGCTGACGGCCCGCTCGGGGCTCATCCACTCCTGGCGCTCCACGCCGGCGATGTCGCACAGGCCGGGGGACCACAGCAGCACCGTCTCGCCCGGGTCCTCGATGCGCCGCCAGTGCCCGGTCTGGGCCAGGCTCTCCATGGTGTTGAACACATCGGTCTGCTCGCGCAACTCGCGCCGCACATCCTGCAGCGCATGTTCGGCAGCGGCCAGCGCGGCGCGCAGGCTCTCGGCCTCGCTCGCATCGCGCACCGTGACGACGATGGAGCCGTTGTCCAGCCGGCGTGCCGACACGTCCCAGGCCACCAGCAGCCGCCCCGGCTCGCGCGCCACCTGGCGGCACTCGAGCAGCACGCCGGTGCGAGCCACGGTCTGCAGCTGGTCCACGAGCCTGGTGCCCGCCAACAGGTCGAAGACGTCGACCGCATCGGCGCCGCTGACCCGCACGCCGCCCAGGCCGGGCATGCGCCGCGCAGCGGAGTTGGCGGCGCGCAAAAGCAGCCGCCCATCCTGCGGGCGGAATTCCATCAGTGCCACGGGCACGGCATCGAGGAGGGCCTGCAGGCGCACCTGCGCCGAAGACTCCACGAAGTCTTCGCTGGCACCCGCAAACAGATCGGTCAGGAGTTCGGCAGAAATCACAGTCGCTCTGAAACCTCTCACAACGATGGACCGCACATTGTCATGGCGGCGGCAGCCACCAATGTACACCGCAAAGTATGTCAAAACGTAACAAACCTGAATCACCCATTCGGGCAGTTACCTCCCCGGTGGTACAGGCGCATGTTCCCACGTTCTGCCGCCGGGGCATTCTTATTTGTGTGCGGGCCCGCCTGCAGCCCGGGCCGGTGCCCGGCTGTGGGGGACGAAGGCCGCCTGCCACCGGCGCCCCGACCAGCCCCTTTCGCGCCCCGCCAGCGCCACTTCGTCGCACGCCGGTGGCGGCACGGCCAGGGCCTTCCTAGAGTGCGGTCACTGGAGACGCGGTGTCTCCATCCCCACCCTGGAGAACTTCCCCATGACGATGGCTTCACGCCCTTTGGCGACCCCCTTCCTCCCGCGCACGGCACGGGCACTGGCGCTGGCCGGCGCCGTCCTGGCCCTGGGCAACGCGCACGCGCTCGACCTCACCGTGGAGGTGAAGAACACCAAGGCGGACAAGGGGCCCGTGCTGGGCGCGGTCTACGGGTCTGCCGACGGCTGGCTCCAGTTCAGCAAGGCCGTGCAGAGCGGGATGGCCCCGGTGGCGGGCGACAAGGCCGTGATGGTGCTGCGCGACCTGCCCGCCGGCAGCTACGCGCTGTCGATCTACCAGGACGAGAACGGCAACGGCAAGCTCGATACCAACCTGGTCGGCATCCCCCAGGAGCGCACCGGCTTCAGCCGCGACGCCCAGGGCAACATGGGCCCGCCCCGTTTCCAGGATGCGGCCGTGGATCTGCAGCAGGACACCACGATCACCATCCAGCTGCGCTGACTGCACGGCGCACAAGGAACACGCACATGGACCGCCGCCTCTTTTGCCAATCCCTGGCCCTGGGAACCGCCGGCAGCGCGCTGACCGCGCTGCCCGTTCTGTCTTTCGCCGCAAACGCCGGCGGACCCGAGGCCGGGTCCACGCTGAGCGCCTTCAACCAGCAGCGCAGCCGCGCGCCCTGGACCCTGGGCTTCGAGGGCCTGCAGGCCGACCTGGCGCCCGAGCCGATGCAGCTGCGCGGCAAGCTGCCCCGGGACCTGCGCGGCACCCTGCTGCGCAACGGCCCCGCGCAGCACAGCCTGGACGAGGTGCGCTACCAGCACTGGTTCGATGGCGACGGGATGATCCAGCAGTACCGCTTTGGCGACCAGGGCATCACGCACCAGGGACGCTTCCTGCGCACGCAGAAGTTTGTGGCCGAGAACGCGGCCGGCCGCCGCCTGTACCACAGCTTCGGCACCGAGGTGGCCGGCGCCAGCCCCATGCCCACGGCCGACGCGGGCAACGTGGCCAACACCAGCGTGGTGCACCACGCGGGCGAGACCCTGGCCCTGTGGGAGGGCGGCTCGGCCACCCTGTTCGATGCCCGGACGCTGGAAACCGGCGGCCTCAAGACCTGGACGCCGGAACATGCGGGCATGCCGTTTTCGGCCCACCCCAAGATCGGTGCCGACGGCAGCCTGTGGAATTTCGGCGTGAGCAGCACACACGGCCTGCTGTCGATCTACCAGGTCTCGGCCCAGGGACAGGTGCGCACCGCCACGCTCAAGGTGCCGGACATGGCCATGGTGCATGACTTCGCGGTGACCGAGCAGCACCTGGTGTTTCTGCTGCCGCCGCTCATCTTCGATCGGGAGCGGGCCCATGCGGGCAGCACCTTCATGGACAGCCACGTCTGGAGGCCGGAGCTGGGCATGCGGGCCCTGGTGCTGCACAAGGACCGGCTCGACCAGCCGCAATGGATGGAGCTGCCCACCGGCTTCCTGTTCCATACCGGCAATGCCTGGGAGGACCGGAACGGCGTCATCCACCTCGACTACGTCCGCACGCAGGATGCCTCGGGCGTGGTCCAGGGCTTTCGCGCGCTGATGCGTGGCGAGTTCGGCGGCGAGCCGGCACATGCCGTGGCCCGGGTGGAGCTCGATACGCGCAGCGGCCGCGCGCGGCAGACCCTGCAGGCGCACCACGCCGAGTTCCCGCGCATCGACCCGCGCTTCGTCGGCCGCCGGCACACAGAGCTCTTCATGGCCGAACGCGTGGCCGTGTCGAACCGCCCGGGCTTCGACTGCGTGGCGCGCCTCCAGCTGGACAGCGGCAAGGTGGACCGCTACCGCTACGGCGCCGACGTGATGGTCGAGGAGCATGTGTTCATCCCCGCCCGCAGCGCAAGCGCCAAGGAGGGCGAGGGCTGGCTGGTGGGCACGGCGCTGGACCTACTCCGCCGGCGCACGCTGCTCTCGGTGTTCGACGCGCGCCGGCTGGCCCAGGGCCCGCTGGCCCAGGGCAGCATGGACCGGGCGGTGCCGCTGGGCTTTCACGGGACCTTCATCCCGGCCTAGGGTGCAAAGGGGCTCGGCCCGGGCAATCGAACGCGACACCAGCGGTTTGCGTTCGATCGCGGCGTTCAGCGTTTGGCGCTTTGCGCAATGGCGAAGGCCGCGGCAGGCTGGCGGGCCAGTTCGATGAAGGCCCGCACGTAATCGATGGCGGTCTCCGCCTCGCGTGCGCCCAGGAAGATCTGCTTGGCGATGCCGCGCGCACCCAGCCGCACGGGCACCACGTCCATCTTGGCCGCGTACTCCTCGACCAGCCAGCGCGGCAGGGCGGCCACACCGCGGCCGCTGGCCACCATCTGCAGCATGATGTCGGTGGTTTCGATGGCCTTGTGGCGCCTGGGCGTGACGCCGGCGGGCAGCAGGAACTGGTTGTAGATGTCCAGGCGTTCGATGTCCACGGGGTAGCTGATGAGCACCTCCTGGGTGAGTTGCTGCGGCTTCACGTAGGCTGCACCGGCCAGCGCATGGCCCCTGGCCACGACGAGCACCTGCTCGTAATCGAACACGGGCTCGAACTTCAGCCCGGGCTTGAACAGCGGGTCGGGCGTGACCAGGAGGTCGATCTCGTAGCCGAAGAGCGCGCCGATCCCGCCGAACTGGAATTTCTGCTTCACGTCCACATCCACGTCGGGCCATGCGGCCAGGTAGGGTGACACCACCTTGAGCAGCCACTGGTAGCACGGGTGGCATTCCATGCCGATGCGCAGCGCACCGCGCTCGCCCTGCGCGAACTGGCCCAGGCGCTCCTCAGCCAGATCCAGTTGCGGCAGCACCCGGTTGGCCACCGCCAGCAGGTACTGGCCGGCCTGCGTCAGGCGCAGGCTGCGGCCTTCGCGCAACCAGATGTCGGTGCCCAGTTGCTGCTCCAGCTTCTTCATGCTGTGGCTCAGGGCCGACTGGGTCAGGTTCAGCACGCCTGCAGCGGCCGTCAACGACCCTTGTTTTTCGACCTGCTGGACGATGCTGAGGTGGATTCGCTCAAGCATTCAGATGATCCGTTTTCATGGATTTATGAAATAAGACCATTTTACTTCATCGATAACCACCACTAGCATCCACCCCATGAAAGCAAACACGGCACATCCACCCCTGCGCATCGTCGCGGTTTCTGGCGGGCTGCAGCGTCCCTCCAAGGCTGCAACCCTGGCAGGGCATCTGCTGGACCTGATCGCCGACGAACTCCCGTGCGAACAGCGCCTGGTCGAACTGGGCCAGCTCGCACCGCAGTGGGCCGGCGCGGTCTGGCGCTCGCAACTGCCCGACACGGTGGAGCGGGCGCTGGCCACGGTCGAGCAAGCCGACGTTCTGGTGGTGGCAACACCGGTGTACCGGGGCGCCTACACGGGGCTGTTCAAGCACTTCTTCGACTTCGTCCACCAGGACGCCCTGGTCGACAAGCCCGTTTTGCTGGCGGCCACCGGTGGCAGCGAGCGCCATGCCTTGGTCATCGACCACCAGTTGCGGCCGTTGTTCAGCTTCTTCCAGGCGCGCACCTTGCCGCTGGGCGTCTATGCCACAGACCCCGATTTCGCCGACCACCGGCTGCAGAGCGAAGCCCTGATCGAGCGGGCCCGGCTGGCAGTCCAACGGGCAATGCCACTCCTTGAACTGGCGCGGCACGCCAGGCCCTTGCAGGCCGAAGACGTGGTGCTGGCCTGAGCCATGAACCGCCCCTCCTCCCCCTAATCAGCCCACCCCATCGCCATGCACCAAGAACCTGCCTTTCACCTCAATAGCATCAGCTTCGATGAAAACTACCAGCCATCGGACAGCACGCGCATCACCACCAACTTTGCCAACCTGGCCCGCGGAACGAGCCGGCAGCAGAACCTGCGCAACACGCTGCGGATGATCGACAACCGCTTCAATGACCTGGCGCATTGGGACAATCCGACGGGAGACCGCTACGCGGTGGAACTGGAGATCATCTCCGTCGAGATGAGTCTTGGCGCCAAGGGCAGCGGTGGTGCGTTTCCGCTGATCGAGATCCTCAAAACCTGCATCCTCGACAAGAAAACCAACAAGCGCATCGACGGCATCGCGGGCAACAATTTCTCCTCCTACGTGCGCGACTACGACTTCAGCGTCGTGCTTCCGGAATACAACGCCCATCGCACGGAATTCGGCACGCCGGCCGATTTTGGCGACCTGCATGGCAAGCTGTTCCAGCAGTTTGCCAACTCGGCCCTTTACAAGCAGCACTTCGGCAAGCCCCCGGTCATCTGCATCAGCGCCTCGACCAGCAAGACCTACCAGCGCACCGGAAACCAGCACCCGGTGCTGGGTGTCGAGTACCAGCAGAATGAACTGTCCTCGACCGACCAGTACTTTGCCAAAATGGGGATGCAGGTGCGATTCTTCATGCCGCCGAATGGCGTTGCGCCATTGGCTTTCTACTGTCACGGCGACCTTCTGGGCGACTACACGAACCTGGAGTTGATCGGCACCATCAGCACCATGGAAACCTTCCAGAAGATCTATCGCCCCGAAATCTACAACGCCAATTCAGCCGCCGGAAAAATCTACCAGCCGAGCCTGAAGAACCAGGATTATTCGTCGACCCAGATTGTCTACGACCGCGAGGAACGCAGCCAGCTGGCCGTAACGCAGGGGAAATTTGCACAAGAGCATTTCATCAAGCCGTACAAGAACGTTCTTGAACAATGGGCTGCCACCTGTGCGCTCTGATACCCAACGGCCTCAGCATATGCTCACCCCATCCCTCTTTGCTTCAAAGGAATTTTCAGATGTTTGAAACCTCCATCGCCGGCAGCCTGCCCAAGCCCGCCTGGCTGGCCGAAACCAACAAGCTCTGGCCCCAGTGGATGGCCGAAGGCGATGCGCTGCGCCAGGCCAAGGCCGACGCGACCCTGCTGTGGATCAAGGCCCAGGAAGACGCCGGCCTGGACATCGTGGGCGACGGCGAGCAGTCGCGCCAGCATTTCGTGCACGGCTTCCTGGAGCAGGTCGAGGGCATCGACTTCGAGCACAAGGTGAAGATGGGCATCCGCGACAACCGCTACGACGCGATGGTGCCGCAGGTGGTTTCGGCCCTGCGCCTGAAGGGCCGGGTGCACGCCTTCGAGGCGCAGCTGGCGCGCGCCCACACGAAGAAGAAGCTCAAGTTCACCCTGCCCGGCCCGATGACCATCGTCGACACCGTGGCCGACCGCTTCTATGGCGACAAGGTGAAGATGGCCTTCGCGTTTGCCGAACTGCTCAACCAGGAAGCCCTGGCGCTGCAGGCCGATGGCGTGGACATCATCCAGTTCGACGAGCCCGCGTTCAACGTCTACATGAAGGACGCCGCCGACTGGGGCGTGCAGGCGCTCGAACGCGCGGCGCAGGGCCTGACCTGCACGACGGCGGTGCACATCTGCTACGGCTACGGCATCAAGGCCAATACCGACTGGAAGAGCACCCTGGGCGACGAATGGCGCCAGTATGAGGCGGTGTTCCCTGCCCTGGCCAAGAGCAGCATCGACCAGGTGAGCCTGGAATGCATCCACTCCCATGTGCCGCCCGACCTGATGAAGCTGCTGGACGGCAAGGACGTGATGGTCGGCGTGATCGATGTGGCCAGCGACGTGGTCGAGACGCCCGAGGAAGTGGCCGACACCATAGCCCGGGCGCTGGAGTTCGTGCCCAAGGAGCGGCTGTTTCCGTGCACCAATTGCGGTCTGGCGCCGATGGGGCGGGACGTGGCGTGGCGCAAGCTGCAAGCGCTGGCAGCGGGCACCAAGCTGGCCAAGGAGCGGCTTGCCGCTGCGTGACGCGCACCCGGCCGTCCATCCTGGCGCAGGCGGCCGCCGTTGATCGCAACAGCCGCAAGACAACCCATGGGGCCGGTGGGGCCGCGGCCACAGGGCCCGTTGTCAACCACAAAGCCCCCCGCTGCGGCGGGGGGCTGCCTCGCATTGCGGGGCTCCTTACCCAGCCCCCGGCACTCCAGGTGGGGCCACCTCGTGCGGCGGGCGAGAATACGGCCCCGCGCACCATACCGAATTGCGCCAGAATTACCCCAAGCGCTGGCCCCATGCCGCCAAGTCATTGATTTAAATGGATAAAGCAGACATATCCTCGCACACCCCCATGATGCAGCAGTACTTCACGCTGAAGGCTGCGCACCCGGACACGCTCGTCTTCTACCGCATGGGCGACTTCTACGAGCTGTTCTATGCCGACGCGGAAAAGGCCGCGCGCCTGCTGGACATCACGCTGACCCAGCGCGGCCAGTCCGGCGGGCAGCCCGTCATCATGGCCGGCGTGCCCTTCCATGCGCTGGAGAACTACCTGGGCCGGCTGATCAAGATGGGCGAGTCGGTCGCCATCTGCGAGCAGGTGGGCGACGTGGCCACGGCCAAGGGGCCGGTGGAGCGCAAGGTGGTGCGCGTGGTCACCCCCGGCACGCTGACCGATACCGAGCTGCTCTCGGACAAGGCCGAATCCATGCTGCTGGCCGTGCACCAGGGCCCGCGCGGGCGCTCTGGCCTGGCCTGGCTGAGCGTGACGCAGGGCCGCGTGTACCTGGCCGAGTGCACACAGGACGAGGTCGGCGCCTGGCTGGCGCGCGTGGCGCCCAGCGAGGTGATCTACAGCGCCGGCGTGACCGAGCGCTTCGAGCAGCAGTTGCAGGTGCTGCGCCAGGGCGGCGCCTTCACCTGCCCCATGGGCCCCCGGCCCGACTGGCAGTTCGACGCCACGCTGGGCGAGCGCAAGCTGCTCGAGCACCTGGGCGCCGCCAGCCTGCAGGCCTGGGGCGCGCAGGAACTGACCCAGGCCCATGCTGCCGCAGCGGGCCTGCTGGCCTATGCCGAGCACACCCAGGGCCGCACGCTGACCCATGTGCACAGCGTGCAGGTGCAGCGCGGCGACGATTTGATCGACCTGCCGGCCAGCACGCGCCGCAACCTGGAGATCACCCGCACGCTGCGCGGCGAGGATGCGCCCACCCTGTTCTCGCTGCTCGACACCTGCATGACCGGCATGGGCAGCCGCTTGCTCAAGACCTGGCTGCTGGAGCCCCCGCGCGACCGCACCGCAGCGCGCCGACGCCTGGCCGCCACCACGGCGCTGCGCGGTGCCGGCGGGTCGGGTGGCGGCGCCGGCCCCTGGGCCACGCTGCGCGGCGAACTCAAGGGCGTGAGCGATGTGGAGCGCATCACCGCGCGCATCGCCCTGCGTCAGGTGCGCCCGCGCGAACTGGTGGGCCTGTGCAAGACGCTGCACAAGGCGGCCCTGCTGGCCCGTGCCGGCCAGGCCGCCGAGCCCTACCTGGCGGAGATCTTCGAACAGCTCCACCCGCCGGTGGATTGCCCCGAGCTGCTGCAGCGCGCCATCACCGAGGAGCCCGCGGCGCTGGTGCGCGACGGCGGCGTCATGGCCACGGGTTTCGACAGCGAGCTCGACGAGCTGCGCGCCATCCAGACCAACTGCGACGACTTCCTGCTCGACCTGGAGACGCGCGAGAAGGCCCGCACCGGCATCGCCAACCTGCGCGTGCAGTTCAACAAGGTGCACGGTTTCTACATCGAGGTGACCAGCAGCAACCTGGACAAGGTGCCCGATGACTACCGCCGCCGCCAGACCCTGAAGAACGCCGAGCGCTTCATCACGCCCGAGCTCAAGACCTTCGAGGACAAGGCGCTGTCAGCCAACGAGCGTGCGCTGGCGCGCGAGAAATGGCTGTACGAGCAGGTGCTGGACCAGCTGCAGCCGCATGTACCGGCCCTCACCCGCCTGGCCCAGGCGCTGGCCGCCCTGGACGTGCTGTGCGCCCTCGCCGAGCGCTCGCTCACGCTGAACTGGTGCGCGCCGCAGTTCGTGGCCGAACCCTGCATCGAGATCGAGGACGGCCGCCACCCGGTGGTGGAGGCGCGCCTGGCCGAGGTCTCGGCCGGCAGCTTCATCGCCAACCACACGCGCCTGAACGCCAACACGCGCATGCAGGTCATCACCGGCCCCAACATGGGCGGCAAGTCGACCTACATGCGCCAGGTGGCGCTCATCGTGCTGCTGGCCAGCATGGGCAGCCACGTGCCGGCCAGCGCCTGCCGCCTGGGGCCCATCGACGCCATCCACACCCGCATCGGCGCGGCCGACGACCTGGCCAACGCGCAGTCGACCTTCATGCTGGAGATGACCGAGGCCGCGCAGATTTTGCACGCCGCCACACCGCACAGTCTGGTGCTGATGGACGAGATCGGCCGCGGTACCAGCACCTTCGACGGCCTGGCCCTGGCCAGCGGCATCGCAACGCACCTGCACGACAGGACGCGCGCCTTCACGCTGTTCGCCACGCACTATTTCGAGCTGACCGAGCTGCCCGCCAAGGCGAAACACGCGGTCAACATGCATGTGAGCGCGGCCGAGGCGGGTGCCGACATCGTGTTTTTGCACGAGATCCAGCCCGGCCCTGCCAGCCGCAGCTACGGCATCCAGGTGGCCAAGCTCGCGGGCGTGCCCGGCCCGGTGCTGAACCACGCACGCCACGCGCTGGCCGCGCTGGAAGAGCGCGCAGGCGAGGACGAACTGCAGGTGGACCTGTTTGCCGTGCCGGCCATGCCCGAGAGCGCAGGCGCGAGCCCGGTCGAGGCCCTGCTGTCCACCATCCACCCCGATGCGCTGAGCCCGCGCGAGGCGCTCGACGCGCTCTACCAGCTCAAGAAGCTGGTGGGGTGAGGGAGCCTCACTCCAGCTTCAAGCCGATGTCCTTGATGAGTTGGCCCCAGCGCGCGCGCTCAACCTTGGCGTAGGCATTCATCTCCTCGGGCGTGCCGGGAACGGCCTCCACGCCCAGGGTCTGGAAGCGGGCCTTCACCGGGGTCGAGTTCAGGGCCTGCTGCAGGGCGGCGTTCAGGCGCTGCACCTCGGCAGCGGGCATGGAGGCGTTGACCGACAGGCCCTGCCAGGCAAAGGCCTCGAAATCCTTGAGGCCCTGCTCCATCAGCGTGGGCACCTCGGGCAGCGTGGCCATGCGCTTGCTGCTGGCCACCGCGATGGCGCGCAGGTTGCCGCCCGTGATGTTGGGCATGCCGCCGGCCGACTCGACGAACATGAAGGGAACCTGGCCGCCCATGATGTCCTGGATGGCGGGGGTGACGCCGCGGTAGGGCACGTGCGTCATCTTCAGGCCCGTGCGCTGGCGCAGCAGTTCCATGGCCAGGTGGTGCGGCGTGCCGGCACCCGGCGATGCGAAGTTGACGCCCTCGGGCTGGGCCTTGGCCCAGGCCACGAATTCCTGGAAGTTGCGCACCGGCAGCTTGGGCGACACCACCAGGATCAGCGGAAAGCGCACCAGCATGCCCACCGAGGCCAGGTCCTTGTCCACGTTGTAGCTGAGCTTGCTGTACAGCCAGGGGTTGGTGGCCAGCACCGCATAGTCGCCCGTGAGCAGCAGGTTGCCGGGGGTGGACGAGCGTGCCACGTAGTCGGCCGCGATGTTGTGCGCGGCACCCGGCTTGTTGACCACCACGATGGTCTGTCCCAGCGTCTTGCCCATCTGGTCGGCGACGGTGCGGGCGACGATGTCGGTGCCGCCCCCGGGGGACATGCCCACCACCCATTCGAGCGGGCGGCGCTCCTGGGCGCTGGCGCCCGGGGACAGGCAGGGGATGGCGAGCGCGGCGGCGGCGCACAGGGCCGAGCGGCGGCTGGGATGGATCGTTGGCATGGCTTGTCTCCTCACGGGTTGTTGGCAGGGAAGGCGCTTTTCAAGGTAATTAATTAACTAGCTCACTGACTAAATTTGAGCGATGGCGATGGCCTGACAGGCGGTGTGCTCAGTAAGGGCTTGCCACGCCCGGCACGGCCTGGATGGCTGGGCGCCTGGCAAAGTGGCAGGCCAGCTCGGTCGCGGCACGCACCAGCAGCGTGGTGTCCACCCCCACGGCGACGAACAGTGCCCCGGCGTCAAGGTAGGTCTGGGCCAGCGCCCGGTCGGCCATCAGGATGCCGGCGGCCTTGCCGGCGCGGCGCACGGTGGCGATGCCATCGAGGATGGCGCGCTGCACCTCGGGATGCCCGGGCTGGCCCCGGTAGCCCATGGATGCGGACAGGTCGGCCGGGCCGAAAAAGACACCGTCCACGCCCTCGGTCTCGGCGATGGCCTGCAGGTTCTGCAGGGCCAGCGGTGTCTCGGCCTGTACCAGCAGGCACATCTGGCCATTGGCGCGGTTCAGGTAGTCCTCCACCTGGTTCCAGCGCGAGGCACGCGCCAGCGCCGCGCCCATGCCGCGCATGCCCTCGGGCGCATAGCGCATGGCGCGCACCATCAGCGCAGCATGCTCGGGCGTGTCGACCATGGGGACGAGCAGGGTCTGCGCGCCCACGTCCAGGTACTGCTTGACCAGGGCCACGTCGCCCTGCACCGGGCGCACCACAGGCTGCACCGGGTACGGGGCCACGGCCCGCAACTGGTCGAGCACGCTGCGCACGTCGTTGGGCGCGTGCTCGCCATCGAGCAGCAGCCAGTCGAAACCGCAGCCGGCCAGGGCCTCGGCCGCGTTGGCATCGGCCAGGCCGACCCACAGGCCGATCTGCGGCCGGCCCGCGCGCAGCGCGTTGCGAAAATGGTTCTCGGGGATCTGCTGCATGGTGTGGCCTTCACACGAATCGGAAGGAGACCGAGCCCAGCGGCCCGTAGTCCACGTGGAAGTTGTCGCCCTGCACGGCGGCCACGGGCCGCGTGAAGGAACCGGCCAGCACCACGTCGCCGGCGTTGAGCTGCTCGCCGTGCGGCGCGATCTTGTTGGCCAGCCAGGCCACGCCCGTGGCCGGGTGGTTGAGCACGGCGGCCGCCAGGCCCGTCTCTTCGATCACACCGTTCTTGTGCAGCAGCGCGCCCACCCAGCGCAGGTCCACGTCCAGGGGTTTCACGGGCCGCCCGCCGAGCACGATGCCGGCATTGGCGGCAAAGTCGGAGATGGTGTCGAACACCTTGCGCATGGCCCGGGTATCGCGGTCGAACTGCTCGATGCGCGCGTCGATGATCTCGATGGCCGGTACCACGTAGTCGGTGGCCGAGAGCACATCGAACAGCGTCACGCCCGGGCCCTTGAGCGGCCGCGCCAGGATGAAGGCCAGCTCCACCTCCACGCGCGGTGCGATGAAGCGCTCAAACAGGATGTCGCCACCCGCGTCGAAGAACATGTCGTCCATCAGCGGCGCGTAGTCGGGCTCGGTGATCTGGCTGGCCTGCTGCATGGCGCGCGAGGTCAGGCCGATCTTGCGGCCCTTGATGCTGCGGCCATCGGCCTGTTCGAGCTGCACCCATGCGCGCTGGATGGCATAGCCGTCCTCGATGGTCATCTCGGGGTACTTGGCGGAGAAGTGGCGCAGTTGCGTGCGTTGCTTGCGCGCTTGGTAGAGCTGCTGCGCCAGGGAGGCGATGGTGTCGTTGGAGAGCATGGAGGGTCAGCCCTGTGCAGGCTTGTTGAACAGGGGGTGAAGGGAGCTGTGCTTGGCGTCGAAGACCTCGGGGCCCTCGTCGATCTGCAGGGTGACGCCGATGGGACGCGACGCGAGCAGCGGTGCGAAGTGCGCCTGCGCCACGGTCGACAAGGCCTGGCCCACGGCCTGGTGCGTGGCGGCACTGCGACCGCGCCCCATGCGCAGGTTGAGGTAGACGAAGCCGTAGCCCGGCGATGGGCCGCCGGCGGGCTCTGCCTCGCCGTCATCGGCCACCGCGTGGTGCGCGGCCGGGTAGGCCAGCACGCGGATGCCACCGGCGGGAAAGACGGGTTTGCCCGCCTCGTCCACCTGCCGGCGCATGGCGCCCGCCAGGGCCCGGCACAGGGCACCCAAGTCGCTACCGCCCTGCTCCACGGGCCGGTCCAGGTCGGGGGTGTAGAGGATCACCAGGTGGGGCATGGCGCGCTCCTCACAGCCGGCCGGCCGATGGCTGGCCACCCGCCGATGCCTGCGGCCCGGGCACCGCAGCACCCGTCTGCGGCGTGACCGGGAACACGGCATTGATCTGCCCCGTACCCGAGGCACCGAAGTACGGCGTGAGCACCTCGGCGCGGCCGGTGTAGTCCGACCAGCCCAGCGCACCCATGAGCATGGCCGTGTCGTGCATGAAGCCCTCGCCATGGCCCTTGGCTGCGTACTCGGGCAGCATGGCGCAGAAGGTGGCCCAGTCGCCCGCCTGCCACATCTCGACCACGCGGTGGTCCAGCGTCTCGAGGAAGGGGCTCCAGATCTTCGTGGCGAAGTCGGGCGCCGTGCCGTTCTGCGCGAAGCGGTGGCTCAGGCTGCCGCTGGCCAGGATGGCCACGGTGCCGTCGTACTGCTCCTCGATGGCCTGGCGCATGGCCCAGCCCAGGCGTGCGCTGTCGTTGAGGTAATGCACCTG
This sequence comes from Acidovorax sp. GW821-FHT10A04, assembly GCF_059415825.1. Taxonomy (NCBI): domain Bacteria; kingdom Pseudomonadati; phylum Pseudomonadota; class Betaproteobacteria; order Burkholderiales; family Comamonadaceae; genus Acidovorax; species Acidovorax sp. GW821-FHT10A04. The sequence continues at coordinate 42,879 of NZ_JBWKNZ010000012.1, forward strand.
GCACAGGGCCGAGACCGAGACCACCTTGAAGTGCTGGTCGGCATTCATGTAGCGCATGGGCACCAGGGTGCCGTACTCGGGCGCCAGCGTGGTCGCTGGGTGGGCCAGCGTCTCCACGCCCTGGGCGCAGCAGGCCTTTGCCAGCAACTGGCCCAGCTCGGGGTTACCCGGGAAGGCGTAGGGCAGGTTGCTGATGAAGTGCGGCAGCTCGTTGCTGGTGTACACGCCCCCGAAGCGCGGCGCACAGTTGATGTGGTAATTGGCATTCACCAGCCAGTGCGTATCGAACACGACGATGGTGTCCACGCCCAGTTCGCGGCAGCGCCGGCCGATCTCCACGTGGCCGTCGATGGCCGCCTGGCGAAAGCCCTTGCGCGGGCCGTCGAGCTCGCTCAGGTACATGGACGGCACATGCGTGATCTTGGCCGCGAGGGCGAGGATACCCATGCTCAGACTCCCCAGTGTGGAATGTGGTGGCTGCCCAGCGAGACGGCGACGTTCTTGGGCTCCAGGAACACCTCGTAGCTCCAGCTGCCGCCCTCGCGCCCGGTGCCGCTGCCCTTGGTGCCGCCGAAGGGCTGGCGCAGGTCGCGCACGTTCTGGCTGTTGACGAAGCACATGCCGGCCTCGATGCCCGCGGCCACGCGGTGGGCACGGCCGATGTTCTCGGTCCACACATAGCTCGACAGGCCGTACTGCGTGTCGTTGGCCAGGCGGATGGCCTCGGCCTCGTCGGCAAACGGGATCAGGCAGGCCACGGGGCCGAAGATCTCGTCCTGCGCGATCTGCATGCGGTTGTCCACATCGGCGAACACGGTGGGCCGCACGAAGTTGCCCTTGTGCAGATGGGCCGGCAGCTCCGGCGCCTCCAGCCCGCCGCACAGCAGCGTGGCGCCTTCCTTCGGGCCCAGTTCGATGTAGCTGCGCACCTTGGCCAGGTGGGCCGGGCTGATCATGGGGCCGATGATGGTCCTGTCATCCATCGGGTCGCCCACGGTGATGCGCCGGGCGCGCGCCGCGAACTTCTCGGCAAAGTCGGCGTAGATCGACTTCTGCACCAGGATGCGCGAACCCGCGGTGCAGCGCTCGCCGTTGTTCGAGAAGATCATGAACACGGCGGCGTCGAGCGCGCGGTCCAGGTCCGCATCGTCGAAGACCACGAAGGGGCTCTTGCCGCCCAGTTCCATGCTGAACTTTTTCAGGCCCGCCGCCTGCACGATGCGGTTGCCCGTGGCCGTGGAGCCGGTGAAGGAGATGGCGCGCACGTCGGGGTGGGCGCACAGCGGCTCGCCCGCCTCCTTGCCGAAGCCGTGCACCACGTTGAGCACGCCGGCCGGGATGCCGGCTTCGAGCGCCAGCTGGCCCAGGCGCGCGGCTGTGAGCGGCGACAGCTCGCTCATCTTGAGCACCGCCGTGTTGCCGAAGGCCAACGCCGGCGCCACCTTCCACGTGGAGGTCATGAAGGGCACGTTCCACGGCGAGATCAGCGCGCACACGCCCACGGGGTGGAACAGCGTGTAGTTGAGGTGCGTGGGCGTGGGGTAGGTGTGGCCGTCCACGCGGGTGCACATCTCGGCAAAGTAGTAGAAGTTGTCGGCCGCGCGCGGGATCAGCGCCTTGCCGGTCTGGGCGATGACCTGGCCGGTGTCGCGCGTTTCGGTGGCAGCGATCTGCGGCACCTCGGCCGCGATCAGGTCGCCGAGCTTGCGGATGAGCTTGGCGCGCTCGGGCGCGGGCAGGCCGGCCCAGGCGGGGAAGGCGTCCTTGGCGGCGGCCACGGCCGCGTTCACCTCGGCCGCGCCGCCGCTGGCGACTTCGGCCAGCACCTCTTGCGTGGCAGGATTGACGGTCTCGAAGTACTCGCGGCCCGCTACGGGTTTGCCGGCGATCAGGTGGTCTATGCGCATGGGATCAGGTCTCCAGATGTTGATTAGATGCCGAAGGCTTCGTCGCCCACGATGGTGTTGACGAGGCGGCCGATGCCGTCGATCTCGGTCACCACCTCGTCGCCCACGTCGACGTTGACCACGCCCTCAGGCGTGCCGGTCAGGATCACGTCGCCCGCGCGCAGCGTCATGAAGCTGCTCAGGTAGGCGATCAGCTCGGGGATGTCGTTGACCATGTTGCCGGTGTGGCCCTGCTGGGTCACCTGCCCGTTGACCAGGGTGCGCAGCGTGAGGTCGTGCGGGTCGGGCACGTCGGCCGCGTCCACGAACCAGGGGCCGAGCACGGTGCAGGTGTCGCGGTTCTTCACGCGCAGGTTGGGGCGGTACCAGTTCTCCAGGTAGTCGCGGATCGCGTAGTCGTTGCACACGGTGTAGCCGGCCACATGCTGCAGGGCGTCGGCCTTGGCGACATGGCGCGCGGTCTGGCCGATCACCACGGCCAGTTCGCACTCGTAGTGCATGAAGGCCACGCCTGCCGGGCGGCGCGTCTGGCCACGGTGGCCGATCAGCGTGCCCGGGCCCTTGAGGAACACCAGCGGCTCGTCCTTGGCGGTGACGGTGAGCTCGCCCGACAGCTCCTTGAGGTGGTCGGCATAGTTCAGGCCCAACGCGATGAGGGTGCCGACCTCGAAGGGCGGCAGCCAGGCCACGGCGTCTTCTGCCACCACCCGGCCATCGGCCAGGCGGATCTTTTCTCCGTGGGGCATGGCCTCATGGATGGCACCTGCGTAGGCAACCCTGGCCTTCTTCATGGAAGAGCTCCTTCGGCAACGAAATGGTTGTCGAGCTGGCCCAGGCCGTCGATCTCGATACGGGTTTGCTGCCCCGCCCGCACACGCGGCGCCCCGGCCGAGGCGCCCAGCAGCAGCACGTCGCCAGGCGAGAGGGTCATGAAGGCGCTGACCTCGGCCAGCAGCCGTGCCACGGGGCGAATGCGCCCGCCCGTGCTCGTCCCGTGTACCAGTGCGCCATCGGCATGGACCTGCACCGCGAGCGCATCGGGGTCGGCGATCTCGCTGCGCGGCACCATGCGGGGCCCGATGGGGCAAAAGCCGTCGCGCGCCTTGAAGCGGATCGAGGGGCGGTAGAACGAACCGTGCGGCACGCTGATGTCGCCCACGATGGTGTAGCCGGCCACATGCTCCAGCGCCCGCCCCTCGGGCACGCGGCAGGCAGTGCGACCGATCACGATGCCCAGGCAGGCGCCGACCTCCAGTTCCGGCACATCCCCTGGGACCACGATGGCGTCGCCATGGCCGGCCAACGTATTGCGCGGCTTGATGTAGAGAACCGGTGCGACCGGTGCGGTGTTGTAGGGCGGCTTGTGGGCGGCAGCCTCCATCGCGGCCAGGGCGGGTGCGTGGTTGAGCAAGGCGCCATAGACGACGCCGGACAGTCGAAAAGGCGCGACGTCGAACTCCATTCGGCATGGGGCGTGTTGCGGGGTCTGGTACATTGCTAACATGTGAGTAGTTTATTTACTAACATGCTAGTAAGTCAATGGACCGCCGGCTCCTTTTCGTTCGGGTTTGTACCGAGGGGTGTCGCGGCGGCTGTGACCTGCTCCCCTGCTTTCGAGGATGATTTCGCCCCATGGATTCCCCACCACCGCAACTGGTCCACCGCAACCTGCCGCTCCTGTTCCTGCAGGCACGCGAAAGCGTCTTCGCACGCTTTCGGCCCATTCTTCACACCGTCGGCCTGACCGAGCAGCAATGGCGTGTGGTGCGCGCCCTGCTCGACCACGGGCCGCTGGAGCCGCGCCAGATCGGCGACATCTGCCGCCTGTCGAGCCCGAGCCTGGCCGGCATCCTGGCGCGCATGGCGGACCTGGGCCTGGTGCTGCGCGAGCGGCTGGAGCATGACCAGCGCCGGGTGATGGTGTCGGTGACGCCCCAGGGCAAGGCGCTGGCGGCCCGGCTAGCGCCCACGATCGAGGCGACCTACCGTGCGCTGGAAGAGGAGATGGGGGTGGAGTTCATAGAGCAGCTGTACGCCACGCTCGATGCGGTGATCGCGCGGCTTGGCGAGGCACCCGGGGGCGAGGAGGGCTGAAGATGCCGCCCTGCCCCGGGCGGCATGCATCCAGGCGTCAGAGGTCCTGCGCCAGCGGGGCCAGTTGCCCCAGCATGAAGTTGATGAACGGCGGCACGCAGCCGACGTGGCTCGAAGGCACGGCGGTGCAGTCGGTTAGGGTCACGAGGTCGCCCGCGCCCTGGGCGCGCATGGCCTGCAAGGTGGTGACCGAGCTGCCATAGGGCACGGTGACGTCGTCGCGGCCGTGGTACAGGCGCACGGGGACCTGGGGCTTCCAGTCGTGCACGCTGCTCACGCGGGCCACGGCCTGCACGTCATCGGCCAGGAAGTTGTCGATGAACTGGTTGTCGAAGCTCACGTCGGCATCGCCGGGCAACAAGGCACGCAGCAGCAGGCGCCGCACCTCGCGCTGCACGCTGCCGCCCAGGTAGCGCAAAAAGCCGGGGTTGATCAGCGCGCCGATCACGGGCTCGCGATCGCGCACCACATTCACCAGCCCGTCGAGCGTGGCCTGCACGTTGTAGGGCCCGGCACCCGTCACCACCATGCGCAGCGCCGGGCGCTCGGGTGCATTGCTGGCCTGCAGGGCGCGGTGGGCCGCCATGGTGGCGTAACCGCCCTCGGAATAACCGGTCAGGAACAGCTGGCCGTTGTCGGCCGCATTGCCCTGGCCGCGCCAGGTGCGGGCGGCCGTAAGCATGTCCAGCGTGGCGGCGGCCGTGGGGGCCGATAGCAGGTAAGGGTGGGGCGTGCCCTTGGAGACGCCATAGCCCACGTAGTCCGGCGCCACCACGATGTAGCCCAGCGAGGCCATCACCACCGCCACCTCGGAGCCCACGGCGTTGTTGCTCGGCGCCTCGGCGCTGGTGAAGATGGTGCCGTGCTGGTAGCCCAGCACCGGGCTCCTGGCACCGAGTGCCTTGACGGGCACGCTGACCAGGCCCGAGGCGCGCACTTCGCGGCCTTGGGCATCGGAGGTGGTGTACTCCAGCCGGTAGGAAGTGACGGAGTAGCGCGGCACGATGCCCTGTACCTTGGAGGCGTCCTTGGCCAGGGCTTCGGTGATCTGTGCCGGAGTGATGGTGTTGAGCAGCGCGGCCGACTTGAGTTCGCCGGCCGTGGCAACCGGTGGCGGGGTTGTGCCCCCGCCACCGTCCCCATCGCTCTTGCTGTCCCCGCCCCCGCAGGCGGTCAGCGAAACGGCCGCAGCCAGGAGGACGCTGCGCGCCAGGAGCGCAGGGCTTGCAAGGGTAGGAAAGTTGAACAAGATGCTGCTTTCAAGTGTGATTTGTGAATGATAGTAAGGAACGGCCTGCGCAGCCTTGTCGGAAAACACGCCGTGGCGGTGTCGGACATGGGCCCACGCACGGGCGCTTGGCCCGCAGAAATGCCAGGGCAGCAGGATTGGCCATAAAATCAGGCCTTGCTGCGGCGCCGATTGGCAGGTTTGCTATTGTTTTTGAAACGCCAGGCGGCGCTGGTCACAGAGTCCTTCGTCCCTTCGAAGGCTCCCCACAATGCTTCCCTTTTTGCCGACTTAAGCCTTCCATGACGTATTGCGTCGCCATCAAACTCAATGCCGGGCTGGTTTTCCTGTCCGACTCCCGCACCAATGCGGGCCTGGACCAGATCAGCTCGTTCCGCAAGATGATGCTGTACGAGAAGGCGGGCGACCGCTTCATGGTGCTGCTGTCCGCCGGCAACCTGTCGATCTCGCAGTCGGTGCGCGAGATCCTGCAGACCGAGCAGATCATCGACCGCGACGAGGAAGAGCCGATCACCATCTGGAACGCCAAGAGCATGTTCGATGCCGCGCGCGTGCTGGGTGCCGCCGTGCGCCATGTGCACGAGCGCGATGGCGCGGCGCTCAAGCGCTCGGGCGTGGACTTCAACGTGTCCATGGTCTTCGGCGGCCAGATCAAGGGCGAGGGCATGCGCCTGTTCCAGGTGTACTCGGCCGGCAACTTCATCGAGGCCACGTCCGAGACGCCCTACTTCCAGGTCGGCGAGTCCAAGTACGGCAAGCCCGTGCTCGACCGCGTGCTCACGCCCGAGACCCCGCTGGACGAGGCCGCCAAGTGCGCCCTGGTGTCCATGGACAGCACGCTCAAGTCCAACCTCTCGGTGGGCCTGCCGCTGGACCTGGTGGTCTACGAGGTGGACCGCTTCGCCACCGACAAGATCATCTGCATCGACGAGCACAACCCCTACTTCCGCATGCTGCACGACAGCTGGGGCCAGAAGCTGCGCCAGGTGTTCGACAGCATCGAAGATCCCGCCTGGGGCGGCGGCGACACGACCGTGCCCATCATGGTCAACCCGTCGCGCAGCAAGCCGCTCAAGAAGATCACCAACCACCTGGACAAACTCATCTGAGGGTGCACGCAGGCGGCCGGGCGCCGATCGCCCGGCGCACCCGCGCGCCCCGGACTTCCCGCCTTCCATGCTCCCGATCGTCTTCTCGCACGCCAACAGTTTCCCTGCGGGCACCTACCGCCTTCTCTTCAAGCTCCTGCGGCAACGCGGCTTCGACATCAGCGCAGTGGAGCGCTTCGGGCATGAACCCCAGTACCCGGTGTCCAACAACTGGCCGCTCCTGGTGCAGCACCTGGCCGACTTTGCCGGTGCGCAGGTGCAGCGCCTGGGGGAGCCGGTGTTCCTGGTCGGGCACTCGCTGGGCGGTTTCCTGAGCGTGATGGCGGCGGCGCGCCACCCGCACCTGGTGCGCGGCGTGCTGCTCATCGACTCGCCGCTGATCGGCGGCTGGCGCGCCAATGCCCTGGACGTCGCCAAGCGCACCCAGGTCGTGGGCTCCATCTCGCCCGGCAAGGTCAGCCGGCAGCGGCGCTTTTCCTGGGCCAGCAACGAGGAAGCCCTGGAGCACTTTCGCCGCAAGAAGGCGTTTGCGCGCTGGCACCCCGAAGTGTTGCAGGATTACATCACCCATGGCCTGGCCGACCAGGACGGCAAGCGCGTGCTGGGCTTCGACCGTGCGGTGGAGACCGCCATCTACAACACCTTGCCCCACAACCTGGGCCGCCTGCTCGCCAGGCACCCGCTGCAGTGCCCTGCGGCATTCATCGGCGGACGCGACTCCGAAGAAATGAAGCAGGTGGGCATGGCCATGACGCTGCGCATCACCGAAGGGCGCACCATGATGCTCGACGGCAGCCACCTGTTTCCCATGGAGCAGCCCCTGGCCACGGCCGCGGCCATCGAGGCCTCGCTGCTGAACCTGGCCGCCGTGGCCGCACACGGCTAGGCACCGCTCGCTGCACCGGCTCCCTGCAGCCGGCACGCAGGCCGGTTGGCACATGGAGCCCCCCCTGAATGGGGGGGCTTCTAATCATTCCTGTCTATTCACGGGTCCGCGCAATTGGCACCACAATGCGTGAACCGATAAATAGAGGGGGAAAAGCGCGCTGTTGGCGGATTCTCAGGTCAAAAAAGCGGGGGATGTGTCGCAACAATCCCCTACACTGGGGTTTTGTAACAGCGTGTACATGATTCATGCCTGCTTCCAATTTGCTGACCGTCCGCCTGCCGGTGCTGATCTTCGGGCTGGTATCCGCCGGACTGATCTACACCTCCATCGGCCCCGGTAAAGCCGTCACCCTGGCCATCGCCATTGCCTCGGTGCTGATGTTCGCCGCCACCTGGGCCAGTGCCACGCGGCTCCTCGGGGCGTCCGCCGCGCTGCGCTTCCTGGCGATTTCTGTCTCCCTTGGCTGGTTCGCCGAGCAGATGGGCAGCACCCACGGCTGGTTCTTCGGCAGCTACACCTATACCGAGGTGCTGGGCCTGCGCTTCGTCGGCGTGCCCGTGGTCATCCCGATGATGTGGTTCGCGCTGACCTATGCCGGTTATGTGATCAGCAACCTCATCGTCTGGCAGGCGCCGGTCGATGGCGCGCCCGGGGTGGGCAATGCGGTCTTCCTCTCGTTCCTGGCGGCGATGATCGTCACCGCCTTCGACCTGGGTGCCGACCCCTACCTGGTGTACGTGCTCAAGGCCTGGATCATGACCAAGACCGATGGCGCCTGGTTCGGCGAGACAGTGCAGGGCTTTTTCGGCTGGGTCTTCGTGAGCTTCTGCATCCTGTGCGCCTTCCGCTTTTCCACGCGCAAGATGCCCCTCAAGGCCGGCTCGGTCAACTTCCTCCCGCGCCACGCCACCGTGCCGCTGGGCATCTACAGCGCCGGCATCGTGTTCCAGGTGTTCCTGGGCCATCCGGTGGAAATCAAGTCCATCGCCCCGTTTGCCATGGGCATCCCGCTGCTGTGCGCCCTCGCCGGCCTGCAGCGCTGGCGCAACCAGCTGAAGGCCGTCTGATGAGCAAGAACCCCACGCCTGCCATTTCCGATGCGGCCCTGGCCTCCATGCAGCAGCATGCCGATCCGCTGGCCGACCAAACCATCGACGCCATCCTGGGCCCCTGGCCAGCACAGCTGCCCCCGCCCACTGCGCCGCAGTGGGCGCACATCAAGACCGTCAACCACCTGTTCGGCGAGTGGACCACCAACGCCAGCATCGACGGCTGGACAGCCACAGGCGATGGCGTGACCAAGGAGATGGCCGATGCGCTGCAGGACTACCTGGCCCAGGGCCAGGTACTGCCCGAATGGGCCGACGCGCGCAAGATCGAGCGCGCCGAGAAGATCTTCTTCGACCATGGCGCACTCTCGTGCATCTTGCTGTTCTGCGCCAGCCTGCCCGAGTGCTATGTGATCCCCGACCTGTCGAGCGTGCTGCACACCGCGGGCCAGCTCGAGCAGCACACCGAGTACCGCATCCGCTCCACGGCGGCCATGATCTTCCCGGTGATGATGCACGGCGGGCTGACCCGCCCGGACGGTGCCGGCGTGGCACAGATCCTCAAGGTGCGCCTGATCCACGCCACCATCCGCAACCTGATCCTGCGCGGCACGCCCGAATCGGCCGTGAAGGACCTGCTGACGCATCCGAACATCGTCGGCGCGGGCAAGCTGGGCGGGCTGCCGGGCCTGCCGCCCCAGCCCAGCATGTACCAGGCGCTGTTCGCACGCGGCTGGGACCTGGCCGACGACGGCCTGCCTTGCAACCAGGAAGAGCTGGCCTACACGCTGCTCACCTTCGGTTATGTGTTCCTGCGCAGCATGCGCCGCCTGGGCATCGGCCTGCCGGCGCATGACGAGGAGGCCTACCTGCACGCCTGGAATGTGGTCGGCCACATCCTGGGCATTGAGCGCGGGCTGATGGTCGAGACCATGGACGAGGGCAAGGAACTGATGGCCCGCATGCAGGCCCGTGGCCGCGCCGAGCCGGTGAGCCCCGACCCGCGGCCCGGCCTGGGGCAGGCACTCATGGCCACCATGGCCAACTCCATCCCCTGGAACATCGCCAAGCCCTTTCCGCAGCTGATGACGCGCTTCCTGTGCGGCAAGGCCACGGCGGGCGACCTGGGCCTGACCCAGCCCGTGCCCTGGTCCTCGGCCCTGCTGTTCTGGGGCGTGCTGCTGGTGGCCCGGGTCGTCGACTGGGTGCTGCGCCTGGTGCTGCCGCGCTTTTCCATCGTGCGCACGCTCACGCGCATCCTGGGCTACCACTTCATGAGCCGCGTGCTGATGAGCCAGACCCGGCCGCTGCAGCTGCCCAGCGAGCTGCTCAACCAGGTGGACGGGGTGGTGCACAACTGGAGCGACGACCCCCATGTACCGAAGTGGATCAACCGCATCGAGGACCGCCTGACCACGCACGGCACCTGGAGCCTGAAGCTGGCCGCCAGCGCCCGCCCGGCGGCCGCCGCCGCCCCCCAGCCTGCTGCCACGGCGCAGGAGACGGCGTAGCCCCATGGCCCGCCACCCCATCGCCTCCCGCCGCCCACCGGCAGGACACGCAGGCCCGCCGCCTGCGTGGCGCGGCGCATGGCGGTGGTGGATGGCCTGGCTGGCCCTGGCCCTGCTCTGGCCGGCGCTGGCCGCAGCGGCAGCCCCGGCCGTGCAGCCGCTGGTGCTGGACGAAAAACAACCTTCGGTGAACGCCTGGCCCCATGTGCGCGTGCTGCCCGACGCCAGCCGGCACCTCACGGTACAGCACATGCTGGCGCGCCTGCCCGAATTCACCAGTCCTACCGGGGCGGAAGGCACCCTGGGCGTGCGCCAGGATGCGGTATGGCTGCGCGTGCCGCTGTCGGTGGCCCAGGCGCCGGCCCATCCCTGGATCCTGAGCATCGACTACCCCGTGCTCAACGAGGTGGACGTCTACCTCGCCTCGGACGGCGCGGTGGTCCAGCAGGCCCTGATGGGCAATCTGCGCCCCTTCTCCGACCGGCCGCTGCGCGGGCGCACGCCGTCGATGATGTTGAACCTGCAGCCCGGCCAGCAGTACGAGCTGCTGGTGCGCGTGCGCACCGGGGGCGCGATGATCGTGCCGCTGGTAGTCAGCAAGGCCCCGGTGCTGCTGCCGCTGGCATTGCGCGAGCAGATGCTGCAAGGCCTGCTGGCCGGCCTGGCCCTGTGCCTGGTGGTCTACAGCCTGACCCAGTGGGCCAGCCAGCGCGAAAAGCTGTTCCTTTTCTATGCCCTGCTGGTGGTCGGCAGCGCAGGCTTTTCGATCCAGTTCTTCGGCATCGGCAGCCAGTTCCTGTGGAGCAACAACCACTGGATGGAGGTCCACGCCGCCAGCGCCGCCGGGCTGCTGGCCCTGGGGGCTTCGTTTCTGTTCATGGGCTATGCGCTCGTGGGAGACAACCCACGCAGCCGCTTCCTGGCCATCATGCGCGGCGGGGCCATGTTGTGCGGCCTGGTGGGCCTGGCCTTCCTCACCGACCTGATCGACACCCGGCAGGCCACGGCCTTCCTGAGCATCTTCGGCCCGCTGCCTTCGCTCCTGAGCCTGCCGCTGGCCTTGAAGCGGGTGCGCCAGGGCGACACCGTGAGCACCACGCTGCTGGCCGCCTGGATCGCCTACTTCGTCGCGGCCGCCGTGATGGTGGGCCTGGTGCAGGGCTGGGCCCCGCTGTCGTTCTGGACCCTGCACTCCTTCCAGATCGGCGCCACGGTGGACATGCTGCTTTTCCTGCGCGTGCTGGCCCTGCGCACCGATGCGCTGCGCACCGCCACCGACGATGCGCTGCGCGAACGCGACGCCATGCGGGCCCTGGCCTATACCGATGCGCTCACGGGGTTGCCCAACCGGCGCGGCCTGCAGCTGGCGCTGAACTCGGCCATCTCGCTGTGCGCGCCCAACCGCCTGGTGGCGGTGTACCTGCTGGACCTCGACGGCTTCAAGCCCATCAACGACCTGCATGGCCACGACGTGGGCGACGACCTGCTGGTGGCCGTGAGCCACCGGCTGCAGGACCATGTGCGCCGCAAGACCGATGTGGTGGCGCGCCTCGGGGGCGACGAATTCATCATCATGGCCGCCGACCTGGTCCGCGCCGAGCAGGCCGAGGATCTGGGCAACGCGCTGCTGCACGCGTTCCGGGAGCCGTTCGTGATGAGCCACCTGCAGATGCATGTGGGCCTGACCATCGGCTATGCCCTGGCTCCCATCGATGCCGCCGAGCCCCGCGAACTGATCCGCCTGGCCGACGCCGCCATGTACCAGGGCAAGCAACGCGGCAAGCATTGCCTGATCCGCAACGATGCCAGCATGGCACTGCCGGCCTGATCTCCATGCGCCTGACGAGCCCCGCCCCCCTGGTTGGCACACTGTGTGGCCTGAGGTCCCGTTCCAGAGGCATACTGGTCAGCCCAAGCCACCCAGGCCTGCAGTCACCGACCTTGCGCTCAGCCCCCTGACCACCATGTCCAGCGCCCTGCTCCTTCGCATTGCCGATGCCTGGCACCGGCTGCCAGCGCCACCCCGATGGCGCACGACAGGCCCTGGGCGGCTGGCCAGCCCTTTGGACACCCGATGAGCGTGCTGCACGGGTTCATGCGTTCGATGGCGGCCATCGCGGTGCTGTGCCTGCTCATGCTCCAGGGGCTGCCGGCGCGTGCCGCCACGCCGCTCGTGCTCAGCCCCGACGCCCAGAGCCTGGACGCCTGGAGCGTGGCCACCCTGCAGGCCGATGCCTCGCGCGAACTCACGGCCAGCGACATGCTGGGCAGACTCGACCGCTTCGAGGAGCCGCCCCGCCGCGGCGGCTCGATCGGAGCGCACAAGGAGGCCATCTGGCTGCGCATTCCGCTGGCCGTGCCCGAGGCCCCCACGAACCAGTGGATCGTCAACCTCGACTACGGCGCCCTGCAGGAGGTCGACATCTACCTGACCAGCCAGGGCCAGGTGCTGCAGCAGGCGCTGCTGGGCTACCTGCGCGCGCCCGGCAAGGCCGCGGGCGCCAGCCGGACGCCGGGCCTGGCCCTGAACCTGCAGGCCGGGCAGGCGTACGAGGTGCTGATCCGTGTGCGCACGCCGGGGCCGATGATCCTGCCGATCACGGTCAGCGAAGCCCCCTACCGCCTGAAGATGGCCCTGCGCGAGCAGATGCTGCAGGGCCTGCTCAACGGCCTGGCCTTCTGGCTGCTGTTGTACAGCCTGCTCCAGTGGGTGGGCCAGCGCGACCGCCTGTTCGCCTGCTATGCGCTGGTGGTGCTGGGCAGTGCCGGCTTTTCCCTGCAGTTCTTCGGTATCGGTGTGCAGTTCCTCTGGCCGGGCAGTGTGTGGATGGAATTGCACGGGGCCATCATCTTCGGCCTGGTGGCGCTGGCAGGTTCCTTCCTCTTTCTCCGGCACGCCATGGCGGGCGACGCCCCGCACAGCCGCTATGCCCGCACCATGCAGGGCGGCGCCGCACTCACGGCCCTGGTATGCCTGGCCTTCGCCTTCGACCTGCTGAGCGTCAAGGCAGCCACCCTCTTCATGAGCCTGTTCGGCATGGCGCCGAGCCTGCTGAGCCTGCCCGCCGCGCTGCGCCAGGCGCGCCGGGGAGACCCCATCGGTGCCACGCTGCTGGTGGCATGGACCGTCTACGGCGCCGCCGCCCTCATGATGGCCGCCCTGGTCCAGGGCTGGGTGCCGGTGAATTTCTGGACTCTGCATGCCTTCCAGCTCGGTGCCACCGTGGACATGCTGCTCTTCCTGCGCGTGCTGGGGCTGCGCTCGGAGGCCTTGCGCCGCGCCACGCTCGATGCCCTGCGCGAGCGCGATGCCATGCGCTCGCTGGCCCACACCGACCCGCTCACGGGCCTGCCCAACCGCCGCGGCATGCAGATCGCGCTGAACTCGGCACTCCAGCAGTGCGCGCCCGAGCGCATGGTGGCGGTGTTCCTGCTGGACCTGGACGGCTTCAAGCCCGTCAACGACACGCACGGCCACGACGTGGGCGATGAGCTGCTGGTGGCGGTGGGGCAGCGCCTGTCGGCCAACGTGCGGCGCCAGACCGACCTGGTGGCCCGCCCGGGCGGTGACGAATTCATCATCCTGGCTCCCCAGCTGACGCGGCCCGAGCAGGCCCGGGAGATCGGTGAAGGCCTGCTGCATGCGTTCAGCGAGCCGTTCACGCCGCGCAACCTGCGCCTGCACGTGGGCCTGACCATCGGCTACGTGCTGGCCCCCTTCGACGGCAAGGATGTGCGCGAGCTCATCGGCAAGGCCGACGCCGCGATGTACAAGGGCAAGCAGACCGGCAAGCACTGCCTGCTGCGTGGCGATGGTGCCGTTGCCCTCGCCTCCTGACGACCATGCGAGCCCTGTTGCACCACCCCCACGCCCACCCGCTGCCCGCACTGCGCAGCTGGTGGAGGGCCGCGGCATGCCTGGTGCTGCTGCTGGGCCTGCTGGCCGGCGCAGGCAAGGCCCATTCGGCGCAGCCCCTGGTGCTGCACGACAGCGCCGCGTCGATCGAGGTATGGCCGGCGGTGCGCATGCTCTCCGATCCCACGCTCAAGCTCGGCCTGGAGGAGGTGCAGGCCCGTGCCGGTGACTTCGTGCCCCCGCCCTCCCGGGGCGCCACGCTGGGCGTGCGCTCGGACGCCATCTGGCTGCGCGCGCCGCTGGCGGTGCACCTGACCTCCGACGGCCGCTGGACGCTGGACATCAACCACCCCGACCTGAACCGGGTCGACGTCTACGTTCTCAGCGCGGGCCATGTGACCAGGCACGTCGTGCTGGGCAGCCTGCAGCCGTACTCGGAGCGGCCGCTGCAAAGCCGCTCGCATGCCGTGGCGCTCGAATTGCTGCCAGGCCAGGCCTACGAACTGCTGATGCGCGTGGAAACCCGGGCGGCCATGATCCTGCCCATCACGCTCAACAAGTCGTCGGCCATGCTTGCCACCGCGGTGGACGAGCAGATGCTGCAGGGCGTGCTCACCGGCCTGGCGCTGTGCCTTTTGATCTACAGCCTGGCCCAGTGGACCAGCCTGCGCGAGCCGCTGTTCATCTTCTACGCGCTGCTGATCACGGGCAGCCTGATGTTTTCGCTGCACCTGTTCGGCATTGGCCGGCAGTACCTGTGGAGCAACAGCCTGTGGTTCACCGAGCATGCGGCGGGCCTCTCGGCGCTGCTGGCCACCTGCGGGTCCTTCCTGTTCATCAGCCAGGCCCTGGCGGGGGACCAGCCCAAGAGCCGCTTCCTGCGCGCCATGCGCTGCGGCGCCGCGCTGTGCGTGGTGCTGGGCATCGCCTACAGCCTGGATGTGCTGAGCACCCGCGCCATTGCCGCCATCGTGAGCATCCTGGGCCTGGTGCCCGCGCTCATGGGCATCCCGGGCGCGGTGCGCAAGGCCCTCGCAGGCGACGGCGTGGGCACCAGCCTGCTGGCGGCCTGGCTGATCTACTTCGTGACCACGGCGGTGATGATCGGCGTCATCAACGGCTGGGTACCGGTCAACTTCTGGACTTTGCACTCCTTCCAGTTCGGCGCCACCATCGACATGCTGCTGTTCATGCGCGTGCTGGGCCTGCGCACGCATGCCCTGCAGCTGGAGGCGCTGCATGCCAACCGCGAGCGCGACGCCATGCATTCGCTGGCCCACACCGACCCGCTCACCGGCCTGCCCAACCGGCGTGGCCTGAACATGGCCCTCGCAGCCGCCCTGCCCCGCAGCAGCAAGGGCGACCTGCTGGCCGTCTACATGATGGACCTCGATGGCTTCAAGCCCGTGAACGACCAGCACGGCCACGATGTCGGCGACGAACTGCTGGTGGCCGTGACGCGCCGCCTGCAGGGCCACGTGCGGCAAAGCGACGTGGTCGCGCGCCTGGGCGGCGACGAGTTCGTGGTGATGGCCGGGCACCTGGGCAGCGCCCAGCAGGCGCAGGAGCTGGGGCTCAAGCTGCTCGAGGCCTTCCGCCTGCCGTTCTCGCTGGGGAGCATCCAGGTCCATGTGGGACTGACCGTCGGCTATGCCATCGCACCCGACGACAGCAGCGATGCCGCCGGCCTGCTCAAGCTCGCCGATGCCGCCATGTACAGCGGCAAGCAGAGCGGCAAGTTCTGCCTGCGCCGCAATACCGGGGACCTGGCACTGTCATCGGCATAGGGTCAGCAGGGCCTGCGGGCACTTGGGGAATCCATTGCTGGTCAAACGCTGGGCGTTCCGGTACACAGGAGACCTCGCAACCTCTGTACGGATCCTGTGCCATGGCCCATCGCAAAAGTCCCGCCCGCATTGCCAAAGCCGCGCGTGTCGCGCAATTCCATGCCCTGGCCGCCTCGGCAGCCGATGCGGCGGGAGACGCCGGCGAGACCTCCGACACCGCCATCGCGCTGGAATCGCTGGCCCATCTGGAGCACATGCTGGTGGGCCGGGTGGTGCTGCCATCGAGCCCCGACTACAACACGGCCCGCCAGGAATCGAACCCCGCCTTCCAGTCGTTCCCCAAGATCATCGTCTACTGCGCGGTCGAGAACGACGTGATCGAGTGCCTGGCCGTGGCGCGCAAGTACAAGGTGCCCGTGGCCGTGCGCTGCGGCGGCCACAGCACGGCCGGCTACTCGGTCAACAACGGCATGGTGATCGACCTGAGCGGCATCCAGGGCGTGGTGCTGGACCCGCCGAACCAGCGCGTGTACGTGCGGCCGGGCACCGACTTCGACCACTTCAACGGCGCCATGAACCACACCGGCTGGCACGTGCCCACCGGCGCCTGCGGCAGCGTCTGCGTGGGCGGCTTCGTGCAGGGTGGGGGCTACGGCTACACCTCGCGGCGCTACGGCATCCAGAGCGACCTGGTGGAGTCGCTGCGCGTGGCACTGGCCGACGGCAGCATCGTGAACGCCAGCGAGAGCGAGAACCCGCTGCTGTACTGGTCGATGCGCGGGGGCACGGGCGGCAACTTCGGCGTGCTGCTGCAGGTCACCTACAGCATGGTGCCGCTGGACACCGTGTGGGCCTGGTCCATCGGCTGGGACATGTCCCAGGCCGCCAACGTTCTGACCATGATGCAGCAGCGGTACATGCAAAGCGGTGCGCCCGACGCGCTCGGTTACATGATGAACCTGGGCTACTACGGCGGCAAGCCGGTGGCCATGGTGCAGGGCATGTTCTGCGGCACGCGCGAGGCCGGCCTGCAGGCGATCGCCCCGCTCCTGGACATCCCCAGCGCCCAGCTGCTGGTGGACCAGACCGGCACCTACCCGGACATGAACATCTGGCTCGAAGACCACCCCTATTCGTTGCCCGACAACCTGCCCGACGGCATTGCCGAGAGCAAGGCCTCGGGCTACATCAGCCGCCCGCTCACCACGGCGGACTGGCAGTCCATCATCGACTACTTTCTGACCTCGCCCAACCAGTGGTCGCTGGCCTACCTGGAGCCCTATGGCGGTGCCATCAACCGCTACCCCATCGAGGCCAGTGCCTTCATCCACCGCCGCGTGGATGCCGACCTGGTGGCGGACGTGTTCTGGCGCAACCCGGCCGAACGCGCGCAGACCGAGGCCTGGCTGGCCGGCTTCATGAAGCTCGTGCAACCCTTCCTGAACGGGCACGTGTACCAGAACTACCCCGACGCCAGCCTGCAGGATTTCGAAGAGGCCTACTGGGGCCCCGCCTACCCGACCCTGCAGCAGGCCAAGCAGGAGTACGACCCAACCAATTTCTTCAAATTCCAGCAGAGCATCCGCCTGCCCAGGAAAGAGTCGTAGCCCAGCCACACCCCGGGGTTCCCGCAGGGCGGGCCCAGGGGCCTGGGTCAGGTCTGCTGCAGCTCGCGCTGCGCGTAGTGCAGCCGGCCCTTGCCCGCGCGCTTGGCGGCGTACATGGCCTGGTCGGCGCGGTTCATGAGGGCGTCGGTCTCCCCCTCGAGCGGGGGGTGCACCGCCACGCCGATGCTGGCACCGATGCGCAGCTCGCGGCCCTCCACCCACATGGGCTCCTGCAGCGCTTCGATGATGCGCTGGCCGATGCCATCGGTCACGTCGCGCGTGACCTCGCGGTCCAGCATGACCAGGAACTCGTCGCCCCCCAGCCGTGCCATGGTGTCCTCGCCGCGCACCGTGGCCGCCAGCCGCCGGGCCACGATGCGCAGCACCTCGTCACCCGCACGGTGGCCTTCCGTGTCGTTCACGCCCTTGAAGCCATCGAGGTCGATGAACAGCAGCGCCACCGAGCCGGCAGCGTGCTGGCGCACCCGGGCCAGCGATTGCTCGAGGCGGCTGTGGAAGGCCGCGCGGTTGTACAGGCCCGTCAGTGAATCGTGGTTGGCCAGGTACTGCTGCTGGCGCGCGATCTGTATCTTGGCCGAGACATCCTGCACCAGGGCCATGATGGACGTCACCCGCCCTTCGGCGTCGGTCAGCGCGGAGTTGAACCACTCGCAGTGCACCTCGGAGCCATCCTGGCGCGTAAAGGAGGTCTCGGCCCGGTTCTGCGCCTCCTGGCCCTCCTGCAGGCGCTGCAGCGCCTCGTGCAGGCCTTCGTCCGAGGTGTGGCCCAGCAGCTGCGTGAGCGATCGCCCCTCCAGGTGCGCCACGGGGAGCCAGCCCATCAGTTGCACCGCCCGCTGCGAGCAGTGCAGCAGGCGCAGGTCCTGGTCCATCTCCAGCACCGCCAGGGGGCTGTTTTCCATGTGTGACGACAGCCGCTGGTTGGCGGCACGCAGGGCGTTCATGGTCACCTGCAGTTCATGCACATCGAGCGCGGTGGTGATGAAACCGTCGATGACGCCATTGCGTGCGGGCCAGGGCGTCAGGCAGATCGTGCGCCACTCGTCAAAGCCGTACGGGGTGCGCAGCAGCCGCTGGTATTGGACGCGCTCGCCGCTGAGCACGCGCTCGACGAAGGGCATGAAGCGGGCACAGTCGTGCTCGCCATACAGGTCGACCAGGGTCTTGCCCAAGAGCAGCTCGGGCGTACTGCCGAACCAGCGCGCGTACTCCTCGTTCACATAGACCATCTGCAGGCCCCGGTCCACCGCAGCCAGGGTGGCGCCCGCACTCTTGGTGATCAGTTCGAGCAACTCGTCCTTGGACCAGTCGGTATGCCTGGCACGGCGGAGCAATCTTTCTGGCTCATCTGGCGTCATGTGGCGAAAGTCCCGGGGCAAGGATCATCTATTGGCCAAGCGAAAGCAGGGTGGGCGCTGCAGGACAACGCAACCACACGTTACAGCTTATCACCTTCGCAGCCCCCACATGGCTGGGGCGTTCCCGCTACTCGGCCCAGCGCACCCATCCGCCCCAGGCCGTGATCAGCACCACCATGCCGAACACGATGCGGTAGTAGGCAAACGGCACGAAGCTGTGGCTGCTGATGTAGCGCAGCAGCCAGCGCACGCACAGCCAGGCGCTGAAGAACGAGAACACCAGCCCGGTGGCGAACATCGGGATGTCGGCCACCGACAGCAGCGCGCGCTCCTTGTACAGGCTGTACACCCCGGCGCCGATCAAGGTGGGCATGGCCAGAAAGAACGAGAAATCCGTGGCCGCCTTGCGCGACAGCCCGAGCAGCATGCCGCCGATGATGGTGGCGCCGCTGCGGCTGGTGCCCGGCACCATGGCCAGGCACTGCACCAGGCCGACCTTGAGCGCGTCGAGCGGGCTCATGTCGTCCACCTCGTGGATACGGGTGGCGCCCGCCGGGCGCTTTTCGGCCCACAGGATCACGAAGCCGCCCAGGATGAAGGTGCTGGCCACCACCACCGGGATGAACAGGTGCGCCTTGATGGCCTTGCCCAGCAGCAGGCCCAGCACCACCGCCGGCAAAAAGCCGATGAGCACGTTGAGCACCAGGCGCTGCGCGCTGCGCTCGCGCGGCAGGGCCACCAGGGTGGCGCGGATCTTCTGCCAGTAGACCAGGATGACGGCGAAGATGGCGCCGGTCTGGATGGCGATGTCGAACACCTTGGCCTTGGCATCGTCGAAGCCGAGCAGGGAGCCCGCCAGGATCAGGTGGCCGGTGGATGAGATGGGGAGAAATTCGGTCAGGCCTTCGACCACGCCCATGAGGGCAGCCTTGGCCAGCAAAACGAGGTCCACGCGCGTCCTTTGGCCCTGGAGGGCCTGCAAAAAAGTGCCGATTATCCCTGCCCGCCCGCCCCCGGCGACCGCCGGAACACCTGCATTCCGCTCCGGTCCGCTGCATTTCGCTCCATTGCGCCTGCATTTCATCGCAGGCCGGTGGCAGGCCCGGGGGGCGATCGGCACAGTACGCCCATCGCTGAAACCTGCCTCCAGGAGCCCCACCATGCAGATCACCCCCGTCATCGCCATCCACATGGCCGCCGCGCTGGTTGCCGTCGCCATCGGACCGCTGGCCCTGTGGGCCCGCAGGAGCCGCGACCAGCGCCCTCGCCTGCACCGCGCAGCCGGGTATGCCTGGGTCACGCTGATGCTGATGGTCGCCGTATCGGCCGTGTTCATCAGCGGCGACAAGGGTCCGCGTCTGGCGGGCTTTGGCGTGATCCACCTGCTGGTTCCCGTCACCCTGGGCCTGATCGCCCTGTCGTTCTACTTCCTGGTGCGCGGCAACGTGACGGCGCACCGCCGGATCATGCAGGGCACCTATGTCGGCTCGTGCCTCGTGGCCGGCGCCTTCACCCTGCTGCCCAACCGCCTGCTCGGCCAGTGGCTCTGGAGCCAGCTGGGCATTGCCTGACCACCTACCCACCCACCGCCCATTTTTCGTCCCCCTCACCGGAGCAACGCCATGATCATCGACCTTCTCATCCACCACCCCGAAGCCCTTGGCACCGTCCTGCAGAAGACCCCCACCTGGGTCTGGGGCCTGCTCGCCGCACTTGTCGCCCTGGGCGCGAGCCAGCTGGTGGCCCGCACCGCCAGCCTGACCCGCGTCGCCGTGATGCCCGTGGCCATGACCCTGTTCTCGGCCTATGGACTGGTGTCGGCCTTCGGCAGCTCGGGCCAGGTGCTGGGCACCCTGGCCGCCTGGCTGGCCGCGGCCGCCGCCGTGGCCACCATCGCCCTGGCGCTGATGCCCGCCACGCCGGCCGGCACGCAGTACCAGGCCGCCTCGCGCAGCTTCCAGCTGCCCGGCAGCCCCCTGCCCCTGCTGCTGATCCTGGGCATCTTTTTGACCAAGTACCTGGTCGGCATCGAGATGGCCATGCAGCCTGCCCTGGCGCACGACGCCACCTTCGACCTGCAGATCGCCGCGCTCTACGGCGTGTTCAACGGCCTGTTCATCGCCCGCTCGGCCCGCCTGTGGCGCATGGCCCTGGCCCCCCAGGCCGCAACCGCCGCATCCGCTCCCGCCACCGCCTGATCCGCAGTACTTGCCCAGCCACCCTTCATTCCAAGGAGATCCACCATGTCCCGCCGCTACCCCCTGTCGAGCGACCCCATCGAAAACCTGGCCCGCCGGCGCGCCGGCGCCAAGCTGGGCTGGTTCATCCACGCCACCGTGTATGTGCTGGTCAACCTGCTGCTGGTATCGCTGTCGCTGTCCAGCGGCCGGCACTGGGCGGTGTTCCCCGCCGCGGGCTGGGGCATCGGCCTGCTGGTGCACGGCATGGTGGTGTTTTTCCTGGCCGGTGGCTCGAACTGGCACGAACGCATGGTCCAGTCCGAGCGCGAGCGCATCGCCCACAACAACAACCGCCCCTGAACGCGGGCGCAGGAGACAACCACCATGCACCAATCCATCCACCTGGCATGGGCGGGCCTGCTCGCCCTGACCGCCAGCCTGGCCCAGGCAGGGGTCGGACTCAAGGAGATCGCCGGACTGCAGGGCGATGGCCCGGTCACCGTGTACTACCCCAGCAGTGCCGCCGACCAGTCCCTGCAACGCGGCCCGTTCAAGCTGCAGCTCGCCTGGCAGGGCGCACCGATGCCGGGCAATGGCCGCCTGGTCGTGGTCTCGCACGGCTCAGGGGGCAACCCCTGGGTGCACTCCGATCTTGCGCGCACCCTGGTGGGCGCCGGCTTCGTGGTGGCCATGCCAGAGCATGCGAGCGACAACGCCAAGGATCCCTCCACCCCCGGTCCCGAGAGCTGGAAGAAGCGCCCCGCCGAGGTCTCGCGCGCCATCGATGCCGTGGCGGCCGATGCCGCGCTGGCGCCCCTGCTCTCGCTCGACCGGGTCGGCATGTACGGCATGTCCGCCGGCGGCCACACGGCGCTGAGCCTGGCCGGCGGTCGCTGGTCCCCGGCGCTGTTCAAGCAGCACTGCGAGGCCCACATCGCCGACGACTTCGCCACCTGCGTGGGCCTGTTCACCGAGCTCAAGGGCAATTTCCTCGACGGCGTGAAGAAAAGCGTGGCCCTGGGCGTGATCCGCCAGCGCTTTGACGATGCCACATGGCAGGCGCACGAGGAGCCCCGCATCGCGGCCGTGGTGTCGGGCGTGCCGGCCGCGGCAGACTTCGACATGGAGTCGCTGGCCAAACCGCGCGTCCCGCTGGCGCTGATCACTGCCAGCAAGGATCTGTGGCTGGTGCCGCGCTTTCACAGCGACCGGGTGATCAAGGCCTGCGCCGAGCGCTGCACCGTGCTGGCCGCCCTGCCCGACGCCGGCCACGGCGCGCTGCTTTCGCCCCCGCCGCCGCCAGATCGCCTGCCGGCCCTGGCCGTGCGCCTGCTGGGCGACCCGCCCGGTTTCGACCGCGGCCAGATGCGCGCGGTGGACACGAAGATCGTGCGCTACTTCGAGCAGCAGCTGCTGGTGCCTGCGCCCGTGCAGGCCAAGGCACCGTAAGCGCGCCGCCCGGTCCGGAACAGGCCCATGCTGTCGGTCATCACCCTGCTCGCCCTGCTTGGCGCACTGCCGCAGGGCCACCCGCTGCGCAGGATGGCGTGCCGCAGGGCATCGGCCCTGCTGCTGGCATGCACCCTGCGGCTGCCCGGCGCGGCATGGCGCCGCCGCCACGCTGCGGCCTAGAATCACCCCATCCATGACTGAACCCCTGACCCCCGAAGCCATCGAGCAGCTCGCCCGCAAACGCGCCGGCGCCAAGCTCGGCTGGTACATGCATGCCGTCCTCTACGTGGTGGTCAACCTGATCGTGTTCTCCATGTCGCGCTACGGCTTCGGCAACCGCCCCTGGTCGGTGTACCCGCTGCTGGGTTGGGGGTTGGGGCTGGCCTTGCATGGCGTCTCGGTGTTCATCCTGGGCACCGGCAGCGGCCTGCGCGAGCGCATGGTGCAAAAAGAGCGCGAGCGCCTGCTGCGCCAGCGCGACGGCAGTGGCCGCTGACTGCACAGGCCGCGGCACGCCATGAAGATCGACTGGCTCGACAAGCTGCAGCGCCTGCTGCAGACCCTGGCCTTCTGCCTGGCGATCTCGGCCATCCAATACGCCTTCCAGCCCGAGAAGTCCTATGACATCCCGGCACGCTACTCGCTTTCCATTGGAACTTTGAGCTGGGCCCTGATCGATTTCGGGCGCCACCTGTTTCCGTCCAGCAAGGAATTCGGCTGGCCCCAGGGCGTATCGGCCATAGCGCTGCCCGTGGTGGCCATCGTGCTGGGCTACCTGGGCGGCACACTGGTAGGAGACTGGTGGTGTGGCCAGTCGTCGTGGGAAAGCGGAGGACGCGCGCAGTTGCGCATCTCCATCGGCATCACCGTGATGGCCGGCACCGTGATCAGCTACTACTTCTACGTCAGCGGCAAGAGCGCCTGGCTGCAGGCGCGCATGACCGAGGTGCACAGCCAGGCCACCGAGGCCCAGCTCAAGCTGCTGGAAACGCAGCTCGAACCCCACATGCTGTTCAACACCCTGGCCAACCTGCGCATGCTGATCGGCACCGACCCGGTGCGCGCGCAGGACATGCTGGACCGCATGATCGCCTACCTGCGCGCCACGCTCAGCGCATCGCGCAGCACCCAGCACCCGCTGGCCGATGAATTCCAGCGCCTGACCGACTACCTGGAGCTCATGGCCGTGCGCATGGGCCCGCGCCTGGCCTACACGCTGGACCTGCCCGAGGCCCTGCGCGAGGTGCCCGTGCCCCCGCTGCTGCTGCAGCCGCTGGTGGAAAACGCCATCCGCCACGGGCTGGAGCCCCAGGTGGAAGGCGGCCACATCACCGTGCAGGCGCGCACGCAGGCCGGCCCTGCGGGCAGGACACTGCTGGTGCTGGAGGTGCGCGACACCGGCGCGGGGTTGGGCACCCTCCCAACCGCCGCCGCCACGGCACCGGGCACCAGCTTCGGCCTGGCCCAGGTGCGCGAGCGCCTGGCCACGCTGCATGGCGCGGCCGGCCACTTCGTGCTGGCGGCGAACACGCCCAAGGGCACGCGTGCCACCATCACCTACCCCCTGAGCACCCCCGCATGAACACCACCGCAGCGCCACGCGCCCTGATCGCCGAAGACGAACCCCTGCTGGCGGCAGCGCTGCAGCAGGAGCTGGCCCGCGCCTGGCCGGAACTGCAGGTCGCCGCCACCGTGGGCGATGGCCTCTCGGCCGTGCGCCAGGCACTGGCGCTGCAGCCCGAAGTGCTGTTCTTCGACATCCGCATGCCAGGCCAGAGCGGTCTCGACGCCGCCGTGGAGCTGGCCGACGCCTGGCCCGGGGACAAACCTTTCCCGGCCCTGGTGTTCGTGACGGCCTACGACCAGTACGCCGTGCAGGCCTTCGAGGCGCAGGCCGTGGACTACCTGCTCAAGCCCGTGCAGGCGGCGCGGCTGCAGAAAACGGTGCAGAAGCTGCAGCAGGCCCTGGCCGCCCAGGCCCCCACGGCCAATGCCCTCGAAGCCACCATGGCCCAGTTGCGCCACCTGCTGGCGGCGCCCGGCGTCGCGGCCGCAGCACCGGCCAGCGGCCCTGCGGCCGCCGGGCCGCTCACGCTGATCCAGGCCAGCAGCGGCAGCCAGATCCACATGGTGCCGGTGGCCGAGGTGCTGTACTTCGAGGCCGCCGACAAGTACGTGCGCGTGCTCACGGCCGCGCGCGAGTTCCTGATCCGCACGCCGCTCAAGGAGCTCACCGAGCAGCTCGATACCAACGTGTTCTGGCAGATCCACC
Organism: Acidovorax sp. GW821-FHT10A04; assembly: GCF_059415825.1. NCBI lineage: Bacteria > Pseudomonadati > Pseudomonadota > Betaproteobacteria > Burkholderiales > Comamonadaceae > Acidovorax > Acidovorax sp. GW821-FHT10A04. The sequence goes on from NZ_JBWKNZ010000012.1 coordinate 67,220, forward strand.
GCAGCACCCTGGTGCGCGCCAGCGCCATCACCACCGTGACGCGCGACGAGGCCGGCAAGCTGCACCTGGCCCTCTCGGGCCGCCCCGAGAAGCTGGCCGTGAGCCGCTTGTACGCGCACCTGTTCAAGGCGATGTGAGCCCGGGCGCGCCCGTCTGGTAAAATCAAGGCTGGGTGTACGCGCCACAGGGGCGCGGCAGGTTCAGCGTCGGTCGGGCCGCCACGCGGCCTTGTTGCGACTGGAACCTTTTCGCCATGCATACCCATGCCATCCAATGGACAGCGGCCGCCATCTTCGGCCTGGCCCTGCTCCATACCTTTGCCGCCCCGCTGTTCGAGCGGCTGTCCCACCACCACCCGCGCCATGCCGGCCTGTTCCACCTGTTGGGCGAGGTCGAAGTCGTCTTCGGCTTCTGGGCCATCGTGCTGGTGCTGGCCATGGCCGCCGTCTCGGGCGGCGGCGAAGCGCTGCGCTACGCCGAATCGCGCAACTACACCGAGCCCTTGTTCGTCTTCGTGGTGATGGTCATCGCCGCTTCCAGCCCGGTGCTGCGCACAGTCGCCGCCGTGGTGGATGCCACGGCCCGGCGCATGCCCCTGCCCACGCCGCTGGCCAGCGCCTGGCTGGGGCTGGCCGCCGTGCCGCTGCTCGGTTCGCTGGTCACCGAGCCGGCGGCCATGACCATTGCCGCGCTGATGCTGGCGCCGCAGATCTTCCGCCCGGCGGTGCCCGAGCGCGTGAAGTACTTCGCATTGGGAACGCTGTTCGTCAACGTGTCCATCGGCGGCACGCTCACCTCGTATGCCGCACCACCGGTGCTGATGGTGGCCGGCACCTGGCAGTGGGACAGCGCCTTCATGTTCGCCACCTTCGGCTGGAAAGCCGCGCTGGCCGTGCTGCTCAACGCCACCGTCTGCGCCGCCGTGCTGCGCCCCCACCTGCTGGCGGACCCACCGGCCACCGCGCGCTCGCTGCCCCCCGTGCCCCTGGCCGTGGTGGCCGTGCACCTGGCGCTGCTGGCGGGCGTGGTGCTGTCGGCCCACCACCCGGTGGTGTTCCTGGCGCTGTTCCTGATGTTCCTGGGTTACACCCAGGCCTACGCGCGGCACCAGAGCCCGCTGATCCTCAAGGAGGCGCTGCTCGTGGGCTTCTTCCTCGCGGGCCTGGTGGTGCTGGGCGGCATGCAGCAGTGGTGGTTGCAGCCCATCGTCTCGGGCCTGCAGCCGCTGGCGCTGTTCGCCGGGGCCCTGGGCCTCACGGCGGTGACCGACAACGCCGCGCTGACCTACCTGGGCTCGCTGATCGAAGGCATCTCGGACCCGGCCAAGTACATGCTGGTCGCAGGCGCGGTGGCCGGCGGCGGGCTCACGGTGATCGCCAACGCACCCAACCCGGCCGGCATCGCCCTCGTCAAGGGCGGTTTTGCCGACGGCACGGTGGGCATGGGCGGATTGCTGCTGGGTGCGCTGCTGCCGACGGCAGTGGCGGCCGCAGCGTTCCTGCTGCTCTAGTCAGTCGGCCTTCAATTGCATGGACGGGCGCGCCTGCACCCGCGCCAGCCACGCCTGCACATGCGGGTGCGAGGCCACGGGCGCACCGATGTAGGCGCTGTAGCCAATGACCGCGCCCACGATCAGGTCCACCAGCGAGTAGTCGGCACCCATCATCCAGGGCTGGGCGGCCAGGCGTGCATCGAGCAGGGCCAGCAACTGGTCCAGGCCACTGCGCGCCGCCTCCGCCCAGACTTCGCTGCGCAGCGCCGCGTCGCCCTGCGTGGACAGTTGCAGGCGCACCAGCACGGCGCCATAGGTCACGTAGGCCCAAGTGGCCCAGGACATGGCCTGCAGGCGTTCGGGCGTGTCCTCCTTGGGCCACAGGCCGCGCTCCACACCGTACTTGCCGGCCAGCCAGAAGTGGATGGCCAAGGTCTCGAACATGGGGTTGCCGTCCACCACCACGGTGGGCACCTTGCCGTTGGGGTTCAGCGCCAGGAACTCGGGGCGGCGCTGGTCGCCGGCCTGCAGGTCCAGCGTGACGCGTTCGTGCGGCAGGCCGAGTTCGACCAGGGCGTTGGCAATGGGGGTGGCGCTGGACATGGGGTGCCAGTAGAGGACGATGGACATGGAAGGCTCCTTGAAGGGGTTCGTTGAGGGGATCGATCCGTTTCGGCACTGCGCCGTGAACGCGGATGCAATGTAGGATGCATTGCGGACAGATTCCGCCCTCGATTCGACGTACATTCATTTCCATGCTGTCCTCGTCTTCCCGCCTCCTGCGCATGCTCTCCCTGCTGCAGACGCGCAGCCACTGGACCGGCCCCGAGCTGGCCGAGCGCCTGGAAATCCACCCGCGCACCCTGCGCCGCGACATCGACCGGCTGCGCGAGCTGGGCTACCCCATCCACGCCAGCAGCGGCGTGGCCGGCGGCTATGCCTTCCGCGCCGGCCAGGCCTTGCCGCCGCTGCTGCTCGACGACGAGGAGGCGCTGGCCGTGGCCATTGCCCTGCGCATGGCCACGGCCGGCACCGTGGGCGGGGTGGAGGAAAGCTCGCTGCGCGCCCTGGTCAAGCTCGAGCAGGTGATGCCCACGCGCCTGCGCAAGCGCATCGACGCACTGCGCTCGGCCATCCTGCCCACCGAGCACATGGGCCCCACGGTGCAGGCCGCGGCGCTCGCCGTGCTGGCCGCGGCATGCCGCGACCAGCTGCGGGTGGCCTTCGCCTACCTGGACGCCAAAGGCCAGGCCAGCCAGCGCACGGTGGAGCCCCAGGGCCTGGTGCACACCGGGCACCGCTGGTACCTGGTGGCCTGGGACCCGGCGCGCAGCGACTGGCGCAGCTTTCGCATCGACCGCATGGCGGGCGATGCCGTGGCCGGCGCCCATTTCGCGCCGCGCCCCGGGCCGGACGGGGGCGACCTCCGGGCCTATGTCGCGCGCTCGGTGGCACTGTCGCAGTTTCCGCAGCAGGCCCGCGTCGTGCTGCACCAGCCCCTGGCCACCATGGCGCGGCGCATTCCGGCCTCGGCCGGGGTGCTGCAGGCCCTGGACGCCGAGCGCTGCGTGCTGGCCTGCGGCGCCCATCAGCAGGGCACGCTGGTGTACTGGCTGCTGGCGCTGCAGGTGGAGTTCGAGGTGCTGGAGCCGCCCAGCCTGCGCGCCTATCTGCAGGAAGCCACCGAGCGCGTCGCGCGCAGCCTGGCGCGCGGCTCTGGCACCATGGCGCCATGAGCACCGACGCCCCCCTGCCCCGCCTGCCCTACCCCGACCTGTTCCAGCTGCTGGGCCGCCCGCTCCGGCCCACGGACGCGGTGGACCCGCATGCCATCACCAAGGCCGAGCAGGCCCTGGGCCTCGCCGCACCGCGCGCGCTGCGCGAGTTCTACCTGCTGGCCGGCAACGCGCACGATGTCACCACCGTGTACGACCAGTTCCTGCCGCCGGCCGACTGGAGCGTGCAGGAAGGCAAGCTGGTCTTCGTGGAGGAGAACCAGGACGTGGTGCGCTATGGCGTGGACTGCGGACCCGGCGCGGGTGACGACCCGCCCATATGGATCACCACCACCGGCGATGCCACCGAGTGGCACCCGGTGTGCGACAGCTGCTCGGAGTTCATCGCCACCCTGCTGGTCTGGCAGTGCGGCTTTGGCGAGGCCCTGCCGCATGGCGCGTCCGGGCTGGCGGGGCCTGGCACCGAGGCCGCGCTGCAGGCCGGATGGCGCCATGTCGGCACGGTCAACGAGATGCGCGCCTATGTGCAGCCCGGGCGCGTTGCCTGCGTGGTGGAATGGAGCGACGGCCTGCGCGTCTTCGTGGGCGCACTGAGCGACGACGCGCTGTGGGCGCTCGAAGATGCGCTGGACGTGACGCTGGAGTCCGACGACTGAGCCGCTATGCGAGCAGGCAGGCCAGCACCCTGGCCAGCAGATCGTGCACATCGCTGGCCGGCACGGCCCCGGGCAACTGCACGCCGCCGTAGAGTTCGAAGACCGGCTTGCCCCACTTGAGGCCCAGGGCCATCTCGGACAGGGTGCCCAGGTTGCTGCCGATGGCCACCAGGCACACGCCGCTGCGCGCGATGATGGCGTTGCGCATCTCGCCCATGCCGGTGGGCACGGCCACGCTCAGCCACTCGTTGGCGTTGGCGTCGTCGTCCTCGGGCAGGATGCCCACGGCCATGCCGCCGGCCTCGGTGGCACCGCGCGACGCCGCGGCCATGACACCGCCGCGCCCACCGCAGATGATCACCATGCCGGCGCCCGCCAGCGCATGGGCCACGGCATGGGCGGCGGCGCACTCGGCCACGCCGGCATCGCCGGGCCCGATCACGGCCACCGGCTGGCGGTGGCGCCCCGGGCCCTGCTGTTTCAGGGCCAGGCGCTGCAGCGCCTGCACCACCGGCACCGGCCACGCTTCAATGGCCTGCACGGCGCTCGCGCTTTCGCGTAAGGACATCACCCACTCCCATCACCACCACACACACCACCATCAGCACCAGCGACAGGGCCGCTGCCACCGCGAAATCCGAGCCGCCGTCGCTGACCTGCGCCAGCAGCATCAGCGGCAGGATGTTGAGCTGCGTGCCCACCAGCGCCAGCGCCGTGCCATAGGTGCCCATGGCGATCGCCGCCACCATGCAGGCGTTGGACAGCACCGAGGGCGCGACCTCGGGCACCACCGTGTCCCAGAAGGCCCACGCGCGCGATGCGCCCAGCGTGCGCGCGGCCTGGGCGGGGCGCAGGTCCAGGTTCACGAACACCGGGTACAGCGACAGCGCCACGCGCGGGATCAGGTAGTAGGCGTAGGCCACGCCCAGGCCCGAGACGCTGTAGATCCAGCTGCCGATCACCGCCGGGTCGCCGCCCAGGCCCGCCAGCAGCTGCGTGACGAAGCCCGCGCGTCCGAAGGCCAGGATGAAGCCGTAGGCGATCACCAGCCCCGAGAAGGCCAGCGGCAGGCCCAGCAGGGCCATCATCCACTGGCGCCGCGCCGCGGGCTGGCGGGCCAGCTCGATGGCGATACAGGTCCCCACCAGCGCCGACACGGCCCCCGCCGCCAGCCCCAGGGCCAGCGTGTTGCGCAGCGCGCCCAGGAACAGCGGGTTGCCGAACAGCCGCGCGAAGGCGCTGCCCCCGCCGCCAAAGGCCTCGGGCAGCAGCGCCGCCAGGGGCACCGCGAAGAAGAGCGCCATGAAGACCCACGCGGGCCAGGCGCCAAAGCGTCGCATGCGGGCGGCCTGCCTACTTGTTGCCCAGCGCAGCCAGCGCCCAAAGGCGGTCCACCTCGGCCTTGCGCTCGGAGGCCTTGACCACGTCGAGCGGGCGGATCTGCGGCGCGGCCGGCATCTTGGCGGCCACGTCGGCAGACAGCGGCGTGCCCGGCACGGCGGGGCGCACAAAGCCCTGGGCGAACAGCGACTGGCCCGCCTCGCTCATGATGAAGTTGAGCCAGAGCTTGCCGGCGTTGGGGTTGGGCCCGTTCTTGACCAGGCTGATGGCATACGGCGCGGCCACGCTGGCCTCCTTGGGGATCACCACCTCCACCGCATCGCCCATGCCGTCCACGTGCTTGGCCTTGAGGCCGTCGTTCTCGTAGCTGATCCACACGGGGATCTCGCCCTTGAGGAACTTGGCGTAGGGCGTGGTGCCCTCCACGCGCAGCACGTTGCCGGCGGCATGCAGCTTGCCCAGGTAGTCGGTGCCGGGCTGCACGTTGTCCACGCTGCCGCCGTGGGCGTATGCCGCCGCGAAGGTCAGCACCTGGCCGATGCCGGTGGAGCGCGGGTCCAGGTAGACCACGGTGTTCTTGAACTCGGGTTTGAGCAGATCGGCCCAGCCGGTGGGCACGTTCTTCACCAGCTTTTTGTTGACCAGGAAGGCGATGTTCAGCGTGTGGATGGTGAACCAGCGGCCCTCGGCCTCGCGGAACACGAGCGGCAGCTTGTCGAAGTTGACGGGCTTGAAGGGCGCGACCACGTCCTTCTTCGCAGCGTCCACCGCGGATGCGGCGAAATAGTAGGCCGTGTCGGCCTGCGGGCGGCGCTTGGTTTTCTCCAGCGCGACCACCGTCGCGGCCGAGCCGATGTCGTTGTAGGTCAGCTCGATCTCGGGGTAGCGCTTCTTGAAGTCGCGGAACAGCGACTTCCAGTTGGCCCACTCGGGGCCCGTGTCGAACGATACGCACAGGCCTTCCTTCTGCGCCTCGGCGTACAAGGCCTTCTCGCCCGCATAGAGCTCGGGGCCATCGAAGGCAAAGGCGGTGCGTGCGGCGAGCGTTGCCAGGGGAAGTGCGCCGGCGGCCTGGATCAGTTGTCTGCGTTGCATGGTGAGGACTCCTCGGTGGAAAGGGTGGGGAGAGAAACGGCGGAAATCAGTGGTCGAGCAGGCGGATGTGCTCGGGGGCAATCGCAATCGCTTCGGCCGCCGGCAGGGCCGACTCGGCGAGAAATGATTTGTCCGCACCCGGTACGGCGAAGTCGTAGCGCGTGAGCGCGCCCAGATAGCGCTGGGCACCGGTGCGCCCCTCCAGCCGGTTCACGCTGCCGGGTGCAGGGTCGGGGCGCACATGCTCGGGCCGCACCATCACGTGCAGCGCCGTGCCCACGGCCCGGCCGCCCGTGTGGGCAATGAGCTCGGCAAAGCCCAGGTCCACCCGGCCCGGCGCGCTGACCTTGCCGGGCAGGATGGTGGACAGGCCCACGAATTCGGCGACTGCGCAGCTTGCGGGCTGCTCGTAGATTTCCCGCGGCGTGGCGATCTGCAGCAGCCGGCCATCCTTGAGCATGGCCACGCGGTCGGCCATGACCAGGGCTTCCTCCTGGTCATGCGTGACCAGCAAGGTGGTGGCGCCAAAGCGCTGCTGGATGGCGCGGATCTCGTCGCGCAGGTGGCCGCGCACGCTGGCGTCCAGGGCCGAGAGCGGCTCGTCGAGCAGCAGGGCCTGCGGGTCGATGGCCAGGGCCCGCGCCAGCGCCACGCGCTGCTGCTGCCCGCCCGAGAGCTGGCCAATGCCGCGCTGCGCGTAGCCCGCAAGGCCCACGATGCCGAGCAGCTCCTGCGCGCGCCGGTGGCGCTCGGCCATGGCCACCTTGCGCAGCTTGAGGCCGTAGGCCACGTTGTCCAGCACCGACAGGTGCGGGAACAGCGCATAGCTCTGAAACACCATGCCCATGCGGCGCTGGTGTACAGGCGTGGCGGTCATGTCCTGCCCGCCGAAGAAAATGCGGCCCGTGTGGCCGGTCGTGAGCCCCGACACCAGTTGGAGCAGCGTGGACTTGCCCGAGCCGCTGGGCCCGATCACCGCCACCAACTCGCCGGCGCGCACATCCAGGGACACACCGTGCAGGCCATGCGTGCTGCCGGGGTAGTGGTAGCTGACGTTGTCGAGGACGAGGCTCATGGGCGGTCTTTGCGGGCTTGGACGAGGGAAGAGGACAACAGGGCCGATGCGCCGGCCAGCACCAGCAGGATCACCGTAGCGGCGCAGGCAAAGCCCGTGGCGCCGTAGAAGGCCTGCAGCAGCACGACCGGGTAGGTGCGGTTCTGGAAGCTGGTGAGCAGGTTGGACACGCCGAACTCGCCCACCGAGATGGCGGCCACCATCACCAGCCCGCTGAGCAGGCTCTGGCGCAGGCTGGGCAGCACGATGCCGGTGAACTGCTGCCAGCCCGAGGCGCCCAGCGTGGCGGCGGCCTGCTCCAGCCGGTGCAGGTCCAGGTGGCGCAGGTCGGTCAGCAGCGCATTGGTGAGGTAGGGCAGCGTGAGGATGGCGTGCGCGGCGATGAGCAGCGGCATGGAGCCCAGCCAGGGCGCCAGGTCGGTGTTGAACACCACCATGTAGCCGAAAGCCAGGGTGATGGCCGGCACCGCCACGGGCATGGCGCTCACGATGCGCGCGGCCAGGCCCCCACCGCGCCGTGCGCCGTGGTACAGCGCACAGGCCAGCGGCAGCGCCAGCACGGTGTTGATGGCGCAGGCCGACAGCGCCACCACCAGGCTGCTCACGAAGGCCTTGCGGAACGAGCTGTCCAGCCACAGGTCCTGGTACCACTGGCCGGTGATGCCGCTGGGCAGGAGCGTATTCGTCCAGCTGCCGCCCACGCTGCCCACCAGCAGCAACGCGATGGGCAGCAGCAGGTACAGGCCGTAGACCAGGGAAATACCGCGGATCACCTTGTTGTCTCCCATCTCCAAATTACCGGCATACTTTCCGGATGCGCTAGCTTCCATTGAAGGGCGCGCTGCAGCACTGGCCAAATTCTAGGGAGAGACCGCCCCGCCATGGGTGAAACCTGGATGAGGACACTTGAGCAATTGGAAAACGTTTTTCACACAGCTTTCATCAACCCCGGCTATGAAACGCGACTGCCCCACTATCCAGGAACTGCTGGCCTTCGACGCCGTGGCGCGCCACCAGAGCATCACCCTGGCTTCTGGCGCGCTGTGCATCACGGCCAGCGCGGTCAGCAAGCAGGTGGCGGGGCTGGAGGCCTTCCTGGGCCGCCAGCTGCTGCAAAAGAACGGGCGCGGCGTGGAGCTCACGCCCCAGGGCCGCGTGTACTGGCAGAAGATCTCGGGCGGGCTGCGCGCCATCGAGGCAGCCACCTTCGAGGCGCGCTCGGGTGACGCAGGCGCGGGCCTGCTCACGCTGGCCAGCGTGCCCACCTTCCTCACCAAATGGCTGATCCCGCGGCTGCCGGCCTTCAGCCAGCAAAGCCGCCATGTGATGCTGAGCTTCAGCCGCCACCTGGAGCCCAGCGACGGCATCCCTGCCGGCGTGGACGCCGCCATCCGCTACGGCCCCGATGGCTGGCCGGGCGTGGTGTCCGAATACATCGCGGGGCGCGAGTTCGTGCTCATCGTGGCGCGCACCCTGGTCGAGGGGCGCCACCGCATCGCCCAGCCCACCGACATCCTGGGCCACACGCTGCTGCACCACGAGGGCGCGCCCACGGCCTGGCGGCAATGGGCCGCGCAGCATGGCGTGCCCGAGGTGCAGACCCTGGCGGGCCCGCGCTTCGCCCAGTACTCGGCCCTGATCCAGGCCGCGCTCAACGGCCTGGGCATCGGCCTGGTACCCGCCCTGCTGGTGCAAAAGGAGGTGGCCGAAGGCTCGCTGCTCAGCCCCTGCGGCAGCCCGGTGCGCGTGGACCAGGGCCACTACCTGTGCTACCGGCCCGACAGGCTGGACCTGCCGGCGTTCGCGGCCTTCCGCGCGTGGATCCTGGACGAGGGCGCGCTGTCACGCGGATCACTCGCAGAATGACCAGCCCCCCCCCCGCATCCCAACCACCGCCGGCGCTTGCTTCACCGCCGTAACCGACCTGCACACGCAATGCGGCCCAGCGCTGTACCAGGGACCCGGGGCCGATGAAACCACACTTTCCATTGCCGAATCTGCACTGGGCCTTGCCCGCGCCACCCACCCCCCATGACACCGGCGCGGCCAAAAGTCAGTGCCCCAGTGCAGGGGCCGCCCCGCCGCACTGGGGACGTCCCCCTCCCAGATTGCGAAGCAATATGAGAGAGGGGGAAGGCGCGAAGCGACTCAGGGGGTGCTTCACTTCCCCAACGGCTCCCAATTCCCCGCCACGTTCTTGAGCAGCGTGTTCACGGCCACCAGGCGGCGGTTCTTCACGTCGATCAGGCTGCGCTGCGAGGACAGCACCGAGGCCTGGGCCGTGATCACGTTGAGGAAGCCCACGGTGCCCGCGCGGTACTGGTTGTTCACCACGTCCAGCGCGCGCTGGGCGGCGGCCAGGGCCTCGGCCTGCAGCTGCTGCTCCTGCGCCAGCGCGGTGGCGGCCGTGAGGTTGTCCTCCACCTCCTGCAGCGCCGTGAGCACGGTCTGGCGGTAGCTCGCGGCGGCCAGGTCGTTGCTGGCGCGGGCCGACTCCACGGCGGCATTGCGCGCGCCGCCGTCGAACAGCGAAAGCGCCAGCGCCGGGCCCAGCGACCAGAACAGGTTGGGTGCGCGCAGCAGGTCGCCCAGTTCGGAGCCCCGGTAGCCGGCCGAGCCCGACAGCGTGAGCGCCGGGAAGAAGGCGGCGCGCGCCACGCCGATCTGTGCATTGGCGGCGGCCACGCGGCGCTCGGCGGCGGCGATGTCGGGGCGGCGCTCGAGCAGTTGCGATGGCAGTTGCGCAGGCACGGGCGGCGGGACCGGCAGCTCGGCCGTGGCCGGCAGGCTGAAGGCCGCGGGCGCCTGGCCCACCAGGGCGGCCAGCGCATGTTCGAGCTGGCTGCGGTTGGTCTCGGATTCGAGCAGCTGCACCTGGGTGTTCTTGTACTGCGCCTCGGCCTGGGCCACGTCGGCCAGCGATGCCACGCCGGCGGCCTGGCGGTTGCGCGTGAGCTCCCAGCTGCGCGCATAGGCGTCCAGCGTCTCGCGCAGCAGCCGGGCCTGGGCCTCGGCGGCGCGCAGCGCAAAGTAGGTCTGCGCCACCGTGGCCTGCACCGACAGGCGCATGGCGGCCAGGTCGTCGGCGCTGGCCTGGGCGCTGGCGCGCGCCGCATCCACCGTGCCCGAGATGCGGCCCCACAGGTCCAGTTCCCAGCTGGCGTTCAAGCCCAGCGAATGGCTGGTGCCCACGCGCGCATTGCTGCTGCCGTCGGCCTGCAGCGTGCTGCCGCTGCGCGAACGCGAGCTGCTGGCGCTGGCACCCAGGCTGGGCAGCAGGCTGGCGCTGCTGCTGGACACCGCAGCCTGCGCAGCGCGCAGGCGTGCCACGCTCTGCGCGATGTTCTGGTTGCCCGCGGCGGCCTGTGTTTGCAGGGCATCGAGCGTGGCATCGCCATACAGCGACCACCATGCGGCCGGCACGGCCTGGTCGCCGCCAGGCTGGGCCGGTTGCCACAGGCCCTGGGCGGCAGCGCTGCTTTCCTTGTAGGCCGCAGGGATGTCCACGGCCGGGCGCTCGTAGGCCGGCTGGCTGGCGCAGGCACCGAGCAGGGCCAGCACCGCGAGCGAGAGCGCCAGGCGTGCAGGAGTGGAATGGGAGGTAGGGGAAGGCATCAATCGTTTCCTTGAAGCGCAACGGCAGCACCCTGTGCCGGGTGCTGCGGCCTGCGCCAGCGGCGCGCCATGCGCAGCACGCGGGCGCGCAGGCGGTCCAGCGCCACGTAGACCACGGGCGTCGTATAGAGCGTGAGCACCTGGCTGAACAGCAGCCCGCCCACGATGGCAATGCCCAGGGGCTGGCGCAGCTCGGCACCATCGGCCCTGCCCAGGGCCAGCGGCAGCGCGCCGAAAATCGCGGCCATGGTGGTCATGAGGATCGGGCGCAGGCGCAGGTTGCAGGCGCGGTAGATGGCCTGGGCGGCGCTCACGTGGCCGCCGCGCTGGCGCACCAGTGCGAAGTCGATCATCATGATGGCGTTCTTCTTGACGATGCCGATGAGCAAGATCACCCCGATCAGCGCGATCAGCGAGAACTCGGTCTTGAACAGCATCAGCGCCAGCAGCGCCCCCACGCCGGCCGACGGCAGGGTGGACAGGATGGTGAGCGGGTGCACCAGGTTCTCGTACAGGATGCCCAGCACCAGGTAGATGGTGATGATGGCCGCCAGGATCAGCAGGGGCTGGCCGGCCAGCGCGTCCTGAAAGGCCCCGGCCGTGCCACCGAAGGTGCCACGGATGCCCACCGGCACGCCGAGCTCCGACACCGCGTTGTGCACCGCGTCGGTGGCCTGCGACAGCGAGACGCCCGGCGCCAGGCTGAAGCTCACCGTGCTGGCCGGCGTACCCCGGTCGTGGCTGACCGACAGCGGCGTGTTGGTCTGCGTGATGCGTGCAAAGGCCGTGAGCGGGATCTGCTGGCCCAGGTTGTTCACGAAGAAGAAGCTGCGCAGCGTCTCGGGGTCCTGCAAATACTGGGGCGCGGCCTCCATCACCACGCGGTACTGGTTGAGCGGGTTGTAGATCACGCCCACCTGGCGCTGGCCGAAGGCGTCGTTGAGCGTGGCGTCGATGGTGGCCACCGACAGGCCCATGCGCGAGGCGGCGTCGCGGTCGATCACCAGCGTGGTCTGCAGGCCGTAGTCCTGCACGTCGCTGTTCACGTCCTCCAGCTCGGGCAGTTGCGACAGGGCCTGGCGGATGCGCGGCTCCCAGGTGCGCAGCTCGGCGATGTCGTCGGCCTGCAGCGTGTAGTCGAACGAGGCGCTGCTCTGCCGCCCGCCGATGCGGATGTCGCGCTGGGGCGTCATGAACAGGCGCGCACCGGGTTCGTTCTTGAGCTGCTCGCGCAGGCGGCTGATCACCGCCTCGGAGCTCTCCTGCCCCGGCCCGCGCTTGAGCGACATGAACATCATCGCCGCGTTGCGCTGCCAGCCGCCCGTGAAGCCCGTGACATGCTCCACGGCCGGGTCGGCCTGCACGATGGCCAGAAAGCGCTGCAGCCGCTGCTCCATGGCCTGGAACGAGGTGGCCTGGTCGGCCCGGATGAAGCCCGAGATGCGGCCCGTGTCCTGTTCGGGCATGAAGCCCTTGTCGATGGCGGTGTACAGGTAGACGTTGCTCGCCACCACGCCGGCCAGCACCAGCAGCACCACCGGCTGGTGGCGCAGGCACCAGGCCAGACTGCGGCGGTAGGCGCGCAGGCCGCGCTCCTGCAGCCGGTCGACCCAGCGCGAAAAACGCGCCCAGCGGGAGTGGCTGGGCGCCTTGGGAGCCCGGTGCTGCTTGAGCAGCACCGCGCACATCATGGGCGTGGTGGTCAGCGAGACCAGCAGCGACACCAGGATGGCCGCCGACATGACGATGGCGAATTCGCGAAAGAACCGCCCCACGATGCCGCCCATGAACAGGATGGGCACGAACACCGCGATCAGCGAGATGCTCATCGACACCACGGTGAAGCCGATCTCGCGCGCCCCGTCAAGCGAGGCCTGCAGCGCGGTCTTGCCGCGCTCCATGTGGCGCATGATGTTCTCGAGCACCACGATGGCATCGTCCACCACGAAGCCGGTGGCCACCGTGAGCGCCATCAGCGAGAGGTTGTCGAGCGTGTAGCCCGCCAGGTACATGATGCCGAAGGTGCCGGCCAGCGACACCGGCACCGCCACGCTGGGGATGAGCGTGGCACGCGCATTGCGCAGGAACAAAAACACCACCATGATCACCAGCGCCACGGCGATCACCAGGGCGCGCTCCACCTCCTTGACCGAGGCGCGCAACGTGGGCGTGCGGTCCGAGACGATCTCGATGTCGATGGCCGCCGGGATGGAGGCCTTGAGCGCCGGCAGCAGCGCGCGCACGCGCTCCACGGCTTCGAGGATGTTGGCGCCCGGCTGCTTGTACACCTGCAGCAGGATGGCCGGCTTGCCGTTGGCCACGCCGAAGTTGCGCACGTCCTGCACCGAGTCGGTGACCTGGGCCACGTCGGCCAGGCGGATGGCGTTGCCGTCCTTCCAGCGCAGCACCAGCGGCGCGTAGTCGGCCGCCACGCGGGCCTGGTCGTTGGCGGTCACCTGCCAGTAGTGGTCCTCGCGCTCCACCGAACCGAGCGGGCGGTTGGCATTGGTGCTGGTGATGGCCGCGCGCACCTGCTCCAGCGAGACGCCGTTGGCCGCCAGGCGCAGCGGGTCGAGCTGCACGCGCACGGCCGGCAGCGCGCCGCCGCTGATGGAGGCCTGGCCCACGCCCTCGACCTGCGAGAGCTTTTGCGCCATGACGGTGGAGGCCGCGTCGTACATCTGCCCGCGCGTGAGCGATTCCGACGTAAGCGCCAGGATCATGATGGGCGAATCCGCCGGGTTCACCTTGCGGTAGGTCGGGTTGCTCGGCATGCCCGTGGGCAGCAGCGTGCGCGAGGCGTTGATGGCCGCCTGCACGTCGCGTGCGGCACTGTCCACCGTGCGGCTCAGGTCGAACTGCAGCGTGATGGAGGTGCTGCCCAGCGTGGAGCGCGAGGTGATTTCATTGACCCCCGCGATCGCGCCCAGCGCCCGCTCCAGCGGCGTGGCCACGGTGGCGGCAATGGTGTCCGGGCTGGCCCCGGGCAGGCTGGCCGAGACCGAGATGGTCGGGTAATCCACCTGCGGCAGCGGCGCCACGGGCAGCAGGAAGTACGACACCGCCCCCGCCAGCGCCAGGCCGATGGTGAGCAGCATGGTGGCGATGGGCCGGTGGATGAAGGGGGTGGACAGGCTCATGGCATGCCCTTGTCACCCACCACGGCAGCGTCAGCCCTGTGCATGGCTTTCCCCCTGCGCCGCGGCGGCCTTGGCGGCGCGCCGTGCGCGCCAGCGCTCGGCCGCGTTCTCGAAGGTCAGGTAGATCACCGGCGTGGTGAACAGCGTGAGCAACTGGCTCACGATGAGGCCGCCGACCATGGTCACGCCCAGCGGATGGCGCAGCTCGCTGCCCACGCCGGTGCCCAGCATGAGCGGCAGGGCGCCCAGCAGCGCGGCCAGCGTGGTCATCAGGATGGGGCGAAAGCGCAGCAGGCAGGCCTGGTAGATGGCCTCGCGTGCGGACAGGCCCTGGTCACGCTGCGCCTCCAGCGCGAAGTCGATCATCATGATCGCGTTCTTCTTGACGATGCCGATCAGCAGCACGATGCCGATGATGGCGATGATGTCCACGTCGAGCCCCGTCACCAGCAGCGCCAGCAGCGCGCCCACGCCGGCCGAGGGCAGGGTGGAGAGGATGGTGACCGGATGGATGGTGCTCTCGTAGAGCACACCGAGCACGATGTACATGGTGACCACCGCCGCCAGGATCAGCAGCAGGGTGTTCGACAGCGAGGCCTGGAAGGCCAGCGCCGCGCCCTGGAAGCTGGTCTCCACCGACAGCGGCAGCAGCCCTGCCTCCTTGGCGGCCGCCTGCTCGGCCTGGATGGCCTTGACCGCATCGCCCAGCGCCACGCCGGGCGCGGTGTTGAACGAGATGGTGGCCGCGGGCAACTGGCCCACGTGGTTCACGCCCAGGGCCATGGGCCGCTCCTCGATGCGCGCCACGGTGGACAGCGCCACCGGCTTGCCGGCCGTGGAGGTGACGTAGATGTTGTTCAGCGCCTCGGGCCCCACCTTGAACTGCGGCGCCACCTCCAGCACCACGCGGTACTGGTTGGACTGGGTGAAGATGGTGGAGATGAGCCGCTGGCCGAAGGCGTTGTACAGCGCCGTGTCGATGCCCGAGACCGTCACGCCAAGGCGGCTGGCCTGGGCCCGGTCGATCTGCACGAAGGCCTGCAGGCCCTGGCTCTGCAGGTCGCTGGCCACGTCGGCCAGTTGCGGCAGGCCGCGCATGCGGCGCACCAGGTCGGCGGTGCTGGCCTGCAGCTGAGCGGAATCGGGCGAGGAGATCAGCAGCTGGTACTGCGTGCGCGCCACGCGGTCTTCGATGGTCAGGTCCTGCACCGGCTGGGCGTACAGGCGGATGCCCGGCAGGTCGGCCGTGTCGTCGGCCAGGCGGCGCACCACGGCGGACGCCTTGTCGCGCTCGCCATGGGGTTTCAGGTCGATCAGCAGGCGGCCGGTGTTGAGCGTGGTGTTGGCGCCGTCCACGCCGATGAAGGACGAGACGCTTTTCACCGCCGGGTCGCGCAGGATGCGCTCGGCCAGCTGCTGCTGGCGCTCGGCCATGGCGGCGAACGAGATCGACTGGTCGGCCTCGGTGGTGGCCTGCAGCGTGCCCGTGTCCTGCACCGGGAAGAAGCCCTTGGGCACCACCATGTACAGCAGCACCGTGAGCGCCAGCGTGGCGATGAACACGACCCAGGTGAGCCCCTGGTGGCCCAGCACCCACTGCAGCGCACGCCCGTACTGGGCGATGGTGCGGTCGAAGAAGCGGCCCGTGGCCTGGTACAGGCGGCCATGGCTTTCCTCGGGCGTGTGGCGCAAGAGGCGCGCGCACAGCATGGGCGTCAGCGTGAGCGAAACCACGGCCGAGATCAGGATGGCCACGGCCATGGTGATCGCGAATTCGTGGAACAGCCGGCCCACCACGTCGCCCATGAAGAGCAGCGGGATCAGCACCGCGATCAGCGAGATGGTCAGCGAGATGATGGTGAAGCCGATCTGCTTGGCGCCCTTGAGCGCGGCCTGCAACGGGGGCTCGCCCTCCTCCACGTAGCGCGCGATGTTCTCGATCATCACGATGGCATCGTCCACCACGAAGCCGGTGGAGATGGTCAGCGCCATCAAGGTGAGGTTGTTGATCGAGAACCCCGCCATGTACATGATGCCGAAGGTGCCCACCAGCGACAGCGGCACCGCCACGCTGGGGATGAGCGTGGCCGAGGCACTGCGCAAAAAGACGAAGATCACCGCCACCACCAGGCCGATGGCCAGGGCCAGCTCCACCTGCATGTCCTTGACCGAAGCGCGGATGGTCACCGTGCGGTCGGTCAGGATCTGCACGTCCAGCGAGGCCGGCAGCGTGCTCTGCAGCTGGGGCAGCAGGGCCTTGATGCGGTCCACCGTCTCGATCACGTTGGCGCCGGGCTGGCGCCGGATGTTGAGGATCACGCCGGCGCGCGCACCGGTGTCGGGCGTTCCGGCCCAGGCGGCCAGGCGGGTGTTCTCGGCATCGTCCACGGTGGTGGCCACGTCGCGCAGGCGCACGGGCGTGCCGTTGCGCAGCGCGATCACCAGGTTCTGGTACTCGGCGGCGGACTGCAGCTGGTCGTTGGCATCGATGGTCGAGGCGCGGGCCGGGCCGTCGAAGCCACCCTTGGCCTGCTTGACGTTGGACGCGGCGATCATGCTGCGCACGTCTTCGAGCGTCATGCCCACGGCCGCCAGCGCCACCGGGTTGACCTGGATGCGCACGGCCGGCCGGCGCCCGCCCGCGATGGCCACAAGGCCCACACCCTTGACCTGCGAGAGCTTGGGCGCCAGGCGGTTCTCCACCAGGTCGTTGACGCGGATCACCGGCAGCGAGGGCGAGGTGATGGCCAGCGTGAGGATGGGTGCGTCCGCCGGGTTCACCTTGCTGTAGATCGGCGGCATCGGCAGGTCGTTGGGCAGCAGGTTGCTGCCGGCGTTGATGGCCGCCTGCACCTGCTGCTCGGCCACGTCCATGGCCATGTCGAGTGCAAAGCGCAGGGTGATGACCGAGGCCCCGCCCGAGCTGGTGGAGGACATCTGCGCGAGGCCCGGCATCTGGCCGAACTGGCGCTCCAGCGGCGCGGTGACGTTGGAGGTCATCACGTCGGGGCTGGCGCCCGGGTACAGCGTGGTGACCTGGATGGTGGGGTAGTCCACCTCGGGCAGGGCCGAGATGGGCAGCAGCCGGTAGGCCAGCAGGCCGGCGATCAGCAGCGCCACCATCAGCAGCGAGGTGGCGATGGGGCGCAGGATGAAGATGCGCGAAAGGTTCATGGGGGCGGTGCCCGCTTCAGGGTGGTCGGGACCGCATCAGCGCGAGGCCGCTGCGCCAGGGGCCGCAATCCCGGCCGCCTGCATCTTGCCGCGGATGAAGGCACGGCGCTCGTCGGGCGCCATGGCCTGCAGCTTCTGGCGCTCCTCGGGGCTCATCTTTTCGAGCAGGGCCCGCACCTCGGGCGACATGCCGGGGCGGCGCTCGCCGTCGGGCTCACCGCCTTCGGCGCGCCGGGCGCCGCCCGATTCCACACCGGAACCGGGGGCCGCGCGCGCCGCACCATCGGGCGCAGCACCGGAGGATCGGCCGCCGGCAGGCCTTGAGGCAGCTGATGCTGCAGGCACCGGAGCCGTGGTAGTGGGCTCGCCACCCACCGTCCCGCTAGCGGCCCCTGCAGGCCCAGCCGCGCCGGGCTGGCTGCGCTTGCTGCGGAAGAAGGCACGGCGCTCTTCCTGCGTCATCTTGGCGAGCTTGTCGCGCTCTTCCTGGGTCAGGTTGCGCATCATCGCGGCGCGGCGGGCGCCGGAATCCTGCGCGGCCTCGTCGGCACGCGCGGCCGCGCCCGAATCGATCACGGCCACCTTGGCGCCTTCGCGCAGGCGGTCGATGCCGTCCACCACCACCTGGTCGCCGTCCTTGAGTTCGCCTTCCACCGCAACGCGGTCGCCGTCGGCCACACCCACGCGGATGCGCCGCTGCGTCACCGTGCCATCGGGCTGCACCAGGTAGACGTAGTTGTTCTGGATGGCCGTGCCGGGCACGGTCAGCGCGTCCTGCAGCAGGTTGACCTGCAGGCGCACGTTGACGAACTGGTTCGGGAACAGCGTGCCATCCTCATTGCCAAAGGTGGCCTTGACCTTGATGGTGCCGGTGGTGGCGTCGATGGCGTTGTCCAGCGCCCCCACCTTGCCGCGACCCAGGCGGCGCTTTTGCTCGCGGTCCCACAGTTCCACGGGCAGCTCGGCGCCCTCACCCAGGCGCTGGTTGATCTGCGCCAGGTGCGCCTCGGGCACGGAGAACACCGCGTCGATGGGACGCACCAGGTTGATGGTGACGATGCCGTTGGCGTCCGAGGGGCCGACCACGTTGCCCCGGTCGGCCTGGCGCAGGCCCAGTCGCCCGGCGATGGGCGCGGTGATGCGGGTGTAGCTCAGTTGCAGTTTGGCGGCGTCCACCTGGGCCTGGTCGGCGGCCACCGTGCCTTCGAGCTGGCGAACCTGGGCGGCCTGGGTGTCCACCTGCTGGCTGGCGATCGAGTCCTTGGCCAGCAGGTCCTGGTAGCGCTTGAGGTCGAGCTGCGCGTTCTTGAGCAGGGCCTGGTCGCGCGCGAGGTTGCCCTGCACCTGGCTCAGCGATGCCTGGTAGCTGCGGGCGTCGATTTCGGCCAGCAACTGGCCGGCCTTGACCTCCTCGCCCTCCTTGAAGCGCAGGCTGGTCAGCTCGCCGCTGACCTTGGCGCGCACCACAGCCGTGGCGCGTGCGCTCATGGTGCCGATGGCATTGACCTGCACACGCACGTCCTGGCGCCGCACCACACCGACCGACACCGGCTGCGTCTGCCCGCCTGCACTGAAGCGTGCCGGCCCCCGGCCACCGGCACCGCCCGGGCCGCCGCGCCCCGCAGGCGCATCGGCCTGCGCCGGCGCCGCCTGGCGCTGCTTCCACCACAGCCCCCCACCCACGGCGGCCGCAATGAGCACCAGCAGCAGCACCCACCACAGGGCGCGCCCTTGCTGGTGCAGGAAGGGCCGCGCGGGCCGAAGCGAAGAACGAAGGGACAGCATCGTGGGCGTAACAAATGGATTCGTGGCTATGGTAGCCACCCGCCGCGACACTCCGGAGC
Source organism: Acidovorax sp. GW821-FHT10A04 (assembly GCF_059415825.1). Lineage (NCBI taxonomy): Bacteria > Pseudomonadati > Pseudomonadota > Betaproteobacteria > Burkholderiales > Comamonadaceae > Acidovorax > Acidovorax sp. GW821-FHT10A04. Next base: position 86,388 of record NZ_JBWKNZ010000012.1, read on the forward strand.
CCATGCGCCGGGATTTACCCTGCCTTTACCCCCGCTTTACGGCGTTTTCAAGGCAGAAACCCAGCGCAGTGTGGCTCAGCGGTTGGTGGCCAGCAGCAGGCCGCCCGCGCCCATGAAGAAGCCGCCCGTGGCCTTGTTCAGGCGCACCACGCCGCGCGAGGTGCGGATGAAGCGGCGGATCTGCCGCCCGCTGGCCGCATACACCGCCGTGGCCACGAACTCGGCCGCCAGGTACACGCTGCCCAGCACCAGGAACTGGTGCGCCGCCGGCTGGGTGGGGTCGATGAACTGCGGAAAGATGGCCGCGAACAGGATGATGGCCTTGGGGTTGGTGATGCCCAAAAGGAATTCCTGCGTGACCAGCGACCACATGCGCACCGGCGCCGCACCGGTGGCCGCCACCTCGGCGCCATCGGCCACCTCCAGGCCATTGAACTCGCGGCTGCGCCAGGCGCGCCAGCCCAGCCAGAACAGGTAGCAGGCGCCCACCCACTTCACGGCGGTGAAGGCGGCTTCCGACGCCAGCAGCATGGCCCCCAGGCCCACGGCGGACACGGTGAGAAAGATCGCAAACGCCGCCGCCCGCCCGATGGTGCCCACCAGGGCCGCACCCACACCGGCACGGATGCCGTTGTTGAGGCCGCAGAAATTGTTGGGGCCGGGCGTCAGCGCGATGGCCACGGCAACGGGGGCGAAAAGCAGGGCGTCCATGGGAAGGGATATCCAAAAAAAGGCCACCGACGCGGCCCAGCCCACCAGTTTAGGGCTTTGCATGCGGTGCTGCAGGGCGCTGGTATTTGCCAAAAGGTTTGCCGAGCAGCTTTCTGCATTGTGGAATGAACCACGCGTTTGCGGGGGCCGAAACGATCGTGGACGGACGGGGCGCTGCGGCAGGGCAGCCGGGCCGGCGCGCGGGGTGGCCATGGCGTGTACGATCTTGCCGCGGTCTTTTCGGGGCCGCCCCCGGGTTGCGCGCAGCGCCCGGCGCGACCCTGCCAGCCAGCCATCCTTGCCCTGCCCTGCCCACCGACAAGCCATGCCATTTCCCGTGCCAACGCTTCGCACCGCCGCCCCCACCTGGCTGGCGCCCGTTTTGCTCTGCTGCGCCATAGGCCTTCTGCACGCCCCGGCTTTTGGCCAGGGCGCCGGCGCCCACAACACGGCCAAATGCGACCAGGCCGCCCCGGCCATCGAACAGGCGATCGTCCGCATCCTCAAGATCCCGAAGACCCGCCTGCAACCCGGCCTGCGCCTGGTGGAAGACCTGGGCGCCAGCGACCAGCGCCTGCCCGGCCTCACCATGCATCTCGAAGACGAGTTCCTGGTCGTGCTGCCGGACGAGTTGGCAGACGGCAGCGGCACGACGATGAAGGCCTATGTGGATGCGCTCCACAAGGCACTGGGCTGCGCTGCACGACGGCAGTAGTGCGCGCCGCACGCGGGCGGGCGGCCCTGGCCGGGCATGTCCGCTGGCATGCCCGTGTCAGCGCCCAGGCTTCACCGGTCGGGCAGTGCGATGGTGCTTTGCCAGGGCACGCCCGCCAGCGCGTCGTAGTGCGCGACCACGATGGCCCGGTCCGCCTCGCCTGCCAGGGCGGCCAGCGCCTGCTGCAGGTACTGGATGGAGGGCTTGTCCAGCCCTGCCACGGGCTCGTCGATCAGCGTGAGCGCGGCACCCGAGGCGAGGGCCCCGGCCGTCCACACCTTGCGCCGCGTGCCGGTGGACAGCATCAGGAAGCGCTTGGCCAAGTGCTCCTGCAGGTCGAAGCCCTCGATGTGCCGGGCCAGTGCGGCCGCATCGAAGCGCGGGTAGCGGGCGGGCAGCGCGGCCAGCCAGTCCTGCACCCCCTGCTCGTCCAGCGCCCCGGAGCGCGGGTCGCCCCAGAACACCTGGGCGCGGTAGGCGGCCGGCGCCGCCTGCAGGGAAACGCCTTGCAGCACCAGTTCGCCCGCACCAGCGGCCAGCTCCCCGGCCAGCAGGCGCATGAGCGTGGTCTTGCCGCTGCTGTCGGCCCCCAGCACCAGGGTGGCACCAGGCGGTACCTGGGCACACAGGCCGTCGAACAGCGGGACTTCGGGGTAGGCAAAGCGCAGGCGGTCGATCTGCAGCAGGGGGGTGGGCATGGATTCGGGTTCCGGGCAAGGCAAGGAAAACGCCGATTCTAGGAATTCGCGCGCCCCGCTGAGACAATGCACGCCCTTTCCCGCCCTGTCCCACTGCCGCCATGCCCCTGAACTACCTGGATTTCGACTACAGCGAAGACTACGAGGGCACGGGCACCTTCGATGCGATGGCAGCCGCCAGCCCGGCGCAGCTGCCGGCCGTGCAGGCCGAGATCGCGCAGGTGCTGGCATGGGCGCACGCACAGTTCCCTGGCACGCAGGGCCCGGCGGACGAGGGCGGTGAATGGGACTACGACCTCTCTGCCGTGCAGGAAGTGGCAACGCCGCTGGCGCTGGCATTCGACAGCACCAGCAGCACCATTGCGGTGCATGCAGGCACACCGGCCCCGGCGCGCACCACCGTCACCCTGTCCATCAGCGGTGGCAGCGCCTTTTGCGGCGCCCTGCGCGAGGCCTTCGGGGTGGACTGATTGCCTGGTTGCCCGCCGCGCGTAAGCGCCGGTTGCAGGGGTGACAGGCGGTCTGCCTACATACAAACCCCTGGCAGGCGCCTACTCTGACAGTGGTGCTGCGGTATGCCGGTGTGGCAGGCCGCGAGCCCTTCCAGAGAGACTCCACCATGCTCGCGCAAGCGTCCTCCATCGCAACCCCCTTCAATCCCCTGGCAGCCCGCCTGCCGTTCGTTGCCGCCAATGGCGAAGCCGGCAACCTGTCCCAGCAGCCGCAGCCGGGCATCTCCCTGCACCCGGCATCAGCCGCCCCCCTGCCTGCCACGGCCGCCCCGTTCATGGCCCATACCAAGGTGCGGCTGGAGCTGGAGATCGAGCTGAACTACGAGATCGACCAGTACGGCGCCGACTTCGTGTTCAACATCCACGCGGCCCACACACCGAGCCAGGCGATCAGCAACGAGCGGCTGGTCATCAACCAGGACGTGCCGCAGCAGATCCACACCGACCCCGCCACGGGCAACCGCTACCTGCGCCTGCACGGCGAGCCCGGGCCGCTGAGCGTGGCCTACTCGGCCACGGTGGACATCAGCCACCACTGCACCGATCCCTCGCAATTGGCCGAAGTACCGATCCGGCGGCTGCCGCAGGATGTGATGGGCTACATCTACCCCAGCCGCTACTGCCAGTCCGACCGGCTTTTGCGCCTGGCGCTCAGCGAATTCGGAGCCCTTTGGCAGGGCCACAGCCGGGTGCAGGCCATCCGCGACTGGGTGCAAAAACACGTGGCCTTCACGTCCAACACCTCCAACTCCAACACCTCGGCCGTCGATACCCTGGTGGAAAAGGTCGGCGTGTGCCGCGACTTCGCCCACCTGATGATCGCGCTGTGCCGTGCAGTGAACATCCCGGCGCGCTTTACCACCGGCACGGACTACGGCGCCGACCCGAACCTGGGGCCGCCCGATTTCCATGCCTACGTGGAGGCCTACCTGGGCGATCGCTGGTACCTGTTCGACCCCTCGGGCACGGCCATCCCCATGGGGCTGATCCGCTTTGGCACCGGGCGCGACGCGGCCGACGTGGCGTTTGCCACCATTTTCGGTGGCGTGCGGGCCCAACCGCCCGTGATACGCACCAGGGCGGTGGAGGACGCAGGCCGCGGCTTCGTGCTGCCGCACCACTGCCGCGAGGCCCTGTCCACCGACCACGGGGCGGCTTTTGCCACCCGGTTTGCCGGCAAATAGGGCCTGCAACCACCCTGGTGCGGGCCCGGAAAAACTGCAGTTCTGGGCTTTTGTGCCGACCTATGGCCTAATATGCGTTTTTCCACCAATCTTTTTCCAGAGAATTTCCATGGGCAACAAGATCGTTACCGAAGCAGACCGCAAGCGCACCCCCCGCCCCACGCCCGTGGCTGGCTACACCCTGCCCACCGGCGGCCGCGGCCAACGCGTGAGCCTGGAGCGCGGCGTTGCCACGCGCAGCAAGAAGAACCCTGGCAAGCGCTCCAAGAAGGGCGGCTGATCGCCAGATCGCCACGGGTCGGCTGCGGCCGGCACCTTGCAAAAAAGCCCTCTCGCGAGGGCTTTTTGCTTTCCGGGCCGGCTTGCGACACACCCTGGCCCCCCGTCACGCAGGCATGGCCGCAATGTCCTGCCGTGCCATCTCCAGCAGCCACTGGCGAAAGACCGGCAGGCTGGCTGCTGCCCGGCGCCCGGGCAGGCGGCACAGGAAGTAACCGCGCTGCAGGCTGATGGGCAGGTCGAACGGCGTGACCAGGCGGCCGGCATCGAGTTCGGCCCGCACCAGGCAGCGCTGCACCAGCGCAACCCCCATGTCGGCCATGGCCGCCTGGACCAGGATGGACACCTGGTCGAACACCGTCGACAGCTCGGGCTCGGCCCCGGTGGCGCCTGCGGCCCGCAACCACTGCGCCCAGTTGCCGGGCGAGGTGGAATGGGCCAGCAGCGGCTCGGCGGCCAGCTCCGCCGGGTGCTGCCAGCGCTGCCGGGCGGCGCGCGCCGGGTGGCACACCGGCACCACCTCACGGCCAATGACGTAGTCGCACTCCCATCCCGGCCACTGCGCCGGACCGAGGCCCGTAAGGATGGCGGCATGCGGCGTGGGACCCGAAAAATCCTCGTCCTTGCGGTAGGGGACGAAGCGCACGCGCACCTCCGGGTGCCGGGCCTGGAAGTCCGGCAGGCGCGGCACCAGCCACACGCTGGCCAGCGTGGGCACCACGGACAGCACCAGGTCGGTGGTGCGTGAGGGCCCCACGCGCAGCGCCTCGCTGGCCGCCTCGATCGCGGCCAGCGGCTCGCGCACGGCCGCCAGCAATTGCTCGCCCGACTCGGTCAGCTGCATCTGCTGCGCGCTGCGCTTGAGCAGCACCTTGCCATAGTGGCCCTCGAGCCGCGCCACGGCCCGGCTGATGGCGCCCTGGGTCACGCACAGCTCGTCAGCGGCGCGCGAAAAGCTGCCCGTGCGCACCACGGTGACGAAGGCGTGCAGCTCGGACATCGACGGCGAATGCAGGCGCATGGTGCAACCAGGTGGGGAGTTGTATGACCAATGGTAATACAGGAATGCCGGAGTGTCGTTTGCCGCGGCCGGCTGTTCGCCAGAGACTTGCCGGCACCCTTTGGTCACCGAGAGAACCCCCACCATGGCAAGCATCCGCCTCCCTTCTTCCCTCCACCGCAGGGCTGCGTTGCTGGCCCTCGCCCTGACACCGCTGGCTGGCGCGGTGCATGCTCAAGCCGCATTCCCGGACCGCCCGATCAAACTGATCGTGCCTTTTGCACCCAGCGGCTCCACCGACCTGGCGGCGCGGCTGATCGCCGAATTCGCCGGGCGCGAGCTCGGCCAGCCCATCGTGGTGGAGAACAAGGCCGGAGCCGGCGGCTCGCTGGGCATGGAGCAGGTGGCCAAGGCCCGTGCCGACGGCTACACCCTGGGCATGGCCACCATGAGCACGCACGGCTCCAACGCAGCGGCCTACGGCAGCCGCATGAAGTACGACCCCGTGAAGGATTTCACCCCGGTCTCCAACGTGGCCACGGTGCCCAGCGTGTTCGCGGTGAATGCCAATTTCCCCGCCAGGACGATGCAGGAGTTCATCGCGCTGGCCAAGGCCAACCCGGGCAAGTACAACTTCGCATCCCCGGGCACGGGCTCGCTCGGGCATGCCAACGTGGAGCATTTCTCCAGCCTGGCCAAGATCCAGCTGCTGCACATCCCCTACAAGGGCGCGGGCATGGCGCTCAATGACGCGGTGGCGGGCCAGGTCGATGGCATCACCGACAACCTGCCGTCGGCGCTGCCGCACATCAAGGCCGGGCGCCTGCGGGCGCTGGCCGTGCTCTCCGACACCCGCTCGCCCCTGCTGCCCGATGTGCCGACCTACGGCGACCTGGGCTTCAAGGAAATGGGGGCCGGCGGCTGGTTCGGCGTGGTGGCGCCCGCGGGCACGCCCACGCCCGTGGTCAACCGGCTCAACCAGGCGATCCACGCGGCCATGAAGCACCCCGACTTCATCAAGAAGATGGACGAGGCCGGCGCCACGCTGATCCCGGGCACGCCCGCACAATTCGGCGTGCAGATTCGCCAGGCGCTGGACCGCTATGCCCGCGTGGCCAAGGTCGCCAAACTGACTGCGGAATGATGCCCATGGACCTGCACAGCGACGCCCCCACCTTCACCTTGCATGCACCAGTGACGCCGGCCATTCCCCTGGTCTGCGACTCGCCGCACAGCGGCACCACCTACCCCACGGACTTCGGCCACGCAGTGCCGCGCGCCCTGCTGCGCGCGGCCGAGGACACACACGTGGAGGCACTCTGGCAGGCAGCACCCGAGGTCGGCGCCACCCTGCTGGAAGCACACTTCCCGCGCAGCTACATCGATGCCAACCGCACGCTCGACGACCTGGACCCGGCCTTGCTGGACGCGCCATGGCCCACGCCGCTGGCGCCCGGCGAAAAGACCCGCCTGGGCTATGGCCTCATCTGGCGCAACGTGAACGCCGCCACACCCATCTACGACCGCAAGCTCACCGTGGCCGAGGTACAGGCCCGGATTGCGCGCTGCTACCAGCCCTACCATGCGGCGCTGGCGGCCGCCATCGCGCGGGCGCATGCGCGCTTCGGTGCCGTCTGGCACCTGAACCTGCACTCCATGCCCAACAACGCCTACGAGCGCCTGCAGATCCAGAGCGTGCACCCGCTGGCCGACTTCGTGCTGGGCGACCGCGACGGCACCACCTGCGAACCGGCGTTCGTGGAGCTGGTCGAAAAGGAACTGAAATCCCGTGGCTACACCGTGGCGCGCAACGACCCCTACAAGGGCGTGCAGCTCATCGCCCGCATCGGCCAGCCCGCGCAGCAGCGGCACAGCATGCAGGTGGAGATCCGCAGACCGGTCTACATGGACGAGGCCAGCCGCGAGCGCAACGCCCACTTCGAGACGGTGCAGCGCGACCTGGCCGGCGTGCTCCAGGCCATCGCCCGTTACCTGCGCGAGCATGTGGACGTTCGGCAACACGCCCACTGAGTGCAGCGGCGGCTGTTTGGCCGCAGCATCGTGCAGGCGACACTGCCGGCATCAAAAAGACAGGGAACAGGCCCTAAGATCCGGCCATGATCACCGTCCACCACCTTGAAACCTCGCGCTCGCAGCGCGTCCTCTGGCTGCTCGAAGAACTGGGCGTGCCCTACGAGCTCAAGATCTACCAGCGCGACAAGGCCACCAAACTGGCCCCGCCCGAGCTCAAGAAGATCCACCCGCTGGGCAAGTCGCCCGTGATCACGGATGGCGACGAGGTGATCGCCGAGTCGGCCGCCATCATCGAATACCTGGTGGAAACCTATGGCGCGCAGGCCACGGGCGAGCTGGCCCACCTGCAGCCCGCACGCGGCACGCCCGAGTACCGCCAGTGCCGCTTCTGGATGCACTACGCCGAGGGCTCGCTGATGAACTGGCTGGTGATGAAGCTGGTGTTCATGACCATCCCGCGCCAGCCCATGCCCTTCTTCGTCAAACCGATTGCCAAGGCGCTGTGTGGCAAGGTGCTCGACAAGATGGTGGACCCGAACGTGAACACCGCCATGGACTTCATGGAAGACCACCTGGGCAAGAACACCTGGTTTGCCGGCGAGCACCTGACCATGGCCGACTTCCAGATGAGCTTTGCGGTGGAAGCCGCCCTGTCGCGCTCCAGCAAGGCCGGCGCCTGCCCCCACATCCAGGCCTACAAGAAGCGCATGGAAGCCCGGCCCGCCTACCAGCGCGGCATCCAGAAGGGTGGCCCGGTAGTCATGGGCTGAACCGGAGTTGCAGGGCGCCCGGCGCCCCGCGATGCCGACATGGCGGCAGGGCTTCTCGCGCAAGGGGCCTGCCGCCCGAACAAGCAGCAAGTTTGCGCCAATCGTGGATTCAGAGCTTTTCACATGCTCTGCATTTGATTTTTCGCATGAATCGAGCGCATACCGGGCCAGCGCGTGCCGAACTTGCAAGATAAATGCGCCCCACCCTCTCTACAGTCTCCATACCCCCGGCCGACCCACGGCTGCCCCCTTCTGGAGACGATGTATGAGCGACCTGTTTGACAACCCCATGGGCCTGTGCGGCTTCGAGTTCGTGGAATTCTCCTCGCCCAAGCCCGGCCTGCTGGAGCCGATGTTCGAGAAGATGGGCTTTTCGCTGGTGGCCAAGCACCGCTCCAAGAACGTGCTGCTCTACCGCCAGGGCGGCATCAACTTCATCGTCAACAACGAGCCGGGCAACGCCGCCTACTTCGCTGGCGAGCATGGCGCCGCGGCCTGCGGCCTGGCCTTCCGGGTGCGCGATGCACACAAGGCCTACAACCGCGCCCTGGAGTTGGGCGCCCAGCCGGTCGAGATCCCGACCGGCCCGATGGAGTTGCGCCTGCCTGCGATCAAGGGCATCGGCGGCGCGCCGCTGTACCTGATCGACCGCTTCGAAGACGGCAAATCGATCTACGACATCGACTTCGAGTTCCTGCCCGGCGTGGACCTGCACCCCAAGGGCCACGGCTTCCAGGTGGTGGACCACCTCACGCACAACGTCTACCGTGGCCGCATGGCCTACTGGGCCGACTTCTATACCAAGCTGTTCAACTTCCGCGAGATCCGCTACTTCGACATCTCGGGCGAGTACACCGGCCTGACCTCCAAGGCCATGACGGCGCCGGACGGCCTGATCCGCATCCCGCTGAACGAGGAGTCGCGCCAGGGCGGCGGCCAGATCGAAGAGTTTTTGATGCAGTTCAACGGCGAGGGCATCCAGCACATCGCCTTGCTCACCGACAACCTGCTCGAATCCATCGACCAGTTGCAGATGGCCGGCATCCCGCTGTTGACCGCACCCAACGAGGTCTACTACGAGAACCTGGAAAAGCGCCTGCCCGGCCACGGCCAGCCCGTGGGCGAGCTGCAGGCCCGCGGCATCCTGCTGGACGGCACGACCGAAGGCGGCCAGCCGCGCCTGCTGCTGCAGATCTTCTCCCAGCCCATGCTGGGCCCGGTGTTCTTCGAGTTCATCGAGCGCAAGGGCAACTACCGCGAGGGCTTCGGCGAAGGCAACTTCAAGGCGCTGTTCGAGTCGCTGGAGCGCGACCAGATCAACCGCGGCGTGCTGGACGTGGGCGACAAGGCCGTGGCCAAGGAAACGGCATGAAGCTCACGCCCGAGCAGCTGGCGGCGCAGTTGCCCGCCCTGGCCGGCTGGACGCACGGCGCCGAGCGCGGAGGCGTGCTCACGCGCGCATTCCAGTTTGCCGACTTCGTGCAGGCCTTCGGCTTCATGGCCCAGGTGGCCCTGCTTGCGGAACGCATGAACCACCACCCCGAGTGGTCCAACGTCTACCACCGCGTGTCGGTCACGCTGACCACGCACGACGTGGACGGCATCTCGGCCAAGGACATCGAGATGGCCACGCTGATGAACCGCATCGCCGCAGCCTTCACGGCATAGACGGCCCAGGAGACACACATGCTGCAGCAGCTCAAGGAAACCGCCAAGCACGGCCTGGCGGCCGGGGACGCGCACGCCCCCGAACGGCCCGACTGGACCATCGACCAGGGCTGGGCGAATTACACGAAAGAGGAACACGGCGTGTGGCGCACCCTGTTCGAGCGGCAGTCCAAACTGCTGCCCGGGCGCGCCTGCGACGAGTTCATCCACGGCATGCAGGACCTGCCGATCGGGCCCGAGCAGATCCCCGACTTCGAGCAGATGTCCAAGGTGCTCAAGAAGCGCACGGGCTGGGAAGTGGTGGCCGTGCCGGGCCTGGTGCCCGACGACGTGTTCTTCGGCCACCTGGCGAACCGGCGCTTTCCGGCCGGCCAGTTCATCCGCAAGCCGCATGAGCTCGATTACCTGGAAGAGCCCGACGTCTTCCACGACGTGTTCGGCCATGTGCCCATGCTCATGAACCCGGTGATCGCCGACTACATCCAGGCCTATGGCGAAGGCGGCCTGCGCGCCAGCCGCCTGGGCGTGCTGGAGAAGCTGGCACGCGTGTACTGGTACACGGTGGAGTTCGGCCTGGTGCAGCAGAGCGACGGCCTGCGCATCTACGGCGCGGGCATCGCCTCGTCGGCCAGCGAGACGCGCTTTTCGGTCGAGAGCGACTCGCCCAACCGCGTGCGCTTCGAACTGGAACGCGTGATGCAGACGAACTACCGCATCGATGATTTCCAGGAAACCTACTTCGTGCTGGGCCACCTGGACGAACTGCTGGAACTGGCCAAGATCGACTTCGCGCCGCTCTACGATCGCTTGAAGGGCGCGCCCGAGCACGAGGCCGGTGCCGTGCTGGCCGGTGACCGCGTGGTGACGCGCGGTACCCTGGCCTACCACGACGCCAAGCACGAGAAGGTGCACGCCTGATCGCCGCCATGCGACACTCCTGAACGGCCCCCACGGGGCCGTTCTGCATTGAGGGCACACATGGCACCAACAACAACCGGCTATTCGGTCCTTTTTCTCTGCATGGGCAACATCTGCCGCAGCCCCACGGCGCATGGCGTGTTCCGCCACCGCGTGCAGGCGGCGGGCCTGGCTGACCGGGTGCGCGTGGACTCGGCCGGCACGCACAACTACCACCCGGGTGAGCCACCGGACCACCGCTCGCAAAAGCACGCCACCCGGCGCGGCTACGACCTGTCGGACCTGAAGGCGCGGCAGATGCTGCTGGCCGACTTCGCAGCGCACGACCTGGTTCTCGCCATGGACTGGGACAACCTGGCCATGGCGCAGGACCTGTGCCCGCCCCAGCATGCCCACAAGCTCCGGCGCCTCACGGAGTTCTGCCTGCGCATGGACAGTCCCGTGGTACCCGATCCGTACTACGGCGGCGCCACCGGCTTCGATGACGTGCTGGACCTGGTGGAGGATGCCTGCGAGGGGTTGCTGAAGCATGTGCAGCGGGAGCTGCAGACCCGCAACCGCTGAAACAACGGTCAGCGGTTCACCACCGCACAGACCAGCGGCCCGGGATCGTTGTGCGCCACGTCGCGGTCGTTCTTGGCCTGGGCCACTTCCATCACGCGCGGCAGGGCCACGCCGTTCTTCACGGCCAGGATCTCGGCCATCACGCTTACGGCGATCTCGGGCGGTGTCTTGCTGCCAATGTAGATGCCGATGGGCCCGCGCAGACGCGCCAGGCTGGCCTCGGTCTGCTCGAAGTGCTCGATCATGCGCGCACGCCGTGCCTCGTTGTTGCGCCGCGAACCGATGCCGCCGACGTAGAAGGCCTCGCTGGACAGGGCCTCCAGCAGCGCCAGGTCGTCGAGCTTGGGGTCGTGCGTGAGCGCCACCACGCAGCTGCGCCGGTCGGGCTTGAAATCCACCACCACGTCGTCGGGCATGGCGCTCACCAGGGTGGCGCCAGGCACCTTCCAGCCATGGCGGTACTCCTCGCGCGGGTCGCACACGGTCACGGCGAAGCCATTGAACAGGGCCATGGTGGCCAGGTACTCGGCCATCTGGCCCGCGCCGATGATGAGCATGCGGTACTCGGGGCCGAAGGTGTTGGTCAGCTCCTGCCCGTCCACAGCCAGCTCGGCAGGCTCCGTGGCCATGGCCAGGGCCACCGCGCCATCGGCCAGGCGCACCGTGCGGCGCACCAGGCGCCCGGCTTCAAGCGCGGAGATCAGCTCGGCCAGGCGGGCGGGGTCGGGATCGTATTCGAGCAGCAGTTCCAGCGTGCCGCCGCAGGGCAGGCCGAAGCGGTGCGCCTCGTCGGCCGTGATGCCGTACTTGACGAAGGACGGCGGGCCCTGGGGAATGCGGTGTTCGTGCCCCGTGGCCCCGGCGCGCTCCTGCGCATAGGCGCGGGTGTGGCGGTCGATCAGGTCGTCCTCGATGCAGCCTCCCGAAACCGAGCCCACCACCGCACCGTCGTCGCACAGCGCCATGATCGAGCCCACGGGCCGGGGCGAAGACCCCCAGGTGCGCACCACCGTGGCCAGCAGCGCACGCCGCCCTGCCGCACGCCAGCCGTGCAGGGAGCGCAGCACCATCACATCGAGGTTTTCCATCGTCATCGTGCGTAGATTGTGCCCAAGGCCCGGCGGTTCCGTGCGCCGAGGGATACCGCTAGTTCAGCCACCAGGCCAGCGCGACCAAGGCCACGGCGCCGGCGACCCAGACCCAGACGGGCATGCCGCCGCCCTGGGACTCGGGGCCGCCTGCAGGCTGCAGGCCCGCCCGCTGGCTCGGCACGAAGCCGCTAGCAGGCCCGGCGTCCTCGCCCGGCTGGGTGGGGATTTCAGTAGGCACGGTGTCGGGGGGGTCGGCATCACTCTCCCCCGCGGCGGGCGGATGGCGGCGCTGCATCTCGTTGTCGAAGCGCTTGAAAAAATCCTCGGCCATTCCCTTGGCGGCGCCGTCGATCAGGCGCTGGCCCAGCTGGGCGATCTTGCCGCCCACGGTGGCGTGCACGGTGTAGTGCAGTTCGCAGCGCTCCTGCGCGCCCTCGGGCGGCAGCGCTGCGAGCCGCACCTGGGCGCTGCCCTTGCCGAAGCCGGCCACGCCGCCCGAGCCATCGAAGGCGATGGTATAGCTCTCGGGCGGCACGATGTCCGAGAGCGTGATCTTGCCCGCGAACTTGGCCGAGACCGGGCCGATCTTGAGCGCCATGGCCACGCTGTACTGGTTCTCGCCCGTGGGCTCGATCTTCTCGCAGCCGGGGATGCACAGCTTGAGCACCTCGGGGTCATTGAGCGCTGCCCAGGCCTGGCTCTGGCTGGCGGCAAGGGTGCGGCTGGCTTGCATTTCCATGGTGATTGATTCCTCGGTGATTCAGTCGGGTCGGTGGCGTCATTGCCGCAGCACGGCCGCCAGGCTGCCGGCCAGGTCCTGCAGGCGGCTCAGGTCGTGCACGGCCAGCATGCCGTGCGCCTCGCGGTGCAGCACCGATGCGCCGCGCGCCGTGGGCGCATAGCCGCCAAAGCGCAGCAGCGGATTGAGCCAGAGCAGGCGCGCGCAGTGGCGGCGCAGCCAGGCCAGCTCCTGCGCCAGCAGCTCGGGCGCGCCGGTGTCGAGGCCGTCGGTGATGAGCAGCACCAGGGTGCGCCGCCCCACGAGCCGGCGCGCATGCTGCTGGCGCAGGGCGCGCAGGCTCTCGCCCATGCGCGTGCCGCCGGCAAAGTCGGCGATGGCGTGGCTGGCCGCCTCCAGCATGGCATCGGTGTCGGCCAGGCGAAAGGCTGGGCTCAGGTCGGTCAGGCCGGTGCCGAAGGCGAACACGTCGCGCCGCAAGGCCCCTGCCCTGCGCGGCGCGGTGGCGGCGTGCAAAAAGGCCAGCAGCAGGCGCGCATAGCGCTCCATGGAGCCCGACACGTCCACCAGCACCAAGAGCGGCAAGGGCTGGCGGCGGCGCTGCAGCAGCGGCACCTGCAAGAATTCGCCACCCGTGCGCGCGGCCTGGTGCATGGCGCCGGGCCAGTGCGGGCGGTTGCCGCGCGCACCGGGGCGGGTGCGGCGCGCGGCAAAGTCGGGCAGTGGCAGCGGAATGTCGCGCGCCAGCTGCTCCACCAGCCGGTATTCGCTGGCGGACAGCTGGTTGAAATCCGCATGGTGCAGGCGCCTGAGGTCGCTGGCGGTCATGGCGGCGTCGAAGTCGACCTTGTCCTCCTCGCGCGGCGGGGCCTTGCGCGCGGCGCGCACAGGCGCCAGCGCCTCGCTCACGCGCGGGCGGCGCTTCACGGGCTCGGCCTTCGATTCCGCGCTGGGCAGCATCTGGGCCAGCAGCTTCTGCGCCACGTTGGGGTTCTTGAAGTAGGCGTCGAACAGCTCGCGGAACACCAGGCGGTCCTGCTCGCGACTGACCAGCACGGCCTCCAGCGCGGCGCTGAAGTCCTGGCGCTGCAGGCCCACCAGCAGCACCGCCTGCTGGGCCAGGGCCATGCGCGCAGCGTCCACACGCACACCGGCGCGGCGCAGGGTGCGGCCAAAACCCGCGAGGTTGTCGGCCAGCTTGCCGGTGCGCGCGTCGCCGAGCTGAGAGGCGGCCGCCGTGGAGGAAGCGCCCACCATCTCAGGCCTCGGCGTCCTGGGGCTTGAGCAGCTCGGCGGCCATGTCCTGCGTGAGCGCGGCCACGTCCTCGCGCTGCTTGAACAGGATGCCGGCGGTGTCGGAGACGATCTCGGGGTCCACCACCAGGGTGTCGAGCGCCACCAGCGCCTTGGCCCATTCCACGCTCTCGGCGATGCCGGGCGCGCGCTGGAAGGCATTGGCAAAGGGCTGGCTGCGCAGCCGGTGCACGAAGTCGGCCACCTGGGCGGCCAGGGCCTCGCTGGCGCCGGGCACCTGGGCGCGCACGATGGCCAGCTCGCGCTCACGCTCGGGGTAGTCGAGCCAGTGGTACAGGCAGCGGCGCTTGACGGCGTCGTGCAGGTCGCGCGTGCGGTTGCTGGTGAGCAGGGTGACCGGCGTGGCCGTGGCGCGCACCGTGCCGATCTCGGGAATGCTGACCTGGTACTCGCCCAAGTATTCGAGCAGAAAGGCCTCGAAGGGCTCGTCGGCGCGGTCCACCTCATCGACCAGCAGCACGGCGCCCGGGGCTGGCGCCTGCAGCGCCTGCAGCAGGGGGCGGCGGATCAGGTAGCGCTCCTGGTAGACCTCGGCTTCGATGTCTCTTGCGCCCCCTGGTTCCAGTTCGGCGGCACGCATGTGCAGCAGCTGGGCCGCGTAATTCCACTCGTACAGCGCCTCGCGCTGCTCCAACCCGTCGTAGCACTGCAGGCGGATCAGGCTGCGCGCCAGCACCTCGGACAGGGCCTTGGCCAGCGCCGTCTTGCCCACGCCGGGCTCGCCTTCGAGCAGCAGCGGGCGCTGCAACCGGAGCGCCAGGAACACGGCGGTCGCCAGGCGCCGGTCGGCAAAATAGCCCACGCGCTGCAGGGCCTGCACCAGGTCGTCGATGGAGGCCAGCTCGGGTGGCAAGGCGTCAACCCAGCATCTGGGCCACGGCCCGCTGCGTCTGCACGCTGATCAGGTTGGCACGGTAGATGGCGCTGGCGTGGATATCGGTGTTCAGGTCGCTGGCGTCCACCTTCACCGCCGCGGCCGAAGCCACCGAAAAGTCCTGGTTCAGCGCGGCTTCCAGCGCCTGCTGGCGGAAGACGCTGCTGGCGGCACCGGTGACGGCCACGCGCACGCCGGCGTCGGTCTGCGCCACGAACACGCCCACCAGCGAGAAGCGCGAGGCTGCCTGCTTGAATTTGAGGTAGGCCGCGCGCTTCGGGATCGGGAAGCGGATCGCGGTGATCAGCTCGCCCTCCTGCAGCGCCGTGGTGTACATGCCCACGAAGAAGTCGTCCGCCGCGATCTCGCGCTGGTCGGTGATGACGGTGGCGTTCAGCCCCAGCACGGCGCTGGGGTAGCAGGCCGCGGGGTCGTTGTTGGCCACCGAGCCGCCCAGCGTGCCGCGGGCACGCACCTGGCGGTCGCCGATGTGCGCGGCCAGGTCGGCCAGGGCCGGGATGGCGGCCTTGACCTCCGCGCTCGCGGCCACGTCCATATGCCGGGTCATCGCGCCAATCACCAGGGCATTGCCTTCGCGGCGGATACCGGCCAGCTCGGGAATGCCATTGAGGTCCACCACCTGGCCGGGGTTGGCCAGGCGCAGGCGCATCGAGGGCAGCAGGCTCTGGCCGCCCGCGATGGGCTTGCCGCCAGCAGCCGCCAGGCGCGCCGCATCGGCCACGCTGGCCGGGGTTTCGTAGGTGAATGCATACATGGTGTGCGTCTCCTCAGGCTTTGGCACTTTGGATGGCTTCCCACACCCGGTGGGGCGATGCGGGCATGTCGAATTCCTTCACGCCCAGCGGGCGCAGGGCGTCGAGCAAGGCATTGATCACCGCGGGCGGCGAGCCGATGGCGCCGGCCTCGCCGCAGCCCTTGGTACCCAGCGGGTTGTGCGTGCAGGGCGTGCAGACATGGCCCAGCTTGAACTCGGGGAAGTCATCGGCACGCGGCATGGCGTAGTCCATGAAGCTGCCGGTGAGCAGTTGGCCGGTTTCGCGGTCGTACACGCAGTTCTCCATCAGCGCCTGGCCGATGCCCTGCACCAGCCCACCATGCACCTGGCCCTCGACGATCATGGGGTTGATGATGGTGCCGAAGTCGTCCACCGCGGTGAAGCGGTCCACCCGGGTGGAGCCGGTCATCGGGTCCACCTCCACCTCGCAGATGTAGGTGCCGGCCGGGAAGGTGAAGTTGGTCGGGTCGTAGAAAGCCGTTTCGTTGAGCCCCGGTTCGAGCTTGTCGAGCGGGTAGTTGTGCGGCACGTAGGCCGTGAGCGCCACCTGGCCGAAGGGGATCTTCTTGTCCGTGCCGCGCACGCTGAACTCGCCGCCGCTGAAGTCGATGTCGGCGTCGCTGGCTTCCATCAGGTGGGCCGCGATCTTCTTGGCCTTGGCCTCGATCTTGTCCAGCGCCTTCATGATGGCCGCGCCGCCCACGCTGATGGAGCGCGAGCCGTAGGTGCCCATGCCGAAGGGCACGCGGCCGGTGTCGCCGTGCACGATGTCCACGTTCTCCACCGGAATGCCCAGGCGCGCCGCCACCACCTGGGCAAAGGTGGTCTCATGCCCCTGGCCGTGGCTGTGCGAGCCGGTGAACACCGTCACGCTGCCCGTGGGGTGCACGCGCACCTCGCCGCATTCGAACAGGCCGGCGCGTGCGCCCAGGGCGCCGGCGATGTTCGACGGCGCGATGCCGCAGGCCTCGATGTAGCTGCTGTAGCCCACGCCGCGCAGCAAGCCCTTGGCGGCGCTGGCGCTCTTGCGCGCCTCGAAGCCGCCCACGTCGGCCAGCTCCTGGGCCTGGGTCATGCAGGCGTGGTAGTCGCCCACGTCGTACTGCAGCGCCACCGGCGTCTGGTAGGGAAAGGTGGTGATGAAGTTGCGTTTGCGGATCTCGTCCTGCGACAGGCCCATGTCCCACGCGCAGCGCGTGACCAGGCGTTCGAGCAGGTAGGTGGCCTCGGGCCGGCCCGCACCGCGGTAGGCATCGACCGGCGCAGTGTTGGTGAACCAGGCGTCCACCTCCACGTAGACCTGCGGGGTGGTGTACTGCCCGGCCAGCAAGGTGGCGTAGAGGATGGTGGGCACGGCCGTGGCGAAGGTCGACAGGTAGGCACCCAGGTTGGCGTCGGTGTGCACGCGCATGGCCAGGAACTTGCCGTCCTTGTCCATGGCCATCTCGGCATGGCTCACGTGGTCCCGGCCATGGGCGTCGGAGAGGAAGGCCTCGCTGCGGTCGGCCACCCACTTGATGTTGCGGTTGAGCTTCTTGGCGGCCCAGGTCAGGCACACGTCCTCGGCGTACAGGAAGATCTTGGAGCCGAAGCCGCCGCCCACGTCGGGCGCGATGACGCGCACCTTGTGCTCGGGCAGGCCCATCACGAAGGCGGTCATCAACAGGCGCTCGACGTGCGGGTTCTGGTTGCTCACGTAGAGCGTGTATTCGTCGTTGGCCCGGCTGTAGGAGCCAATGGCCGTGCGCGGCTCCATCGCGTTGGGGATCAGGCGGTTGTTGACCAGGTCGAGCTTCGTCACGTGCGCGGCGCTGGCGAACACCGAGTCCACCGCCCCCTTGTCGCCGATGGCCCATTTGTAGCAATGGTTGTCTTCGGCGATGTCATGCAGGCCGGCGCCAGCCACCTTGCCGGCGGCGGCATCGGCCACGTGGACCACGGCGGGCAGCACGTCGTAATCCACCTCCACCAGCTCGGCCGCATCGCGCGCCTGCTGCTGCGTGAGCGCCACGACCATGGCCACGTGGTCGCCCACGTAGCGCACCTTGCCCTGCGCCAGGATGGGGTGCGGCGGCTCCTTCATGGGCTGGCCGTCGGTGCTGGTGATGAGCCAGCCACAGGGCAGGCCGTTGATGTTGTCGGCCGCCACGTCGGTGCCCACGAACACGCCCAGCACGCCGGGTGCGGCCTTCGCGGCGTCGGTGTTGATGCTGTTGATGCGCGCATGCGCATGCGGCGAGCGCACGAACACGGCGTGGCTCTGCGCGGCCAGCACCACGTCGTCGGTGTACTGGCCCGCGCCGGTGAGGAAGCGGTAGTCCTCCTTGCGGCGCAGGGCCTCGCCGATGTGCGGCAGCTTGGAAAAGTCGGAAGCACCCATGGTCTTGTCTCCTGGTGTGTGAGTTCTGGACGGGGGCTCAGGCCGACGCCATGGCCTTCTGGCCGTGCTGGACGGCACGCACGATGTTCTGGTAGCCGGTGCAGCGGCAGATGTTGCCCTCCAGCAGCTCGCGGATCTCGCCCTCGTCCGCCTTGGGGTGGTGGGTGCACAGGTCCACCGCGCTCATCACCATGCCGGGGGTGCAGAAGCCGCACTGCAGGCCGTGGCACTCCTTGAAGGCCGCCTGCATGGGGTGCATGGTGCCGTCGGCTGCGGCCAGGCCCTCGATGGTCTGCACCTCGGCGCCCTGGGCCTGCACGGCCAGCATGGCGCAGGATTTAACCGCGCGGCCGTTGACGTGCACAGTGCACGCGCCGCACTGGCTGGTGTCGCAGCCCACGTGCGTGCCGGTGAGCAGCAGGTGCTCTCGCAGCGCGTGGACCAGCAGGGTGTTGGGGGGGACATCAACGCTGGCCGCACGGCCGTTGACGGTGAACTGGACTTGCATCTGGCTGTCTCCTCGAGAGGGTGTTGGCTGGATCTGCAAGCCGCATCTTGGGCCGGGCGCGGGGCCGGATTCCTAGGGTCAACCCTAGCTTGGCGGCGCGCGGCGGCGGATATTCTCAAAATGAAACATGTTGCAGTGCACCGCCCGCGCATCATGCGCACTGCACACCGAAGCACCCCGCAGTGGGTGCACCGGCCCGCCACCCCACGGGAGTCCGCCATGCTGTCCGCCGCTGCTGCTGCCGTCACGCCACCACCCGACGAGCGCCAGGCCCTGATCGCCCGCGCCCGCACCGCCCTGTTCAGCCAGGGCCAGGTGCCGGCCGCGCTGGGCATCGAGCCCTGGATCGTGCGCTCGTGGCAGCGCTGCCTGGCGCAGGGCCAGTCGCCGCGCCAGCGCGTGGCCTTCGACCAAGTGAGCGCGGCCACGCTGCGCGGCGTGGCCGAGCAGCACCGCCATCTGCTGCAGGCCGCGCAGCCGGTGCTGGGCCACCTCACGCGGGCCATTGCCGGCATGCACTACTTCGCGGTGCTCACCGATGCGCGCGGCGTGGTGGTGGACGTACAGGGCGCCATCGACCACCGCGACGCGCGCGTGCATGCCATTGGCCGCGTGGGCATCGACCTGTCGGAAGCGGCCGTGGGCACCACCGCCATCGGCGCCGCGCTGGCCGAGCTGCAGCCCGTGTGGCTGCACCGGGGCGAGCACTTCTTCGACGACAACACCCACTACAGCTGCGCCGGTGCGCCGCTGTTCGACCCCGAGGGCCGCTGCGCCGGCATGCTGGACCTGACGGGCGTGGACGTGCCCGAACGGCCCGAACTGCGCCACCTGGTGGACCGCTCGGCCCGCGCCATCGAGGACGCCCTGCTGCTGCAGCGCCCCCATGCCCTGCTGCTGCGCCTGAACTGGCCCGGCAGCACGCTGGGCGGCGAAGGCGACGGCCTGGTGCTGCTGGACGCCGACGGCTACCTGCTGGGCAGCAACCGCACGGCGCGCCAGCTGGTGCCCCAGCCGCTGCGCGCGCCGGGCACCCGGGCCCATGCCAGTGAACTGCTGGCCCTGCCCTGGGCCCTGCTGTTCGATGCTGCGCAGCGCCAGAATGCGGGCGCCGCGCCGCTGGACCTGCCACTGTGGTCGGGCCTGCGCCTGCAGGGCCTGGCGCTGGCGCCCCGGCAGGGCAGTATCCTGCGGCCCCTGCTGCCCCCCACGCCGGCGCCTGCCGTGGCGGCGGCACCGCTGCGCGCGGCGGAAACCGCGCTCATCCGCCAGGCGGTGCAGGAGGCGCGCGGCAATGTGGCCGAGGCGGCGCGCGCCCTGGGCATCAGCCGGGCCACGGTGTACCGCAAGTTGGGAGCCCCGAAGGGGCATTGAGTCGCGCTCAGCCCTGGGCCAGCGCGATCACCACCGCGTTGTCTTCCACCACCACCAGCACCCGGCTGCCGGCACGCAGGCCGCTGTCGGGGGCAGCAAAGCCCACCATCTGGACGCCCCCGTCCAGCTCCGCAGACACTTCATCCCCCGACGCTCCCCGCACCACGCGCACTGCCCTGGCGGGCAGGCGGCAGATGCCGGGTTGGCCTAGTGGCATGTCTTTGCCGGCGCGCTCCACGCGCACCGCCGTGGCCTTGCACAGGGCCTGCACCGCCAGGCCGGGCGCAAGGCCCAGCAGTTCGACACTCTCCAGCGTGATGCGGGCGCTGAGGAAGGCCACCTCCTCACCCTCGGCCCGCCCCAGGTGCACGCGCACGATCTGGCCCAGAGGCTCCAACCGCTGCACCGTGCAGGGCCACTGGTTGCGCATGCTGGTGCGCACCGCCAGGCGCGCTGCCGCAGGGCCCGCCCTGCCCTCCCAGCGGGCCAGCACGGCGCTGCGCGCTTCGGCCATGGCGTCAGCCGCGGCCAGCAGCTGGTGGCCGGCGTCGGTCAGTTGCGCACCACCGCCGCCGGCACCGCCCACGGCACGGTCCACCAGGGGCGTGCCGGCCAGGTTGGTGAGGGTGTCGAGCGCCTGCCAGGCGGCCTTGTAGCTCACGCCGACGGCGCGCGCCGCCTGCGAGATCGAGCCGCCCGCGCCGATCTCGCGCAGGATGGCGATGCGCTTGTCGGCCATGTCATGGCTGAGCGCGCCCGCAAAGGAAACGGGAGGGTTGCCGGGCATCGGGGCGCGGTGCCTTGCCTAGCGCCGGTTGCCCAGTGCCAGCACCGAAATGCCCGAGGCGATGAAGGTGACGCCCGCGCCGGTATTGAGCCACTTCGTGGCACGCGGGCGGCGCGCCAGCCAGCCCGAGAGCTGCGCCGCGCAGCTGCCCAGCACCGAGAAGATGATCGCCGTGAGCACCGCGAAGATGGCGCCGTACACCAGCATCTGGGTGGCCACGGGGCCGCGCGATGCGTCGACGAACTGCGGGATGAAGGCCAGCACGAACAGCCCCGGCTTGGGGTTGAGCACGTTGGAGAACAGGCCCACGCCGAACACCTTGGCCAGCGGCTGGCGCGCGGCCGGCGCGAACGAGATCAGGTTGCCCGAGGTCAGC
Source organism: Acidovorax sp. GW821-FHT10A04 (assembly GCF_059415825.1). NCBI lineage: Bacteria > Pseudomonadati > Pseudomonadota > Betaproteobacteria > Burkholderiales > Comamonadaceae > Acidovorax > Acidovorax sp. GW821-FHT10A04. The sequence continues at coordinate 107,680 of NZ_JBWKNZ010000012.1, forward strand.
GCCTTGTACCCCAGGTACAGCAGGTAGGCCGCGCCGGCGATCTTCACGGCCCAGAAGGCCAGCGGCGAGGCCTGCACGATCAGCGTGAGCCCAAGCGTGGCAGCCACCGTGTGCACCATGATGCCCAGGCCCGCACCGATGGAGGACAGCACCGCCGCCAGGCGCCCCTGGCTCAGGCCGCGGCTGATGGCCAGGATGTTGTCCGGCCCCGGCGCAAAGACCACGACGATCACGGCAACAAGGTAGGCGGCAAGGATTTCGGTGGGGAACATCAGCATGGTGGACACAGTGTAGGGGATGCGGCCCGAATACCGCCACGCGCCACAAGGGCTGCCAGCGCGCCACGGCGCCTGCTTTTATACTTTCGCTATTCCATCAATGAACAGCGCTTGCGCGCCCTACCGCCATGCAGATGCCCACCACCCGCCTCCTCTCCGTTCTCAGCCTGGCCCTGGCTGCCGCCGCCACGGCCCATGCCGAGCAGGTGTCGGTGGCCGTGGCCGCCAACTTCACCGCGCCCATGCAGAAGATCGCGGCCGCCTTCGAGACCGACACCGGCCACAAGGCCGAGCTGTCGTTCGGTGCCACGGGCAAGTTCTATGCGCAGATCACCAACGGCGCACCGTTCCAGATCCTGCTGTCGGCCGACGACGCCACGCCGGCCAAGCTCGAGCGCGAAGGCAAGGTGGTGGCCAACTCGCGCTTCACCTACGCCATCGGCACGCTGGTGCTGTGGAGCGCCAAGGACGGCTATGTGGACGCCAAGGGCGCCGTGCTCAAGACCGGCGACTTCAAGCACCTGGCCATCGCCAACCCCAAGCTGGCCCCCTACGGCCTGGCCGCCACGCAGGTGATGGACAAGCTCGGGCTCACCGCCACGCTGCAGCCGCGCTTCGTGCAGGGCGAGAACATTGCGCAGACCTACCAGTTCGTGGCCACGGGCAATGCGCAACTGGGCTTCGTGGCGCTGTCGCAGGTGATGGTGGACGGCAAGATCGCCCAGGGCTCGGCCTGGCAGGTGCCGGCAGACATGCACGAGCCGATCCGCCAGGATGCGGCGCTGCTGGAGACCGGCAAGGGCAATGCGGCGGCGACGGCGCTGATGCAGTACCTCAAGGGCGACAAGGCCAAAACCATCATCAAATCTTACGGCTATAGTTTCTAACCAGTTCCCTGCACGATCCCTCTCCACTGTCCATGCCCTTTTCCAGCGCCGACCTTGCGGCCATCGGCCTCACGCTGCGGCTCGCGGGCACCACCATGGCGCTGCTGCTGGTGCTGTGCTCGCCGCTGGCCTGGTGGCTGGCGCACACGCCCTCGCGCTGGCGCGGGCCGGTGTCGGCCGTGGTGGCGCTGCCGCTGGTGCTGCCGCCCACGGTGATCGGCTTTTACCTGCTGGTGACCATGGGCCCCAACGGGCCCATCGGGCAGTTCACGCAGTGGCTGGGCGTGGGCGCCCTGCCCTTCACCTTCTGGGGGCTGGTGGCGGGCTCGCTGATCTATTCGCTGCCGTTCGCGGTGCAGCCGCTGCAGGCGGCGTTCGAGGCCATCGGCACCCGGCCGCTCGAGGCGGCAGCGACGCTGGGCGCCGGGCCGCTGGACCGGTTCTTCACCGTGGCACTTCCGCTGGCGCGCCCGGGCTTCATCACCGCGGCCATCCTGAGCTTTGCCCACACGGTGGGCGAGTTCGGCGTGGTGCTCATGCTGGGCGGCAACATCCCGGGCGTGACGCGCGTGGTCTCGGTGCAGATCTATGACCACGTGGAAACCCTCGAATACACCCAGGCGCACTGGCTGGCGGGCGGCATGGTGGCCTTCTCCTTCCTGGTGCTGCTGGGCCTGAACCTCACGCGCCGCCGCGCGTCCATGGTGTCCTGATGGCTGCAGACGACCAGATTTCCGCCCGCCTGGTGCTCACCCGCCCCGGCGGCTTCACGCTCGATGTGGACCTCACGCTGCCCGGGCGCGGCGTCACCGCCCTGTTCGGCCCCTCGGGCTGCGGCAAGACCACCAGCCTGCGCGCCATCGCGGGGCTGGCGCGGGCCGAGCCGGGCCGCGTGGTGGTCAACGGCGAGGTCTGGCAGGACGACGGCCAGCGCATCTGGCGGCCCACGCACCAGCGCGCGCTGGGCTATGTGTTCCAGGAGGCCAGCCTGTTCGAGCACCTGAGCGTGCGCGGCAACATCGACTATGGCCGCAGGCGCACGCCCCGGGAGCGGCAGCACACCGTGGCGCTGGACCAGGCGGTGGACCTGCTGGGCATCGCCCACCTGATGGACCGCAGGCCCCATGCCCTCTCGGGCGGCGAGCGCCAGCGAGTGGCCATGGCCCGCGCCCTGGCCACCGGCCCGCGCGTGCTGCTGATGGACGAGCCCCTGGCCGCGCTGGACGCCCAACGCAAGGCCGAGGTGCTGCCCTACCTGGAACGGCTGCACCAGGCGCTGGAGATACCCGTGCTCTACGTGAGCCACGCCATCGACGAGGTGGCGCGCCTGGCCGCGCACATGGTGCTGATGCAGGACGGCCGGGTGCTGGCTAGCGGGCGCACCGAGGACATGCTGGTGCGCCTGGACCTGCCGCTGGCGCACGGCGATGCAGCGGCTTCGGTGGTGGAGGGCACGGTGCTGCGCCATGACGCGCACGACCACATCACCAGCGTGCAGTTCGCCGGCGGCCAGCTGCTGCTGGCCAGCCCCACGGAGCGGCCGGCCGGCACGCCGGTGCGCCTGCGCATCCAGGCGCGCGATGTGAGCCTGACCCTGGCCGAGCAGGTGGACACCAGCATCCTCAACATCCTGGCCGCCACGGTGGTGCAGGTCGACGCCGACAGTCCCGGGCAGTGCATGGTGGCGCTCGATGCCGGCCCCACGCGGCTGCTGGCGCGGGTGACACAGCGCTCGGCCCAGGCCCTGGCACTGGTGCCGGGCAAGGCCGTCTTCGCCCAGGTCAAGGGCGTCGCCATCGTCAATTGATGCCCCCTGTGGCGCCGCGCAGCAGCACTGGCTTGGGCCGTGCCAGTTTCGCGGCGCGGGCATGGCGTGCAGCGCCATGCACCGCTGAAATGGCGGCCCAGTTCCTGGGTCCAGCCGCCCCGACATGGGCAGGTCGTATGATGACTGCACAAGATTTTGGGGGGAAGGGTCAGGATGTTTTCAATCGGGCATGACGCCACGCAGGTGTTCGCGGTGGGCTTTCCGCCGCTGCTGCACAGCCTGCTGTTCTGGATCTTCGCCTCGCTGGTCGTGCACGTGTGCCAGCGGCTCGTGGAGCACACGGCCTTTGCCATCGACCCGTCGAGCCGGCGCATCAGCGCATCCCATGCCGCCCTGTGCATCGGCTGCGTCGTGTGGGCGCTGGACGTGGTGGGCATGCTCATGTATGCCGAGCTGGCCGGCCACATGCTGGGCCTGGTGCCCGCGCTCACGGGCCTGGTCATCATGGCGCTGAGTGCGCGGCTGACGGTCCCCACGCTGAGCACCAGCACCAGCAAGGCGCGCATCCTGCTGGCCGGGACCGGGCTGTCGCTGGGCATGCTGGCCGCACACTTCACCATCTCCGAAGGCTACGTATCGAGCTATGCGCGGGTGAACGGCCTGGCCGTCGTGCTGGCCCTGGCCACGGCCATCGGCATCGCCGCCTACACCTCCATACGCCACCGCGCGGCCAAGATGAAGGCCCTGACGCGCATCTACATTCCCCAGAAATGGCAGGACAAGCTCCTGGCCGGCGCCGCCATCCTGGTGCTGCACTGGCTGCTGGTGAACACTTTTCCCCTGGAATGGCCCGACAGCGCCGCGCCCACCGACGGGGTGGCGCTGCTGGTGATCGTGCTGCTGTTCGGCATGGCCATCGCCACCGAGCAGCTGAGCAACATGCGCTTCGACCAGGCGCGCCAGCAGCTGCTGCGCCGCGGCCTGTCGCTGATGCGCACCTCCAGCTACGAAGTGCAGGCGCCCGAGGGAGACATCCAGTTGTCGCTGATCGCGGACCAGCTGCCGCAGCTGCTGCTGCCCGAGCAACTGGTCCTGCACTTCCAGCCGATTGCCGACCTGGACAGCGGCGAGGTGCAGTTCGAGGCGCTGCTGCGGGTGCGCAGCGAGCTCCTGGGGCCCATCCATCCCGAGGCCTTCCTGCTGGTCTGCGAACTGCAGGGCAAGACGCCCCTGGTGGACCGGTTGATCCTGACCAACGCCATGGCCTGGGCCTGCCAATGGCGCAGCGCAGGCATGGCGGCTGCGAAGTTCAGCGTGAACGTGGCACCGGCCACCCTGCTCGAAGAGGATTTCGCGCCCTGGCTGCAGGCCGAGCTCGCGCGCCGTGCCCTGCCCGGCAGCGCCCTCAAGCTGGAGCTGACCGAGCACGCACTGATCGCCAGCGGCCCGCGCATGCTCGAATCCATCCGCCGACTGCAGGCCATCGGCGTGGGCGTGCTGATGGACGACTTCGGCGCCGGCTACTCCTCCCTGGGCATGCTGGCCGACCTGCCGATTGCCGGCATCAAATGCGACCGCCTGTTCATGCGCCAACTGGCCCAGGACCCGCGGCGCCAGTCGCTGCTGCGGCACGTGGGCGCGCTGGCCAGCGAGTTCGGCCTGTCGGTGGTGGTGGAAGGGGTCGAGAGCCCGGCCGAGCTGCAGACCCTGGCGGCCTGTGGCCTGCCCACCATCCAGGGCTATGTCTTTTGCAGGCCCATGCCGGCTGCCGACGTGCCCGGCTGGAACCAGGCCCAGTGGCCCCAGCACCTGGCCACACTGCGGGCCCAGGCGGACACGACCGAATCCCCGGAATCCCCCGAACCCCACGCCCCCCCTGCGGCGGCTGCCGCATGGATGCAGCCCCAAGGGGCCCGCCGATGAGCACTGCTGCACTGACCACCCTGGTGCTGGGGGGCTATGGCAACTTCGGCGCCCGCATCTGCCGCGCACTGGCCGGCGACCCGAGCATCCACCTGCTGGTGGCCGGCCGCAGCGCCGGCCAGGCCCAGGCCCTGGCGGCCACGCTGGGCCCGGGTGCCCAGGGCGTCGCGCTGGACCACAGCGCGCCCGGCCTGGTGCAGGCCTTGAGGGCGCTCGGCGTGGGCCTGGTGGTCCACACGGCAGGGCCGTTCCAGGCGCAGGGCTATGCGGTGGCCGAGGCGGCCGCCGAAGCCGGTGCGCACTACATCGACCTGGCCGACGGGCGCCGCTTCGTCTGTGACTTCCCGGCGGCCCTGAACGCCCGGTTCACGGCGGCGGGGCGCACGGCGGTCTGCGGCGCCAGCACGGTGCCGGCCCTGTCCTCGGCGGTGGTGGACCAGCTGTGCGCCGGCTGGCAGCGCATCGACAGCATCGACATCTGCATCGCCCCGGCCCAGCGCGCGCCGCGCGGCCAGGCCACCCTGGCAGCCGTGCTCAGCTACTGCGGCGAGGCCATCCCCGTTTGGGAGGACGGCCGCTGGCAGAACCGGCTCGGCTGGGCGGCGCCCACCCTGGTGCGGTTCCAGCGCCTGCGCCCGCGCCTGGCGGCGGTCTGCGACATCCCCGACCTGGAGCTGCTGCCGGCCCATTACCGCGTCACGCAGCGGGTGGACTTTCGCGCCGCACTCGAAGTGGGTCTGGCCCAGCGCGCCTTCGCTGCCATCGCCGCGCTGCGCGCCTGGGGCGTGCTGCGGCGCCCCGAGCGCCTGGCCGGGCTCATGCACCGCACGGGCGGGGTGTTCGACTTCCTGGGCACGCCGCTGGGCGGCATGGTGGTGCGCGTGGCCGGTGCCGATGCACAGGGCGCACCGCGGCGCCGAGCCTGGCACATCGCCGCCGACAACGACCACGGCCCCGAGATCCCCTGCATGGCCGCCATCCTGCTGGCGCGCCAGCTCGCGCGAGACCATGCCGTCCTTCCGGTCGGCGCCCACACCAGCACCAGCCTGCTGCCGCTGGCGGCCTTTGCGCCCGAGTTCACGAAATGGGGCATGGTGACGGACGTGGTGGAAGAAGAGGCCCCAGCACCATGAGCGACGCCCACCGCCGCCTGCTGCGCTACAGCCTGGTCTTCGTCTGGCTCGCCACGGCGGTCGTCAGCGTCTGGGAGCTCGACGGCCAAAGCCGCCAGCTGCTGGCCACCCTGCCCTTCAACAGCCCACAGATCGTCACCGCCCTGGTGCTGGCCGGCGCCGCCGCCGACGCCGTGGTGGGCCTGTGGATCGCTCTGTGGCCCGGCCGCGTGGCCTATGCCGCTGCGCTGCTGCTGATGGGGGTGATGACGCTGCTGGCCACCGCCATCGAGCCCGGGTGGTGGCTGCACCCCTTCGGCCCGCTGACCAAGAACCTGCCCATCGCCGCCATCCTGGTGGTGCTGCTGCGCGACGACCCCCGACCATGAGCCTGTACCTGACCCTCAAGTGGATCCACATCGTCTCCAGCGTGCTGCTGGTGGGCACGGGCCTGGGCTCGGCCTACTACATGTTCTTTGCCAACCGCAGCGGCAACCTGCAGGCCCAGGCCGTGGTGGCGCGGCTGGTGGTGCGGGCGGACTGGTGGTTCACCACGCCCACGGTGTTCATCCAGCCCGCCACGGGGCTGGCCATGGCGCACATGGCAGGCCTGCCCCTGTCCACGCCCTGGCTCGCCGTCTCGCTCGCGCTGTACGTGCTGGCCGGCCTGTGCTGGCTGCCCGTGGTGTGGCTGCAGCTGCGCATGCGCGCACTGGCCCAGCAGGCGGCCGACGCCGGCAGCGACGCCCTGCCCCCCACCTACTGGCGCTACGCCCGCTGGTGGGAGGCGCTGGGCTACCCGGCCTTCGTGGCCATGGTGGTGGTGTTCTACCTCATGGTGGCCAAGCCTTCTCTGGAATTCTGAACGCCGGTCAGGGCGCCGCAAAGCCCATCCGCTTGAACACCGCCTGGGCGGATTCCGAGAGCAGTGCGCGCACGAATGCATGCGCTGCAGGCGGAGCCCCCGAACGCACCGACACGCCGTAGGCGGCGCCCACCTGCAGCGCGGGCGGCACCTGTACCACCTGCAGGCGCGGCAGCTCCCGCTGGCTGGCCATGGCGTTGGTGCAGTAGGTCAGGAAGACATCGGCCTGCCCCTGCTCCATGACCCAGGCATAGGTGCCGCGCCCGGCGGGTGGCTTGGGCGAGCTGGCACCGCCGGTGAGCTGCAATGCCTTGGCCTCCAGCACCGCGAAGGCCCCCGGTTGCACCGCCTCGGCACGGCGGAACAGCTCCCAGGCATAGTCGCCCGAGGGGTCGGCGAGCGGCGTGGAGGTACCCAGCCGGATATCGGGCCGCATCAGGGTGGCCAGCAGGGTCGCGGGGGTGGTGCGGACCTGCTCGGCGGCCAGGGCGCACAGGCCGTTGCGCACGAACACCACGGGCGCCTGCCAGCCGCCCCGGGCCGCCAGGCGTGCCGGGTGCTGCGTATCCGCCGACGCGAACACCTGGGCCGGCGCACCCTGCTCGATGCGCTCGCGCAGCAGTCCCGAGGCGCCGAAGCTCAGTTCCACCGGCTGGCCCGTGCGCGCCTGGTGCGCGGCGGCCACCTCGGTGAACACCTCGCGCAGGCTGCCGGCAGCATAGACCTGCAGCGCCGCGGGCGCAGCGGCCGGCTCGGCCGGCGGGCTAGCGCAGCCCGCCATGGCCAGCATGGCCCCCGCCGCCTGGGCCCTGGGCATCCAGCGGTGCATGGCGCGGGCCCACCCCTACTTGCCAGCGTTGGGGAAGAACAGCTGCTCGCCGCCGATCTTGTAGGCGGCGATGCTGGCCTGCCCACTGGGTGAGACCACCCAGTCCACGAACTTCTGCGCGTCCTGCACCTTGACCTGCGGGTGCTTGGCCGGGTTGACCACCATCACGCCGTACTGGTTGAACAGGCGCGTGTCGCCCTCGACCAGCACCACCATGTCGGCGCGGTTCTTGAAGTTGAGCCAGGTGCCGCGGTCGGCCAGCACGTAAGCGCCGCTGGAGGCAGCGATGTTCAGCGCCGGGCCCATGCCGCAGCCGCATTCCTTGTAGCCGCCGCCCTTGGCCGCCTCGGCGCCCGCGAGCTTCCAGTAGCGCAGCTCGGCGGCGTGCGTGCCGCTCTTGTCACCGCGCGAGATGAAGGGGGCGCTGCCGGCCGCCAGCTTCTTCAGGGCCTCGACGATGTCCTTGCCCTGCGTACCCGCCGGGTCGGCCTTGGGGCCCACGAGGATGAAGTCGTTGTACATCACCGGGTAGCGCTTGACACCCCAGCCATCGGCCACGAACTTCTCCTCGGCCACCTGGTCGTGCACGAAGAGCACGTCGGCATCGCCGCGGCGCGCCATGTCCAGCGCCTGGCCGGTGCCCAGGGCCACCACCTTGATGTCGATGCCGCTGGCTTTCTTGAACTCCGGCAGCAGGTGGCCGAACAGGCCCGACTGCTCGGTGGAGGTGGTGGAGGCCATGGTGATCGTGGCCTGCGCAAATGCCGCGCCATGCGACAGGGCCAGGGCCAGTGCGACCGCAGAGGGAACCAAGAGCAGGTGGCGGCGGGCCATCGTGGGTTGTCTCATCCTATTTCTCCTTTGACGAACAAACGCGCGGCCTCCGGCAGGGGGCCGTTGAAAAACTCGTGCACCGGCAGGGCGGCCACGATGCGGCCCTGCTCCAGGTAGACCACGCGGCTGGCCAGGCGCTTGACCTGGCCCAGGTTGTGGCTGCTGAACACCATGGTCACCGCCTGGATGCTGCCGCCTGCCTGCACCGCGCTGCCTGCCAGGTCGGCCATCAGGCCCTCGACCTCGCGCTTGGCATGCGGGTCCAGGCTGGCCGTGGGCTCGTCGAGCAGCAGCACGCCGGGCCGCAGGCCCCAGGCGCGCGCCAGCGCCACGCGCTGCTGCTGGCCGCCCGACAGGGTGCGCGCGTTCTGCGCAGCAATGGCCTCGAGCCCCACGCGCTGCAGCGCTACCAGGGCCTGGGCCCGGGCCTCGCGCCAGCGCGTGCCGCGCAGCCACAGCGCCAGCGCCACATTGTTCTGGGCACTGGTGCGCAGCATGTGCGGGCGCTGGAACAGCATGGCCTGGCGCTGCGCCGCGTCGCACCGCACCTGGCCGGCACTGGGCGGCACCAGGCCGTGCAGCACGCGCAGCAGGGTGCTCTTGCCGCTGCCGTTGGCCCCCACCAGGGCCACGCGCTCACCCGGGGCAATGCGCAGGTCGATGTCGGCCAGCGCCTGCACGCGGCCGTAGCGCACGGCCACGCCCTGCAGTTCGATCAGCGGGGACAGGACGGGCGGCATGGCCACGGGCTGGGGCTCGGGATGCCTCATGCCGCCACCCCCGCCAGAGCGTCGGAGGCACCGCCATCGACCCGCTCGCGCCAGCGGCGCAGCAGCGCGATCAGCACGTTCAGTGCCAGCACCACGCCCAGCAGCACCAGGCCCAGCGCCAGCGCCAGCGGCAGGTCGCCCTTGCTGGTCTCGAGGGCGATGGCCGTGGTCATGACGCGGGTGAAGCCATCGATGTTGCCGCCCACGACCATCACCGCGCCGACTTCGGAGATGGCGCGGCCGAACGCGGCGATCAGCACCGTGAGCAGCGCATAGCGCTCGTCCCAGGCCAGCAGCAGGCTGCGCAGCAACGGGCCGGCCCCCAGCGAGCGCAGCTGCTCGCCATGGGCGCGCTCGGCGTCTTCCACCACCTGGCGCGTGAGCGCGGTGACCACCGGCAGCACCAGAATGGCCTGGGCCAGCACCATGGCCTTGAAGCTGAACAGCCAGCCCAGCGCACCGAACGGGCCGCTGCGCGACAGCAGCAGGTAGACCACCAGCCCCACCACCACCGAGGGCACGGCGAGCAGGGTGTTGAGCACCGCCAGCACCGCCCCCCGGCCGGCGAACCGGGCCACGCCCAGCCAGGCCCCGAGCACCAGGCCCGCGGCGCAGGCCAGCGCACAGGCCGTGGCGCTGACCGACAGGGAGCGGCCGACGATGGTCCACAGCGCCGGATCCCCCGACAGGGTCAGTTCAAGGGCGGTGGCGGCGCTTTGCGTCAGGGTGGACATGCTTGGGCTATCGTATGGACCTCCTTCTTCTCCAGCGATATGAACGGCCGTGCATAGGGTCCAACTTCACTACACGCTCAGCCGCGATGCGGGCGACACCCAGATCCGCAACCCCCTGCCCGAACTGCTGCAGGCGGTGGCCGAGCAGGGCTCCATCTCCGGCGCGGCGCGTGCGCTGAAGCTGTCCTACCGCCATGTCTGGGGCGCCCTCAAGCGCTGGGAGGAGCAGCTGGGCGGTGAATTGATCATCTGGGGCAAGGGGCAGTCCGCGCAGCTCAGCGAGTTCGGCGCCAAGCTGCTGTGGGCCGAACGCCAGGCCCAGGCCCGGCTGGCGCCGCAGATCGCCGCCCTGCATGCCGACCTGGAGCGGGCCTTCGCCGTGGCCTTCGACGACCAGGCGCATGTGCTGACCATGTATGCCAGCCATGACGATGCGCTGGCGGCGCTGCGTGCCTATGCGGCCACGCCGGGCGAAACCGGCGCGCTGCACCTGGACATCCGCTTCACCGGCAGCGTGGATGCGATCCGCGCGCTCAACGAAGGCCGGTGCACGATTGCCGGCTTCCATACGCGGGAGACACCCGCCGCCGATTCGCTGGCCGCCCGCACCTACAAGCCGCTGCTGCGACCGGGGCGCCACAAGATCATCGGGTTTGCCCAGCGCACCCAGGGGCTGATCGTCGCGCGCGGCAACCCACTGGGCCTGCAGACGCTGGCCGACGTGGCCCGCCCGGGCGTGCGCTTCGTGAACCGGCCCCTGGGCACCGGCACGCGCGTGCTGCTGGACGACCTGCTGACGCAAGCGGGTCTCGGCCCTGGCGACCTGCAGGGCTATGAGCGCCACGAACCCTCGCACACGGCCGTGGCCCAGGCGGTGGCGGCCGGCGCGGCCGACGTGGGCATGGGCATCGAGCTGGCGGCCCACGCCCGGGGCCTGGGCTTCGTGCCCCTGGCGCAGGAGCGCTACCACCTGGCCTGCCTCAAATCCACGCTGGAGCAGCCGGCCACCCAGGCGCTGCGCGACCTGCTGCAGACCACGGCCTGGCAGGCGCAGATGGCGGCCCTGCCCGGCTATGCGCCCATGCACTGCGGCGACGTGCTGTCCATGAGCGCCGTGCTGCCCTGGTGGCAGTTTGCCCGGCCCAAGCCTGCACGGACCTGACGCCGCAAAGCCGGGCGCCCAGGCGGCAAGGCCCGCACTGGCAAGGCGCCGGTGGGGGGTGCCTGAGGAAAACCCTATCCCCGCGCGTCAGGCTTTCTTCAGCGCCCAGGGGGTACCATCCGCGTTACTTTCAGACACCCGGCAGCGCTTCGGGTGCGTCTGCGCTCTTTTCAAAACCCCAGGAGACACAAGGTGTCAGCACTTCTCAAATTGGCTTTGGGCATGGACTGGATCTCCAGCCAGCTCAGCAAGGTGGCAACATGGACCGTGCTTGCGGCGGCCATGATCTCGGCGGGCAATGCCTTCGTCCGCTACGGCCTGGACTACAGCTCCAACGCCTGGCTGGAGATCCAGTGGTACCTGTTCGCCGCCACGGTGATGATGGGCGCACCCTTCGTGCTGTACATGAACGAGCATGTGCGCGTGGACATCATCTACGGCAAGCTGCGCGGCAACAAGCAGGTCTACGTGGACATCATGGGCCTGGCGCTGTTCCTGCTGCCGGCCATGGGCCTGATCGCCTACCTGAGCTGGCCCTTCTTCCTGCGTGGCTTCGTTTCGGGCGAGATGTCGGGCAACTCGGGCGGCCTGATCCGCTGGCCCGCGCTGCTGCTGCTGCCGGTGGGCTTTGGCCTGATGTTCCTGCAGGGTGTCTCCGAGATCGTCAAGCGGGTGGCCCATCTGCAAGGCATCTACCAGATGAACACCCACTATGAAAAGCCGGTGCAATAACCAGGGCCGATGAACACCCCATCGTGACACAGCAGTCCTCCCTGCGCAGCCCGCCGGCCCGCCCCGCCCGCTAGCGCACCGACTGCGCCCCCATTCCCGGATACTCAGGAACAACAAAATGCATATGGAAAACTTTGCCCCGATCATGTTCGCGGGGCTGGTGCTGGTGATGCTGATCGGCTTCCCCGTCGCCTTCTCCCTGGCCGCCCTCGGGCTGGCCTCGGGCTTCTTCGCCATCGAGATGGGCTGGTTCCCGGCCGTCTTCATGTCCAACCTGCCGATCAACATCTTCGGCATCCTGAGCAACGAACTGCTGCTCGCCATCCCGTTCTTCACCTTCATGGGCGCCATCCTCGAGAAGTGCGGCCTGGCGGAGGACATGCTCGACTCCATGGGCCAGCTGTTCGGCACCGTGCGCGGCGGCCTGGGCTACTCAGTCATCATCGTGGGCTTCATCCTGGGCGCCATCACCGGCACCGTGGCCGGCCAGGTGATCGCCATGGCCCTGATCTCGCTGCCCGTGATGGTGCGCTATGGCTACAACATGCGCTACGCCACCGGCGTGCTGGCCGCCTCGGGCACCATCACCCAGCTGGTGCCGCCCTCGCTGGTGCTGATCGTCATGGCCGACCAGCTCGGCCGCTCGGTGGGCGACATGTACCGCGGCGCCTGGGGCCCCTCCATCCTGCAGGTGCTGATCTTCGCGGGCTACACCTTCATGCTGGGAGTGTTCAAGCCCCACTACATCCCCGGCATCCCGAAGGAAGCGCGCACCATGTCCGGCGCCAAGCTGTGGCTCAAGTGCCTGCGCGGCATCATTCCCTCGGCGCTGCTGATCTTCGCCGTGCTGGGTTCCATGGGCGGCCTGCCGGGTATCGACACCGCCATCGCCACACCGACCGAAGCCGGCGCCATGGGCGTGGTGGGCGCCATGATCCTGGCAGCCATCCACAAGCGCCTGACCTGGGCCCTGATGTGGGAAGCCATGCAGGGCACCATGCGCCTGACGGCCATGGTGGTGTTCATCCTGATCGGTGCGCGCGTGTTCTCGATGGTGTTCCAGGGCGTGGACGGCGCCAAGTGGGTCGAGCACATGCTGTCGGGCCTGCCCGGCGGGCAGATCGGCTTCCTGATCGCGGTGAACCTGTTCATCTTCTTCCTGGCGTTCTTCCTCGACTTCTTCGAGATCGCCTTCATCATCCTGCCCATGCTCGGCCCGGTGGCCGACAAGCTCGGCATCGACCTGATCTGGTTCGGCGTGCTGCTGTGCGTGAACATGCAGACCAGCTTCATGCACCCGCCCTTCGGCTTCGCGCTGTTCTACCTGCGCGGCATCTCCAACACCCTGTTCAAGGAGGGGCGCATTCCCAAGCCCATCCTGTCGAGCGACATCTACATGGGCGCGATCCCCTGGGTGATCATGCAGCTGCTGCTGGTGACCATCGTGATCTTCGTGCCCCAGACGGTGACCATGTTCCTGCCCAAGGCCGAGGTCATCGACACCGACAAGGTGCAGATCGAGGTGCCCGCCGACGACCTGATGAACTCCGACTCCAACTCCTCGGGCGCGGGTGAGAACCCGTTCGGTGACCCCGCTCCGGCGGCCTCGGATGCCGCACCGGCTGCCGCGGCGCCTGCGGGCTCCGACGCCAAGCAGTGAGAACGCAAGTGGCAACCCTGTCCATGCTGAACCAGACCCCCATGTCCATGCCGGAGCCCTTTCGCTTCACCCCCGAAGGGGGCGAGGTGGCAGGCTCGGCGTTCTCGCCGACCTTCCGGGCATTGGCCACGGTGATCGTGGGCGGCTGCGCCCTCTGGTTCGCCCAGCTGTGGTCGCGCGGCGCCCTGGGTTCCAGCACAGGGGTGAGCAACGGCGCGGGCTGGTTCATCGCCGGCCTGGTGCTCATGGCCTGGACCTGGTGGAGCATCATGGTCAGCCGCACACGCATCAGCAAGGACGGCCTGCACCAGCGCTGGGTCTGGGACAAGGCCCTGCCCTTCGACGACCTGGCCTACGCCAAGCTGATCCGCGTGCGCGGCCTGGGCTGGCTGATCGCACCGCGCCTGTACGTGCGCACGCTGGCCGGCAAGTTCACCGTGTTCTACGGCGCCACGCCCGCGCTGATCCAGGAATTCGAGCGCGTCAGCGCCGAGCTCAAGGCCTTCCGCAGCTTCTGAGCTCCTCCCCCATCCCCTCGAAACCGCGCCCTGGCGCGGTTTTTTCATGGGGCGGTAGGTTTGCGCACCACCGCCTGCCAGGGGCCGAGCACCTGGCCATCGGCGCCGCGCGGCTGCATGGGAGCAAGCTCCTGCCCCGTGGCCCGCTCCAGCAGCTGCGAACGGGCCTCGCCCGGCTGGAAGAGCTGCTGCTCACCCCACTGGCGCAGGGCCACCACCACCGCAAACAGCTGCTCGCCGCGGGGCGTGAGCACGTACTCCTGGTAGGAGGTGCCGTCGGATGCCGGCTGCACGGCCAGGATGCCCTCTTCTACCAATCTGCGCAGGCGTTCGGCCAGGATGCTGCGGGCCACGCCGAGGCCGCGCTGGAAGTCACCGAAACGGCGCGTTCCGTCGAAGGCGTCGCGCACGATCAGCAGGCTCCAGCCGTCGCCGATCAGGTCGACCGAACGCGCCACGGGACAGGTTTCGGCGACTGCATGCTTGCGCTGGGACATGGTGACTCCTCGGTGATGGCACTGCCCGCAGGGGTGTTTTTGCGGGAACAGGTTTCATTTTAAGACTGGTTTGCCTAGAATCAAACTGGTCTTTATTTGAAACTAGATTGCTTGATCCATGCCCCAACCCCTGTCCACAGCGGCCACCATGCCCCGTGCCCTGGTGGCGCTGTTCGCCTGCGCCAGCGGGCTCTGTGTCGCCAATGTCTACTACGCCCAGCCCCTGCTCGATGCGCTGGCGGCCGACTTCGGGATCCGCCCTGCCGCCATCGGCGCGGTGGTGGCGTCCACACAGGCGGGCTGCGCCCTGGCCCTGGTGCTGCTGGTATCCCTTGGAGACAGCATGGACCGGCGGCGCCTGATGCTGTGGCAATGCGCCGCCCTGGTCGCAGCGCTGTTCGGCACGGCCGCGGCCACCTCTGCCGCAACCTTGCTGGCGGGCATGCTGTGCCTGGGCCTGTTGGGCACGGCCATGACCCAGGGGCTGATCGCCTTCGCGGCCACCGCCGCGGCGCCGCAGGAGCGGGGCCACGTAGTAGGTGCCGCCCAGGGCGGCGTGGTCATCGGCCTGCTGCTGGCGCGGGTGGCGTCAGGCCTGCTGGCCGACCTGGTGGGCTGGCGCGGGGTCTACACCGCCGCGGCGCTGGCCATGCTGGCCCTCATGGCCCTGCTCTGGCGCGCGCTGCCTCCCGCGCCGTCGTCCGCAGGCGGGCTCGCCTACCCGGCCCTGGTCGGCTCCATGCTGACCCTGCTGCGCACCGACCGGGTGCTGCAGATCCGCGGCACGCTCGCCCTGCTGATGTTCGCGGCCTTCAGCATCTTCTGGAGCGCCATGGTGCTCCCCTTGCGCGGGGCGCCCCATGCGCTGTCGCACACGGCCATCGGCGCCTTCGGCCTGGTGGGGGCCCTCGGGGCGCTGGCCGCCACGCGTGCCGGGCGCTGGGTCGACCGGGGCTTGGCCCAGCGTGCCACCGCAGGCGCGCTGGCGCTGCTGCTCGCGGCCTGGCTGCCGCTGTGGCTCATGCCGCATTCACTGGGGTGGCTGGTGCTGGGCGTGGTGGCACTGGACCTGGGCGGCCAGGCCATCCACGTGACCAACCAGGCCCTCGTCCTGCGCGGCGACGCGGGCCTGCATGGACGGCTGGTGGGCTGCTACATGCTGTTCTATGCCGCGGGCAGCGGGCTCGGTGCCGCAGCCTCCCCCGCCGTCTTCGCAGCCTGGGGCTGGAGCGGGGTGTGCGCGCTGGGCGCGGCCGTCAGCGCGTCGGCAGGCGTCTTCTGGGCGGCCAGCCTGCCGTACATGCCGCATGAAAATGGCGCATAAAAAAACCGCGCCGAAGCGCGGTTTTTGGCAGCAATGACAGGCCGGGGCCGTATCAGAGCTTGACGGTCTGCATGTAGCTGTCGAAACGGCTTTCGGCCACGCGGAACCATGCCACCTGGTCGCGCTGGAAGGCGCGGAAGTCGGCAAAGATCTTCTTCCACTCGGGGCTCTTGGCGTCGTTCTCGGCGTACACCTCTTGCGATGCCTTGAACGAGGCGTCGAGCACATCCTTGGTGAAGGGCAGGAGCTTGATCTTGGCGCCGATCAGCTGCTTCAAGGCCACGGGGTTGCGGGCGTCGTACTTGGCCAGCATGTCGGATGCAGCCTGTGCCGATGCGGCAGCCACAATGGCCTTGTTTTCGGGCGTGAGTGCGTCGAAGGCCTTCTTGTTGATGTAGAAGTCCACTTCAGGACCACCTTCCCACCAGCCGGGGTAGTAGTAGTGGGGCGCGACCTTGTTGAAGCCCAGCTTCTGGTCGTCGTAAGGACCCACCCACTCGGCGGCGTCGATGGTGCCCTTTTCGAGCGCCTGGTAGATTTCGCCGCCAGGCAGGCTCTGGGGCACCACGCCCAGCTTGGTCATCACGTCACCGACCAGACCGCCACCCAGGCGCATCTTCAGGCCCTTGAGGTCGGCGACCGACTTGATTTCCTTGCGGAACCAGCCACCCATCTGGGTGCCCGTGTTGCCGCCGGCAAAGCTCAGCATGCCGTAGCCTGCATAGAACTCGTCCATCAGCTTGCGGCCGTTGCCGTGCATCATCCAGGCGTTCATCTGGCGTGCGTTCATGCCGAAGGGAATGGCCGAACCGATGGCGAACGCGGGGTTCTTGCCGTAGAAGTAGTAAGGCACGGTGTGGCAGGCTTCCACGGAGCCTTGCTGCACGCCGTCCACCACGCCGAAGGGAGGCATCAGCTCGCCACCGGCATGCACGGAGATTTCGAACTTGCCGCCGGACATGGCCTTGACCGCGTTGGCAAACACTTCGGCACCGCCGTAGATGGTGTCCAGGGGCTTGGGGAAGCTCGATGCCAGGCGCCAGCGCACGGCAGCCTGCGCATGCACGGCCGGTGCGACACCGGCGGCGAGGACACCGGCAATACCGGCATGCTTGATGATTGAACGACGATCCATGAGTTCTCTCCGAATACTTGTGATTGCACACCCTGGCATGCAGGCGGGTCGCCCGCGGCCAAGAACCTTCTAGCCCGATTGATTGTAGGAACATGCCCCCCCGTGGATTTGCGGGTTTTCCCGTGAAAGCCCGCCCCCTGCGCGAGGGCTTCAGGGTTCTGCAAGCATCCGCTGAAGGTGCTTGAGACTGGCGCGCCCCACGCCAGGGCAGCCGTGCAAAGACCGCCCCACACCGAGGGCTGCGCCCCCGTGGAGGAATGGCGCGAAGCGACTCAGGGAGGGTCAGATCTTCTGTGCCGACATGAAGGTGTCGTAGCGCGCCTCGGCAAAGCGGAACCAGAGTATCTGGTCACGCTGGAAGTTGCGCATGTCGGCGTAGATCTTCTTCCACTCGGGGCTTCTGGCATCGTTGTGCGCAAAGGCCTCCATCGATGCACGGAACGCGGCGTCCAGGATGACCTGCGAGTACGGCAGCACCTTGGTCTTGGCAGCCACCAGCTGCTTGAGCGCGTTGGGATTGAGCGCATCGTAGCGGGCCAGCATGTCGGCATGCGCATAGGAGGCCGCGGCTTCGATGATGAAGCGGTAGTCCGGCGTGAGGGCGTCGTAGGCCTTCTTGTTCACGAACAGGTCCACCTCGGGCCCGCCCTCCCACCAGCCGGGGTAATAGTAGAACGGCGCCACCTTGTTGAAGCCCAGCTTCTGGTCGTCGTAGGGCCCGATCCATTCGGCGGCATCGATGCTGCCCTTTTGCAGGGCCTGGTAGATCTCGCCACCCGGCAGGCTCTGGGGGATGGCACCCAGGCGCTGCATGACCTCGGCCACCAGGCCGCCGCCCACGCGGATCTTGAGGCCCTTGAAGTCCGCCGGGGTCTTGACCTCGCGCAGGAACCAGCCGCCCATCTGCGTGCCGGTGTTGCCGCAGGCAAAGCTCACCATGTTGAAGCCGGCATAGAACTCGTTCATGAGCCGGCGCCCGTTGCCGTGCAGCATCCAGGCGCTCATCTGGCGCGCATTGAAACCGAAGGGCACGGCACAACCGAGCGCAAACGCCGGGTTCTTGCTGTAGAAGTAGTAGGGCACGGCATGGCACATCTCCACCGTGCCGCTCTGCACGCCATCCACCACGTCGAAGGGCGGCATCAGCTCGCCACCGGGGTGCACGGAAATCTCGAACTTGCCATTGGACAGGGTGCGCACCGCCTTGGCAAACACCTGGGCGCCA
Organism: Acidovorax sp. GW821-FHT10A04; assembly: GCF_059415825.1. Lineage (NCBI taxonomy): Bacteria > Pseudomonadati > Pseudomonadota > Betaproteobacteria > Burkholderiales > Comamonadaceae > Acidovorax > Acidovorax sp. GW821-FHT10A04. The sequence continues at coordinate 125,933 of NZ_JBWKNZ010000012.1, forward strand.
CCAAAGATGTTGTCCGAGGTGCGGGGGAAACTCGATGCAATGCGCCACCGCAGCGTGGCCTGGGCATGCACGGCCGGCGCGACGCCAGAGGCCAGTACACCCGCCAGGCCGGTGTGCTTGATGAGCGAACGGCGATGCATACGACTTCTCTCCTGTTTCCGCGGGGGGGTGGATGCGGCAGCGATGCGTGCTGCGCAGGGGCGCGCGTGCAGATCAATGCAGCGCGCCTGCATTGTAGGAGGTGCCCCGCCAGGGTGCTGTGCGGGTTTTCGACAGCACCTGCGCGCTGCCAGGCCGCGCCGGAGAAGCCAGCTCAGCCGGGGAACCGGGCCCGCACCGCACGCTCGATGCCCGCGGCATCGAGCCCCTGCAGCGACAGCAGCTTGGCCGGGTCGCCATGCTCGATGAACGCGTCGGGCAGGCCCAGCTGCAGCACCGGGCGCACGATGCCGGCCGCGTTCAGCGCCTCGGTCACGGCACTGCCGGCACCGCCCATGGTGGCGCCTTCTTCCACCGTGACCAGCACGTCGTGGCGCTCGGCCACATCGCGCAGCAGTTCCACGTCGACGGGCTTGGCCCAGCGCATGTTGGCCACGGTGGCATCCAGGGCCTCGCCCGCCTCGAGCGCAGGGTACAGCAGGGTGCCGAAGGCCAGGATGGCGATGCGCGGACCGGCCTCGCCAGCAGCGGCCTTGCGCTCGCGGCGGATCTCGCCCTTGCCGAAGGGCAGGCCTTCCAGCCCGGCCAGCGGCGCCACGCCGGCCCCGCTGCCACGCGGGTAGCGCACGGCCACGGGGTGGTCCTGCTCGAAGGCGGTGGACAGCAACTGGCGGCACTCGCGCTCATCGGCCGGGCAGGCCATGCTCATGTTGGGGATGCAGCGCACGAAGGGAATGTCGTAGGCGCCCGCATGCGTGGCGCCATCGGCCCCCACCAGGCCCGCACGGTCGAGCGCGAACACCACGGGCAGGTTCTGCAGCGCCACGTCGTGGATCAGCTGGTCGTAGCCGCGCTGCAGGAAGGTCGAGTAGATCGCCACCACGGGCTTGAGGCCCTCGCAGGCCATGCCGGCCGCGAAGGTGACGGCATGCTGCTCGGCAATGCCCACATCGTAGTAGCGCTCGGGAAAGCGCTTTTCGAACTCCACCATGCCCGAGCCTTCGCGCATGGCCGGGGTGATGCCCACCAGGCGCTGGTCGTGCGCCCCCATGTCGCACAGCCACTGGCCGAAGACCTGGGTGAAGGTCTGCTTGGGGCTGGCCGTGCCCTTGACCAGGCCCACGGCCGGGTCGAACTTGCCGGGGCCGTGGTAGGCCACGGGGTCGGCCTCGGCCAGCTTGTAGCCCTGGCCCTTCTTGGTGACCACGTGCAGGAACTGCGGGCCCTTGAGGCTCTTGATGTTCTCGAGCGTGGGGATCAGCGAGTCGAGGTCGTGCCCGTCAATGGGCCCGATGTAGTTGAAGCCGAATTTCTCGAACAGCGTGGCCGGCACGACCATGCCCTTGGCCTGCTGCTCGAAGCGCTTGGCCAGCTCCAGCAGCGGTGGCACCGGGCGCAGCACGGTCTTGCCCACGTTCTTGGCGGCCGCGTAGAACTGGCCGCTCATGAGCTGGGCCAGGTAGCGGTTGAGCGCCCCCACGGGCGGGCTGATGCTCATGTCGTTGTCGTTGAGCACCACCAGCAGGTTGGCATCGGCCACGCCGCCGTTGTTCAGCGCCTCGAAGGCCATGCCGGCCGTCATCGCCCCGTCGCCGATGATGGCCACGGCATGGCGGTTCTCGCCCTTGACCTTGGCGGCCAGCGCCATGCCCAGTGCGGCCGAGATGCTGGTGCTCGAATGCGCCGTGCCGAAGGTGTCGTAGGGGCTCTCGGCGCGCTGCGGAAAGCCCGAGATGCCGCCCATCTGGCGCAGCGTGTTCATGCGGTCGCGCCGGCCGGTCAGGATCTTGTGCGGGTAGGTCTGGTGGCCCACGTCCCACACCAGCCGGTCCTCGGGCGTGTTGAACACATGGTGCAGGGCCACGGTGAGCTCCACCGTGCCCAGGTTGGAGCTCAGGTGCCCGCCCGTCTGCGACACGCTTTCGAGCACGAAGGCGCGCAGCTCGGTGGCCAGGGCCTTGAGGTCGGCCCGCGGCATGGCGCGCAGGTCCGCCGGGTCGTTCACGGTCTGCAGCAGGGGATAGGAGGTCGTGGACATTTGCTATTCTTTTTGGAGTCGATCAGTGCTCACGAGGCAAGCGCCATGCGCCAGCGGGCGCCTGCGTCTTCATGCATCGTACCAATGGGCCGGGAGAGCCTTGCCAGAGCCATCAATGCGTCCTGTCCACCACCATGTCGGCGAGGGCGGCCAGAGCGCGGGTGTCGGCCAGGCCGCTGCGCGCCAGGGCGGCGTGGGCCTGCACCTGCAGCTCGCGGGCATAGGCCTGCGCGGGTGCCAGGCCGAGCAGGGACACGTAGGTCGGCTTGTCGCTCGCGGCATCCTTGCCGGCGGTCTTGCCCAGCGTGGCGGAATCGGCCACCACGTCGAGGATGTCGTCCACCACCTGGAAGGCCAGGCCCATCACGGCGCCGTAGTCGGACAGGGCTTCGTGCGCCCGCGCGTCCGCCGGGCCACAGGCCACGCCCATCATCACGCTGCCCTGCAGCAGTGCGCCGGTCTTCAGGCGGTGCATGTGGCGCAACTGGTCTTCGGTCAGGGCCAGGCCCACGCTGGCCAGGTCGATGGCCTGGCCGCCGGCCATGCCGGCCGAGCCGGCCGCGCGCGCCAGCAGACGGCACAGGGTGGCCTGCATCGCGGCGGGCACGCTGCCGTCGTCGGGCGTGAGCAGTTCAAAGGCAAAGGCCTGCAGCGCATCGCCGGCCAGGAGGGCCTGGGCCTCGCCGAACTGCACGTGCACCGTGGGCTTGCCCCGGCGCAGCACGTCGTTGTCCATGCACGGCATGTCGTCGTGCACCAGGGAATAGGCATGGATCAGCTCGACGGCACAGGCGGCGCGCAGCGCCGCCCCATCGGACACGGCATGCGCCGAAGCCGCGATGTCGGCACCGCTGCACACCGCCTCCTCGGCCGCCAGCACCAGCAGCGGGCGCAGGCGCTTGCCGCCGTCGAGCACCGCATAGCGCATGGCCTCACCGAGGCCGGCGGGCGCGCCCTCGCCCACCCAGCGGGACAGGGCTTCCTCGACGCGGGAGAGGTGGCGCTGGCTCCAGGAAGCCAGGTCGATGGGGGAATTCACCACGGGCGCCGCGCTCATTCGGGCGTCCAGGCATGCAGGCCGCCTTCGTCCAGCACCTTGATCTGGTCCTGCACGGCGTCCAGGCGCTTGCGGCAGAAGGCCAGCAGCGCGGCGCCACGCTGGTAGCCCGCGAGCATCTGGTCCAGGGGCAACTGGCCCGACTCGATCCGGCCCACAAGTTGCTCCAGCTCTTCCAGCGCCGCTTCATAGCTGGCGGGTTCTGCAGGGGGCGCGGCGGTGGCGGGGGCCTTGGGCATGGGTGGAGGCGGTGGACAAGCACCGCGAATGGAAAAACCGCTGATTTTAGGCCCAGCGCATGGCGCTCCTGCCCACAGGTCCCCGGTTTGGCGGGCGCAGCCGGTCCGGACGGCGACCGCCCGGCCGCAACCACGCCACCAGGGCGCGGGCCGGCCGAACCCCTGCCTGCCCCATCCGGGCGCGGGCCGCAGCCCGCTTGCCAATACACGCAGGGGGGGTGCGGGAATGGGGCGGCGGAATAACCCCATTGGCTATAATCCCATTCTCGTCCAGCCGGCCTATGCGCCGGTTTCTTTTTTTCCTCCAGATGTGCCCCCTGGCACACCTCCCTGTGGGGAGTCTTTAGGTCAGGTCACCCATGTCTGATTTAAGTCTTCAACTGCAGCAGGCCGCAAGCCAACTACCAGTTTCAAGCTACTTTGACCCAGCGCTGTTCCAGCGCGAGCTGGACACCATCTTCCAGCGCGGGCCCCGCTATGTGGGGCACCAATTGGCCGTACCCCATGCGGGCGACTACCACACCCTGCCCCACGAGGCCGAGGGCCGTGCCCTGGTGCGCAATGCCCAGGGCGGGGTGGAGCTCGTCTCCAACGTCTGCCGCCACCGCCAGGCCGTGATGCTCAAGGGCCGCGGCTCGCTGCACACCCAGCAAAAGGGCAGCGCGGGCGGCAACATCGTGTGCCCGCTGCACCGCTGGACCTACAACGCCAAGGGTGAACTGCTGGGTGCGCCGCACTTTGCCGACGACCCTTGCCTGAACCTCAACAACTACCCCCTGCGCGAGTGGAACGGCCTTTTGTTCGAGGACAACGGCTATGACGTAGCCGCCGATCTCGATGCCATGGGCCCGCGCGCCGACCTCGACTTCGAGGGCTACGTGCTCGACCATGTGGAATTGCACGAGTGCAACTACAACTGGAAGACCTTCATCGAGGTCTACCTCGAGGACTACCACGTCGGCCCCTTCCACCCGGGCCTGGGCAGCTTCGTGACCTGCGACGACCTGCGCTGGGAGTTCGGCAAGAACTACTCGGTGCAGACCGTGGGCGTGGCCAACCGCCTGGGCAAGGCCGGCAGCCCCGTGTACGAGCGCTGGCACGAGGCCCTGCTGGCCTACCGCCAGGGCAAGCCGCCCAAGCACGGCGCCATCTGGCTCACGCTGTACCCGCACATCATGGTGGAGTGGTACCCGCACGTGCTCACCGTGTCCACGCTGCACCCCATCAGCCCGACGAAGACGCTGAACATGGTGGAGTTCTACTACCCCGAGGAGATCGCCGCCTTCGAGCGCGAGTTCGTCGAAGCGCAGAAGGCCGCCTACATGGAGACCTGCATCGAGGACGACGAGATCGGCGAGCGCATGGACGCCGGCCGCAAGGCCCTGCTGGCACGCGGCGACAACGAAGTGGGTCCTTACCAGAGCCCGATGGAAGATGGCATGCAGCATTTCCACGAGTGGTACAGGGCTGCGATGGGCGAGGTTGTACCGAAGCGCTGAACAGCGTCGCAAACCTCCCCGAGTCTTCGGGTTCAGCCGGAATGCTCTCATTACAATAGCTGCCAGTGCTTGCGTTCCAAGCACGGCAGCTATTTTCATTTTCGAGTCCTGATTTTCCCATGCAAGCCCTCTGGATGGTGTTGGCCGCGTTCCTCTTTGCGAGCATGGGGGTGTGCGTGAAGATCGCCTCGGCCCATTTCAATGCGGCCGAGTTGGTCTGCTACCGGGGCCTCATCGGCATGGGCATCCTGTGGCTGCTGGCGCGCTCGCAGAAGGTCTCGCTGGGCACCGCCTACCCGGGCATGCATGCCTGGCGCAGCTCGGTGGGCGTGGTCTCGCTGGGGGCCTGGTTTTATGCCATCGCCCACCTGCCTCTGGCCACGGCCATGACCCTGAACTACATGAGCAGCGTGTGGATCGCCGCCTTCCTGGTCGGCGGTACCCTGCTGGCCTGGCGCCCCTCGGCCGCCACGCCGCGCCCGGCACTGCAGGGCACGCTGATCGTCACCGTGCTCACCGGCTTCGTCGGCGTGGTGATGATGCTGCGTCCCAGCCTGGACCAGAACCAGGCCTTCGCCGGCATGATCGGGCTGATGTCGGGCCTGTCGGCCGCGTTTGCCTACATGCAGGTGGTGGCCCTGTCGCGCCTGGGCGAGCCCGAGTCGCGCACGGTGTTCTATTTCGCGCTGGGCTCGGCAGTGGCCGGCGGCGTGGCCCTGCTGTTCACCGGCACCTCGGCGTGGCCGGGCTGGCAGGCCCTGTGGCTGCTGCCCATCGGCATCCTGGCCGCCGGCGGCCAGCTGTGCATGACCAAGGCCTACGCCAGCGCCAAGACCCAGCGCGGCACCCTGGTGGTGGCCAACCTGCAGTATTCGGGCATCGTCTTCGCCGCCATCTACAGCGTGACGCTGTTCGGCGACGTGCTGCCGCCCATCGCCTGGGCCGGCATGGTGCTCATCGTGGGCAGCGGCATCGCGGCCACCGTGCTGCGCGCCCGCGCCGCCCCTGGAACCCCCGCGGAAGAACATTGATACGACTCTGGGCACCAACATTTTCACAATGCAAGGCATCCCTTTCGTCGACTGACCACCCGCTGCCATGACCTACACCACCCTGATCTCCGCTACCGAACTGCAATCGCTGGCCGCCAGCGGCACCCCCCTGATGGTGTTCGACTGCAGCTTCGACCTGACGCAGTCCACCGCCGGTGCGCAGCAATACGCCCAGGCCCATATCCCCGGCGCGGTGTATGCGGACCTGAACGAGAACCTGAGCGCCAAGCACGGCGTGCCCGGCGCATCGGGCGCCGTGGTCACCGCCCAGGAGGCGGACAAGCCCGCATCGGGCGGCCGCCACCCGCTGCCCAGCCGCGAACGCTTTGCGATCTGGCTGTCCAGCGTGGGCTTTGCCAACGGCATGCAGGCCGTGGTGTACGACCGCCAGGGCGCCAACTACTGTGGCCGCCTGTGGTGGATGCTCAAGTGGGCCGGGCACGATGCCGTGGCCGTGCTCGACGGCGGCCTGCAGGCCTGGCAGGCCGCGGGTGGCGCAGTCGCCAGCGGTGAAGAGCCCGCGCACTTCCAGTCCAACTTCGAACTCAAGGAACCCCTGCGCCGCCTGGCCACGGCCAGCGACGTGCTGGCCCACCTGCAGCAGCCCGGCCAGACGGTGGTGGATGCGCGCGCCGCCCCGCGCTACCGCGGCGAGGTGGAGCCGCTGGACCCGGTGGCCGGCCACATTCCCGGCGCCCTGAACCGCCCCTTCGTGGACAACATCGGCCCCGACGGCCAATTCAAGCCCGCCGCCGTGCTGCGCGCCGAGTTCGACACCCTGCTGCAGGGGCGCGATCCGGCCAGCGTGGTGCACCAGTGCGGCAGCGGCGTGAGCGCCCTGCCCAATCTGATCGCCATGGAGGTCGCCGGGCTCGGGAAAACCGCGCTTTTTGCCGGCAGCTGGAGCGAATGGGTGAGCGATTCTTCGCGCCCGGTGGAACGCGGCTGAGCCGGTTGCTGGCGGCCTGACCGCCTTGCGGCAGCAGGCCGTGGCGCTCTGTGGGGTAGTACCGGACCTTCGGTGTCTGTAAGGCAAATTCCTACACGAACTACCCCTGAACCAGACACGCTGCACAGAGCAACGCCGACTTAATTTTTGATTGGCCTGGTTTCACAATCCATTTCACCGGATCACGCAAAACATGCAAACAGCATGGCAAGGCGAAGCCCCGGAACTGGAACAAAGGAACCACCGCCATGACCAACGAACAACTGCTCGCCGAGATCCGCGAAGCCAACCTGACCTACCTGATGCTGGCGCAGAACCTGATTCGCCACGACAAGGCAGAAGCAGTGTTCCGCCTGGGCATGAACGAAGACGCTGCCGATATTCTGGCATCGCTGTCGGCCGCCCAAGTGCTGAAACTGGCCTCCAGAAACACGCTTCTTTGCAGCTTCCGCGTGGACGACAACCTGGTCTGGAGCTTGCTGACCAACCACACGGCCAAGAAGGTGGGCAACGAAGCCACCAACACCCTGCACGCCAACATCCTGATGGCCAGCCGCGTGTCGGAAGTGCTCTGAGCACCGAGCCTCCCTGCAGCCCGCCCCGCTTGTTCACCGCCTCCTTCGAAAGCCTGCCATGACCACGACTGCCGCCGCCAAAGCCCCAGCCAAGAGCGTACTCAACGAATCCAAGCAGATCGAACGCGCCGCGATGCTGATCGGCATGGGGGCCCGCATGCAGGTGCTGGAGTCGGAAACCACGCTGTCGTATGAACGCCTGATCCGCCTGTACAAGGAGATCGCCGGCAAGTCGCCATCCAAGGGCCAACTGCCCTTCTCGACCGACTGGTTCCTGACCTGGCAGGAAAACATCCACAGCTCGCTGTTCCTGAACATCTACGAATACCTGTCCAAGGGCGTGGACCTGGACTCGGTGGAACTGCTGACCAAGGCCTACCGCCTGTACAACGAGCAGGTCACCACCGCCGAGATCGAACCCCTGCTGTCCTTCACCCGCGCCTGGCGCCTGGTGAAGTTCGTGGACGCCGGCATGCTCACCCGCACCCAGTGCGCCGACTGCAAGGGCCACTTCGTGACCGAGCTCTACGAAAACCGCCACTACACCTGCGGCCTGTGCAACCCGCCCGCCCGCGCCGGCAAGAGCAAGAACGCTGGCGCCCTGATGTTGCACTGACCCGCTGCCCGGCGATGCCGGGCCGCCCACAAATACCAAAGCCCCGCCGGCCGTGCCGTGCGGGGCTTTTTGCTGGAGGAAGGTTTCCTGGCGCGCGATCTACCGCGCGGCCAGCAGCGAACGCACGTTCTCGTCGACGGGCATCGCATAGTCGTGCGCCGCCACCACGGTGTTGCCCACCGGGTTCACGATCTTGAGGCTGATGAACAGCGTGGTGGTCGAGACGGCGTAGGTGCCCACCACCACGGCCTGCGCATCGTGCGCGCGGCTCACCTCGCGCACCTCGCGCGAGAGCAGCAACTCGCCGGTGCCGCGCTGCATGGCCACGTTCTCGCGCAGCTTGAGCTCGGTCACGCGCAGGCCGCGCTGCACCAGGCGCGAGCCGATCTGCTCGGAAAAGATGCGCCCCAGGCGCGAGGACTCGTTCAGGCGGTCCACATTCACCAGCGTGGCCACCAGCACGGCGTGCTGCGGGTCCAGCGGCACCTGCAGCAGCAGCGCATCCGCTGCGCGGTGGTTGCGCTCGATGGTCGTGGGGGTGATCAGGTCCATGAGCCCGCCACCACTGCCACCGGCCTTGTCGCCGTAGTAGTAGGAGGCGCAGCCCGACAGGGCCAGCACCGGCAGCAGCGCCCCGGCGGCGCGCAACAGGCTGCGCCGCATCATGGCGCCACCACCATCATCGGCGGGCTCACCACCTGCCAGGTCTTGACCGGGGTCGGCGGTGGCGGCGGGGGCGGCGGAGGTGGCGGCTGCTGCACTTGGTAGAGCACGGCGTCGTCCTGTTCGATGTAGTACACGTCGGAGGTGCGCGCCAGGTAGCGGTCGCCGCTTTCCAGCGAGGTCGTGATGAGCACCTCGGTGCGCGTCGGGCCGCCCGCGGCGGGGCCGTCGGTGGTGTACTGCGCGGCATCGGCCAGGGCCCCGATCGCGGTCATCCCGGCGACGATGGAGGTGGCGCTGGGAGCCCGGTGGACCCAGTCGCGCGCCACGCCCACGCCCAGGGCCAGCCGGGTCAGGGGCATGGGCAGGCTGTTGGAGACGCGGCCCGGGTGCTGCACCAGCTGGGTCTCGAACGCCAGGGTCACGGCCGAGGGCTGGTTGGTGAGCACCACGCCGCGGTCCAGCAGGCGGGTGATCAGCAGCTTGCGAAAGCCGTTGTTGAAGCTCGTGTCGCCCGAGGCGGACACGTAGATCGGGTGCTCGCCCGCCGGCCAGTTGCGGATCTTGTCGGAGATGCGTGTGGCCACGTCGTCGGCCAGCACGTCCCAGTGGTGCACGGCACGTGCCTTCTTCTGGTTCGATGCCGGGTAGTTGTCGGCCCGCGGCACGTCGAGCGACGAGCAGCCCGCGGCCAGCAGCGAGGCCACGGCCAGCAGCGGCACGACCACACGGTGCACGACGGGCCGGGCGCGGGCATTGCCCTGCGTGGGTGCGGCCATGCCGGACTGCACGGCGGGCAGTCGTCGTTCGGAGGGGCCCTGCGGCAGGCCGCCAGGCAATGGTTCAACTTGCATGCAGCCATGCTAGCGGCCCGGCGCCACCCCCATCGCGCGAATAGCGAGGCAATTGCGTTGCATTTGCGCGGCAGGCGCCTGCCGGCTGTTGCGTTGGCGCGGGCACCTACACAACATTTGCTCACAGTGCATGACAATCCCCCGCATGACCGCCGCGCCCGCCCCCGCAAGCCCCCCTGTCCCATCCCCCGACCTGCCGCCGCCGGAGCCACCGGTGGCCGCCGCGAGCGCGGTGACGGAGCCCGGCGAGCTGCAGGCCCCGGCCGCGACGCCGCAACCGGAACCCGACCGCGACCCTGCCGCAGCCGACCCCGCCAGCGCATCCACCCCGGCGCCCCCCCCGCCCCCCGCCCCGCTGATGCTGCAGATGCCGGTGGACGTGCGCAACCTGTCCCTGGCGCTGCTGGCCCTGTTTGCCAGCGTGGCGCTGCTGCACTGGGCCAGCGCGGTCTTCATCCCCCTGATGCTCAGCCTCTTGCTGACCACGGCATTGCGCCCTGCCGTCAACGTGCTGCGCCGCTGGCACATTCCCCGCCCGCTGGGCGCCGCCGTGCTGCTGGTCGCGCTGGTGGGCGGCCTGGCCAGCACGGCCTGGTCGCTGAGCGACGGGGCCGTGCAGCTCGTCGACTCGCTGCCCGTGGCCGCCAAGAAGGTGCGCGACAACCTGCGCGCGCGCGCCGGCATGCCCAGCACGCTGGACACCATGCAGAAGGCCGCCGCCCAGATCGAGCAGGCCGCCGCCGAGAACAGCACCGCCGCCCCGGCCCGGCGCGGCGTGCAGCGCGTGGTGGTGGAGCGCCCGCCCTTCAACATCCGCGACTACCTGTGGAGCGGCACCATGGGCCTGGTGTCGGCCCTGGGCCAGCTCACGGTGGTGGTGTTCCTGACCTACTTCGCCCTGGCCTCGGGCAACCTGTTCCGCCAGAAGCTGGTGCGCATCGCGGGCAGCAGCCTGGAGCGGCGCAACATCACCATGCAGGTGCTCGACGACATCACCGGCCAGATCCAGCGCTACCTGCTGGTGCAGGTGTTCACCAGCATCCTGGTGGGCGTGGCCACGGGTTTCGCCTACTGGGCACTGGGCCTGGAGAACGCCGCCGTCTGGGGCGTGGTGGCCGGCGTGCTCAACCTGGCGCCCTACATCGGCTCGGCGCTCACGGCCGGCGCCTCGGCGCTGGTGGCCTTTTTGCAGTTCGGCACCATCGACATGGCCCTGGCCATCGGCGGCGCCTCGCTGGTCATCCACACCCTCATCGGCAACCTGCTCACGCCCTGGCTCACCAGCCGCACCAGCAGCATGAGCCCCGTGGCCGTGTTCGTCAGCGTACTCGCCTGGGGCTGGCTCTGGGGGCTGTGGGGCCTGCTGCTGGGCATTCCGGTCATGATGGCCGTGAAGGCGGTCTGCGACCGCGTGGAAGACCTGAAAGCGGTGGGCGAGCTCCTGGGGGATTGAGGCCGGCGGCGCACGGCAAGGTGTGCCGTCACGCCACCGGGGTCGCCACACCTGCCGCGCAGCGCTGCACAAAGGCCGGCAGGTCGGCGGCGCCCATCGCACGGCCGTAGTACCAGCCCTGCACCTGCAGGTCCATGCCGCCGGGCAGCGCCTGCAATTGCGCGGGCGTCTCCACCCCTTCCACCACGATGCCGACCTCCAGGCTCTGGCAGAAGTGCAGCAGGCCCTGCAGCAGGCGCGCACCCCGCGGCTCGGCGCTGGCGACCACGAAGCTGCGGTCGATCTTGATCGTGTCCACCGCAAAGGCGTGCAGGTAGCTGAGCGACGAGTACCCGGTGCCGAAGTCGTCGATGGCCACCTGGGCGCCCACGGCGTGGATGCGGGTGATGGCGTCGCGCATCTGGCCCACGTCCGCGGCCAGCGCATCCTCGGTGATCTCGACGCTGATGCAGCCGGCCGCGGGCGCGATCAACTCCACCAGCCGCCGGCAATGCTCGGCCGACATGAGCGTGGGCCCCGTGACGTTGATCGAGATGGGCAGCACGAAGCCCGCATTGCGCCAGTGCCGGTACTGCTGCAGGGCGGCACCGGCCACCCACAGGTCGACATCCTTCATGAGCCCGGCCTCGGTCAACCACGCCAGGAAAGCCCCGGGGGACTGCGTGCGCCCCTGGGCATCGCGGGCCCTGAGCAGTGCCTCGCAGCCCACGCATTCGCCGGTGCGCGGCGACACCTGGGGCTGGTACTCCAGGAAGAATTCGTACTCGCCCATGCGCCGCACCTGGGCCAGCAGTTCCTCGCGCCCCGCCTGCCGCTGCTGCGCCAGCACCACCGGGTCGCTGGCATACAGGCGGCCCTGCTCCTGCAGGCGCGAGAAGGTGGTGTCCAGCCCCGGCAGGTGCACCGTGGTGGCGTTGTGGCGCTCCAGTGCCCGCACTGCCGGCGCATAGATGCAGGCCCCCAGCAGCACCAGCGCCAGCTGCAGCGCAACAGCGGGCCACGCGCCCTGGGTGCTGGCATAGGCGTTGAAGAGCACCGGGGCATTCAACGGCATGGCCATGGTGGCCACCGGCACCCAGCCCGCCTGCACGGCCGCGAGCGCCAGGCAGGCATTGACGGCCGGCACCAGGATGAACGGCAGCAGCAGGCGCGGGTTGAGTATCAGTGGAATGCCGAACAGCAGCAGCTCGTTCACGTTCAGCAGGGCCATGGGCAGGCTGGCCAGGGCCAGCAGGCGCAGACCGGGGCCGCGCGCGCGCCACAGCACGGCCATCACCAGCGACAGGGTGCCCCCCGCCCCGCCGATGAAGGCAAAGGCCCCCAGCAGTCCGGCGTTGAGCAGGTAGTGTGGCGGCTGGTCCGCCAGCACCTCGATGGCATTCCACCCCACGGCCAGCTCCAGCACCTGGAACAGCGGCTGCAGCGCATGGTAGCCATGGATGCCGAAGAACCACAGCAGAGAATTCATGCCCGTGATCGCCACGGCATTCAGGTAGGGCCGGTCCGGGTCCACCACGTCCAGGGGCAGGCTCCAGTGCGCCAGGCCCTGCCATTGCTGCAGCAGGGTCAGCACCCCGACCAGCAGCCCCGCCGTCAGCACCCCGGGAAGCACCATGTTCATGGCGTCTTCCACGTTGTCGCTGACCAGGGAGCCGCGCGACAGCTGCAGCCAGCGCACCCGCATCAGCCGGGCCATGATGGGCACGTTGACGATGGGCGAGGCGATGGCGATGAACAGCACCAGCGTGGCGGCGGCGCGCGGCTGCCCGCGCAGCAGGTAGGCCGCCAGCGCCACGTAGACAAAGCACAGGAAGGCCACGGGCAGGCGCGGCAGGCTGTGGCGTATGGCCAGCATGTAGCCGATGGACGCGGCGATCAGCAGGGGCAGGATGCGGCTGATCTCGGCATGCAGGCCGGCCAGCAGGTCGGTGGTCTCGGTGGGCAGGCCCAGCATGCGCGTGAGCACCGACGAGACGAGGAACACCGCCGACACCATGAGGCAGGGCAGCACCCAGAGCAGCCCCTCGCGGATGGCGCGCATGGAATCCGCGCGTGCAACGGCCTGCAGCCGCAGCGACAGCCGCAGCTTCAGGGCAGCCATATCAATGCCCACACCATGCCCTCCCTGCCGCGCACTGCGGTCAGGCCCATGCTAGCAGGCGGGCACCAGGATGGCAAAGTGGCTGAACCCGCTCAGCCCGACCAGCTCAGCCCGTGTTGCGCAGGCCGGCGGCGATCCCGTTGATCGAGATGTGGATACCGGTCTGCACGCGCTCGTCGCCCTGGCCCGCGCGCCAGCGGCGCACCAGCTCGACCTGCAGGTGGTGCAGCGGGTCGATGTAGGGAAAGCGGTGCTTGATGGAACGCGCCAGCGCGGCGTTGTGCGTCAGGCGCTGCTTGTCGCCGGTGATGCGCGTGAGCGCCTCGGCCGTGCGCTGCCACTCGCCCTCGATGGCGGTGAACACCTTCTTGCGCAGGCGCGCGTCGGTCACCAGCTCGCTGTAGCGCGAGGCCAGGGCCAGGTCGCTCTTGGCCAGCACCATGTCCATGTTGGACAGCAGCGTGCGAAAGAACGGCCACTGGCGGTACATCTTCTGCAGCAGCGCCAGCTGCGCCTTGGGGTCCTTGCCCTCGGCATTGACGAAGGCATCTACGGCTGCGCCGAAGCCGAACCAGCCCGGCAGCGTGAGGCGGCACTGCCCCCAGCTGAAGCCCCAGGGGATGGCGCGCAGGTCCTCGATCTTCTGGCTGGCCTTGCGCGATGCGGGGCGCGAGCCGATGTTGAGCTCGGCGATCTCGCGGATCGGCGTGGAGTTGAAGAAGTACTCGGTGAAGCCCGGGGTCTCGTAGACCAGCGCGCGGTAGGCCGCCATGCTGGCCAGCGAGAGCTGCGCGGCGGCCTCCAGGAAGGCCTTGGTGGCCGGCTTGGTGGGCTGCAGCAGCGTGGCCTCGAGCGTGGCGGCGACCAGGGTCTCGAGGTTGCGCCGGCCGATCTCGGGGTTGGCGTACTTGGAGGCGATGACCTCGCCCTGCTCCGTCAGGCGGATCTGGCCGCGCACGGTGCCGGGCGGCTGGGCCAGGATGGCCTGGTAGCTCGGGCCGCCGCCGCGGCCCACGGTGCCGCCACGGCCATGGAACATGCGCAGCTGGATGCCGTGGTTGGTGGCCAGTTCGTCGAACAGCTCCACCAGCGCGATCTCGGCGCGGTACAGCTCCCAGTTGCTGGTGAAGATGCCGCCGTCCTTGTTGCTGTCGGAGTAGCCGAGCATGATGTCCTGCTCGCTACCGCTCCTGTGCACCAGGCCTGCCACGCCGGGCAGGGCATAGAACTCGCGCATGATGGGCGCAGCGTTGCGCAGGTCTTCGATGGTCTCGAACAGCGGCACCACGATCAGGTCGTTGCGTGCGTCGCCGTCCAGCGTGCCGCGCATCAGCCCGACTTCCTTTTGCAGCAGCAGCACTTCGAGCAAATCGCTCACCGTCTCGGTGTGGCTGATGATGTAGTGCCGGATGGCCTCGTGCCCATAGCGCTGGCGCATGGCCAGCGCCGCCTCGAAGATGGCCAGCTCGCCGCGGGCATGGTCCGAATAGCTGGCACCCACCACGCGCAGCGGGCGCGCATCGTTGAGCAGGCGCAGCAGCAGGGCGCGCTTGTCTGTCTCGGCCAGGGTGGAATATGCGGTCTCGATGCGGGCCGTGGCCAGCAGCTCGGCCACCACCTCCTCGTGCTTGTCGGAGCTCTGGCGCAGGTCCACCGTGGCCAGGTGGAAGCCGAAGACCTGCACGGCGCGGATCAGCGGGTGCAGGCGCTCGGCGGCCAATGCCTCGCCATGGTGCGACCGGAGCGATGCCTCGATCACGCGCAGGTCGGCCAGGAAAGCCTCGGCGCTCACATAGGGGTTCTGCGGCGCCACCGCGTGGCGCGCCGCCTCGCCGCCGGTCAGCTCCTTGAGCGACGCGGCCAGGCGCGCATAGACGCCGGTCAGAGCGCGACGGTAGGGCTCGTCCTGGCGGTGCTCGTTGGTGTCGGGCGAGCGCGCGGCCAGGGCCTCCATTTCGGCCGAGACCTGCACCAGCCGCGCCGACAGCGACAGCTCGCCACCCAGGTAGTGCACCTCGGTCAGGTAGTGGCGCAGCGCCACCTCGGCCTGGCGGCCCAGGGCGTACTGCAGGGTCTGCGCGGTCACGTTGGGGTTGCCGTCGCGGTCGCCGCCGATCCACTGGCCCATGCGCAGGAAGCTGTGCACGGGGTACTGGCCGAGCTCGCTCTCCAGGTCGGCATAGATCTTGGGGATCTCGCGCAGGAAGGTGGCTTCGTAGTACGACAGGGCGTTCTCGATCTCGTCGGCCACGGTGAGCTTGCTGTAGCGCAAGAGGCGCGTCTGCCACAGCTGGGCCACGCGGGCGCGCAGTTGCGCTTCGTTGGCAGCCAGCTCGCGCGGGGTGAGCGCGTCCTTGGCGGTGTTGTACAGCTGGGCGCGCACCTGGATGTCGTCGCGCGCAGCCAGCAGCTGGGCGATGTCGCGCTCGGCATCGAGGATGCTCTTGCGCTGCACCTCGGTCGGGTGGGCCGTGAGCACCGGCGCCACATAGCTGCCGGCCAGGGTCTGCGAGATGGTCTTGGGCGCGATGCCGGCCCAGCGCAGGCGCGACAGGGCAACCTCGATGCTGCCCTCCTGCGTGTCGCCCGCACGCTCGTGCACGGCGCGGCGGCGGATGTGGTGGCGGTCCTCGGCCAGGTTGGCCAGGTGGCTGAAGTAGGTGAAGGCGCGGATCACGCTCACCGTCTGGTCGCCCGACAGGGACTTGAGCAGCTTCTTGAGCGCGCGGTCGGCCTCCTGGTCGGCATCGCGGCGGAAGGCCACGGAGAGCTTGCGCACCTGCTCCACCAGCTCGTAGGCGGCCACACCCTCCTGGTCCCGGATCACGTCCCCCAGAATGCGGCCAAGCAGGCGGATGTCGTCAATCAGGGGCTGGTCCTTGTCGGATCGTTTCATGCGAGGGTCTCCGGGAATGGGGGGCGGCGGCCTGCAGGCATCACCCTGCTAGTGCGGGCGCATGCTAGCATCGCCCGCCCCTGAATGATTACAAACAGGTTACGAATCTTGAGCTCCGCCGCGCGCCCCCTGCCCCATCCCATCATCATCGCCACGCGCGAAAGCCGCCTGGCCCTGTGGCAGGCCGAGCACGTGCAGGCCCTGCTGCAGGCCCGCGGCCACACCGTGGAGCTGCTGGGCATGACCACCAAGGGCGACCAGATCCTGGACCGGTCGCTGTCCAAGGTGGGCGGCAAGGGCCTGTTCGTCAAGGAGCTCGAAGTGGCGCTCGAAGAGGGCCGCGCCCACATCGCCGTGCACTCGCTCAAGGACGTGCCCATGGAGCTGCCCGAGGGCTTTGCCCTGGCCTGCGTGATGGAGCGCGAGGACCCGCGCGATGCCTTTGTCTCCCCTCGCTACGCCTCCCTGGACGAACTGCCGCAGGGCGCCGTGGTCGGCACCTCCAGCCTGCGCCGCCAGGTGCTGCTGCAGGCGCTGCGGCCCGACCTGAAGATCGAGCCGCTGCGCGGCAACCTGGACACGCGCCTGCGCAAGCTCGACGAAGGCCAGTACGACGGCATCGTGCTCGCGGCCGCCGGCCTCAAGCGCCTGGGATTGGAATCACGCATCCGCCTGGCTTTCGAGCCCACCACCATGCTGCCCGCGGCCGGCCAGGGCGCCCTGGGCATCGAGGTGCGTAGCGAGCGGCAGGACCTCATCGCCGCGCTGGCGCCGCTGGCCCACCAGGCCACCTGGCTCACCGTGGCCGCCGAGCGCGCCGTGAGCCGCGCCATGGGCGGCAGCTGCTCCATGCCCCTGGCGGCGCATGGCACCCTGGGCGCCAACGGCACGCTGCAGCTCGACGCGGCCTGGGGCGACCCCGAAGACGCCCACGCACCCTTGGTGCGCGCCCAGGCCAGTGCATCCGTGGCCACCCTGGCCCAGGCCGAGGCCCTGGGCGACGAGATCGCCCGGCGCCTGCGCGCGGGTGGTGCACGGGGCGTGGACCCCGCCTCCACCGCTGGCTGACATGCCCTCCACAGCGCCCCGGGTGATCGTCACGCGCCCCGAGCGCGAGGCGGCACAGTGGGTGGCAGAGCTCACCGCGCGCGGATGGGCCGCCACGGCCCTGCCGCTGATCGCCATCGGCCCCTGTACCGACCCCTCGGCCCAGCAGGCTATGGCCGCTGCGCTCCAGCGCCTTGCCCAGGCGCCCGGCTACCGCGCACTGATGTTCGTGAGCAGCAATGCAGCGCTGCATTTCCTGCATGGCGCCCCGCCCCTGCCGGCCGGCACCCGCGCCTGGGCCCCCGGCCCGGGCACGGCGCGCGCATTGGAGCAGTTGGGCCTACCGCCCGCGGCCATCGATGGCCCCGCTGCCGATGCCCCGCAGTTCGACTCCGAATCGCTCTGGCAGCAGGTGGGCGCCCAGGTGCGGTCTGGCGACCGCGTGCTCATCGTGCGCGGCCGCTCGGCCGGGGTGCATGAGTCGTCCGAGGGTTCGGGCCGCGACTGGCTGGCGCGCCAGGTGCAGGCCGCGGGCGGCCAGGTGGACTGGGCCGTGGCCTACGAGCGCGCAGCCCCCCGGTTCACCCCTGACCAGGCAGCGCTGGCAGAGGCCGCCCTCCAGGACGGCTCGCTGTGGCTGCTGAGCAGCTCCGAGGCCGTGGCCCACCTGGCCGAGGCCCTGCCCGGCCGGTCCTTTGCACCGGCACGGGCCCTGGCCACGCACCCGCGCATCGCCCAGACCGCGCGCGCCATGGGCTTTGGCCATGTAAGGGAGTGTCGTCCGGCGCTGGAAGACGTGGTGGCCTCGATAGAATCGGCCCCATGAGTTCCGCGCCCCCCCACGACCTGCCCACTGCAGCCCCCTCCACCCCCGCCGCAGCCGCTGCGCAACCGCCTGCGGTGGTGGTGCGCGGCAGCAGCCTGCCCACCCTGCTGGCGGGCGTGCTGGCCGTGGCGGCCGTGGCCAGCAGCGGGCTGCTGTGGCAAAAGCTGAGCGTGATCCAGGAGCAGCTGGCGCGCCAGTCAGCCGACTCGGGCGCCCTGGCGATCGAGGCGCGCACCATGGCCCGCCAGGCCGAAGAGCTGGTGCGCGAGACCGCCGCCCGCCTCTCCGTGGCCGAAGCCCGCGTGAGCGAAGTGGCCCTGCAGCGCAGCCAGCTCGAGGAATTGATGCAGAGCCTGTCGCGCTCGCGCGACGAAAACCTGGTGGTGGACATCGAATCCGCCATCCGCCTGGCGCAGCAGCAGGCCCAGCTCACGGGCAGCCTGGACCCGCTGCTGGCAGCGCTCAAGACCGCCGACCAACGCATCGAGCGCGCCGCCCAGCCACGCCTGGCGCCCGTGCAGCGCGCCATCGGCCGGGACATCGAGCGCATCAACCGGGCCCAGGTGACCGACACCGCCGGCCTGCTGGCGCGCCTGGACGATCTGGTGCGCCAGGTGGACGAGCTGCCCGTGCTCAACGCCGTGGCCCAGGCCGCAGCCAGCCGGCGCCTGATCGCCTCGGCCCCTGCCGGCGCCGCACCCAGTGCGGACACGCCCTGGTGGCAGGCCACGCTGCAGCGCAGCTGGGAGGTGGTGCGCGACGAGGCCCGCAACCTGGTGCGCGTGAGCCGGGTGGACCAGCCCGAGGCCATCCTGCTGGCCCCCGAGCAGACCTTCTTTCTGCGCGAAAACCTCAAGCTCAAGCTGCTCAATGCGCGCCTGGGTGTGCTGGCGCGGCAGTTCGACTCGGCCCGCGCCGACCTCGCCGCAGCCACCGCCGCCGTCAACAAGTATTTCGACCCGGCCTCGCGCCGCACGCAGACGGCCGCCACGGTGCTGCAGCAGGCACAGGCCGGCATGAAGGCCGCCGAACTGCCGCGCCCGGATGAAGCACTCTCCGCCCTGGCCACGGCCGCGGCGGGGCGCTGAAAGAGGGCAGCACGCATGCGCGCAGCACTCTGGCTCCTGGCGTTGTTTGGCGTGGCCGTCGCGGCTGCGCTGTTTGCGGGCAACAACCAGGGCACCGTCACCCTCTACTGGCCCCCGTACCGGGTCGACCTGTCGCTGAACATGGTGGTTCTGCTGCTCGTGGGCGGCTTCGTCACTGTGCATGCCGCCCTGCGGGCCCTGGCGGCCCTGCTGGAGCTGCCGCACCAGGCGCGCCGCTGGCGCGTGCAGCAAAAGGAACGCGCCATGCACAGCGCGCTGCTCGACGCCATGACGCACCTGCTGGGCGGGCGCTTCATCCGTTCGCGCAAGGCGGCCGTGGCCGCACTGGCCCAGGAAAACGCGCTGGCCGCCGCGGGCGAATCGGTGCCGCACAGCCACCAGCTGCGCTCGCTGGCCCACCTGGTGGCGGCCGAAGGCTCCCATGCCCTGCAGGACACCGCCACGCGCGACAGCCACCTGCAGCGCGCGCTCGAAGACGCGCCCGCGCGCGGCACCGCGCTGGAGCAGGAGCTGCGCGAAGGCGCCCAGATGCGCGCCGCGCGCTGGACGCTGGACGACCGCGACGCCGATGCCGCCCTCGAATGGCTGGCCTCCCTGCCCCAAGGCGCCGCACGCCGCACCCTGGCGCTGCGCATCAAGCTCAAGGCCACGCGGCTGGCCCGCCGCACCCAGGAGGCACTGGACACGGCCCGCCTGCTGGCCAAGCACCGCGCCTTCTCGCCCACGGCGGCGCAGAGCATCGTGCGCGGCCTGGCCACCGAACTCATCCACAGCGCCCACGACACAGCACAGTTGCGCCGCGTCTGGGACGACCTGGAAACCGCCGAGCGCAACATGCCCGAGCTGGCCATCCAGGCCGCGCAACGCATGGCCGCCCTGGGCGGCGATGCCAACCAGGTGCGCGCCTGGCTACAGCCGGTATGGGAACGCATGGCGGAACTGCCCGACGCGCTGGCCGAACACCATGCCCTGAAGCTGGTGCGCGCGCTCGAGTCGGGCCTGGATGCCGTGGACGCCGCCTGGCTGGCCCGCATCGAAGCCGCCCAGCAGGCCAACCCGCGCGATGCGCGCCTGCAGTACCTGGCCGGCATGGCCTGCCTCAAGCGCCAGCTCTGGGGCAAGGCCCAGCAGCTGCTGACCCAGGCGGCCCACCAGCTGTCCGACGCCAGCCTGCGCGCCAGCGCCTGGCGCCACCTGGCGGAACTGGCCGAGCAGCGGGGCGACGAGCCCGCCGCCGCCGAGGCCTGGAAAAAAGCCGCACTCGCCCGCTGACCGGGCAGGCGAGGGTGCCCGCCCATCCCCTGGCCATCTACCGGCCATCTCTCTGCGCCCGCCTTTTGGCGAACAAGAGGGAACTTTGAGCGCAAACCCCCTATCAATTCAGTTTTTTTGAACTGAAGCATCAATCCTGCTGAAGCCGAACGCGCTGGCAGCTTCCTACACTGCGCTCATCGCGGAGCCTTGTGCGCACGGCACAGGGTGCGGCGTGCGGGGCAGCGAAGGATGCGCCAGCCCGAAAAAAACTGCACCCACCGCTTGCTGCCCACCCCTGCCCGCCACCCCACTGCCGATCCCACCACGATGCCCCACTCCACGCCGCCCTCCACCAGCCGACCGGCCCGCTACACCCGCACCGCCATGCTGATGCACTGGGTGCTGGGCCTGGCCCTGATCGGCGCCTTCTGCGTCGGCCTGTACATGACCAGCCTGCCCTTCTCGCCAGCACGCCTCAAACTCTACAACTGGCACAAATGGGCCGGCGTCACCATCCTCACGCTGTCCGTGCTGCGCATCCTGTGGCGCGCGACGCACCGCCCGCCGGCCCTGCCGGCCGCCATGGTCCAGGCCATGCCGCGCTGGCAGGCCCTGGCGCACCACGCCACGCACGGCCTGCTGTACCTGCTGTTCCTGGCCGTGCCGCTGATCGGCTGGGCCTACAGCTCGGCGGCGGGCTTTCCCATCGTCTTCCTGGGCCTGTGGCAACTGCCCGACTTCGTGCCCGTGAACAAGGAACTGGCCGAGGCCATCAAGCCCTGGCACCTGTACACCGCCTGCACCATGGCCGCCCTGGTGGTGCTGCACGTGGCCGCCGCGCTCAAGCACCAGTTCATCGACCGCGACGGCCTGATCGGCCGCATGCTGCCCGGCCCGCGCTGAGCCCTCCCCCCTTCCCCGTTCTTTCGCACCGATTTTTCAGGAGCCTCCATGCAAGCATCTTCCTTCGTCTCGAGCCTCGTGCTGGGTGCCGCCGTGCTGGCCGCACCGTCCGCCTTCGCACAGCAGCAACTGGTCCCCGCGCAGAGCGAGGTGCAGTTCACCGCGCGCCAGATGGGCGTGCCGCTCGAGGGCCATTTCAAGAAGTTCGATGCCAAGGTGGCGTTCGATCCGGCCAAGCCCGACACCAGCAAGATCAGCTTCACCGTGGACACCGGCAGCGCCACACTGGGCTCGCGCGAGACCGACGCCGAGCTGCCCAAGGCCACTTGGTTCAACGTGCCCAAGTTCCCGCAGGCCGCGTTCGAATCCACCACCATCAAGGCGCTTGGCGGCGGCAAGTTCGAAGTGGCCGGCAAGCTCACCATCAAGGGCAATGCGCAGAACGTGGTCGTGCCCGTGACGCTGGCCCAGAGCGGCGCCACCACCACGGCCACCGGCACCCTGCCGATCAAGCGCCTGGCCTTCAAGATCGGCGAGAACGAGTGGGCCGACACCTCCATGGTGGCCGACGACGTGACCGTCAAGTTCAAGCTCGCGCTGACCGGCGTGGCCAAGCTCTGATCACCGCACCCTTTCCTTTCGCGTTTCCTTTCCCTTGACCCTTCCTTTTTCAGGAGTTGTTTACATGCGCAAGTCTTCGTTCGCCCTGCTCGCCCTGGCCGCAGCCGCCGTTCTGTCCACGGGCGCAGCCCAGGCCCAGAGCGCCGCGTACGCCATCGATCCGACGCACACCTTCGTGACCTTCGAGATCGGCCACTTCGGCGCCACGACCAACCGCGGCCGCTTCGACAAGAAGGAAGGCACCGTGCAGTTCGACCGCGCCGGCAAGACCGGCAAGGTGGAGATCACCGTGGACACCACCTCCATCAACTCGGGCACGCCGCCCTTCGACAAGCACCTGCAAAGCGCTGACCTGTTCAACGCCGCCAAGTACCCCACCATCAAGTTCGTCTCCGACAAGTTCACCTTCAACGGCGACAAGGTCAGCGAAGTGAGCGGCCAGCTGACGCTGCTGGACAAGACCAACCCCGTGACCCTGAAGGCCACGCAGTTCACCTGCTACCAGAGCCCCATGCTCAAGCGCGAAGTCTGCGGCGGCGACTTCGAAGCCACCATCGACCGCACCCAGTGGGGCCTGGACTACGGCGTGCAGTACGGCTTCCCCAAGAACGTGCGCCTGGTGGTGCAGATCGAAGCCATCAAGCAGTAATCCACCACGGACTTTCCGGTCCGCACAAGCCACCCGCGGCATGGCCGCGGGTGGCTTTTTTCATGCCAGGCGGGCATCGGGCCGCCAGCCTTCGGCATGCCATGCCCAGACATGCGTGGGCGCCAGCGCCGACAGGAAATGCAGGTCGTGCGAGGCCACCAGCAGGGCTCCCGTGAAACCCTGCAGCGCTGCCTGCAAGGCCTCCACCGAGGCCAGGTCCAGGTGGTTGGTGGGCTCGTCCAGCAGCAGCATCTGCGCCGGCTCGCCGCCCCACAGCGCGCAGGCCAGCGCGGCCTTGGTGCGCTCGCCGCCGCTGAGCACGCCCGCGGGCCGCTGCACGCGGTCGGCATCCAGCCCCAGCTGCGCCAGGCGCGTGCGCAAGGTGGCCTCGGGCAGGGGCGAGCCCAGTTCGGCCAGACGCTGCAGCACGCTCGCGTGCGGCGGCAGCAACTGCGCGTTGTGCTGGTCCAGCCAGGTCGCGCGCACGCCGCGCACTACCCGGCCCGAGGCAGGTGCCACCTGCCCGGCCACCAGGCGCAGCAGGGTGCTTTTGCCGCAGCCATTGGGGCCGGTGATGGCAATGCGCACCGGGCCGTGCCATGCGCCGTCGATGGCCGCCAGCGTGGGCGGTGCGAACGGCGCGCGCGCCTGCTCCAGCGCCAGCACCTGCTTGCCGGCGGGCACCGTGCTCTGCGGCAGGGCCAGCGCCACGGGGGTGGGGGCCGGGGCCTGTCGCACGGCCTCGCGCACGGTCGCATCCAGCTGGTCGCGCGCCTCCTGCTGGCGCTCGTGCTCGCGCCCGGCATGGGCTTCGGCACTGTTCTTCATGCGGCCCAGCAGGATGGGCGCGAGGTTGGCCGTGCGCCCCACCCGGCGCCCCTGCGCGGCGCGGCGCTGCTGCGCTTCGTGGTCACGCTGCAGCGCCTTGCGGCCCCGCTCGCGCTCGGTGCGTGCATGGTCGAGCGCCGCCTGCGCTGCGGCCCGCTCCTGGTACCGCTGCGCCGCATACAAGGCCCAGTTCCCTCCGTAGCGCCGCAGCCCGGCGGGCGCCAGTTCCACGATGGCATCCACCACGCCCAGCAGTTCCCGGTCATGGCTAGCCACGACCGCACCGCCCTGGCGTGCGGCCAACTGCTCCAGCAGCCAGCGCCGTGCACGACGGTCCAGGTGGTTGGTGGGTTCGTCGAGCACCAGCACCTGGGCGTCCGAGACAAAGGCCCCGGCCAGCGCCACGCGCATGCGCTCGCCGCCGCTCAGGCGGGCCGCGTCGCCGTCGCCTGGCAGGTGCCCCAGGCCCAGCGCCAGCAGGGCGCGCTGCCAGCGCGCGGGCAGGTCCCACTGGCCATCGGCCTGCAGCAGGTCCTCGGGCCTGCCCTGGCCCGCCTCCAGGCGCTCCAGCGCGCGCAGCACGGGTGCCAGGCCCGCCAGGTCGGCCACGGTGCTGCCGGGGCCGCCCTGCACCTCCTGCGCCACGGCATGCAGGCGTGCGCTGTGCAGCACCGTGCCGGCAGTGGGCTGCAGCCGGCCCAGCAGCAGTTGCAGGAACACGCTCTTGCCCACGCCGTTGGCGCCCACGATGCCCGCGGTGCCGGCGCCCAGGGCCACCGTCAACGGGGCGTTCCACAGCGGCTGGCCATCGGGCAGCACCCAGGTGACGTCCTGGAACTGGAGCGGGGAAAAGGAAGAAAAGGAGGAAGCGGCGGCAGCCCTGCTGCCGCCACGGGCGCGGGGGCCCGAAAAATCGTTGGTCGTCGCCATGCCTGAAGCACTCCACGGTCACCACACAACCGCACCTGTGCCAAGGCCAGGGCGGAACAGCGTGAAAGCGGGCTTACAGGCGCATCGGTGAAGACACCTCGGGTGGTTTGGCGAGGAGCGCAATGTACCGCAAATACCCACGCCTTCAAAATTCTCTTTACGTAAATCAATTACGAATAGTAGAATTTCACCACCGACCAAGGAGACAACGCATGAATGCCGTTCTGAAGCCCGACCTCGCCAGCCTGCCCGCACCTGCTGCCGTCCAGCAGCTGCACCATTACGCCTATAAGGCGCGCGACGCCGAGGAAACCCGCCAGTTCTATGAAGACATCCTGGGCCTGCCGCTGTACCACATCATCCAGAGCGACTACGTGCCCAGCACGGGCGAGTACTGCCCCTACACGCATTTCTTCTTTCGCCTGAAGGACGGCTCCTTCATCGCCTTCTTCGACCTGGGCGACGACGTGAAGGCCGAGCCCTCGCCCAACACGCCGCTGTGGGTCAACCACATCTCGTTCCGCGTGGACACGGTGCAGGAACTGGAAAACACCAAGGCGCGCCTGGAAGCCTTCGGCATCGAGGTGCTGGGCGTGACCGACCACCACATCTTCAAGAGCATCTACTTCTTCGACCCCAACGGCATCCGCCTGGAGCTGACCGCGCAGCTCGCCGATGCACAGGCCATGGAAAAGGACAGCACCGTGGCCCACGCCCGCCTGAAGGAATGGACGGCCCGCAAGGAGCAGTGGCGCAAGGAGCGCGCCGAGGGCAAGGCGGCCGAGCCGCTCAAGCCCCAGAGCAACGACCGGCCGGAATTCGCCAAGGGCTGAAGCCTGCCCCGCCGCAAAAGGAAAAGGCGCCACCCTTTCGGGCGGCGCCTTTTGCATTGCTGCACAGGCCGGTAGCTACGCAGCGTCCAGCTCCGCCAGCAGGTCGCTGGTGGTGGCGGCTTCGAGCAGCGCGCGCGTATAGGGCTGCTGCGGCCGGTCGAAGATGTCGGCCACGCTGCCCTCTTCGACGATGCGGCCGTTCTCCATCACGATGATGCGGTCGGCGATCTCGGACACCACGGCCAGGTTGTGCGAGATGAACAGGCAGCCGAAGCCGCGCTCGGCCTGCAGGCGCCGGAGCAGCTCCAGCACCTGCTTCTGGATCGTCATGTCCAGGGCCGAAACGGGCTCGTCGGCCACCACGAAGGCGGGCTTGCGCACCAGGGCGCGCGCAATCGCCACGCGCTGGCGCTGGCCGCCCGACAGGGCATGCGGGTAGCGTTCGCCAAAGCCGGCCAGACCCACCTCGGCCAGCATGGCATCCACCGTGGCCTGCAGGGCATCGCGCGTGAGCAGCGGGCCGTGGCGCAGCGGCTCGGCGACGATGTCGCGCACGCGCTGGCGCGGGTCGAGCGAAGAGTACGGGTCCTGGAACACCAGCTGGCAGGCCAGCCGGAACTCGCGCCGCCCGGCAGCATCGGCCTGGCCCAGCGAAGTGCCGCGAAAGCACACGTCGCCGCCCGCCACGGGCAACAGGCCGATCATGGCGCGGCCCAGTGTGGTCTTGCCCGAGCCCGAGCCCCCCACCACGGCCACCACCTCGCCCGGCTGGATGGCCAGCGACACCCCGCGCACCGCCAGCTTGGGCGCGGCCTTGGACAGCCAACCCTGGCGCGCGCCCGGAAAGCTCACATGCACGTCCCGGGCCTCGATCAGCGGCGCCTGCACGGGGCGCGCCGGGCGCTGGGCGCTGCGCTGGGGCAGTGCCTCGATGAGGCTTCGGGTATAGGCCTGGCGCGGCGCAGTAAGCACACTGCGCACCGCGCCGGCCTCGACCAGCCGGCCCTTTTCGAGCACCACCACCGACTGCGCGTAGCGCGCCACCAGCCCCAGGTCGTGCGTGATCAGCAGCACCGCCGTGCCCTCGGTGCGCGTGAGCTCGGCCATGATCTCCATCACCTCGCGCTGGCTCAGCGAATCGAGCGCCGTGGTGGGCTCGTCGGCGATCAACAGGCGCGGCTTGAGCAGCATGACCGAGGCCAGCATGATGCGCTGGCGCATGCCGCCCGAGAACTGGTGCGGGTAGGCGGCCAGGCAGCGCTCGGGGTCGGCGATCTGCACGCGGCGCAGCATGGCGATGGCGCGCTCGCGCGCCTGGGCCGTGCTCACCTTCTCGTGCAGGCGCAGGCCCTCGAAAAGCTGCTCGGCAATGGTCATCGCGGGGTTGAGCGAGACCATGGGCTCCTGGAACACCATGCCCACGTCGCAGCCGCACAAAGCGCGCAGCGACTGCGCCGACAGCGTGCCCACGTCGCGGCCCTGCAGCAGCACGCTGCCGCCGCTCTGGCGCACCTGGGGCGGCAGCAGGCCCATCACGGCACGCCCGGCCATGGTCTTGCCGCTGCCCGACTCGCCCACCAGGGCCACCACGCCACCGGCGGGCACGTCGAAGGAGACGGCGTCCAGCAGCGGACGGGCGTGGGGGCCGTGCACCGTGAGCTCACGCACGGACAAGAGCGGCAACGGGTTCTTCTCGGTCGTCATGTCGGTTCTTTCCGCCAAGGGGTAGGACGATGGCCGCATCAGCGGTGCTCCATGCGCGGGTCGAGCCAGTCGCGCAGCGCATCGCCCAGCAGGTTCACGCCGAGCAGCGTGAGCGCGATGCAGGCACCGGGCGCAATGCCCAGCCAGGCGGCGGTCTCGATGTAGGGCCGGCCCGAGGCCAGCATGTTGCCCCAGGTGGGCGCGGGCGGCGGCACGCCCAGGCCCAGGAAGCTCAGCGCGCTCTCGGCCAGGATGACCCAGCCGAACATCGACGTGGCCAGCACCACCAGGGGCGCCACGCAGTTGGGCAGGATGTGCGCGAACACCGTGCGCAGGCCGGAGTTGCCGATGACCTCGGAGGCCTCGATGTACTCCTTCTCGCGCAGCGACAGCACCGAACCGCGCACCACGCGCACCGCCGTGGGCGCATAGGCCAGGCCCAGCGCGACGATGATGCCCCACTGGTTGGCGCCCACGATGACCATCACGCCCAGGGCCAGCAGGATGCCGGGGAAGGCCAGCATGGCATCGTTGAAGACCATCAGCACCCGGTCCAGCCAGCCGCGGAAGTAGCCGGCCACCAGGCCGATCACCACGCCCAGCACCAGCGCCAGCGCCACGGTGAGTGCGGCCACCACCAGGCTGGTGCCGGCCCCGGCCATCAGGCGCGAGAGGATGTCGCGGCCGAATTCGTCGGTGCCCAGCAGGTAG
Organism: Acidovorax sp. GW821-FHT10A04; assembly: GCF_059415825.1. Lineage (NCBI taxonomy): Bacteria > Pseudomonadati > Pseudomonadota > Betaproteobacteria > Burkholderiales > Comamonadaceae > Acidovorax > Acidovorax sp. GW821-FHT10A04. The sequence goes on from NZ_JBWKNZ010000012.1 coordinate 153,499, forward strand.
GTGCCCGAGGGCGGCTGCAGCCGCTGGCGCAGCGCCACGCCCATGGGGTTGTAGGGGGTCCAGAACACCGACAGCAGGGCCATGGCGCCCACCAGGGCCACCAGCAGGCCCCCGACCAGGGCATTGGTACGCAGACGTTTCATCAAGCGCTTGATCATCATCATGACGCGGACACCCGGGGATCGAACAGGGGATAGCACAGGTCCACCACGAGGTTGACGAGCACGTAGATGGCGGCCGTGAACAGCAGGCAGCCCTGCACCACGGGGTAGTCGCGCGCAAAGATCGCGTCCACCAGCAGACGGCCCAGGCCGGGCAGGGTGAACACCGTCTCCAGCACCGCGATGCCGCCCAGCAGGTTGCCGAGCACCAGGCCGATCATGGTCCAGGTGGGCGCAAACGCATTGGGCAGCACATGGCGCAGCAGCACGCGCCGCTCCGACAGGCCCTTGGCGCGCGCATGCGTCACGTACTCCAGGCGCAGCACCTCCACGGCGCTGGCACGCGCCATGCGGGTCAGGATGCCGAGCTCGATCAGCGCCAGCGTGATGGTCGGCAGCACCAGGAAGGACAGCGCCGAGCGCCAGTCCTCGCTGAAGGGCACGTAGCCCACCACCGGCACCAGGCCGAGCTTGAGGCCCACGAACAGCAGCAGGAGCAGGCCCAGCCAGAAGCTCGGAATGGACAGGAAGAACGTGGCGGCGGCCACCACCATGGTGTCGAGCACGCTGTTCTGCTTCCACGCGGCCAGCAGGCCGGCGGGCACGGCCAGCAGCGCGGCCAGGGCCACGGCCACGAGCACGATGGCGGCACTTACCTGGAAGCGCTCGAGCAGCAGCGGCAGCACGGCCTCACCGCTGGTGATGGAGTGGCCCAGGTCGCCCTGCAGCATCTTGCCGAGCCACAGCGTGAACTGCACGGGGATCGGCCGGTCGAGCCCGAACTGGGCATGCAGGTCGGCCAGTTGCTCGGGCGTGGCGCTGTCACCGAGGATGAGCAGCGCCGGATCGCCCGGCACCAGGCGCATGAGCACGAAGACCATCAGGCTCACGAGAAACAGGGTCGGCAGCGTCCACAGCAGGCGCCGGCCGACATAGGCGGGGAAGGAGGAACCCATGGTGTGTGAATCCGGTCAGCAGGCCATCGGCTTCACGGGGCGCGCAGCGCCACGCCCCAGGCCCGCGGCGTACCCAGCGCCCAGCCCTTGTAGCCCTTGGCGTAGGAGCGGGCGGCACTGGTGTTCACGGCCGAGTACATGAAGATCGCCGGCACATCCTCGCGCATGCGGGCTTCGAGCCTGTCGAACAAGGCCTGGCGCTGGGCCACGTCGCTGGTTTCCATGCTCTTGGCCAGCAGTTCGTGCGCCAGGGGTTCGTCCCACACCTTGCGCGGCTGCTTGTCCTTGGGGCCGGTCACCATCTCGTACGACAGGGCCGGGTCGAGCCGGGCCGAGAAGGTGAAGGCCATGGCCTGGTAGCTGCCCTTGGTGTAGCGGTCGAGCAGCGTGGCCCAGTCGAGCACCTCGACCTCGGCCTTGATGCCCGCCTCCTGCACCATGGCCTGGGTCAGCACGGCGATGTTGAACACGCTGTTGTAGCGCTTGGTGGCCAGGATCTTGATGGGCTCGCCCTTGTAGCCGGCCTCGGCCAGCAGCTTTTTGGCCAGCGCCAGGTTGCGCGGCGGCACGGCGGCCTGCGGCTTCTTGTAGAAGGCGCTGGGCGTGGGCACGACCGAGCGGCTGGGCGGGGCATTGCCCGAGGTGACGGCGGCCACCAGCTCGGGCATGTCGAGCGCGAGCGCGATGGCGCGGCGGATGCGCGCATCCTTGAGCAGCGGGTCGCGCGTCTGGAACAGCAGGCCCTGCACGTTCATGGTGGCCTGGGTTTCCATCAGCACGTCCTTGCGGCCCTTGTACTCGGCCATGTCCTCGTCGTTGATGTCGTAGTTCAGGTCGATGCCGCCCGAGAACAGCGCGGCCTTGGCGGCCGAGGCATCGGGGATGATGATGAAGCGCACCTTGGGCGTCTCGGCGATCTTGGCGCCGGTGTTGCCGTCGCGCGGGCCGGGCAGCGCCGCATAGCCGTCGTTGCGCAAGAGCTCGATGTACTGGCCGCGCTTCCACTCCCCGAGCTTGTAGGGCCCGGTGGCCACGGGCTCGCGCCACTTGCCGTCGGCCTCGAGCGAGCTGCGGTGGTAGATGCCGGTGCCGCCGCAGTCCACGCGCGCCAGCGTCGCCAGGAACAGGGCCGAGGGCTTGTCCAGCGTGTAGACCACGGTGCCGGCATCGGGCACCTCCACCTTGAGCACCTTGGCCAGGCCGCGCCCGTCGAACTCGGCCAGGCAGCGCCAGTTGTTGGCCGGGACCATGTAGCGGTTCCAGGCGAAGAGCACGTCATCGGCCGTGAGCGGCGCGCCGTTGTGGAATTTCACGCCCTGGCGCAGCTTGAAGGTGTAGGTCTTGCCGTCAGCCGAGGTGCTGACCGACTGGGCCAGCAGCGGCGCCACGGAGGCGTCCTCGCGGTAGGCCACCAGGCCTTCGAGCACGTGCATCATCACCGCGTCGGTGTTGTTGTCGCGGTTGACGCCGGGGTCGGTGGAGCGGATGTCGGCATTCAGGCGGATGCGCAGGGTATCGGCCTGCGGCTGGGCCTGGGCCAGGCCGAACGTGCACAAGCCGGCGAGCAGGGCCAGGCCTCTGGACAGCCAGCGCGAGGGGGCAGTAGTCATCTCGGGGTCCTTTCTTCGGGGGGCAGGCGAGCGGAGGGGCGGCGGGCGCGCTCAGGCCAGCGCCAGCTGGCGCTCCAGGTCCAGGCGGTAGGCCTGGAAACTGCGGCTGAGCGCGGGCAGCATGGCCACCTCCATCTCGCCCAGGGCCGGCTCCATCACCACCATGGCCACGGTGGCCGAGAGGTTGCTGCTGGAGTTGGGGCGCGGCGGGCGGCACACCGACCAGGGCGACTGGAAGTCGTCGAACAGCGCGGCTTTGATGTGCTCGCGCGTAAGCGCACCGATGTGCGGCTCGACCAGCGCGCGCACGCGCAGGTCGCGGTAGAGCGAGTCGGGCGTGTTCACGATGCCCATGTCCTTGACCTTGGCCAGCGCGATCGGGCTCTGGAAGTGGTTGGCATGCACGATGACACCGCGCTCCGGGTGGATCTGGAAGGTCTCGTCGGGCGCGCACTCGAAGTCGATGGCCACGCCGGTGGCGTGCGAGACCATCACGTTGTTGGACGCCGACTTGGGCGTGCAGTAGACGATGCGCATGGCCAGGGCCAGCTGCACCTGCTCCAGCGCCTTGCGGCGCAGCAGGGCCAGCGGCACGCCGAGCTGGCGGTAGTCACGGTCGGACTCCAGATAGTTGGCGGTGATGGAGATGCCCGCAGAATTCATGCCCGAGCGGGCCAGCCCCCCGGCTTCGGTGAAGGTCAGGATATCCGGGCCATCGTCGCGCAGCACACGCAGCACCACGGCGGTTTCGGCGCACTCGGCCTTCCAATCCCAGTTCTGGGCATGGATCACGCGGCCTGAGGCCGTGGCTTCGGGCATGGCCACCACGCCGGTGCAGCCATCGGGGTCGATCTGCGCGGGCTGGCCCTTGCGGCGGCGGTCGGCGAGCTTGAGGATCTCGGTGCGCGCATTGAGCATCACCACGGCCTCGTACGACACGCCGGCCCCCTCGGCGATGCCACGCATCTCATCCAGGTAGGCGGCATCGAAGGCCTCGATGGTCGGCTCGAAGGTCTTCACCAGCGTGCCGATCTCGGGCCAGCCGAGTTGGCTGCCCTCCAGCTGGGTGGAGTAATGTTCGATGCCGCGCAGGATGCGCGCCTTGGCCTGTTCGCCATACTGGCGGCCACGCTCGCGCGGTGCACCGCGGACCTCGATCAGCGGGCAGGAAGGAATGGGCTGCTGGGCGCCCCAAGGGAAAGTCTGGTCCATGGCGATGGGTGGAGTGAGCGATCATCGATCGATGGATTGAATTGTATTTTGTAGAATAAAAAACATCAACTGTTTCAAGCTATGGTTTCTACCCCCCTGCATCTGGAGCTGGCCGACCGCATCAGCCGCCTCATCCACGAGGACGGCCTGGCAGCCGGTGCGCGCCTCAATGAAAACCAGCTCGCCGAGCGCCTGGGCGTCTCGCGCACGCCGGTGCGCGCCGCGCTTGACCACCTCGCGCAGCAGGGCTTTGCCGAGCGCAAGCCGCACCGCGGGGTGGAACTGCTGCAGGTACCGCCCCTGCCCGCGCCCGCCCGCGAGGCGGCCGACGGCAGCGACGAACTGCTCAGGCGCATCGCCTACGACCGCCAGCATGGCAACCTGGGCGAATACGTCTCCGAGAAGGAGCTGATGGAAGCCTACGACCTGGGCCGCCCGGCCATCCGCAATGCGCTGGAGCGCCTGGCCGACCTCGGCGCCATCGAGCCCAAGCTTGGCTACGGCTGGCGCTTTGCCACGGGCGCCTGGGACGCCAGCGTGCGCCACGAGAGCTACCGCTACCGCATGGTGATCGAGCCCGCGGCCATCCGCGAGCCCGGATTTGCCTTGCCTGCCGCCTGGGCGCAGGACATGCGCCAGCAGCACGAGGCGTTTCTGCGCACGCTGTCGGAGGAGTCGTCGAGCATCGCCTTCTTCGAGATGAATGCGGCCTTCCACGAGGGCGTGGCGGCCGCCTCGGGCAACCGTTTCTTCCACATGGACATCCAGCGCCAGAACCGCCTGCGCCGCCTGTCCAACTACGACTGGAAATACGGCCGCGAGCGCATGGAGGTGAACTGCCGCGAGCACCTGGAGATGCTGGACCGCATGCAGGCGGGCGACCAGGAACTGGCTGCCTTGCTGATGCTGCGCCATCTGGACGTGGCCAGCCGTTTGCGACCTCCTAAATTGACTCCCCCTGAGGCGCTTCGCGCCTCCCCCCCCTGAGGGGGACGCCTCCCCAGGTTGGAAACGCCGCCTTTGCGGCGGGGCGGCCCTTGCGCGGGGGCACTGGGCTGGATCGCGTCAGTTATTGCAACCCACCCGCATTGATTTTTGTTTAAACAAAAAACATAATGACGGAAATTGCAGCCCTCACCGAAAGCCCCATGACCTCCGCCCCCCACCCCAGCGCCCCCAACGACACCGCCTTCTGGCTCCCTTTCACCGCCCAGCGCCAGTTCCAGCAGCAGCCCATGCTGTTCACCGCCGCCCAGGGCATGCACTACACCACCGACGATGGCCGCCAGGTGCTCGACGCCATGGCCGGCCTGTGGTGCTGCAACGCCGGCCACGGCCAGCCGCGCATCACCGAGGCGATCCGCGAGGCCGCGGGCCGCATGGACTTCGTCTCGTCGTTCAAGATGAGCCACCCGGCCGCCTTCACGCTGGCCCGGCGCATCGCCGACCTGGCACCCGATGGCATGGACCATGTGTTCTTCACCAACTCGGGCTCCGAGGCGGTGGACACGGCGCTCAAGATCGCGCGCGCCTACCACCAGGCGCGCGGCGATGCGCGCCGCACCCTGCTGGTGGGCCGCGCCAAGGGCTACCACGGCATGGGCTTCGGCGGCCTGTCGGTGGCCGGCATCGGGCGCCACAAGCGCGACTTCGGCCCGCTGCTGCCCGACACCGCCCACCTGCCCCTGCCCTACGACGCGGACGCGCGCTTCTCGCGCGGCCAGCCGCCCACGGGCGCGCACTACGCGAATGCGCTGGAGCAGTTGTTCCTGGTGCACGACCCGGCCACCATCGCGGCCGTGATCGTCGAGCCCGTGACCGGCTCGGGCGGCGTGTACCCGCCGCCCGTGGGCTACCTGCAGCGCCTGCGCGAGCTGTGCACGCAGCACGGCATCCTGTTGATCTTCGACGAGGTCATCACCGGCTTTGCGCGCGTGGGCGCCGCCTTCGGTGCCCAGGCCTTCGGCGTCACGCCGGACCTGATCTGCTGCGCCAAAGGCATGACCAACGGTGCCGTGCCCATGGGCGGCGTGGTCGCGGGCAATGCGGTCTACGAGGCCTTCATGCAGGGCTCGGCCAGCATGATCGAGCTGTTCCACGGCTACACCTACTCGGCCCATCCGCTGGCCTGCGCGGCCGGCCTGGCCACGCTGGACGTGCACGAGGAACTGGGTCTGGACGCGCGCGTGCAGGCCATCGCCCCGGTGTGGGAGGCCGCGCTGCACGCCCTGCGCGATGCGCCGCACGTGGTGGACGTGCGCAACATCGGCCTCCTGGGTGCCGTGGACCTGGCGCCGCGCGCTGGCGCCGCCGGTGCACGCGGCAATGCCGTGCATGCGGCCTGCTTCGAGGCCGGCGTGCTGATCCGCAACTCGGGCGATACGCTGGTGCTTTCGCCCCCGCTGGTGATCAGCGAGGCACAGATCCACGAGGTGGCGAACAGCATCCGCGCGGCGCTTCAGACCATCGCCTGAGCACCATGCAGGAACACCGCAACTTCTACATCGATGGCGCCTGGGTACCCGCCCTGGGCACGCGCACGCAGGACGTCATCGACCCCAGCACCGAACAGCCCGTGGCGCGCATCGCGCTGGGCGATGCACGCGACCTCGACCATGCGGTGGTTGCCGCGCGCCGCGCCTTCCCGGCCTGGGCCGCCCAGGGCCGGGAGCAGCGCCTGGCCGTGCTGCACGCCGTGATCGCCGCCTACGAAAGCCGCATGGACGAGATCGCCATGGCCATCTCGCTGGAGATGGGGGCCCCCATCACGCTGGCCCGCCAGGCGCATGCGGTGGCGGGCCTGTCGCACCTGAAGCAGGCGGCCCGGGTGCTGGCGGGCTATGCCTTCGACGAGGTGGTGAACCGCACCCGCGTGGCGCGCGAGCCGATCGGCGTGTGCGGCCTGATCACGCCCTGGAACTGGCCCATGAACCAGATCGCCTGCAAGGTGGCGCCCGCGCTGGCCGCGGGCTGCACCGTGGTGCTCAAGCCCAGCGAGACGGCACCGCTGTCGGCCCTGCTGTTCGCGCAGGTGCTGCACGCGGCGGGGGTGCCGCCGGGCGTGTTCAACCTGGTGAACGGCGACGGGCCGGGCGTGGGCGCGGCCATGGCGGCGCATGCCGACATCGACATGGTTTCCTTCACCGGCTCCACGCGGGCCGGCGTGGCCGTGGCCAAGGCGGCGGCCGACACCGTCAAGCGCGTGGCGCAGGAACTGGGTGGCAAGTCGCCCCACATCGTGGTGGACGGCGTCGACCTGCCGGCCACGATCCGCCAGGCGGCGCTGCAGTGCTTTCGCAACAGCGGCCAGTCGTGCAATGCGCCCACGCGCCTGTTGGTGCCCGCGCACCTGCACGATGCCGCCACGGCCATCGCGGTGGACGTGGCGCAGTCGCTGCGCATGGGCGATCCGCGCGACGCGGCCACCACGCTCGGCCCGGTGGCCAACGCCGTGCAGTACGGCAAGGTGCGCGAATGCATCGCCACCGGCCTGCACGAAGGCGCACAGCTCGCCACCGGCGGGCTGGAGCGGCCCCCAGGCCTGGAGCAAGGCTATTTCGTGCAGCCCACGGTGTTTGCCAACGTGCGCAACACCCTGGCCATCGCGCGCGAGGAAATCTTCGGCCCGGTGCTTTGCATCCTGCCCTATGGCAGCGAGGAAGAGGCCATCGCGATCGCCAACGACACGGTCTACGGCCTGTCGGCGGGTGTGAGCGCGCCCGACCTGGACCATGCCCGCCGCATCGCCCGGCGCCTGCGTGCCGGCATGGTGCATATCAACGGGGCCCGGGCCGACCACGCGGCGCCGTTCGGCGGCTACCGGCAGTCGGGCAACGGCCGCGAATGGGGGCGCATGGGCTTCGAGGAGTACCTGGAGGCCAAGTCCATGTTTGGGTACGAGGAGTTGGCCGCCTAGTGCGCGCTCATTCGGTGGGTGCAGGCACCGAGTGCAGCAGCATCGGGTGGTTGCCGTAGGCGTCCACGCTCTCAATCTGCACGCCGAAGCCCCACAGGCGCGCCACGTGCCGCAGCACCTCCTGCGTGTCCTCGCCCAGCGGGCGCCCCTGGTACTGGGTGTGGCGCAGGGTCAGGCTGCGGTCGCCGCGCAGGTTCACGTTCCACACCTGGATGTTGGGCTCGCGCGTGCCCAGGTCGTACTGCTGCGACAGCATCTGGCGCAGGTTGCGGTAGCCGTTCTCGTCGTGGATCTCGCTGACCACCAGCTCGTTCACGCGGGCGTCGTCGTGCAGGGCGAACAGGCGCATCTCGCGCATCAGGTGCGGGCTCAGGTACTGGCCGACGAAGCTCTCGTCCTTGAAGTTGCGCATGGCATGGTCGAGCGTGGGCAGCCAGGGGGCGCCCGCGATGTCGGGGAACCAGCGCTTGTCTTCGGGCGTGGGGTTCTGGCAGATGCGCTGGATGTCGCGGTACATGGCAAAACCCAGCGCGTAGGGGTTGATGCCGCTGTAGGCGCGGTGCCCCACGGGGGGCTGGAAGATCACGTTGGTGTGCGAGCCCAGCCACTCGACCATCACCCCGTCGCTCAGGTAGCCCTCGTCGTAGAGCGTGCTCAGCAGTGTGTAGTGCCAGAAGGTGGCCCAGCCCTCGTTCATGACCTGGCTCTGGCGCTGGGGGTAGAAGTACTGCGCGATCTTGCGCACGATGCGCACGATCTCGCGCTGCCAGGGCTCCAGCAGCGGCGCGTTCTTCTCGATGAAGTACAGGATGTTCTCCTGCGGCTCCTTCGGAAAGCGGTTGCTCTCCTGCGCCGCACCGTCCTTGCCGGGGCGCGTGGGCAGGGTGCGCCACAGCTCGTTGACCTGCTGCTGGGCATAGGACTCGCGCTGTTCGCGCTCCTGGCGCTCGCGCGCCAGGTTCTTCTTGGACGGGCGGCGGTAGCGGTCCACGCCGAAGTTGGCCAGCGCGTGGCAGGAGTCCATGAGCCGCTCCACCTCGTCGAAGCCGTAGCGCTCCTCGCACTGGGCCACGTAGTCCTTGGCATACACCAGGTAGTCGATGATGGAGGAGGCATCCGTCCACATGCGGAACAGGTAGTTGCCCTTGAAGAAGCTGTTGTGCCCGTAGGCGGCATGGGCGATCACCAGCGCCTGCATGGCGGTGGTGTTCTCCTCCATCAGGTAGCTGATGCAGGGGTTGGAGTTGATGACGATCTCGTAGGCCAGGCCCATGTGGCCGCGCCGGTAGCGCCGCTCCGTGGCCAGGAACTCCTTGCCGTAGCTCCAGTGGCGGTAGTTCACCGGCATGCCCACGCTGGAATAGGCGTCCATCATCTGCTCGGCGGTGATGACCTCGAGCTGGTTGGGGTAGGTATCGAGGCCGAAGCGCTCGGCGGTGGCGGCGATGGCCGCGTGGTAGCGATCGATCAGCTCGAAGGTCCAGTCGCTGGGATCGGGCAGGGGCTGCGCGGGCCGTGCCCCGGCAGGCAGGGGCTGCTCGGGCACGGTGCGGTGGCGGCGCTCGCCGACGATGGCAGTCTTCCACGGGTTGTCGCGCATGCGGCGTTCCAGCACCGGGTATTGGGCCATGGAGTGGTTCATACCTGCACCCCCTCCTTCTTGAAGAGGTCGCGGAACACGGGGTAGATATCCCCCTGCTCGGACACCTTGCGCATGGCGAAGTGGGGGAACAGCGGCACCAGCTGGCTGTACTCCTCCCACAGGTTCTGCTCTTCCTGGGCCACCTGCACGTAGGCAAAGTAGCGCGCCAGCGGCAGGATGCGGTCCACCAGCAGGTTGCGGCAGTTGCCGCTGTCGTTGGTGAAGTTGTCGCCATCGCTGGCCTGGGCCACGTAGATGTTCCAGTCCCCTGCGGGGTAGCGCGCGCGGATGATCTGGTCGAGCAGCACCAGCGCGCTGCTGACCACCGTGCCCCCGCTCTCGGTGGAGTGGAAGAACTGCTCCTCGTTGACCTCGGCCGCCTGGGTGTGGTGGCGGATGAAGACGATGTCGATCTTCTCGTAGTGCCGCGTGAGGAACAGGTACAGCAGGATGAAGAAGCGCTTGGCCAGGTCCTTGCGCGCCTGGTCCATGGAGCCCGAGACGTCCATCAGGCAGAACATCACCGCCTGGCTGTTGGGCACGGGCACCTGCACCCGGGCCCGAAAGCGCAGGTCGATGGGGTCCAGGTAGGGGATGCGGCCGGTGCGCGCCTTGAGCTCGTCGATGCGCAGCCGCAGCGCACCTGCCTCGTCGCCGCTGCCGCCGCCGGCGTCCACCAGGGCCTCGAGCTGCAGCTGCAGCGCCGCCAGCTCGCGGTGCGCCGACTGGCCCAGGGCGATGCGCCGGCCCAGCGCCCCGCGCATGGTGCGCAGCACCGCCAGGTTGTTGGGAATGCCGTTCTGGCTGTAGCCGGCGCGGCGCGGCTTGTACTTGGGGGTCTCGCCGATGTGCGTGCGCAGCAGGTTGGGCAGTGCCAGGTCCTCGAAGAAGAGCTGCATGAACTCTTCCTTGGTCAGGGTGAAGGTGAAATCGTCCTCCCCTTCCCCGCTGTCGCTGGCCTGCGAACCGCCCCCGCCGCCCCCGCCGCCCTGGGGCCGCTGGATGCGGTCGCCGCGCACATGCTCGGCGTTGCCCGGGTGCACCCGGTCGTGGATGCCGCCCCGGCCATGGTGGAACGCGGGCTCGCCGATGTCCTTCTTCGGAATGGTGATGTTCTCGGCCTGCTCGATGTTGCGGATGTCGCGCTGCGACACAGCCCGGCGCACGCCCTCTGCGATCTGCTCCTTGAAGCGGCGCACGAAGCGTTCGCGGTTGCCCACCGATTTGTTCTTGCCGGCGAGCCTGCGGTCGATGATTTGCAATGCCATCCCTTGCCCCCCATCATGGGCCAGCGCCCCGGTGGGATGCACTGGCAAAACCTTCAAGCGCTTGTCTGTCTGCGGTGGCGCTAGCTGCTCTTGCGCACGCGCAGGTACCATTCGCACAGCAGCCGCACCTGCTTGGGCGTGTAGCCCTTTTCCACCATGCGGGTGACGAAGTCCTCGTGCTTGCGCGCCTCCTCGGCGCTGCCCTTGGCGTTGAAGCTGATGACCGGCAGCAGCTCTTCGGTGTTGGAGAACATCTTCTTCTCGATCACCAGGCGCAGCTTCTCGTAGCTGGTCCAGCTCGGGTTGTTGCCCTGGTTGTTGGCGCGCGCGCGCAGCACGAAGTTGACGATCTCGTTGCGGAAGTCCTTGGGGTTGGCAATGCCTGCGGGCTTCTCGATCTTCTCGAGCTCGGCGTTGAGCGCGCCGCGGTCGAACACCTCGCCGGTGTCGGTGTCGCGGTACTCGTTGTCCTGGATCCAGTAGTCGGCGTAGGTGACGTAGCGGTCGAAGATGTTCTGGCCGTACTCGCTGTAGCTCTCCAGGTAGGCCGTCTGGATCTCCTTGCCGATGAATTCGGCATAGCGCGGCGAGAGGAACTCCTTGATGTAGCTGGTGTACTTGGTCTCCAGCTCGGCGGCGAACTGCTCGCGCTCGATCTGCTGCTCCAGCACATACATCAGGTGCACCGGGTTGGCGGCGACCTCGGCGCTGTCGAAGTTGAACACCTTGGACAGGATCTTGAACGCAAAGCGCGTGGAGATGCCGGTCATGCCCTCGTCCACGCCGCCGTAGTCGCGGTACTCCTGGTAGCTCTTGGCGCGCGGGTCGGTGTCCTTGAGGCTCTCGCCGTCGTACACCTGCATCTTGCTGAAGATGCTGGAGTTCTCAGGCTCCTTCAGGCGCGTCAGGATGGCGAACTGCGACATCATCTTGAGCGTGCCCGGCGCGCACACGGCATTGCCCAGCGAGGACTCGCGGATCAACTTGTCGTAGATGCGGATCTCCTCGCTCACGCGCAGGCAGTACGGCACCTTGACGATGTAGATGCGGTCCAGGAAGGCTTCGTTGTTCTTGTTGTTGCGAAAGGCCTTCCACTCGCTCTCGTTGCTGTGGGCCAGCACCACGCCATCGAACGGGATGGCACCGAAGCCTTCCGTGCCCTTGTAGTTGCCCTCCTGCGTGGCGGTGAGCAGCGGGTGCAGCACCTTGATGGGCGCCTTGAACATTTCCACGAATTCGAGCAGCCCCTGGTTGGCCAGGCACAGGCCACCGCTGTAGCTGTAGGCGTCGGTGTCGTCCTGGGCAAAGGTTTCGAGCTTGCGGATATCGACCTTGCCCACCAGGCTGGAGATGTCCTGGTTGTTCTCGTCGCCGGGCTCGGTCTTGGCAACGCCCACCTGCTTCAAGATGCTGGGGTAGCGCTTGACCACGCGGAACTGGCGGATGTCGCCACCGAACTCCTCGAGCCGCTTGACCGCCCAGGGCGAGAGCACGCGCTGCAGGTAGCGCCGGGGAACGCCGAACTGCTCTTCGAGCACCGCACCGTCCTCCACCGCGTCGAACAGGCCGAGCGGCGACTCGTTCACGGGCGAGCCCTTGAGCACGTAGAACGGCACCTTCTGCATCAGGTATTTCAGCCGCTCGGCGATCGAGCTCTTGCCACCGCCCACAGGTCCCAGCAGGTAGAGGATCTGCTTGCGCTCCTCCAGCCCCTGCGCGGCATGGCGGAAGAAGCTCACCACCTGCTCGATCGCATCCTCCATGCCGTAGAACTCGGCGAACGCGGGGTAGCGCTTGATCACCTTGTTGGCGAAGATGCGCGACAGGCGCGGGTCGTTGCGCGTGTCCACCATCTCGGGGTCGCCGATGGCGGCCAGCATGCGCTGAGCGGCCGTGGCATAGACCATGGGATCGCGCTTGCATTCCGCGAGGTATTCGTCGATCGACATTTCCTCTTCGCGGCTACGGGCGTAACGCGAGGCGAAACTGCTGATGGCATCCATACGACCTCCTGTGGTGGCCCCCGGCGTGCTCGGTGGTGCCACGGTGTTGCAGTAGTAATCGCTAACGGCTCCGGTCCTTTGTAGCACCACGGCCTGCCTTTGAACAGGGAATTCGTGTAGGTGCGCAACGCTTTTTTCAGGGCCTGCCCATGCAGGGATAGAGCGTGGCACACTGCACAAGTTCACTCGCATCACGCATTCCGTGAACGTGGAACGTCAGGGATTTCCTGGGTATATGCATATGCCGTGGCGGGCAGCACGATGCTGCGCCGTGCCGGTGGGGCGGCCATGGGTGGATACCCTGTGCCGTGGCCGTGCTGTGCAGGGCGCGGCGCCCCGCCCCTTCGCCCTGGCGGGCTCTGGTTCGCTCCGGCTCAACCCTCGGTCTGGTGCGCGCGCATGATCTGGTGGCGCTGCCAGTAGTGGCCCACGGTGGCGTTGAAGTCGTCCTTTTCCTTCTTCAGGCCGGCCAGCTTGATCTTGCTGGTCTTGGCGCCCAGGCCCAGGGCATTTTTCTCGGGGTGGGTCACGACCAGCGCGTTGCCAAAGCTGCTTTCCTTGAATTCCAGCGCCTTCACGGCATCCCAGAACATGGTGGTGCCGTCGGCCGAGGTGCTGATGCCGTCGATGCTCACCGTGACCGTGTCGCTGCCCTTCAAGGCGAACACCACGGGCGGAAAGTACTGCAGCACCAGCGCGCGCTCTTCGTCGGTGGCGGGCTCGTAGCGGTAGGCCAGGCTGCGCTCGTGGTCGGCGGCAAAGGCCTGCTCGTAGGCGCCCCACATGCGCTGCTCGATGGCATCGGCGGTGAGGATCTGCTGCGCCCAGGTGCTGGCGGGCTGGCGCACGACGATGGCGCCGTAGGCGCTCTCGGGCAGGTTCACGCCCACGGCGCGCATGCGCTCGGTCATGGCCGGGTGCGAGTCGAACGGGTGCGGCACGTTGGCCGTCTTCATCTCCGACAGGAAATCGGTGGACGCGGCATAGGGCGGCAGGCCCTGGGCCACGTAGCTCGCAATGCCCAGTGCGGCATCGTGCCGGCGGTTCTGGCCGAACAGCTCGTGCTCGATCTTGGAGCGGTACTGCGCATAGGCCGCGATCTTCACCAGCGACTGCGCGATGGCGTTGGGCGAGATCAGCCGGGCGGCAATGCGGTCGGCCTTGAACTCGCGCTCGCGGCTCTCGCGCGCCAGCGCGACCTCGAAGATCATGCGGTACATGTCCAGCAGCGGCGAGACCACGGCCGAGAGGCCGCCCGTGCGCATGGCATGGCGGTAGTGGTCGTACTGGCTGATCTTGGGGCCGAGCAGGGCGCTGCTCTTCGTGTCGCCGCCGCGCAGGTGGGCCAGTTCGTGGCCCAGGACGGCATCGGCCTCCTGCTGGTCCAGCAGGCGCAGCAGGGGGATGCTCACGAACAGGGTGCGCCCGGTGAGCTGCCGGTTGCCCACGGTGAGCGGCGCCTCGGTCACGAAAAAATTGGCGTCGATGCCGGCCACGATGTGTTTGGGCGGCTCGGTCTTCAAGCGCTCTGCCATGTGGCGGATGCGCTTCCACAGGATGGGCGCATCGGCCTCGGCCACGAGTTCGCCGTCCACGCCGTTGTGCAGCTGCACCCGCGTGAAGATGCTCTTGATCGCCATGAGCACGCCGATGGCCACCGCGATGCCCACGAAGATGATGAGCTTGGGCGAGTATTTCTGGAAGAAGAAGGCGGTGAGCCAGAACGACAGCCACACCGCCAGCGCCCCCTGCACCACCAGCGAGGCCGCGCTGGACCAGGTGGTCAGGTGCCAGCCGGTGACGAAGCTGGTGTACTGCATCTTGCGGTCCACGAAGGCCAGCGCCCCCAGGCCCAGCACCGCCGCCAGCAGCACCACGCCGGCGACCAGGGTCCACAGCGAGGCCTTGCGCACCAGGTTGAACTGCCACAGCTCGCCGTACCGCTCGCACACCGCCTCGCGGTACTCCTGCACCTCGGCCGCGGGGTTGCTGCACACCCGGGACGGCGGGTTGGCACGGTAGAAGTCCTTGCGGGCCTGCTTTTCGGCCGCCGGCATGCCTTTTTCGGCGTCGATGCGCTGGCCGATGCGGGTGATGAACTGCGTGTCCTCGTCGCGCTGCGCGTAGCCGGTGAACAGGTAGGCGGCCAGCGGGATCAGGAACAGCGACAGCAGCGAATAGGCAAAGACCTTGGCCAGGCCCAGGCGCAGGGCGGAGGAGATGTTCATACGGGAGCGGACAGTTGGAATGGTTTTGTGGGATCCGGCGAAGCAAAAAAGGGGGCCAGGCACGCCCGCAGCGCGCCACTTCCCCACCCCTTCGCGCCGGATTATCAATAAACACCTGCTTTCTGCCAGTCGCACAAGGTAACAATTGGATAAGTGGCGGCAAGGCCCGGCTGAAAGGCGAACACCCGCCAAAACCCGCCCGTCGGCTGCCTGCGCGGGCGCCTGCCGGACGGCCCTTGCCGCTGCCTTAAAATGGCCGGTCCACCCTCTCGAAAGCGGAAGGCGGCCCGACCGGGCAGCCTCCACCACCAGCCCCACCCATGAGCTCGCCCCTGCAACAAACCGGCCTCGACAGCCTTTCCAAGTCCTTTGAACCCGCTGCCCTCGAGGCCCACTGGGGGCCCGAATGGGAACGCCGTGGCTACGGTGTAGCGGGCTTTCGGGGCACCGGCACGGCGCAGGCGGGCGAGCCGGCCTTCTCCATCCAGCTGCCGCCACCCAATGTGACGGGCACGCTGCACATGGGCCATGCGTTCAACCAGACGATCATGGACAGCCTCACGCGCTACCACCGCATGCGCGGCTTCAACACGGCCTGGGTGCCCGGCACCGACCACGCCGGCATCGCCACGCAGATCGTGGTGGAGCGCCAGCTGCAGGAGCAGGGCATCAGCCGCCACGACATGGGCCCCACCCCGCCCGAGGCGCGCAAGAACTTCGTCGCCAAGGTCTGGGAGTGGAAGGAAAAGAGCGGCAACACCATCACCACGCAGATGCGCCGCATGGGCGACAGCGTGGACTGGAGCCGCGAGTACTTCACCATGGACGACAAGCTCTCCAAGGTGGTGACCGACACCTTCGTGAAGCTCTACGAGCAGGGCCTGATCTACCGCGGCAAGCGCCTGGTGAACTGGGACCCCAAGCTGCAGTCCGCCGTGTCCGACCTGGAAGTCGAGAACGAGGAGAAGGATGGCTCGCTGTGGCACATCGCCTACCCCCTGGCCGATGGTTCCGGCAGCCTCACCGTGGCCACCACCCGCCCCGAAACCATGCTGGGCGACGTGGCGCTGATGGTGCACCCCGAGGACACGCGCTACACCCACCTGATCGGCAAGAACGTGGTGCTGCCCCTGGTGGGCCGCGAGATCCCGATCATTGCCGACGATTATGTGGACAAGGAGTTCGGCACCGGCGTGGTCAAGGTCACGCCCGCGCACGACCCCAACGACTATGCCGTGGGCCAGCGCCACCAGTTGCCGATGATCGTGGTGCTCACGCTGCAGGCCACCGTCAACGACAACGCCCCTGAAAAGTACCGCGGCCTGGACCGCTTCGTGGCGCGCAAGGCCATCGTGGCCGACCTGGAAGCCTCGGGCGCCCTGGTGGAGACCAAGAAGCACAAGCTCATGGTGCCCATCTGCACCCGCACCGGCCAGGTGGTCGAGCCCATGCTCACGGACCAGTGGTTCGTGGCCATGAGCAAGGTGAGCGAGCAGGACCCCACGGGCAAGAGCATTGCGCAAAAAGCCATCGACGCGGTGGCCACGGGCGAGGTGCAGTTCGTGCCCGAGAACTGGGTGAACACCTACAACCAGTGGATGAACAACATCCAGGACTGGTGCATCAGCCGCCAGCTGTGGTGGGGCCACCAGATCCCAGCCTGGTACGACGAAGACGGCAATGTGATCGTGGCCCGCAACGAGCAAGAGGCTTTAGAAAAGTACATCACAGCCAAAAGAGCGGCGGGCGAGGACACCAAAGCGAACACAGCTCGCCTAACTGGGACGGCCAACCTGCGCCGCGACGAGGACGTGCTGGACACCTGGTACTCGTCCGCCCTGGTGCCCTTCTCCACCATGGGCTGGCCCGAGCAAGGCGACGGCCCCACGGACGACTACAACCTGTACCTGCCCAGCAGCGTGCTGGTGACGGGCTACGACATCATCTTCTTCTGGGTGGCCCGGATGATCATGATGACCACGCACTTCACGGGCCGCGTGCCGTTCAAGCACGTGTACATCCACGGCCTGGTGCGCGACGCGCAGGGCAAAAAGATGAGCAAGTCCGAGGGCAACGTGCTCGACCCGGTGGACCTGATCGACGGCATCGCGCTCGACCCGCTGCTGGACAAGCGCACCACCGGCCTGCGCAAGCCCGAGACCGCACCCACGGTGCGCAAGAACACGCAAAAGGAATTCCCCGAGGGCATTCCCGCCTACGGTGCCGATGCGCTGCGCTTCACCTTCGCGGCGCTGGCCAGCCTGGGCCGCAGCATCAACTTCGACAGCAAGCGCTGCGAGGGCTACCGCAACTTCTGCAACAAGCTCTGGAACGCCAGCCGCTTCGTGCTGATGAACTGCGAGGGCCAGGACTGCGGCCTCAAGGAGCACACCAAGGAAGAGTGCCAGCCCGGCGGCCCCGCCCACGGCTACATGCACTTCAGCCAGGCGGATCGCTGGATTGCGTCGCTGCTGCAGAAGACCGAGGCCGAAGTCGCCAAGGGCTTTGCCGAGTTCCGCCTGGACAACGTGGCCAACACGATCTATGACTTCGTCTGGAACGAGTTCTGCGACTGGTACCTGGAGATCGCCAAGGTGCAGATCCAGACCGGCACCGAGGCCGAGCAGCGCGCCACGCGCCGCACGCTGATCCGCACGCTCGAAGCCATCCTGCGCCTGGCCCACCCGATCATCCCGTTCATCACCGAGGCCCTGTGGCAGACGGTGGCGCCCGTGGCCGGCTTGCCCGGTGATTCGGTGAGCATCGCCCGCTACCCCGAGGCCCAGCCGAGCAAGATCGACGAGGCCGCCATCGCGCACATGCAGCGCGTCAAGGGCCTGGTGGACGCCTGCCGCACGCTGCGTGGCGAGATGAACGTCTCGCCATCGACGCGCCTGCCGCTGTACACCGTGGGCGACACCGACTTCATGCGCGGCGTGGCCCCGGTGCTGCAGTCGCTGGCCAAGCTCAGCGAGGTCAAGGTGTTCGACGACGAGGCCGCCTGGGCCGGCGCCGCACAGGCGGCACCCGTGGCCGTGGTGGGCGAGGCGCGCATGTGCCTGCACATGGAGATCGACGTCGCGGCTGAGAAGGCCCGCATCTCCAAGGAAATCGCGCGCCTGGAGGGCGAATTGGCCAAGGCCAACGCCAAGCTCGGCAACGAGGCCTTCGTGGCCAAGGCCCCGCCCGCGGTGATCGACGAGGCCAAGAAGCGCATCGCCGACTTCACCGCCACGCTGGGCCGATTGCGCGATCAGCTGACACGACTGGGGTAAAAACCCGGCCATACTGAGGGCAGAATGCCCGGCTCCACGCCGGGCCCTGCCCTCTTTCTTTTCCACCATTGTTCTTGCAAGGAGCCCCATGACCGCTGCATCCGCCATCCGCAAAGCCGTTTTCCCCGTTGCCGGCCTGGGGACACGCTTTCTGCCTGCCACCAAGGCATCGCCCAAGGAGATGCTGCCCGTGGTGGACAAGCCGCTGATCCAGTACGCTGTGGAAGAGGCCTATGCCGCCGGCATCCGCCACATGATCTTCGTGACGGGGCGCAGCAAGCGCGCCATCGAGGACCATTTCGACACCGCCTACGAGCTCGAAAGCGAACTCGAAGCCGCCGGCAAGCAGGAGTTGCTGAGCCTGGTGCGCTCGGTGCAGCCCGACGACATGGACTGCGCCTTCGTGCGCCAGCCGCGCTCGCTGGGCCTGGGCCATGCCGTGCTGTGCGCCGAGCCCCTGGTGGGCAAGGAGCCGTTCGCCGTGCTGCTGGCCGACGATTTGATGGTCGGCCCCAAGGGCGGCCAGCCCGTGCTGGCGCAGATGGCCGCGGCCTTCCGCCAGCAGGGCCGCTCGGTCATCGCCGTGCAGGAGGTGCCCGAGGACCAGGTGCACAAGTACGGCATCGTGGCCGGTGAATCCGCCGGGGGCCCGCTGATCCGCATCGACCGCATCGTCGAGAAACCCAAGGCCGATGTGGCGCCCTCGCGCATGGGCGTGGCCGGCCGCTACATCCTCACCCCCGGCGTGTTCGACGAGATCCGCAACCAGCCGCGCGGCGTGGGCGGCGAAATCCAGCTCACCGACGGCATCGCCCGCCTGATGCAGCACGAGGCCGTCTACGCCTTCCAGTACGAAGGCAAGCGCTACGACTGCGGCAGCAAGGAAGGCTTCCTCGAAGCCACGGTGGAACTGGCGCTGGAGCACCCGCAGGTGGGCGCCCACTTCCGTGAATACCTCAAGGGGCTGAGCCTGTAAGGCGGATCCCCGTGCCGCAACCGATGCGGCAGACCCCATGAAAAAAGTCCTCCCGCCGCAAACGCAGCTGGAGGACTTTTTGTGGGGGAGCGAGGTTCTCGCTTCGCTCCCTCCCTACCGTCGCCGTTACCTGCGGCGCAGGACGTGGATGAACTCCTTGGTGTCGTCGGCCCCTTCGGTCCTCTGCTCCACCAGCTCGTTGCCGGTCTGCTTGGCAAAGGCCTGGAAGTCGCGCACCGAGCCCACATCGGTGGCCACCACCTTGAGCAACTGGCCGCTGGCCAGGTCGGCCAGGGCCTTCTTGGCCTTGAGGATGGGCAGGGGGCAGTTCAGGCCGCGCGTGTCGATTTCTTTGTGGATGTCCATGGTCGTCAGTCCTTTGGCGGCAGGTCCAGGCCGCGGCGTCGCTCGGCATTTTCTTCGGCGCTGAAGAACACCGGCTCGTGCCCGCGCGTGCGCAGCCAGTCGGCCAGCGCATAGCCGGTGCCCGCAGGCCAGCATTTCAGGTCCGCCAGGTCGTACATGCGGTAGTCCACCAGTTCGGGGGAGAGCTTCACCTCGCCCTGGGCCACCACATGGTAGGCGATGATGACCTGGTTCATGCGCAGGAACTCGTACGCCCCCACCAGCGTGGTGGCGGTCACGTCGAGATTGGTCTCTTCCTTGACCTCGCGGGCGATGCCTTCCATCGGCGATTCACCCGCTTCCATGAAGCCGGTGATCAGCGCGAACATCTTGGCCGGCCAGGCCGCGTTGCGCGCCAGCAGCACCTGGCCATTGACCTCCACGATGGCGGCCAGCACCGGCGTGGGGTTGTTCCAGTGCGTCCAGCCGCAGGCGGGGCAGCGCAGGCGCTGCTTGTCCCCGCCGTCCTCGGCCACGGTGATCAGTGCCAGCGGCGTGCCGCAGTGGGTGCAGAAACGGGTTTCGTAGTGCATTTTGCTCTTTATTTTATAGCATCAACTATTCATCAAAGTGCCCACACCGTCAAACAGCGCGCGGCCGAAGCCAGCGACCGCCGCGCAAGGGCCGCCCCGCCGCGCTGGCGGTGTCCCCCTTCCCGAATGGCGCAGCCATTCGAGAGAAGGGGGAAGGCGCGAAGCGACTCAGGGGGTAGTCCTGCTGCTTCACGCAGGGAACACACCGGTGGAGAGGTAGCGGTCGCCCCGGTCGCAGACCACGAAGACGATGGTCGCATTGCTCACGCGCTGCGACAGCTGCAGCGCCGCCCAGCAGGCCCCTGCCGCCGAGATGCCGCCGAAGATACCTTCTTCGCGCGCCAGGCGCCGGGCCATGTCCTCGGCATCGTCCTGGCTCACGTTCACGGTTTCGTCCACAGCGCGCGGGTCGAAGATCTTGGGCAGGTATTCCTGCGGCCACTTGCGGATGCCGGGGATGCGCGAGCCATCCTGCGGCTGCGCGCCGATGATCTGGATGCCGGCGTTCTTTTCCTTGAGGAAACGCGACACGCCCGTGATGGTGCCCGTGGTGCCCATGGCGCTCACGAAGTGGGTGATGCGCCCGTCGGTCTGCTCCCACAGTTCGGGGCCCGTGGTCTCGTAGTGGATGCGCGGGTTGTCGGCATTGGCGAACTGGTCGAGCACCTTGCCTTCGCCGCGCTTTTGCATGGCCTCGGCCAGGTCGCGCGCATGCTCCATGCCGCCGCTCTTGGGTGTGAGCACCAGGTCGGCGCCAAAGGCCTTCATGGTCTGGGCGCGCTCGACCGACAGGTCTTCGGGCATCACCAGCACCATGCGGTAGCCCTTGATCGCGGCCGCCATGGCCAGCGCGATGCCGGTATTGCCCGAGGTCGCCTCGATCAGCGTGTCGCCGGGGCGGATGTCGCCGCGCTCTTCGGCACGGCGGATCATGGACAGCGCCGGCCGGTCTTTCACCGAACCTGCGGGGTTGTTGCCTTCGAGCTTGCCCAGGATCACATTGCCGCGCGCGGCGTTGTCTGCGGCCCCAATGCGCTGCAGCGCCACCAGCGGCGTCTTGCCAATCGCGTCTTCAATCGTCGGATATTTCATGCGCCCTACTGTGCCATAATTTGAGTCTTCACGAATTCCCTGCCCGGGTGGTGAAATTGGTAGACGCAGGGGACTCAAAATCCCCCGCCGCAAGGCGTGCCGGTTCGATTCCGGCCCCGGGCACCATGGCTTGCTTGCTATGGTTTTAGGAATGTATTCCGCGCTCAGTTCCGCAAAATGGAAATAGCGAAGCCTCCGGAATGCGCCACCGCCCGCCCCTCTGGTGGCTGTTTTACCTTCATCTTGAGATTTTTTGCAGCGCGGCAAGTCGTGGTGGCAGCCTGTGGCGTCGTCGCGCATCTCGCCGGCCGGCAACTGCGCGCCACAGTGCATTGCCGCCGAAGCCTTTGGCGCCTCCCATCAAGCACTCAGCGCTCACCATTCCACCGACACCACCAACAACGGAAAGAATGACGCTGGCATGGCGCTTGGTCGCGCCCGCCGCCGCACCGCCCGCCAGCCCGCCACGCGCCACGTTCTGAGCGCTGGCGCCGGTCAGCCATGTGAGGGCATTGCCGCCCTTCACCGCCACGCCCAGGCCCACGAAGCTGCCCACGGCCTGCGCGCCCGACAGGATCGGGTTCTGCGCCAAACAGCGGCCCACGGCGCCAAGTTCGTCGCCCACGCCCTCGGCGCTGGCCACCTCATGGCGAAACTGCTGCTTGGCGGCCTTGGTGGCGTCCGATTGCTTGGCCTCGCCCTCCTGGATGATGTTCTTGTCGATCCAGTTGGAAACCTGGTTGCCGGGCTGGATGAAGTTGGCCGCAGCCGACACGCCGCCGGCTGCCGCATTGGCGACCTCGATCACCGTGTCGTTGGCGAAAGCGGCGAGGTTGCGCTTCTTGGGCGGCGCCCCATAGTTCGGGTCCGCAAAAGGGTTCGCCGACTGGGCGGGAGGCGGCGCCATGTCAGCGCCGTAGCTGGGATCGGAGAAAGCATTTTGGGCCATGCCCCGCAGTCTTCCCCCAGGGCGGAGGGGCGGCAAACCCTACAGGGGCTTGAGGTGCGCCCTGCTAGAGTACAAAGAGGAGGAGTTTTATGAACCCGGCATCCCGAGTATTGACAGTGGTGGAAACCTTTAGCTCTGTGGCTCACACCGACCCCCAAATCAAGGGCTGGAATGCGTGGCTGGAGAGTGGGGGCACTGCGGCAGGCGATGACACCGTCATGCTTGCGCTTCAGGCAGTCCGCAGAGAGATACGAACGCTGGAAGCCAAGCTAAAACAGTTGAACGTTCCAGAAACACTCTATCGAAGAGCGACCGTTGGCATTGCAGACGCATTTCAAACCGCTTATTTGCATCAGCAATGGGGAACGGTTCACGCAAGGGTCACCGCTGCTGAAGTCCGCTCAAGTCTTGGTTGGATGGCTTGGGCTCTGGGTAAGCTCGACGAGAACGACGTTGACCCCGATGTCCTAGCCAGTTTAGTACAGGCAATCTCGGATCAGGAGGCTCTGCTGCAGAGCGCCGAGCTGCCTGCCGCGCTGAGAGCTTTGCTCGAAGGCCAACTGGAAGAACTGCGCATCGCCCTAATGCTCTATCGAGTGAACGGAGTGCAACCCATCGTCGACGCGGTGAACAAGCAGTCTGGTGAAATGAGGAATGTGCCAGAGGAGTTGGTGGCCGAAGTCGCGAAAGCCGGACCTGAGGTGCAGAGCGCTGTAGCCAAGGGGATGGACCTTATTTCGAAAGCTGCGAAGGTAGCGGAAAGTGGCTCGAAGATCGTGAAGTTCGGGAAGGAGATCTACGAGCTCGGCATGAGCGGATACACATTGCTGGGGCAGGCCATCACTTCGGGATCACCCCCCGTTGCGTGATAGTTCCTAAATGCCATTAGATCGGCGGAGTGCCAAACAGATCGCTAACTCTGCCGGCGCGGCTTGCACGCCTGCCTTTTGGTGATCTGCAGTTGCTGATGCTCGAGCATGGCCCTTGCCGCTAAGGTGCACACGAAAGCATCCTTGTCGCCGCTGGTTCGGTAGAGGTCCACCAGGCGCTGCAGGCGGAATCCTTCTGGCCCTTCCAGGGTCTCCGTGATAGCCTGATCGTCAGAAAAGATTCTTGAGAGGGTGTTGTTCATGGCTGTCCTTGTGATGACTTGCCCGCACTGCGGCGCAGAAAATATGACTTTCAACTTGCACGCCAGCCTGCTGCACAAAAAGTCTACGCGGTCCACAGTTGTTGGACTTTGCGGCAGGTGCGACGAGCCGGTTATTGCCAAATTCGAGGCGGGTAACTCTTTTGGTAATGCAGGGGCAATACTCCAAGTTCAAGGAAATCTTTTTGAAGTGCAGAAATACGGGAAGTTGGGCTTGTGGCCTAAGCCTGAAGTCTTGGAAGCTCCGCCAAATGTTCCTGATCGGGTGGCGAAGGCCTACATTGAAGCTGCTAAAGCTCGTCGAGCTGAGCTCTGGAACGCAGCATGCGGCTCCTATCGCCGATGCATGGAACTCGCACTGAAAGAACTCTCTCCTGACATTGAAGCGTGGAAGATCGAGAAGCGGATCGACAAGATGGCGGCGCAGCACCTTATTACCCCCGAGATTCAAGCGTGGGCACACGATCTGCGCTTGGACGGAAATGATGCGGTGCACGGGGACGACGATGCGACCCAGGAGGTCACCGATCAGATGCACAACTTGACGTACTTCCTGCTCACCTACCTCTACACCCTGCCCAAGCAGATCGAGGACGCCCGAGCGCGGCGCGATGGCGGGAACGTGTAGTAGTGGCCTCATGCAGCAGAGGTTGCCCCGTCCCCGTGCTGGTGACAAACACCACTAGGGTGCATCACGGTAGCGGGATAGCATGGTCGTCCTTCAACAGTTGAGAGAGGACGACACCATGGCCCAAGACAACGCCTCCCGCGCTTACGAACTCGCGGATGAGTGGATCAGCATCATCCTCGCCACCAACCCTGAAGCTCTCGTCACAAAACCTAATCCGTCGAGACAGCCCGGAAACGGCAAGCCGGCAGAGTTCGACTTCGACAGTACGCTACACAGCGCTCGTGTTTTGGCTGAATTTCGCCAGCAGCTCGGCAACGCCCTGGCGGCCCAGCATTTCCCTGAAGAGGGCGAACCGTCCTGAGAGGCATCCGCTCCTACGGCGCCGTGTCAGGCGCCTTTGGGTCGGGCTGCTCGTTCGGGTGCTCCGGTGCTGGGCTGGGAGGCAGGTCGCCCGGCGGCCGGGGCAGGTTGTCCGGCACTTGGTGCAGGGGGTGGTCTTTGGGGTCGGTGGCCATGGCTTGCTCCTTGGGAAAAGGAGACATTGGGCGGCCTAGAACGCTTGTCCAGCGTAGGCGTAATCCTTAACTTAGTACGGCTTGCGCTTACCACTCCTACTAAAGTTCGATCATGTCGGCGACCCTGTACCCCATGGCAGTGATTTCAAATACTTGGCCTTTCACACCTTTAGCGGTTACGAAACCGTGGTGCAACAACTGCGTAAGACCTTCCTCCCATACCGCTGCTTCACGACGTGAATTTGTGTTCAACAACTCCGTCCCTTTGGCAATGAACGTCACATGGGTGTTGCTCTGGACGTACAGAATCAAGCCATTCGGGTCCAAGCTCGCTTGCTTCAAAAGCACTCGAGCCTCAGCGGTCAGTGACGGCAGCGTAGTGTCAGAAGACTTGACTGTAGTCTCAGTCGCTGCCGTCACAGACAAAAAAAGCGGATCTTCGTTGGCTTTCAACTGGAGGTGACGATAAAACTTTTCTTTGAAGTCACCATGGCTGTCATAGGCTTGGTAGAGCCCGCGGCTTTGGCAGGATGACTTGAAAGCTTTCAGCTTCGCGTACTGCTCCAAGTCAACGCTGTCAGGCGCGACTGGCTGACTTGAGAAATACAGCATGGTTGGCTTACCCGCGGCGATGTGCTTTTCAATTTCTTCGACAGTTCCACTTTGGTGATCAGCGGTCGGCGTACCCAGACGCGTCCAAAAAATCCCCATCAAAAGATCGCACCTCTCAAGCACTTGTCGATTGATGATCGCCTGTGGCGAACTACCCATCTCGGGCGAGGAATGGGATTCCCAGCCAACAGGTAATAACACGATGCGCCTAGAGCCGCCATGCACTGCGTTCCACTCATGCATCACTTCGCGGGCTATCGCACGCTCAGACGCGACGTCTCCTGGTGAAGCGATCATCACATTGAAAACAGTAGCTTGGTAGCTCATCAGGGCCCCCTCTCTCTCCGCAGGTTTATAGGCGTGAAAAAGCCCGCGCGCGGCGGGCTCTACTTGTCGTCCTTCTTCGAATCCTTCGACGACTCTTTGGGCTGGCCGTTCGGAAACAGGCCCCGGATCACACCCAGGAAAGCGGCCAGCACACTCACGGTCACGCCGGTGGTGACCGCAATGATGACTTGGTCGCTCCACAGGTCCTTGCCTCGAACGCCATTCACGAGGCCCACGGCTGTGATCATTAATCCCCAGCACCAGAGACACCAAAAGGCCAATGTATAGGCCTTATGAGCGAAGACCTCACGAAGCTCACGATTCTGCTTCTGGTCTTCAATTTGCTGTTCTTCAAGAGAATCAACCTTCCTTGGGCCACCTTTGGCGTCGGGAGGAGCGTCTTCTTGCTCAGTTGGTTCGGCCGGAGTAGTCTGCGGGACGCGGGTGGAAGGAAATTTTGAAAGCCAATCAGCTTCCGTTTGAGGGACGCTGCCAGAGCGCGAGACCTCTGGCGGTTCATCAATCCCCTCAGACGAACTCAAAGCGAAGTTTCCTCACGCATCTGCGTGTGCGTGATGACGCTTCCATCAGCGGTACCCTCGTGCAGCCCGACGAACCACGCGGAGCCTTCCTTATGCGTCATCTGCGACAACGTTTGGGCATCGACTCGCGCGTAGCGCTTTACAACCGCATCGATCAGTCCCCACGACGCCGTGTCCTCTAGGGGAATTTTGGGATGGATCACTGCATAGCTTTCGCCATCTTCGTCGTCTACCAGGGTAGTAGCCATCGAGCCGATGGAGCGAAATCCGTAATCCTTGAACTCGTGGTACACGGAAGGCACGACAGGACCAAACTTCCAACGGCAGAAGTTGTCGTCGAGCAGCGGCTCGCCCGCTACCTTCAAATGCCACACCTGAGCGTAGTACATGAGCTTCTGCAGCTTCATGGGCGACAAGTTGAACCCCTTCTCCTTCGCCCGCTGGATGAAGGCATTCGCGACTGCAAACGCAGAATACGCCATGTCAAATCCTCCAGTTGGTAAAAATACTGCATAAAAATACAGTAAACAGCTGGAAATTCTACCAGTCTGGTCCATATTTGGGTACCGGAATGTTTCACACAAGGGGGGCGAGAGAGCACCTGATACATTGTCTGAAAGAGGAGTCAACATGGGAACGTTAGCCCCACACACTGGTTCATCGTCCTGCTGATGATCACGCCTCTGATGGCGCTGCTGGTCGGGCCCGCGTGGCGCATCCGGCAGCGTGCCGGGTTCAACGGCTGGCGCTCATGGTGAACTCAACCCTCGGCCAAGTTATTGGCCCAATGACATCCGCTGTGGAGATCCCCGCGCCGCCGATTCCGGGGGAGATTGCACCCGGTGGTTTAGACCCTTCCACCGCCACGAAGGTCGAATAAGCGGGCTGCAGCATTCCGCCACATTCCCCATCTGGCTCCGCGACCTGAATACGGCCAACCGGGTAGCATGCGCACAGAGAGGGCGAACAGTGAAAACCATCCAACGATCCATCCGCCGCAGTGGGCTGCTGGCGCTGGCCGCACTGCTGTTGGCAGGCTGCGGCGAGCCAGACTATCCCACCCAGCAGGAAGTGGCCGAGCGGTTCAACGCCGAGTACCGGGATTCGAATTGCACCCTGAGCAAGGTCCACCCGCCCAAGCGCCAGCCAGACTCCGTGGGCGCGCGGTTCCACCTCGTTCACATCCGCTTCGAGGCGCGCTGCAAACTGCGCACCGGCAGCGAAGAGTCGCTGGAGCGGCAGCAGGTGTGGGAGCTCGATAGCGAACGGCCCACGCTTGTGCAGGGAGCTTGGCGCTGGTACCCCGCGGGTAAGATCTCGGTGTATTGATACCCACGCCCCCATCAGGGCAGCACACCTGGCCGTCCAGCTTCTGCCCTTTGCACACGTACCAGGGACTGTTACAGTCCGCCCAGAGTCATCGCTGTGGCGACGGTTCCCCACCCTGCGGCGTCAGACAGGGCTGGAGACGTCCCCCTTCCTGACATGAATGCTGCTGTGGCGCCGCGAAGCCGGCAACCGGGAGGTCTTTCAATGTTCGAAACAGGCCGATGGAATGTGACCGACCCGTCCGGGCGACTGGTGGGCGTGGTCGATGGCGACGAGTATGTGCGCGATGGTGAGCACCAGCTCTACCGCATCGACGGCAATGAACTCTATTCCGCCGGACCCGAGGGGCGGCTGTACGGCTTCATCGAGGGCGAGCTGGTGATCGCGCCTGCGACCAGCTCACTGCTGCTGCGTTTCACCAGAGAATAGACAGGCGGACCAGCCCGCCTGCTACGGCTTGTGCTCCATGCTCCGGAGCACGTTCTCCCCCGCCTTCTGCACGTGCGCGGCCGACAGCCGGGCTGCTGCCTCGCCATCGCCGCGCTCGATGGCCGCCACCATTGCATTGAGTTCCTGCAGCGTGTGCGGCAACCGGTCGGGCTGGGCCATGGAGATGCGGCGCAGCACCGTCACGCGGTTGTTGAGCTGGCGCAGCATCTGGCCGGCGACGAGGTTGCCGCAGCCGTCGACGAGGATTTCGTAGAACTGGTTCTTGGCCTGGAGCAGCCGGGCCCGGTCCTGCGCCAGGGCGGGTTTGGCCAGTTCGTTGAGCTTGGCGCGCAGGGCACGCACCTGTTCGGGTGAGGCCTGGAGGGCAAAGGCCTTGGCGGCCAGGCTTTCGAGGTGGGCGCGCACGTCGTAGATGTCACGCACTTCCTTGGGCGAGATCGTGCTCACCTCGGGACCGCGGTGCGGGACGATGGTGATGAGCCCCTCAGCCTGCAGGTGCTGCAAGGATTCGCGCACGCAGGAGCGGCTGACCTCCAGGCTTTCGCACAGCTCGCGCTCCGAGAGCTTCTGGCCGGGCGAGAACTCCCCGTCCAGGATGGCCTGGCGCAGTGCGCTGGTGGCGCGCTCGCGCAGGGAGGTCTCTTCACGGGGCACACGGAGCATGGCGGTCATCGCGGCATCCTAGCGGATCCTCCTGCAAACAGATTGTCGGACAAGCATACGGTGGTTGCCTTCTTGCACGGATCTGCCATATGATTGTCTGACAATCTTATTGTATTTTAATCACGGCGCCCATCTGCGCTGTTTTTTCCAGTCCCTCGCCAGCAATTCAGGAGCTTCTTTCATGACACGAGCCTTAGCACCGCAGAACCCCACCCTGTTCGAACAGGGCCTGTCCACCCGCCGCGAGGTACTGGGCGCCGAGTACGTGGACGCCGCGATCCGGAATGCGACCGACTTCAACATCGACATGCAGGAGATGGTCACCCAGTACTGCTGGGGCGATGTGTGGAACCGGCCGGGGCTGGACCGCAAGACGCGCTCGTTCCTGAACCTGGCCATGCTGACGGCGCTGAACCGGCCGCACGAGCTGAAGCTGCACGTGCGCGGCGCCCTCAACAACGGGGTGACGCGCGACGAGATCAAGGAGGTGTTCCTGCAGACAGCGATCTACTGCGGGGTGCCCGCCGCGATCGACTCCTTCCGCACGGCGGCGGAGGTTTTCAAGGAAATGGACCAGTAACGGGGACGAACCGAGGCATCGCCACAGGATGCGACACCCCGGGCCCATGGGCGCTGCAGCCGGCCCGAGACGCCGGGCTAAGGCTTGCGCGCGCCCGAGGCGATCTCGTCCAGCGCCTGCATGGCCTCTTCGCGGCTGGCCCAGCCATCGTTGGTCACGAGGGTGTTGTGCCCATCGATCACCAGGTTGCTGCAGTAGTACCGGCCCGCCTGCTCGCGCAGCGTGGCCGAGTAGGTGGATCCGTCGTACTCACCGAAAACGTTTTCTTCCTGCGGGTCTTGCATCATGGCCTCCTGTGCCTGCCATTGTGCGACGACCTTCAGCCCCGGTATGTAGGCGCAGTACGCCGTGGCGCAACACCCCAGCCGAAGCCACTGACGCGGCCTGTGCCAGTGCCGCCGCGCAAGGGCCGCCGCCTCTGGCGGAGGCACCGAGGCGCGAAGCGCCTAAGGGGGGCAATCAGTTGTTTTGCCGGCGCACCAGGTGGCGGCCGGTGTCGGTGATGGTCAGCTGGCCGTGTGCATTCTTGGCAATGAAGCCGTGCTCGTACAAGCGCCCGGACACATGCTCCTTCAGCGCCGAGGTGACGCTGATGTTCTCCATCTCCAGGTGCTTCAAGGCGGCGAGTTCGTCCACCGTGGGCTCGAAATGGGGGGCATGGTAGACGGGGCTGTAGTTCGCGTTCAATGTCATGACGGCTCCTTGATGAAATAGTGAAGGTATGAGGTGCCTGCATGGCGCGGGAATGCCTCCCCGACGCCACACACTGGGTGTGACCCGCGCACCGCGCATACGTTCCGTCCATCTTTCCAATCGGCCTGTAGGACCCGGGAGGACGTGGCCCCTGCCCTACTGTGGTTGCTCGTTATTGCCCGCACCGCCAGCGTAGACCTGTCCGCAGGAAGTCGCAAGCGGTGGCAGCCCCAGGGACAGAGTCCTAGGAGTCCTGCGCGCCCGCCGCCTCGCGCAGCCACTGCGCAAACGCCGCCAGTACCGGCGACTGCGCGTGCGCGGGGCGGATGAGGTAGTAGCCGCGCTCGCCCTGCAGCGGCTGGTTGCACGCCACCACCAGTTCGCCGCGCGCCAGCTCCGCCTCGATGAGCAAAGGAGGGATCAGCGCCACGCCCAGGCCGCAGGTGGCGGCCACGGCGAGCATGGAGAACAGCTCGTAGCGCGGGCCATCGAGCGCATGCGGTGCGTCCACGCCCATGGCCTCGAACCACTGGCGCCAGCCATAAGGGCGCGTGCTCTGCTGCAATAGCGGCAGCTCGGTCAGCACCTGGGGGGCCACGGGTTGGTAGGCGCGGCCCAGGCCGCGCTGGGCGGCGGCCTCCAGCAGACGCGGGCTGCACACGGGCACCACGTCCTCGGTCATGAGCAACTGCGCGGTGATGCCGGGCCAGTTGGCCACCTGCTCGGCCGTGCCGGCGTACAACGCGGCATCGAAGGGGGTGTCGGCGAACAAGAAGGGGCGGGTCTGCGTCTCGATGTGGACCACGATGTCGGGGTGCTGCTGGGCCAGTTGCGGCAGGCGCGGTATCAGCCAGCGCGTGGCAAAGGTGGGCACCGCCGCCAGCGACAGCGTGCCGCCCTGGCCCTGGTGGGCCATCACGTCCAGGGTGTCGCGCTCCAGCCCCTGCAGCCAGCGCGCCACCTGGCGGCCGTAGTGCGCGCCAGCGGGCGTGAGCACCACGCCATGGCGCGTGCGCCGGAACAGGGCCACGCCCAGGAACTCTTCCAGCGCCTGGATCTGGCGCGACACGGCGCTTTGCGTGAGCGACAGCTCCTGCGCGGCACGGGTATAGCTCTCGTGCCGGGCGGCGACTTCGAAACAGGCCAGGGCCTGGGTGGAGGGGATGTTACGGCGCATGCTGAAGAGGAACTTTAGAAACCGTGGTGCCAGGGATCCACAGGCGAGTCGCCCAGGTATCCAGTATTCCATACATTCCAAAAACGCATTTCTGGATGAAAAGAACTCGCTTGCTGCCAGGCCGGTGCAGGCCTACCATGGCATCCATTCGCAGCACGGCCCCGCACCGTGCCCTCCTCTTTCACCTGCATCTTCACGGAGACACACACCATGGCCAAAAACGCCGCCTTCCATTGGGACGACCCCTTTCTTCTCGACCAGCAACTGAGCGACGACGAGCGCATGGTGCGCGATGCAGCCGCGGCCTACTGCCAGGACAAGCTGGCCCCGCGCGTGCTCGAGGCCTTCCGCCACGAGAAGATGGACACCACCATCTTCCGCGAGATGGGCGAAGTGGGCCTCCTCGGCCCCACCATCCCCGAGCAGTACGGCGGCCCCGGCCTGAACTACGTGGCCTACGGCCTGATCGCCCGCGAAGTCGAGCGCGTGGACTCGGGCTACCGCTCCATGGCCAGCGTGCAGAGCTCGCTGGTGATGGTGCCCATCTATGAATTCGGCACCGAAGCCCAGCGCCAGAAGTACCTGCCCAAGCTGGCCAGCGGCGAGTGGATCGGCTGCTTCGGCCTGACCGAGCCCGACCACGGCTCGGACCCCGGCAGCATGGCCACGCGCGCCTACAAGGTGGACGGCGGCTACAAGCTCAAGGGCAGCAAGATGTGGATCACCAACAGCCCCGTGGCCGACGTGTTCGTCGTCTGGGCCAAGGAAGTGTCCGAAGGCGGCGCCGTGGGCCCCATCCGCGGCTTCGTGCTGGAAAAGGGCATGAAGGGCCTGTCGGCCCCGGCCATCCACGGCAAGGTGGGCCTGCGCGCCAGCGTGACCGGCGAGATCGTGATGGACGACGTGTTCGTGCCCGAAGAAAACGCCTTCCCCGAAGTGCAGGGCCTGAAGGGCCCCTTCACCTGCCTGAACAGCGCGCGCTACGGCATCGCCTGGGGCGCCCTGGGCGCGGCCGAATTCTGCTGGCACACCTCGCGCCAGTACACGCTGGACCGCAAGCAGTTCGGCCGCCCCCTGGCCGCCAACCAGCTGATCCAGAAGAAGCTGGCCGACATGCAGACCGAGATCGCCATCGGCCTGCAGGCTTGCCTGCGCCTGGGCCGCATGAAGGACGAGGGCACCGCTGCCGTGGAAGCCACCTCCCTGATCAAGCGCAACAGCTGCGGCAAGGCGCTGGACATCGCCCGCCTGGCCCGCGACATGATGGGCGGCAACGGCATCAGCGACGAGTTCGGCGTGGCCCGCCACCTGGTGAACCTGGAAGTGGTGAACACCTACGAAGGCACGCACGATGTGCATGCGCTGATCCTGGGCCGCGCCCAAACCGGCATCGCCGCCTTCAGCAACTAAGACAAGGGCGCGCAAGCGCCCCTTGTCCCACCGCGGCCGCTGCACCCTGTGCGGCGGCCGTCTGTCCTTTCACGATTTGCAGTTCCTGATCGAATCCTATGAGCACACCTCCTGTCGGCGCCCTTGATGGCATCAAAGTCCTGGACCTCTCGCGCGTGCTGGCGGGCCCGTGGTGCACGCAGATCCTGGCAGACCTGGGGGCTGACGTGGTCAAGGTGGAGCGCCCCGGCGCGGGCGACGACACGCGCCACTGGGGCCCTCCCTTCCTCAAGGATGCACAGGGCAATGACACCACGCAGGCCAGCTACTTCACGGCCTGCAACCGCAACAAGCGCTCGGTGACCATCGACATGGCCACGCCCGAGGGGCAGCAGCTGATCCGCGACATGGCGCTGCAAAGCGACATCGTGGTCGAGAACTTCAAGGTGGGAGGCCTCCAGCAATACGGCCTGGACCACGCCAGCCTGCGCGCGCTGAACCCGCGCCTGGTCTACTGCTCGGTCACCGGCTTCGGGCAGGACGGGCCGTACGCCGAGCGTGCAGGCTACGACCTGATGATCCAGGCCATGACCGGCATGATGAGCATCACTGGCCGGGGCGACGCCGAGCCCGGCGGCGGCCCGCTGCGCGTGGGCGTGGCACTGACCGACCTGTTCACCGGTGTCTACGCCAGCACGGCCATCGTCGCCGCGCTCAACGTGCGCCACCGCACCGGCGAAGGCCAGCACATCGACATGTCGCTGCTGGACGTGGGCATGGCCATCCTGGCCAACCAGGCCGCGGGCTTTCTGGCCACGGGCAATGCACCCACGCGCCAGGGCAACAGCCATCCAAGCCTGGCGCCCTACCAGGACTTCCCTACGCAGGACGGCGCCATGCTGCTGGCCATCGGCAACGACGGCCAGTTCGCGCGCTTTTGCGCCGCCGCCGGCCAGCCCCAGTGGGCCAGCGACGAGCGCTTTGCCAGCAACACGCTGCGCGTGAAGCACCGCGCCGAGCTGATCCCGGCCATGGAAGCCCTGACGCGCACGCGCACCACGGCCGACTGGATCGCCCTGCTCGAAGACAAGGCCGTGCCCTGTGGCCCGATCAACACCATTGCCCAGGCCTTCGACGATGCCCAGGTCAAGGCACGCGGCCTGGCCGTGGCCCTGCCGCGCTGGAAGGACGGCGAGGCTGGCGACGGCGTGGCCCACATCACCGGCGTTGCCAGCCCGCTGCGCCTGTCGGCCAACCCGCCCACGCTGCGCAATGCGCCACCGGCGCTGGGGCAGCACACGGACGAGGTGATGGCCGAACTGGGGCTGGATGCGGCGCGCATTGCGCAGCTCCGGGCGGCCGGCGTTCTGTAACCACGGCGCACGCCCGACCCTCCCAGGCCTGGCCTTGCAAGCCAGGCCTTTTGCATTCCGGGGCACAGGCCAGATACCGGCCAGTCCCGCAAAAAAGCCGGACACAAACATTTACAACGCCCATAATGCAGTGGAGTGCCCTGGCATCCCGACTGCCAGGCTGCGGTGATCTGTGGAATCCAAGGAGTCCCGTCATGAAGCTCAGCCTCAAGCTCCCCCTGGCCTTTACCGCGTCGCTGTTGCTGCTGTTTGCAGCCGCCATGTTCGGCATCAGCCGCCTGAACCAGGCCCTCGATACCTACCAGACCGCCGTGGCGCAAAGCTTCCAGCACGAACGCATGGCGTCGGATGTGCTCAATGGCTTCAAGGTGCAGGTGCAGGAATGGAAGAACGTG
Organism: Acidovorax sp. GW821-FHT10A04; assembly: GCF_059415825.1. Lineage (NCBI taxonomy): Bacteria > Pseudomonadati > Pseudomonadota > Betaproteobacteria > Burkholderiales > Comamonadaceae > Acidovorax > Acidovorax sp. GW821-FHT10A04. The sequence goes on from NZ_JBWKNZ010000012.1 coordinate 187,551, forward strand.
CTGATCCGCGGCAAGGACCCGGCCCAGCTCACGCGCTACTGGGCTGCCTTTGAAAAGCAGGAAAAGTCGGTCAGCGACCAGGCGCAGAAGCTGCTGGCCGCCCTGCCCCCGGGCGAGGGACGCGAGCATGTGGCGAAGTTCGTGCAGGCCCACGAGCGCATGGGTGCGGCCTACCGCAAGGGTTTCGAGGCCTTCAAGGCCGCCGGGCAGGATGTGGAAACCGGCGACAAGGCCGTGCAGGGCATGGACCGCGAGCCCTCCCAGTTGCTCGACCAGGCGGGCGAGCTGATCGGCAAGGCCAGTACCGGTGTGGCCGACCGCGCGGCCGCTACCGCATCGCAGGCCACCACCATCAGCCTGGCAGTGATGCTGGTGGTGTGCGCTTTGGGCATCGGCGGCGCCATCGTGTTCAGCCGCACCGTGACGCAGCCGCTGGGCAATGCCGTTCTGGTGTCGCAGGCCGTGGCGGGCGGCGACCTCACGGTGGCCACCGAGGTGCGCGGCCGGGACGAGATCGCCCAGTTGCTCAACGCCCTGTATGCCATGCAGGGCAGCCTGTCCAGCGTGGTGAGCAATGTGCGCACCAATGCCGACAGCGTGGCCCTGGCCAGTGCCGAGATCGCCCAGGGCAACAACGACCTGTCGGCCCGCACCGAGCAGCAGGCCAGTGCGCTCGAAGAGACCTCAGCCTCGATGGAAGAACTCAACTCCACCGTGCAGGCCAATGCCGACAACGCCCGCCAGGCCAACCAGCTGGCGCTCAATGCCTCCACCGTGGCCGTGCAGGGCGGTGACGTGGTGTCCGAGGTGGTGAAGACCATGAAGGGCATCAACGACAGCAGCAAGAAGATCTCCGACATCATCAGCGTGATCGACGGCATTGCGTTCCAGACCAACATCCTGGCGCTGAACGCGGCGGTGGAAGCCGCCCGAGCCGGAGAGCAAGGCCGCGGCTTTGCCGTGGTGGCCAGCGAGGTGCGCAGCCTGGCCGGCCGCAGTGCCGAGGCGGCCAAGGAGATCAAGAGCCTGATCCACGCCAGCGTGGAGCGGGTCGAGCTGGGCACGACCCTGGTCGACAAGGCGGGGGCCACCATGACCGAGGTGGTGGCATCGATCCGCCGCGTGACGGACATCGTGGGCGAGATCAGTGCGGCCAGCAATGAGCAGAGCCTGGGCGTGTCGCAGGTGGGCGAGGCCATCACGCAGATGGACCAGGCCACGCAACAGAACGCGGCCCTCGTGGAGGAAAGCGCGGCTGCGGCCGACAGCCTCAAGGTGCAGGCCCAGCAACTGGTGCAGGCCGTGGCGGTGTTTCGCCTGCACCCGGGTGCAGGCCAGGCCCAGGGCAGCGGGGCCCAGATCGCGCCCTCGCAGCGGATCCCCAGGCTGGCAGCAGGCTGAGGAGCGGACCGCCTACCCGTTCATCAATCCCCGTGCGCTGGCTCCAGCGCGCGCAGATGGGCCATGGTGGCCAGGCAGGCCTGGGCCACTTCCGTGCCCTTCTTCACGAAGTGCTCGCGGAAGAAGCGCACATGCTCTTCGTGCTCATGGAAGTCGCGCGGCGTGAGCACGGCAGACATCACCGGCACCTCGGTGTCGAGCTGCACGCGCATCAGGCCGTCGATGACGGCCGTGGTCACGAACTCGTGGCGGTAGATGCCGCCGTTGACCACCAGGGCGCAGGCCACGATGGCGTCATAGCGCCCACTTTGCGCAAGCTTCTTGGCCAGAAGCGGGATCTCGAAGGCGCCGGGCACGTCGAAATGCTCGACCTGGCCCGCAGGCAGGCCATTGCGGCCGAATTCCGCCACGGCCGCATCGCGGGCCTGGTGGACGATGTCCCGGTGCCAGCTGGCGCAGATCACCGCGACGCGTTCGCCGCGAGGGGCGCCGCTGCCGGCAATGGCCGTGACTGCATGGGGAGGGAGAGGCTGATTCATGGATTTTCTCGTACGAAAGAAAAGGATTACCAGAATCAGGGCGCGCGCGAACAAGGCGTCTGCACACGGCATGGCGCACGCGCGGGCCCGCACCTGCAGCACCCGCCGACCCGAAGGCCGGCCGCACCGAAGCGGCAATGCATCCACGCGGGCGCCCACACCGGCGGCAGGGCCCATGGCTTCGCGATCTCTTTCATCCGGACTGTGACCGTCGGCTCTGGCATCGCACCAGATCTGCTGACCCCGCCGCTCCTGGCATGCATCCGAAGACACCAGCCAGTTGCTGCAGGCGCTCGCGGGCTCCTGCACTGCCCTGAATGGCCCAAGACTGCACAGATACCGCCGGTGGGGAATTGCACCCCGCCCTGAGAACGCTGCCGGACCGAAGGTTTTCAGTCCGACGGATTTATTCTAGGGCAAACCCTGAGATCGTGCAGTCGCCTGCAGGACCTGCAGCGCCGTCAACGTGGCTTCTCGAACCCGCCCTCGACCCAGGCCGTGGCAGTCGCCACGGTGAGCTTGAAGCCGGGCGACACGGGCACGCGCGCCAGCTCCTCGCCCAGTTCGTCCTGTGCGCTCAGCGTCGCCGTGGCGCCCTCCTCGTCGGGCACGATGGCCAGCGCCACGCGCAGGCGCTGGCCCTGCGCCGTGGTGATGGCGAGGTTCTTGTTGAGCTGGGCGTGCAGCTGCTGCTCGTGGCGGCGCAGCACTTCGCTGGCTGTCTTCACCAGGGTGTTGAACGCCGAGACGTCGAGCGGCTTGGGGTTCTTCTTGTCGCGCCCCATGGTCCAGGGCCCCACCAGCGCCGGCTCGGCCTCGCCGTGCAGGGTCATGGACACGGCCCAGCCATCGTCGTCCTCGTTCTTGATGACGCGCGCCATCCAGCGCTCGTCGCTCCACAGGCGCGCTTCGTTGATGGGTTCGGGGATGTCCTGGTCGTCTGGCATGGGGGAGGTCCCGCAAGGATTCAATGGGAGAAAGGGCGCAGAGCATACTGGCCGGTGGCCGCGTCCATTTTCGAATAACCTTTTGTTATCGATGGAGCGCCTGGGGTACTGCAGGCGGCTCGCTCACGGTGCAGCCTCGGTGGGCGGGGCCGCCGCTTCGCGCAGCACGTCGATGAACGCCTGCGCGGCCGGCGTGGGCGACTCGCCCAGCCGCGTGATGAGGCCGTAGTCCGGCATGCGGTCCGGCAGTTCCACCGGGATGCGCGCCAGCAGCCCCTTGTGGATGTAGCGTTCCACCAGGGCCGAAGGCTGCAGCGAGAGCATGTCGGTGGCCTGCATCATCTCCAGCGCGAACAGGAAGGAAGGGGTCTCGACCACGCCCGAGGCGAGGGCCAGCCCGTTGCGCCCGAAGATGTCGTCGGACACCTTGCGCAAGGCCGTGGAAGCGGGGTAGAGAATCCAGGGCCAGTGGGACAGCTCCGCCATGCCCAGGTCGCGCGCGCCGCGCAGCGGGTGGTGCACGCCCGCCACCACCTGCAGCGGCTCGCTGGACAGGCGCTCGTACTGGAACTGCGTTCTCTGCGCATCGTCGGTGAAGCGCCCGATCATGAGGTCGATCTTGCGCTCTTCCAGCCAGGCGACGAGCTGGTCGCTGCTCTGCTCCAGCACCTTGAGCACCAGCAGCGGGCGCAGCCGCTGTATCTCGGCCACGGAGGCGATCAGCACGTGCGCGGCGGACCCCGTGATGGCGCCTATCGTGAGGTGGCCATGCCCGCCTTGCTTGAGCGCATTGAACTCCTCGACGAATTTGCGGTGCCCGGCCAGCGAGGACGCGGCATAGCGCAAGGTGAAAAGGCCCAGCTCGTTGGGCCGCATGCCGCGCGAGAGACGCTCGAACAGGCGGGACTCCAGGATCTCCTCGATGTCCATCAGGATCTTGGTGGCCGCCGGCTGGGTGATGTGCATCTGCTCGGCCGTCAGGCGCAGGTTGCGTGTCTGGCCCAGGATGTCCAGAAACTGCAGGTGCCGAAAGCGCAGCCGCGCGCAGGCCTGGGCCATGGACAGGGGCTTGCCCGGGAACGGACCTGAAGTCATAAGCATTTGGAATGGATGCTAGCAAAAAAGTGAGTGGACCCGGGCAGGCCCAAAACCTAATCTCTGCCCTGCGTCCAGGAGGGTCCGCCAGAGACCTGAAGGTGCCGATGGGCCATCCCATCGTGTCCAAGCCATTCCATATTTGGAGACATTCATGAAGTTCACAACATTGGCCCTGGCGGCCACGCTCATGGCCGCCCTGGCCGCCCCGGTATCTGCGCAGACCAAGGAACACGTGTTCAAGGTCGGCATCGGCCTGAACGACGACCACCCCCAGGCACTGGCCGTCAAGCACTTTGCCGAGCAGTTGTCGGCCAAGAGCGGCGGCAAGCTGGTGGCCAGGCTGTATGCCAGCGGCTCGCTGGGCAACGATGTGACCATGACCTCGGCGCTGCGCGGCGGCACCCTGGAGATGACGGTGCCCGACAGCTCGACCCTGATGTCGCTGATCAAGCCCTTCGGCGTGCTGAACCTGCCGCTGACCTTCAACAACGAGCAGGAGGCCGATGCCGTGCTCGATGGCCCCTTCGGCCAGAAGCTGCTGGCCAAGCTGCCGGAAAAAGGCCTGGTGGGCCTGGGGTTCTGGGAGAACGGCTTTCGCCACGTCACCAATTCGCGCCGCGCTATCACCAAGGCCGACGACTTGGCCGGCCTGAAGCTGCGCGTGATCCAGAGCCCGCTGTTCCTGGACACCTTCAACGCCCTGGGCGCCAACGCCACGCCCATGCCCTTCACCGAGCTGTATTCGGCGATGGAGCAGGCCGCCGTGGACGGCCAGGAGAACCCGCCCGCTACCATCCTGTCGAGCAAGTTCTACGAGGTGCAAAAGCACCTGGTGCTGTCGCGCCACATGTACAGTGCCTGGGTGCTGCTGATCTCCAAGAAGGCCTGGGACGGCCTCTCGGCCCAGGAGCAGAAGATCATGCAGGAGGCCGCGCGCGAGGCCACCCTGTTCGAGCGCAAGACCATCCGCGCCTTCGGCGACAAGGCCCTGGGCGAGCTCAAGAAAGCGGGCATGCAGGTGACCGAGCTGCCCCCGGCCGAGCAGGCCCGCATGCGCGCCAAGCTGCAGCCGGTGCTGGCCAAGTACGGCAAGGAGTTCGGTGAAGAGACCACCGGCGAGCTGAACGCCGAGCTGGCCAAGGTGCGCGGCACCGCCAAGTGATCCGGTCCCGGCCGGCGCGGGCACTGCCGCGCGCCGGCGCGAAGCCTCTCCTGTCTTTCCCCTTTCAAGCCACGCCATGCACAAGACACCCCGCCGCCCGTTCCGGTCGCGCGAATGGTTCGCCGACCCCGCGCGCTCGGACATGACCGCGCTGTACCTCGAACGCTTCATGAACTACGGGCTCACGCCCGAGGAACTGCGCTCGGGCCGCCCCATCATCGGCATTGCCCAGACCGGCAGCGACCTGTCGCCCTGCAACCGCATCCACGTGGACCTGGCGCGGCGCGTGCGCGACGGCATCCGCGATGCTGGCGGCATTCCGATGGAATTCCCGGTGCACCCGATCTTCGAGAACTGCCGCCGCCCCACCGCCGCGCTGGACCGCAACCTGGCCTACCTGGGCCTGGTCGAGATCCTGTATGGCTACCCCATCGATGCCGTGGTGCTGACCACGGGCTGCGACAAGACCACGCCGGCGGGGATCATGGCGGCCTCGACCGTGGACATCCCGGCCATCGTGCTGTCGGGCGGGCCCATGCTGGATGGCTGGCACGATGGCGAGCTCGTGGGCTCGGGCACCGTGATCTGGCGCAGCCGCCGCCAGTTGGCTGCCGGCGAGATCGGCGAGGAGGAATTTCTGCAGCGCGCCTGCAGCAGCGCGCCCTCTGCGGGCCATTGCAACACCATGGGCACAGCCTCCACCATGAACGCGGTGGCCGAGGCCCTGGGCCTGTCGTTGCCGGGCTGTGCCGCCATCCCCGCGCCCTACCGCGAACGCGGCCAGATGGCGTACGAGACCGGGCGGCGCATCGTCGAGATGGCCTTCGAGGACCTGCGGCCCTCGCGCGTCCTGACCCGCGACAGCTTTCTCAATGCTTTGTCGGTGGTCAGCGTGGCCGGCGGCTCCAGCAACGCGCAGGTGCACATCATGGCCATGGCGCGGCATGCCGGCGTGGACCTGCGGGCAGAGGACTGGACCGAACACGCCTACGACCTGCCGCTGCTGCTCAATATGCAGCCGGCCGGCAAGTTCCTGGGCGAGCGCTTCTTTCGCGCCGGGGGCGTGCCGGCACTGATGTGGGAGCTGCAGCAGGCCGGGCGCCTGCGCGGCGATTGCCTGAGCGTGACCGGCAAGACCGTGGCCGACAACCTGCAGGGCCGCGAGACGCGCGACCGCGAGGTGATCTTCCCCTTCGAGGCGCCCCTGATGCACAAGGCCGGCTTCCTGGTGCTCCGGGGCAATCTGTTCGACTTCGGGATCATGAAGACTTCGGTGATTTCCGAGGCCTTTCGCCAGCGCTACCTGAGCCGGCCCGGTGCCGAAGGCATCTTCGAGGCCCGCGCCGTGGTGTTCGATGGTGCCGACGACTACCACGCACGCATCAACGACCCGGCGCTGGGCATCGACGAGGGCTGCATCCTGGTGATGCGCGGCGCCGGCCCCATCGGCTGGCCGGGTTCGGCCGAAGTGGTCAACATGCAGCCGCCCGACGCCCTGATCCGCCGCGGCATCACCACCTTGCCGACCCTGGGGGACGGACGCCAGTCGGGCACGGCCGACAGCCCCTCGATCCTCAACGCCTCGCCCGAGAGCGCGGTGGGCGGCGGCCTGTCCTGGCTGCAGAGCGGCGACACCCTGCGCATCGATCTGGCGGCCGGCCGCTGCGATGCGCTGGTGGCGCCCGAAGAGATTGCACGCCGCCGCCGCGAGCTGCCACCGCCGCCGGTGCCCCGAAGCCAGTCCCCCTGGGAGGCGCTGTACCGCGAGAAGACCGGGCAACTGGTCGACGGCGCCACGCTGGACTTTGCCCTCGACTACCGCCGCATTGCCGAGAACACGCCGCGCCACAACCACTGACCAGCCCCGAGGCGGGTTGGCACCGATCTCGAACTTTTCAAGGACTACCGATGAGTGACACAACAGCGGCCGCCGTGGCCGGTGCGGCGACGCACGCCCATACCCTGCCCGACGACGGCCTGGCCGGCACCCTGGTGGGCCGCGCCTGGACGCCGGGCCGCCCCCCCGGCCCTGCCGTGGTGGCGCTGCGCGCCGATGGCGTCTACGACCTGAGCGGTCGCTACCCCACCATGAGCACCCTGCTGGACATGCCCGACCCCGCCGAAGCAGCACGGACCACCCCGGGCCAGTACCTGTGCAGCGTGCCCGACCTGCTGGCCAACAGCCAGCCTGGCCTGCGCGATACCGCACGCCCCTGGCTGCTGGCGCCCTGCGACCTGCAGGTGGTGAAGGCCGCGGGCGTGACCTTTGCGGCCAGCCTGATCGAACGCGTGATCGAAGAGCAGGCCCGGGGCGACGCCAGCCGCGCGCAAGGCCTGCGCAGCCAGGTGGTCGGCCTGATCGGCGACAGCCTGGCCGACATCCGGCCGGGCTCGGACCAGGCCATGGCGCTGAAGGCCCTGCTGCAGCAAAAAGGCCTGTGGTCCCAGTACCTCGAAGTGGGCATCGGCCCCGACGCCGAGGTCTTCACCAAGGCCCCGGTGCTGGCCTCGGTGGGCACGGGCGAGGACATCGGCATCCGCGCCGACTCGGCCTGGAACAACCCCGAACCCGAAGTGGTGCTGGCGGTGAACAGCCGCGGGGACATCGTGGGCGCCAGCCTGGGCAACGACGTCAACCTGCGCGACATCGAGGGCCGCAGCGCGCTGCTGCTGGGCAAGGCCAAGGACAACAACGCCTCGTGCGCCATCGGTCCGTTCATCCGCCTGTTCGATGCCAGCTTCGGCCTGGACCAGGTGCGCAGCGAGACCGTGCACCTGCGCGTGGAGGGCCTGGACGGTTTCACGCTGCGCGGCATCAACACCATGGCCAGCATCAGCCGCGACCCGGCCGATCTGGTGGCCCAGACCCTGGCCGCGCACCAGTACCCCGATGGCTTCATGCTGTTCCTGGGCACCCTGTTCGCCCCCATCGAGGACCGCGACCAGCCCGGCGGCGGCTTCACCCACCAACTGGGCGACAAGGTCACCATCCACAGCGCCTGGCTCGGTGCCCTGCACAACACTGTGACCCACAGCGAGACGGCCCCGCCGTGGCGCTTCGGGATCAGGGCCTTCATCGCCAACCTGGCGGCGCGCGGCCTGCTGAACCCAACGCAGCTCTGAAGCACGGCCAACAAGGAGCCAAGCATGCTCGACAGCTTTATCGACCGCTACGTGCGGGCCATCAACCTGCTCATCGCGCTGGCGCTTGCCGTGATGGTGGTGCTGGTCTTCGGCAACGTGGTGCTGCGCTACGTTTTCAACTCCGGCATCACGGTCAGCGAAGAGCTCTCACGCTGGCTGTTCATCTGGATCACCTTCCTGGGCGCTGTGGCGGCCCTCAAGGAGAACGCCCACCTGGGCACGGACATGCTGGTGTCCCGGCTGCCCGTCAAGGGCAAGAAAGTCTGCATGGTGCTCGGGCAGGTGCTGATGCTCTACCTCACCTGGCTCTTCCTTGTCGGAAGTTGGAAGCAGATGGTGATCAACTGGGACGTGGAGGCACCGGTCACCGGGGCCTCGATGGCCTTCTTCTATGCATCTGGCGTGGTGTTCTCCGTGTGCGCCGGCTTCCTGCTGGTGCTGCAGTTGCTGCGGGTACTGACCGGCAAGGTCCGCGAGGACGACCTGGTGATGGTCAAGGAATCCGAAGAGCAGGCGGAGCTGGAGGCCCTGCAGGCCGAACTCGCCCGCGAGAACGCTGCCAACCACAAGCCAGGGGCAAGAGCATGACCGTGCTGATTTTTCTCGGCGGCCTGATCGGCGCCATGGCCCTGGGCATCCCCATCGCCTATGCGCTGCTGGCGGCGGGCGTCGGGCTGATGTGGCAGCTCGACCTGTTCGATGCCCAGATCCTGGCGCAGAACTTCATCAACGGCGCGGACAGCTTTCCGCTGCTGGCCGTGCCCTTCTTCATGCTGGCCGGCGAGATCATGAACGTGGGCGGCCTGTCGCAGCGCATCGTGAACTTCGCACTGGCCCTGGTGGGGCACGTCAAGGGCGGCCTCGGGTATGTGGTGATCCTGGCGGCGTGCCTGCTGTCCTCGCTGTCGGGCTCGGCCGTGGCCGACGCTGCGGCCTTGACGGCGCTGCTGCTGCCCATGATGGTCAAGGCCGGGCACAAGAAGGAGGTGTCGGGCGGGCTGATCGCGGCCTCGGGCGTCATCGGCCCCATCATTCCACCGAGCATCGGCTTCGTGATCTTCGGCGTGGCGGCCAATGTCTCGATCAGCAAGCTGTTCATCGCCGGCATTGTTCCCGGCATCATGATCGGCATGGGCCTGGCGGTCACCTGGTGGTGGGTGGGGCGCAAGGAGGCCCTCGCCCTGCCCGAAAAGAAGAGCGCGGCCGAGATCTGGCGCGCGGCCCGCGAATCGGTCTGGGCCCTGACGCTGCCGGTGTTCATCCTGGTGGGCCTGCGCATGGGGGTCTTCACGCCGACCGAGGCAGCCGTGGTGGCGGCCGTGTACTCGCTGTTCGTGGCCAGCGTGATCTACCGCGAGCTGCCGCTGTCCGCCCTGCTGCCGATCTTCACCACCGCGGCCAAGACCACCGCCGTGGTGATGTTCCTCGTGGCTGCGGCCATGGTGTCGTCCTGGCTGATCACGGTGGCCAACCTGCCGGCCCAGATGGTCGAGCTGCTCAAGCCCTTCATGGGCAACCAGACCCTGCTGCTGATCGCGATCATGGTGCTGGTGATGCTGGTGGGCACCGCGATGGACATGACGCCCACCATCCTGATCCTGACGCCGGTGCTGATGCCCGTGATCAAGGCGGCAGGGATCGACCCGGTCTACTTCGGCGTGCTGTTCATCATCAACAACTCGATCGGCCTGGTCACCCCGCCGGTGGGCACCATCCTGAACGTGGTGGCCGGCGTGGGGCGCATGAAGATGGACGAGGTCACGCGCGGCGTGCTGCCCTTCATGGCAGCCGAGTTTGCCGTGATGTTCATCATGGTGCTGTTTCCGCAAACGGTGCTGGCGCCGCTGCGCTGGTTCACAGGCTGAGGCGTGCCTCGGGCCGGGGATTGCCAGAATTTTCTGGCTGCTGGCCGGCTTTTGGCTTGCAATCCCTTCTTCTGCGGCCACCAACCTCAGAGGAGAGATGCGCCATGCCCGATTTCCACATGCCCTTGTCCGGCCCCGTGAACCAGGCCTTCCAGTACTGGACGAAGATGACGATGGGCCAGGTGGGCCTCATCAACATCAACATGGGCAAGTCCTCGGACCCTGCGCTCGAGCAAAAGATCATCGAGGACGTGGGCAGCTACGGCCGCCAGATCGGGCAGCTCAGCGACGCACTCCTGGCCGTGCTGCAGCACATGAAGACCGATTCCTGGGACGAAGAGTCGAAAGACGCCGTGGCGGCCTTCCGAATGCAGGTGAAGGAAGTGGCGAAGCTCAAGGAGCGCCACGCCCGCGCCATCCAATGACCCTGCCGGGATGTTGCAGGCGCCGCACACCCGGCTTGGAAACACGTCGCAGTGGCGCTACAGTCCGCCGATGACCCCACTGCGACCTCTTGTGCATGCCCCCTGACCCCCAGCGCGACCGGGACTGGAAAATCCGCTACCGCCAGGCCGTGCAACGCGCGCGGGCGCCCAGCCCTGAACAGCTCGCCGCCGCTGGCGAACCACCTCCCGGCCCACTGCTGCAAGACCGCCAGCGCCATCCTGAGGTACCACCCGAACCGCGCCTGCAGGTACTGTTCATCTGCAGCCGCAACCAGTGGCGCAGTCCTACCGCCGAAAAAGTCTGGCGCAACCATCCCCAGCTGTCCGTGCGGTCTGCGGGCACCAGCCCCAACGCACGGCACCCCGTGTCCGAACGGGACTTGCAGTGGGCCCAGGCCATCTTCGTGATGGAAGAAAAGCACAAATCCCGGCTCCTGGCAGAGTTCGGCAGCGTCCTTGCGCACAAGCCCATCCACGTGCTCGACATCCCCGACGAGTACCAGTACATGGACCCGGATCTGGTGGCAGAACTGGAGCGCTCGGTCGGTGCCATTCTGGGAATCGATGGCGACACCACGCCTTGAACACTCCCACGTGAGCGGCGGCTGATCAGTCCGCCATGCGGTAGGCCAGCACCTTGAGCGAGCGCTCCTCCGATACATCGGCAAACACGGCCGGATTGGCCACGCGCTCGACAAACTCCAGTTCGGGCGCGATCTCGCGCATCTGGTCCTGCAAAAAGGCCGTGTCCAGTTCGGGCGCGTTCAGGCACAGCAGCGCATGGCCGCCCGGGATCAGCAGGTCGGGCAGGCGGCGCATCAGGCGCGCGTAGTCCTTGGTGGCGACGAAACTGCCGCGCTGGAAACTCGGCGGGTCCACGATCACCAGGCCATAGGGCCCGCCGCGCGTGATCTTGCCCCATGTGGAAAAGATGTCGTGCGCGAGGAAGCTCGCGCCGGTGGTGAGGCCGTTGAGCTGGTGGTTCTGCTGGCCGATGGCGATGGCGCCCTGGGCCATGTCCACGTTGACCACCTGCTTGGCGCCGGCCTGCAGGGCCACCACCGAGAAGGCGCAGGTGTAGGCGAACAGGTTGAGCACCTTGAGGCCATAGCGGTCGGTGCTGCGCGCGGCGGCGTAGTCGCGCACCCAGCGGCGGCCCTCGGCCATGTCGAGGAACAGGCCATGGTTCTGGCCGCGGGCCACGTGCACGCGAAAGCGCGCGCCCTGCTCGCTCACCACATGCGGGTCGGGCACGCTGCCGGCCATCAGCCGGGTCTCGCTGCGGCCCTCGTGCCGGGTCTGGAAGACCCAGTTCAGCGGCTCGCCCGGGTGCAACTGCTCCCAGCGCGCGGCCAGGGCGGTGCCGACGGTGGCCAGGTCCTCCTCGGCCACGGGTTGGAAGCTGGTGAGCACCCATACGGGCGGGAAGACGTCCAGCACCCAGTGCTCGCAGCCCGGGTACAGGCCGCCGCGGCCATGGAACACGCGCTGGGCGTCGGTGGGCAGGGGGGCCATCGTGGCGATGGCGTTCAACAGGGCTTGCATCAGGAGGAAGGGGGCAACACGGAGCAGGGAGTGTATGCACTGCGCACAATGCAAAACGCCCGGCGATGCCGGGCGTGTGCCTTTCAGCCCCCTGGCCGAAGGCGATCAGCTCGCCACGGTGAAGCGCTGCTGCACGTGGCGCGGGTTCTCCAGCTCGTCGGCGATGGCCACGGCCAGGTCGGCCACGCTGATGCCGCCGGGGGCTTCGCCGTTCATCAGCGGTGCATCGGTGCCCAGGCGGTACTGGCCGGTGCGCTCGCCGGGGGCCAGCAGGATGGGGGGCGAGAGGAAGGTCCAGTCCAGCGTGCTCTCATTGCGGATCAGGTTGAACGCCTCGCGGGCGGCCAGGGCGCCCGGCTTGTACTCGGCGGGGAAGTTGGGCGTATCCACCAGTTGCACGCCGGGCGCCACGTACAGGCTGCCCGCACCGCCCACCACCAGCAGGCGCTTGACGCCCGCCTGCTTCACGCCCGCATAGATGGCGCGCGTGCCAATGAGGAACTGGTCGTGGATGTCGGGCACGGTCCAGCCGGGGTTGTAGGCGTTGACCACGGCGTCCTGGCCGGCCACGGCCTGGGCGACCTGGGCGGCGTCCTGCGCGTCGGCCTGCACCACGGTGAGGCCTTCGCGGGCGGCGATCTTGCCGGGGTTGCGGGCCAGGGCGGTCACCTGGTGCTGGCGGCGCAGCAGTTCTTCGAGCACGGCCGAGCCGACAAAGCCGGTGGCGCCGATCAGGGCGATTTTCATAGGATTCTCCGTTGGTTGAAGCGATGAAGTGAGAATATGAGCTTGTCAAAGAAGGCGGTAGAGCCCAAAAACCACCTTCACCTTGAAGTACAGCTTCACAAAGACCCTATGGACGACCTGAAACGCATGGCCGTGTTCGCCGCCGTGGTGCAGCACGGCTCGATGAGCGGGGCGGCGCGCGCCCTGGGCATGAGCACCTCGGCCGTGAGCCAGCAGGTGCGCAAGCTCGAAAGCGATGGCGGCGTGACCCTGCTGCACCGCTCCACGCGCCAGCTGGCGCTGACCGAGGCCGGCCAGCGCTACCACGCGCGCTGCGCGGCCATGTGGGCGGCGGCCGAGCAGGCGCGGGCCGAACTGGCGGCCTCGCGCGATGCACCGAGCGGCGAACTGCGCCTGTCGGCCACGGTGGGCTTTGCCCGGCACATCGCACCGGCACTGGGTGACATGCTGGCGGCCCACCCGGCGCTGCGCCTGCGCCTGTTGGTGGACGACGCGCCCATCGACCTCATCAACGCCCGCGTCGACCTGGCCGTGCGCTTTGGCCGGCTGCAGGATTCGAGCTGGGCGGCACGGCGCCTGTGCGCGATGAACGTCTACCTCTGCGCCTCGGCCGACTGGGTGGCGCGCCACGGCCTGCCCCAGCACCCCGACGCCCTGCTCTCGCACGCCTGGCTGGGCCTGGTGCGCGATGGCGAGGGCATGTTCGCCGAGCTGCGCAACCACCACGGCGAGGCGCGCGCGCTGCGCATGGAGCCGCGCATCGCCAGCAACAACCAGCTCTCGCTGCAGCAGATGTGCGAAGCTGGGCTGGGCGTGGCCATGCTGGGCAGCAGCGACGTGCACGATGCACTGCAATCGGGCCGCCTGGTGCGCCTGCTGCCGCAGTGGGATCTGGGCACGCTCGACGTCTGGGCCGTGACGCCCCAGCGCGACGCGCAGCCCGCCAAGGTGCGCCAGGCGATTGCGGCGCTGCACAGTTACCTGCGCCAGGTCCCCGGCATGCTGGATTGAGCCCCGCAGGGGCCCCTGGACATCCATCGGTTTTTTATCGCCACGGGCCATAAATTCCATCGTTGTGCGGGCGCAGTGGCCTGCCTACAGTCGCGGCTTCTTTCTTCCCCCAAGGAGCCTTGCCATGACGACGAACCCCGCCACCCCCACCTACCCCATCGACCAGGTGATCGCCGCCTTTGCGCGCGGCGACGTGCCTACCCTGCTGGCCCAGGTGGCCGACGACGTGGACCTGCGCATCGACCATTACCGCGACGGCGCCGACACCAGCTGGCAGGTGGCCGGCGACAAGCAGGGCCTGATCACCCTGCTGCAGCGCCTGGCGGTGGAGGTGTTTCCCCGGGGCACGCAGATCCTGCACACCCACAGCCAGCCGCTGGGCAACGACTGGGTGCTCACGCAGTTCCACCAGCGCTTCTTTTATGCGGTACAACAGCGGGAGGTGGAAAGCCTGACCTGGATCGTGAGCCACTCACGGGATGGCCAGGTGGACTACTTCCGCGAAAACGTCACCACCATCGCATGAGACAACAACCCCCTGAGTCGCTTCGCGCCTTCCCCCTTCTCTCGAATGGCTGCGCCATTCGGGAAGGGGGACACCGCCAGCGCGGCGGGGCGGCCCTTGCGCGGCGGTCGCTGGCCCAGGCCGCGCTCGTTCGACGCATGGCGACCAAGTACAACGCCGTGGGAAGCAGAGCCTTCCGCCAGCATGCTGTTTGACCTGCGCGCGCTCGGTTACTTCGTGGCCGCCTACGAGGAACGCTCGGTGACGGCGGCCGCGCGGCGCTGCTTCGTGGCGCAGCCGTCCATCAGCATGGCCATCAAGGGGCTGGAGGATGCGCTCGACGCGATGCTGTTCGAGCGCAGCCGCAGCGGCCTGGCGCCCACGCCCGAGGGCCACCGCCTGTACCCGCGCGCCTGCAGCCTGCTGGCGGACGCGAGCGCCATGGTGCGCGACTTCCGCGAGGCGCCGCGCGAGACCCTGCGCATCTTCCTGCAGGACACCCTGCTCGTGGGCCCGGCCGCGCCGCTGCTGGCGCAGCTGGAGCAGCACCTGCCCCACGCCCTGGTCCGCCTGACCGCCAGTGCCGAGGACTCCCGGCTGCGTCTGGTGGCCGAGCATTGCAAGGCACCCGGCGACACCTTCTTTCCCCTGTGGCGCGAACCCTATGTGATGCTGGTACCCGGCCAGCACCCGCTGCGCTTCAGGAAGCGCTTTGGCGTGGCCGACCTCAAGGGCCTGCCGCTGATCGAATGGCCCCACTGCCCGCTGCACCAGTCCTTCATCCGCCTGCTGGCCGAGCGGGGCATTGCGCTCACGGTGCGCGCCAGCGCCGACCGCGAGGAATTGCTGCTGCACATGGTCGATGCCGGCATCGGCCTGGCGGTGGTGCCGCAATCGCACGCTGCCCATGCGCGCCACGCGGTGGTACGGCCGCTGGACGGAGCGCTGGCCTTCGATCGGCACATGGGCCTGGCCTGCGACGCCTCGGACGCACCCATGCTGGCGCTGCTGGGGGTGATCGCGGCAGGGGCGGCGGCACCGACCGCGCTCTCGAGCGCGGCCTAGAAAACCTGGACCCAGGGCAGTCCAGCGGGGAGTCTGGGGTACAACCGAGGCTGCACCCACCACCCCCAACAGACCGTCCCATGATCCTGGAAATCGCCCAACTCACCATCCGCCCCGGCCAGACCAGTGCCTTCGAGCAGGCCTTTGCCCAGGCCCGGCGCATCATCGCCTCGATGCCGGGCTACCAGTCGCACGAACTGCAGCGCTGCATCGAGCGCCCGGACGACTATGTGCTGCTGGTGCGCTGGAACACCCTGGAGGACCACGAGGTGGGCTTTCGCCAATCGCCGCAGTACCAGGAATGGAAGGCGCTGCTGCACCATTTCTATGACCCTTTTCCCACCGTGCTGCACTATGGACCGGTGGCAGGCCTGTAGCAAAATGTCCAGGGCATTCCCAGGGCACCAAGGGCCCGTGCGCAGCGTTTCGCCGATATGTAACAGCAACAACAGCAGGCCGGCACGGAACATGCACCTGCAGTGTCTCGGCGCCGCGACGTTGGGGGGTGGGCAGACCCCATTCGGGTACGCCCTGACAATTTAACGTGCTGCGCACACCGTTCTGATCCTAGAATTTGTAAACGCGCGTATCAGCGCAAAGGACATTCCCATGAAAGCAGTGCAGCAGGACATCGACGAGCGGACCAACCTCACCAGCACCAACAAGTTCGAGCTGCTGCTGTTCCGCCTGGGCACCGACAACGCGCTGGGCAAGTCCGAGCTGTTCGGCATCAACGTGTTCAAGATCCGCGAGATCGTGGCCATGCCCAGCATCACGCCCATTGCCGGTACCACGGCGCATTCGCTGGGCGTGGTCAACCTGCGCGGCCAGGTGATTCCCGTGCTGGACCTGCCCTCCATCGTGGGTTGCAAGCCCCAGACCGGCCTGAACATCATGCTGGTGACGGAATACGCACGCACCACGCAGGCCTTCGCCGTGGAATCGGTGGAAGACATCGTGCGCCTGGACTGGAAGCAGGTGCTCTCGGCCGAAACCAGCGGTGCCAAGGGCAAGCTGGTGACCAGCATTGCCCGCCTGGATGGCAACACCGACGAGTCGCGCCTGGCCCAGGTGCTGGACGTGGAGGCCATCCTGCAGATGGTCTCGCCCTCGGACGGCCACGAGGTCACCGAGGAGAAGGTGGGCGCCAAGCTCAAGCTCAAGCCCGGCAGCATCATCCTGGCGGCCGACGATTCCTTCGTGGCGCGCTCGCTCATCGAGCAGGAGCTCAAGGCCCTGAACGCGCCCTACGAGATGGTCAAGTCGGGCAAGGAAGCCTGGGACCGGCTGAACGCGATCGCCCGGAGTGCCGAGGCCGAAGGCAAGACGGTGCTGGACCGCGTGGCCATGGTGCTGACCGACCTGGAAATGCCCGAGATGGACGGTTTCACGCTGACCCGCAACATCAAGCAGGACGCGCGCTTCCACGGACTGCCGGTGGTGATCCATTCCTCGCTGTCGGGCTCGGCCAACGAAGACCACGTGCGCAGCGTGGGCGCCGATGGCTACGTGGCCAAGTTCGTGGCCGAAGACCTGGCGGAGACCATCCGCCGCGTGCTGCCCAAGTAAGAAAACAGCCCGTTGCCGGGCCGCTGCGCTGCTGCGGCGGCGCAACCAGCGGCAACGCGGGCCTTGGGGCGTGAACGATGTCACGCACCTACCCGGCCAGTGGCATTTGGCCTACCCGCAAGGGCTATCGCGGCACGCCTGTCTGCGGCAAACTGGTGTCCGGTCAACCAAATGCGGGGCTCAAACGTCAAGTTGCAAGCGGCCTGGCGGATGTAACACCATCGTGGTGTTGTTTTCCGGGCCTTTACCTGCAACGCGGAACGCGCCCCGTGCGCCGGGAGTCTGAATCCATATGACAAATACCATCGCCCGCGTTCTCTCCGCCACGGTCCTGGGCGCCGTGCTGACCGGCTGTGCCACGGTACCGGGTGACCCGTACTACGCACCCGCCCCCACCTACTACCCGCCGAGCTCGTCGACGATCATCTACGATTCGCCGCCGGTCTACCATTCGCCGCAGCCCGTGTACGTGGCGCCGCCGCCGGCGTACTACGGCAACCGCCGCGACGAGCGCGACTGGGCGCGCGAGCGGGAACGTGAGCGCGCTCAGCAGCAATGGCGCGAACAGGCCGAGCGTGAACGCCGCGATCGGGACCGTGATCGCGACCGCGACAACGCCCGCCGCGACCAGGAGCGCCGCAACCAGGCTGACCAGGACCGCCGCAACCAGGCCGAGCAGGCACGCCGCGACCAGATCGAGCGCGACCGGCGCGCAGCCGCAGAGCGGTCGCGTGGCGACAACCGCCAGTACGGCCCCGGCCCGGCACCCACCGACTGGCGTGCCCGCCAGCAATCGAACAGCAAGGAACAGCCCTGAGCAATGGCTGGCTGCTCCGCAGGACGCGAGATGATCCTGGCCCGCCACCTTGTACTTGGCCTTTGCACGGCCTGGCTGTGCCTGGGCGCGCAGGCCCAGGTCATCCGCTGTACCGATGCGCGCACCGGCAAGGTGACGTACACCGACGGGGCCTGCAGCAGCGGCGAGGCGACCCGTGAAGTGGAGCCCCGCCGCACGCCCGAAGAGATCCTGCTCGACCGGCAGCTCTCCGCCGAGGCGCTGGAGCGCAAGCAGCAGCGCCTGCAGGCAGAGAACGATGCGGCCCAGGCCGAGGCCCGGCGTGCCGAAGATCGCAACCGTGCGCGCGCCGCCAACGCCCCGCTGCCGCAGGACTATGCGCGCTCGCCCGAGTGCGCGCGCTCACGCCGCAACTACGACATGCTGGCTGGCGAGGGCCCACGCTCCACGCAGGAGCAAGGGCAGCGCCTGGAGGCCGCCCAGCGCCAGATGGACCTCGATTGCCTGGGCCCCCAGGGCTATGCCGAGGTCGAACGCGCCCGCGCCGCGCAACCGCGCGTGGTGGTGGTGCCACCACGCTACGGCCCTGGCTACCCGCCCGCCGTGTTTCCCCAGCCCTTCCCCACCACACCCCAGCCGCAGCCTCCGCGGCTCACGCAGTGCTCGGACTACCGCTGCACGGACAACCAGGGCAATACCTATCCGCGCAGCGGCCCGGGGCGCTTCCCGGGCCCCGGCGGGGTCTGCAGATCCAACGGCGGACAGGCGCCCTGCTGAGGCCTGCGGGGCAGCCCGGTCCTGCGCTGTTTCCCCTCCTCCCAGGCACGCCCGCCGCACGGCACTGCGCGGCCCTGGCACTCACCCAAATACCGCAGGCGCTGGCGTCAACCGCCCGGCCCCATCGCGCGTCTAGAGCGAACACCGCCGTCGTTTGGCGGTTGCCCAAGGAGCTCCATGACCCCTTTGCCCGTGCGCCTGGCATGCCTGTCCCTGATCGCTGCGGCGTTGGCCGCCTGCGCCCCGCGCGGCACCTACCCGGCACATCCCCTCGCCCTGCAGTACGCCCGTCTGGCCAGCCAGCCCTCTCCCGTACAGCCGCTGCCAACCCCGGCGGCTCTACCCGGCCCTGCCGCTGCACCCGTGCAGGATTCGACGGTGGCGGCGCCCCTGTCTTCCACCACGACCTCGGTGGGTGCGCACCGCCCATCGGGCCTGCCCGGCCTGCAGCACGTCGACCTGGCCAGCTACCCCTCGCCCATTCCACCCGGGTCCGCCACGGCGGGAGCTGCCCCGAAAGCGGCGCCATCCAAGGCGGCTGCCCCGCCGCCCGCGACCGTTCGGCCCCACCCCGGCAGCACGCCGCCTGCGATCATCCGCCCCACCTATGCGGAGGCCATGGACCGCATGCGCCGCATCGAGGAAGACGCGCGGCGCGACAGCGAATGGCGCCTGGAGGCCATGGCGCGCGAGATGGAGCGCGACCGCCAGGAACGCGAGCGCCAGCGCGAGCAGGACCAGCGGGACCAGGAGTACCGCGAAGCGGCCCTGCGCGACCAGATGGAACGCGACCGCCGCTACCACCAGGAACGTGAGTCGGCACGGGAAAGGGAACGGGAGCGGGAGCGCGACCGGCAACGTGAAGAGGCCCGCCGCGACCAGGAGCGGCACGACCATGCACGCAACCGCGAGCAGGCACAGCGGGACCAGGCGCAGCGCGACCAGGCCGACCGCGAGCGCCGTGAACGGGATCGAGACAACGCCCGGCGCGACCAGGAACGCCGCGACCAGCAAGCGGAACGGGAACGCGAGCAGGCGCGGCGTGACCAGATGGAGCGCGACCGCCGCGCTGCCGCCGACCGGGCCCGCAACGAGCGCCCGGTGCAGTATGGTCCCGGCCCGGCCCCCACCGACTGGCGTGCGCGCCAGCAGTCGAACAGCCTGGAAAGGCCCTGAGAACCTAAGTGCGCAGGCCCTCGGCCACCGTGGGGTAGCGCAGCCGCAGGCCCAGCTCCTGCAGCATGCGCCGGTTGTCTAGCCGGCGCGACTCGCTCATGAAGCTCAGCAGCACGACCGGCAACTGGGCCTGCGCCGTGCTGCGCGGCAGGCGCGGCGGACGCGGCAGGCCATACAGGTCGGCCGCCAGGTCGAAATAGTCGCCCATCTTGATGTGGCTTTCGTCGCACACGTTGTAGATGCGCTGCGCGCGCCCCTTCCACAGCGCACGCAGGCAGGCACGGGCCAGGTCGTCGGCATGGATGTGGTTGGTGTAGACATCGTCCTCGGCCAACAGCACCGGCGTGCCCTTGCGCAGCCGCGCCTCGGGCGTGCCGCCTTCGCGGTCGGGCGCATAGATGCCGGGAATGCGCAGGATGCTGGCGCGCACGCCCGTGCGCCCCAGGTGGCGCACGGCGCGCTCGGCATTCACGCGGCGCTGTGCACGCGGGGTGGCGGGCGCCAGGGCCCGGGTCTCGGGCACCAGGGCGCCCTGGCAGTCGCCATACACGCCGCTGGTGGAGGCATACACCAGCGAGGCCGGCTGGCTGCGCAGGCGCAGCGCGCGCGCCAGCGCCACGGTGCGCGGGTCGCGCCACCAGGCGTCGCCGCCGGCGCCTTCGCCGGGGGGCGGCGCCAGGTGCATCACCCGCGTGGCCACGCCCGACAGGCGCCGCAGGGTGGCGCCGTCGTCGAGGTTGCCCACCAGCGGCGTGATGCCGCGCGCACGCAGGCCGTCCACACGTGCCGGACTGGAGGTGAGTGCCAGCACGCGCAGGCGCGGAGCCGCCGTACCGTGCGCCTGCAGCTGGCGCACCACGCGTTGGCCAACGTCACCGCAGCCCACGATCAGCAGGCGTTCACGGCGAAAGCGCGCCGGCAGGGCGCCGAGGGGGTTTTGGTTTGAGGGCAAAATCGGGTCCGCGAAGAAGATACGTCCCAAGGATACCCACAACATGACCAGCGCCGAGGCGGCCCCCACGTCCACGTTCCAGATTTCCGTGCAGCCCAGCGGCCGCGCCTTTGCCGCACAGGGCGATGAATCCATCCTGTCCGCTGCCATTCGCAGCGGCGTCGGCCTGCCCTACGGCTGCAAGGATGGCGCCTGCGGCTCCTGCAAGTGCAAGAAGTTGAGCGGCGCGGTGTTCCACGCCAATCACCAGTCCAAGGCCCTCAGCGCCGACGAGGAGGCCGCCGGCTTCGTGCTGACCTGCTGCGCCAAGCCCCTTTCCGACGTGGTGCTCGAATCGCGCCAGGTCACGGACGAGAGCGCCTACCCGGTCAAGAAGATGCCGGTGCGCGTGTCCACCCTGATCAAGAAGTCGCACGACGTGATGCAGGTGCGCCTGCAGCTGCCGGCGGCCGACACCTTCCGCTACCACGCGGGGCAGTACATCGAGTTCATTCTGCGCGACGGCGCGCGCCGCGCCTACTCCATGGCCAATGCGCCGCACACCCAGGGCGAGGCCCCGGGAGTGGAGCTGCACATCCGCCACATGGCGGGCGGGCGCTTCACCGACCACGTGTTCGGCGCCATGAAGGAAAAGGAGATCCTGCGCGTGGAGGGGCCGTTCGGCAGCTTCTTCCTGCGCGAGGATTCGGACAAGCCCATCGTGCTGCTCGCCTCGGGCACGGGCTTTGCGCCCACCAAGGCGCTGATTGAGCACCTGCAGTTCAAGGGCAGCACGCGGCCCACGGTGCTCTACTGGGGCGGGCGCCGCCCGCAGGACCTGTACATGGCCGACTGGATACAGCAGCGCCTGGCCGAGATGCCCCACCTGACCTACGTGCCCGTGGTCTCCGACGCCCAGCCCGAAGACGGCTGGACCGGCCGCACGGGCTTTGTGCACCAGGCCGTGATGGACGATTTTGCCGATCTCTCGGGCCACCAGGTGTATGCCTGCGGTGCGCCCATCGTGGTCGAATCGGCACGCGACGCCTACAGCGCCCGGCGCGGCCTGCCGCCCGAGGAGTTCTTTGCCGACGCCTTCACCTCCGAGGCCGACAAGCACGGCTGACACGGCCGCCAAGACCACCCATTCTGGAGTGGACACTCCATTTTTTGCACAATGGCGCCATGAACCGCAGAAATCTCACCACCCTTCTCGCCAGCGCTGCCGTCATGGCCGCTGCCCTTCCCCTCGCTGCGATGGCCCAGGACTCGGGCCAGCCGATCCGCCTGATCGTGCCCTATGCACCGGGCGGCCCCATCGACGTGACGGCGCGTGCATTGGCCGAGCGTGTGCGCGATTCGCTGGGCACGGTGATCATCGACAACAAGGGCGGCGCCGGCGGCAACATCGGTGCCGATGCGATCGCCAAGGCGGCGCCGGACGGCCTGACCATCGGCATCTCGGCCACCGCCACGCACGCCGTGAACCCCTGGCTGTACAGCCGCATGCCCTACGACGCGGCCAAAGACTTCGCGGCCATCACGCAGATGGTGCGCGTGCCCAACGTGCTGGTGATCAACGCCGCCAAGGCCGAGCAGCTCAAGATCAACAACCTGGCGGACCTGATCGCCTACGCCAAGGCCAACCCCGCCAAGCTCAATTACGGCAGCGGCGGCAACGGCAGCGCCGGCCACCTGGCCGGCGAGATGTTCAAGCAGCGCGCCGGCATCTTCGCGCTGCACATCCCCTACCGCGGCGCCAACCCCGCCCAGCTGGCCCTGCTGGCCGGCGAGGTGGACTTCAACATCGACAACCTGGCCGCCGCAGCCCCCAACATCCGCGCCGGCAAGCTCAAGGCCCTGGCAGTGACCTCGCTGGCTGCCAGCCCCAACCTGCCGGGCGTGCCCCCGCTGTCGGACACCTTCAAGGGCTTCTCCATCGACACATGGTGGGGCCTGGTGGCGCCTGCGGCCACGCCCAAGCCGGTGATCGACAAGCTCAACAAGGCCTTCGTCGCGGCGCTGAATGCGCCCGAAACCAAGACCCGTTTCGGCCTGTTGCTGGCCGAGCCGGTGGCGACCACGCCCGCGCAGTTCGAGACCTTCATGGCCAGCGAGCGCGCCAAGTACCAGCAGGTCGTCAAGGCCTCGGGTGCGAAGGTCGACTGATTCCCGGCGTCTCTGTTGCAAGGGCCCCTTCGGGGCCCTTTTTCATGCCCGGGCCGGCAGCACGGCGCGGTGGCGCACCACCACAGCCTCCAGCGCGGCCACCAGGGCATCGCATTCGGCATCGCCCACCGGCAGGGACAGCGCGATCAGCCCGCGCCGCGCCATGAAAACACCTTCTTCCAGCAGGCCGAAGAACACCAGGTCCTTGGCGCGCCCGTCGGTGCCCTGCAGATCGGCGGGGGAGCGCACCGGCGCGGCCGTGGCGTGCAGGGTCATGAGCGATCCGGTGCCGGTGAAAGCCATGTCCACACCATGGCGCTCCAGCACGGCGTTGAAGCGCGCGCGCAGCTGCTCGCCGCGCTCATTGAGCGCCTGCACCACCTCGGCGGTCAGCACCTGGATCAGCCCGGCATGGCCGGCGGCCATGGTGAGCACGTTGTTGTTGAAGGTGCCGGCGTGGGCCAGCGCATCGGGGCGTCGCGGGTCGAAGCGCTCCATCACGTCGCGGCGCCCGCCGAACACCCCGAACGACATGCCCCCACCCAGGTACTTGCCGGCGGTGGTGAGGTCTGGGCGGAGGGACAACAGCGCCTGCCGGCCACCGAAGGACAGGCGCGAGGTCATCACCTCGTCGAACACCAGCAGCGCGCCGCATTCGTCGGCCAGGGTGCGCAGCGCCTGCAGGAAGGCCGGCTCGCCGGGGATGCAGCCGCCGGCCCCAAGCATGGGCTCGACCAGGATGGCGGCGACGTCCGGCCCGTGCGCGGCCACCAGCGCGCGCACGCTGTCGGCATCGTTGTAGCGCGCCAGCACGAAATCGTGCGGCACGTTCATCGGCGAGCCCCCGCCCGCGAAGGTGAGCACGCCGCCGTGGTAGGCGCCATCGAACACGACCACCTTGCTGCGCCCCGTGTGCGCCTTGGCGGCGGCCAGGGCCAGCAGGTTGGCCTCGGTGCCCGAGTTGGCAAAGCGCAGCAGCTCCATGGACGGAAAGCGCCGCTGTATCTCGTGCGCCAGCAGGCCTTCACGCGCCGTGTGGGACGAGAGGTTGATGCCGCCGCGCAGTGCTTCTTCGATGGCTGCGAGCACCACCGGGTGCGAGTGGCCGTAGAGCCCCGCCGTGAACTCGCCCAGCGCGTCGATGTATTCGTGGCCATCGGCATCCCACACCCTGCAGCCCGCGCCGCGCGCCATGCTCAGCGGGAAGGGGCCGTGGAACAGCACGCTGCGGGTGTTGCCACCGGGCAGCGCCGTTTCGGCCTCGGCCAGCAGGGCAGCGCTGCGCGGGTTGCGTGTGCGGTAGTTCTCCACGGCCTGGAACAGGGCGTGGTCCAAGGGTGCGGGGGTGGCGTTCATGCGATTTCCTGTACGGTGTACAAGAAATTATGGATCCGCGATGCCGATCTGGCAAGCGGTGCATTCGGCGCCACCGGATGCCCGACAATCCGCCAACAACTGCCTTCGCCCCCTTGCCGATGCCCCGCGCCCGCACCAAAAACCCCGTAGCCCCCGAGACCGCAGCCGCCGCGCCCCTGTCGCGCGAGAGTGTGCTGGCAGCCGCGCTGGCACTCATCGACCAGCGGGGGGTGGAGGGGTTCAGCGTGCGCGACCTGGCCCGGTCGCTGGGCGTGTACCCCACGGCGCTGTACTGGCATGTGCCCGGGGGCCGCAATGCGCTGATCGCCGGTGCGGTGACGGCCGCCGTGGGCGGGTTGGAACCACCCGCGCCCCACAGCGACTGGCAGGCAGAGCTGCGCGCGCTGTTCGCGCGCTACCGGCTGGCCGTGCACCGGCACCCGCGCATCGCCCCGGTGCTGGGTGCGCAGCTGGTCTCCAACGCCAGCCTGGACCCGCTGCTGCTGGACCGCATCCTGGCGCTGCTCGAATCGGCCGGTTTCACGGACCAGGGCCTGTTCGATGCCTACAACGTGGTGATTGCCGCCATGGTCAGCTTCGTGACCCTGGAGCTGGCGCCGCAGCCCGACGACGACCCCGACGGCTGGGCCGCAGGCCACCAGCAGCGCCTGGCGCAGGTCGACGGCGCGACCTGCCCGACCCTGGCCAGGCACCTGCCGCAGATGGCCAACCGGGCCTTCGTGGTGCGCTGGAGCAGCGGCAGCACGCACCCGCTGGATGCGGGCTTCGAGGCCTGGACGGAGGTGGTGGTGCAGGGGCTGGCCGCGCGGCTGCCCCGCAATGTTTAGCGGCTGGCGCCTGCCACTGGCCAGAGCAGGGTGTCTGTGCGCTCGATGCGCTGGTCGGCAACGGCCGCCAGCTGGCTTGGCGCAACGCGCGCAGGCGCCAGTTCGGACAGCGGCAGCAATACGAAGGCACGCTCGTCCATGCGCGGGTGTGGCACGGTGAGGGTGGGGGTGGCGATGGCCTCGTCGCCATAGAGCAGGATGTCCAGGTCCAGCGTGCGCGGCGCATTGCGGTACGGGCGCTCGCGGCCCGCGGCCGCCTCGATGGCCTGCAGGGCCTGCAGCAGGGCCGTGGGCGACAGCCCGGTGGCCAGCTCGGCCACGGCGTTCAGGTAGTCGGGGCCGTCGGCATCCACGGGCGCGCTGCGGTACAGCGAGGAGACCTGGCGCACTGCTGTCTGCGGCAGGGCGGCCAGGGAGGCCAGCGCCTGCTGCAGCGCGGCGCCCCGGTCACCGAGGTTGGCGCCCAGGCCGATGAAGGCCGCGACAGCCATGCCGGCGTGCGCGCTCACTGGGCCGCAGGCGCGGCAGAGCCTTCACCGCCACCACCGCCCGTGGGCTTGCGGCGACGGCGGCGGCGCTTCTTGGGGGCGCTGCCATCGGGTGGCACGGCATCGCCGCCGTGGTCCGGCCCGAAGTCGTCTCCCTCGTCCTGCCCGCCGTCGGCGGAGGCCGCACGCGGTGCACGCGGCTTCGGTGCTTGCGGCGCCTGGCCTTCGCCCGTGGGCGCCGCCTTGGGCACCCGGCGCGCCGTGGGCTGGCCCACGCGCTGGCGCGCCTTCTGTTCTTCGCGGGCCTGGTCCATCAGGTCTTCGCGGCGGTCATCGTCGGCGGCCTGGAAGTCCTGCCACCATTCGGCCAGGGCCTCGCCGATCTCGCCCACGTCAGCGCGCAGGCGCAGGAAGTCGAAGCCGGCACGGAAGCGCGGCTGCATGACCATGCCGAACGGCGTGCTGCCCACGCGCTTTTCGAAGCGCGGTTGCATGACCCAGATCTCGCGCATGTCGGCCGCCAGCTTGCCGCGGCCCGAGACGTCGCCGATGCGCTTGTCGAACACCTCGTCGATGGCCTCCTGCAGCGCGGGCAGGGCATGCTGGCGCTGGTTGGTCATGCGTGCATCCCAGCCGTTGCGCACGTCTTCCCACAGCACGCAGGCGAGCAGGAAGCTCGGCGCGACGGGCTTGCCCTCGCCCACGCGGCGGTCGGTATCGGCCAGGGCGGCGCTCACGAACGGCGTGTCGGCACGCTCCACCGCCACGTCCAGCAGCGGGTAGATGCCCTTGGCCATGCCGAGCTTCTTGAGCTGGGCGATGGTGGCGATGGCATGGCCGGTCTGCAGCAGCTTGAGCATCTCGTCGAACATGCGGCTTTGCGGCACGTCGGCCAGCAGGGTCTGCGACTGCACCAGCGGCGCGGCCGTCTTGGCCTCGATGGTGAAGCCCAGCGCGCTGAGCTTGGCCGCGAAGCGCACGGCGCGGATGATGCGCACCGGGTCTTCGCGGTAGCGCGTGGCCGGGTCGCCGATCATGCGCAGCGTCTTCTTCTTGGCGTCCTGGATGCCCTTGTGGTAATCCACCACGACCTGGCTGACCGGGTCGTAGTACATGGCGTTGACGGTGAAGTCGCGGCGCGTGGCGTCCTCGTCCTGCGGGCCCCAGACGTTGTCGCGCAGCACGCGGCCGCTGGCGTCCACGGCATGCTGCATGCCCGACAGCTGCTGCTTGCTGGTCTTCTCGTTGCCCGCGACCTGGCCGGCCGCGGCGTTGTCCAGGTAGGCACGGAAGGTCGAGACCTCGATCACCTCGTGCTCGCGGCCGCGGCCGTGCACCACGTGCACGATGCGAAAACGCTTGCCGATGATGAAGGCGCGGCGGAACAGCCCCTTGACCTGCTCGGGCGTGGCATTGGTGGCCACGTCGAAGTCCTTGGGGCGCAGGCCCAGCAGCAGGTCGCGCACCGCGCCGCCCACGATGTAGGCCTCGTAGCCGGCCTGCTTGAGCGTGGCCACGACCTCGGCGGCCCGGCGGTCCACCAGCTCGGGGTTGATGCCGTGCACGGTGGCAGGCACCTCTTCGCGCTTGCCGAAATGCGGCTTGCCGCCCGAGGTGCCGGGCGTCGATTTGCCCAGCAGTTTGTCGATGAACTTCTTGATCATGGGTGTGCAGTAAACAGGTCCAGTATGCGCCAGCCGCGCTCCTGGGCCAGCGCCCGCAGGCGCGGGTCGGGGTTGGTGGCGACGGGGTGGTCGACCTTTTCGAGCAGGGGCACGTCGTTCATCGAGTCACTGTAGAACGTGCTTTCGACATCGCCCCAGGTGAGCCGGCGCTCGGCCAGCCACTGCTCCATGCGCGTGACCTTGCCCTCGCGCATGGTGGGAACGCCGTCGATCTCGCCGGTGTACCAGCCGTTCGCACCGCGCGCCAGCTGCACGGCCAGCAGCTGCTGCACGCCGAGCGCCTGGGCGATCGGCGTGGTGACGAACTCGTTGGTGGCGGTGACGATCAGCACCTCGTCCCCGGCGGCGAGGTGCTGCTGCACCAGGGCCAGGGCCTGGGGTTTGATCGCCGGGGTGATGACCTCGCGCATGAACTGCTCGTGCGCGGCGGCTGCCGCCTCGGGGCCACGCAGGCGCACGGCCTCGGTGGCAAAGCGCACATAGTCGTGCACGTCGAGGGTGCCGGCCTGGTAGTGGGCATAGAACTCGCCGTTGCGGCGCGCGAACTCGACGGGATCGTTCCAGCCGATGCGGATGGTGAACTCACCCCATTCGTAGTCGGAGTCGAGCGGCAGCAGCGTGTGGTCCAGGTCGAACAGCGCGAGCCGGTGGCGGGTGGCCGGGGAATCGGGGGTGGTCATTCGGTCAGGTGCCGGCCGGCGCCGGCAGGTGGCTGTGCGTGCTCATTCGGACTCGAGCATCGCCTTGAGCAGCGGGATGGTGATGGCGCGCTGGGCGCGCAGGGCGTAGGCATCGAGCTGGTCGAGCAGCTGCATGAGGCTACCCAGGTCGCGCGAGAAGCGGTTGAGCATGTAGTCCATGACATCGTCGCTCAGGAACACACCGCGCGCGTCGGCCTCCTGGCGCAGCACGGCGCGGCGCTCGGGCTCGCCCAGCAGTTGCAGCTGGAACACATGGCCCCAGCCCAGGCGGCTGCGCAGGTCGTCGCGCAGCGGCAGGTCGGCCGGAGGCAGGTCGCCTGCGGCCAGGACCCAGCGCTGGCTGCCGCTGGCCGGGCTGATGGCGTTGACGAACCAGTTGAAGGCCATGGCCTGCTGGGCGGTGCTGTACAGGTGCACGTCGTCCATGAGCACGGCGGACCAGGCCTCGTCGAACTCGGGTGGCTCGCCCACGGAGGGGTCGAGCCAGCCCACGGCGTCGCCCTGCTCACGCAGCGTCTGGCGCACGGCATTGAGCAGGTGCGACTTGCCGCTGCCCGATTCGCCCCAGATATAGGTGGGCACGGGCGAGCGGCTGGCCGGGTTGCTGCTGCCCACGCCGGCGGCCAGGCGCAGGTGTTGCAGGGCAGCCTCGTTCGGGCCGGCGAAGAAGCGGGAAAGCGTAGGCCCCGTGGCCAGGCCGATGTCGAGCGCCAGTTGCTTCATGCGCGGCACCCGGGCGGCAGGGGCCAACCCGTGGCGGTGGGTGCAAGAGCGGCGGGCAGGGAAAGGATCAGCAGCGGCATCACAGGTGGCATTGAAAGTGTCCGGCCGTAGGTGACTGCGGCGGAACGCGGCGGAGGTAGCGGCACAAGGCCGATGCGTTGCCCCGGGGGTCCTTCGGCGAAAGATCCCGGCAGCGACAATATGGCCGATTTTAGTCTCCTGTCGGCGTCGCCACGCGGCGCACCTCCATTGCCATCCACCAAGCCCCCCATGGCCGACCTTCCGCCCCGCCCCCGACGCCTTCCCGCCAGCATCTGGGCCCTGGGATTCGTGAGCCTGCTCATGGACATTTCCTCCGAAATGATCCACAGCCTGCTGCCCGTCTTCCTGGTCGCGGCACTCGGGGTGAGCATGCTCACCGTGGGCATCATCGAAGGGGTTGCCGAGGCCACGGCACTGGTCCTCAAGGTGTTTTCGGGGGCGCTGAGCGACTGGTGGGGGCGCCGCAAGCCCCTGGCGGTGCTCGGCTACGGGCTGGGTGCCCTCGCGAAACCGCTGTTTGCCCTGGCCTCCACCGTGGGTTGGGTGGTGGCGGCCCGGCTGCTGGACCGCGTCGGCAAGGGGATTCGCGGCGCACCGCGCGACGCCCTGGTGGCCGACCTCGCGCCGCCCGGCATGCAGGGCGCCGCCTTCGGCCTGCGCCAGTCGCTCGACACGGTGGGGGCCTTTCTGGGCCCGCTGATCGCCATGGGGCTGATGTTGCTCTGGGCCAACGATTTTCGCGCCGTGTTCTGGGTGGCCGTGCTGCCTGCCGTGCTGTGCGTGCTGCTGTTGCTGGTCGGCGTGCGGGAGCCCGAGCGCCCCGCGGGCACGCCCCGCACCAACCCGATTCGCCGCGAGAGCCTGCGCCGCCTGGAGCCACGCTACTGGTGGGTGGTGGCGCTGGGCGCCGTGTTCACCCTGGCCCGCTTCAGCGAGGCCTTCCTGCTCCTTCGCCTGCAGCAGGACGGACTGCCGCTGGCGTGGACGCCCCTGGTGCTGGTGCTCATGAACCTGGTGTTCGCGCTCGGTGCCTATCCACTGGGCCGGCTGTCCGACCGGATGAGCCACACCACGCTGCTGGCCTGGGGGCTGGTGGTGCTGATCGCCGCCGACGCCCTGCTGGCCTGGCGCGGCCACGGCGTGCTGGCCTGGCTGGGCATTGCCCTGTGGGGGCTGCACATGGCCATGACCCAGGGGTTGCTGGCCACCATGGTGGCCGCCACCGCCCCGGCCGACCTGCGCGGCACGGCCTTTGGCATGTTCAACCTGGTCAGCGGCGGGGCACTGCTGGTGGCCAGCGTGCTGGCGGGCCTGCTGTGGGACCGGTGGGGCCCGGGCGCCACGTTTGCCGCCGGAATGCTGTTTGCCGCCCTGGCGCTGGCCGGCGTGCTGCTGCAGGCGCGCCGGGCCGCACGTGCGCCAAAGCCCCCGGCCGGGCAGGGCTGAGCGACCGGCGCGGCGATGCCCCTTAAAATCCCCGGATTCCAGCCCGCCCTGCGGGCCTACCAGCCCACACCCTCCATGAGCTCTTCCGCGACCCCCACTCCCCTTTCCTACAAAGACGCCGGCGTTGACATCGACGCAGGCGACGCGCTGGTCGAACGCATCAAGCCCCTGGCCAAGAAGACCATGCGCGAAGGTGTGCTGGCCGGCATCGGCGGCTTCGGCGCGCTGTTCGAAGTACCCAAGCGCTACAAGGAACCCGTGCTGGTCTCCGGCACCGACGGCGTGGGCACCAAGCTCAAGCTGGCCTTCGAGTGGAACATGCACGATACCGTGGGCATCGACCTGGTGGCCATGAGCGTCAACGACGTTCTGGTACAGGGCGCAGAGCCGCTGTTCTTCCTCGACTACTTCGCCTGCGGCAAGCTCGACGTGGACACGGCAGCCGCCGTGGTCGGCGGCATCGCCCGGGGCTGCGAACTGAGCGGCTGTGCGCTGATCGGCGGCGAAACCGCCGAGATGCCCGGCATGTACCCCGCCGGCGAATACGACCTGGCCGGCTTTGCCGTGGGCGCGGTCGAAAAATCGAAGATCCTCACGGGCCAGAACGTGCAGCCCGGGGACGTGGTACTGGGCCTGGCCAGCCACGGCGTCCATTCCAACGGCTTCAGCCTGGTGCGCAAGTGCATCGAGCGCGCCGGCGCCGACACCCCTGCCACGCTGGACGGCAAGCCTTTCAAGCAGGCCATCATGGAGCCCACGCGCCTGTACGTGAAGAACGTGCTGGCCGCGCTGGCCGCCCACCCCATCAAGGCGCTGGCCCACATCACTGGCGGCGGCCTGCTCGAGAACATCCCGCGCGTGCTGCCCGAAGGCACGGCCGCGCACCTGCAAAAGGGCAGCTGGCCCCAGACCGAGCTGTTCGCCTGGCTGCAGAAGACCGCGGGCATCGACGACATCGAGATGAACCGCACCTTCAACAACGGCATCGGCATGGTGGTGGTGGTGGATGCCGCCAACGCCGCCGCCACGGCCGCCACGCTGGCCGCTGCCGGCGAGAAGGTCTACACCATCGGTGCCATCGCACCGCGTGGTGACGGCGCCGCCGTGGTCGTTGCCTGAGACGGCCCAGCGCCATGGCGCAGCCACCGCTGGAACCGCCTGAAGCGGGCACCGACATCGTGCCCGCACCCCTGCCCGACACGCCTGCCGTGCCGGCCACCCTGTCCGGGGCAGACCGTCCGCTCCCTTTCGGCCCGCTGCCCCGCGGCGTGGCCCTGGCCAGCTACCTGCTGATGGCCGGCGCGCTGCTGCTGGTGATGTGGCGCAACCTGCTGCCTGGCCTGCTGTGCGTGTGCCTGGGCTTCCTGGCCACCCGGGCGCTGGCGCGCTGGCTGGCGCGACTGGCCCAGCGCCGCGGGGCGCCGCAGGCCACGGTGCTGCCGCGCATGGCCGAACTGGCCGCCGCAGCCGTGGTGATGCTCTCGCCCCTGGTGCTGCTGGCCATCGGTGTCACCCATTCACGCGGCTACCTGGTGGAGGCGCCCCAGCAGTACCGCGAACTGCTCGACTACATGGCGCGCACGGTGCTGGAGCTGCGCCTGAAGCTGCCGGCCGACATGGCCAGCCACCTGCCCGAGGGCGCAGCAGAGATCCAGCGCATCATCGCCAGCTACCTGGGGGCCAAGGCCGGCGCCCTGGCCATGGCCGGGCGCGCCTGGCTGGCCGGGCTGCTGTTTGCCTATGTGGGCCTGCTGATCGGCGCGCTCGCGGCCGTGCGGCCGCCGGCCCCGCCGCGCGGGCCCCTGGCCATCGCCTTGCAGCAGCGCATCACCCTGCTGGGCGAGGCCTTCCGCCAGATCGTCGCGGCGCAGTTCTGGATCGCCAGCTTCAACACCCTGCTCACGGCGCTGTTCCTGCTGTTCGTGCTGCCCATCTGGAAGCTGGAGCTGCCCTACACCCCGGTGCTGATCACGCTGACCTTCGTGGCCGGTCTGGTGCCCATCGTCGGCAACCTGCTGTGCAATGCGGTGATCACCATCGTGGGCCTGTCGGTGTCGCCGCTGGCGGCCGCGGCCTGCCTGGGCTTTTTGATCCTGATCCACAAGGCCGAGTACGTGATCAACGCCAAGGTCGTGGGCCGGCGCACGCACATGGGCGTGTGGGAATTGCTCAGCGTGATGTTCGTGGCCGAGGCAGTATTCGGCCCCGCCGGGTTGGTAGCGGCCCCGCTGTTCTACGCCTACCTGAAGAAGGAACTGGTTGCAGCGCGCCTGGTGTGAGCAATCGCTCACTTTTGCATGAACTGGCGCGAAACAAAGGCCCAGACCAGGGCCGAGGCATCCGGCCCCGCCGGATCGCTGTAGGGTAGATCGGCCGTGCCACCGCTCCAGGCGTGGCCCAGGCCGAGGATTTCGCGCACCACCACCACGCTGCGCGAACGCGCCCGGTATTCCGTCACCCGCATGGCATGGCGCTTGCCGCGCTGCAGCGTGCGCGCCATGCCCTCGCGCGCGCCCAGCGACTCGGCCCAGAGCGCAGCCGTGGCCGCGGCATTGCGCGAGGACACGACGTTGTCCGCATCGCCGTGCAGGATCATCAGGGGCGGCAGCCGCGGCAAGGGCGTGCCGTCGATGCGCAGGCCTGGCACCAGGGCGCTGGCACCCGGCGGATCGGGCAGGTGCGCCTCGCGCTTGCCGTGCATGGCGGCCATGGCCGTGGCAGCCGATTCGGCCGTGCCGGGGGCCACGCCCGAGTGCATGGCCACGGCGCAAAAGCGCTCCGGGTAGGTGGCGCCCAGCAGGGCCGCCATGCTGGCGCCGGCCGACAGGCCCGCCACCGCCACGCGGTCCAGGTCCACCGGATGGCGGCGCGCCACCTGGTCCACGGCCGCCAGCAGGGTGGCGGCCTCGGCGTCGGCCTTGCCATTGCGGCGTTCGAACCAGTTCCAGCAGCCATGGGCATTGGCCAGCCGCTCCTGCTCGGGGTAGAGCACCAGAAAGCGCTTGCGCGCCGCCAGCCGATTCATGCGCGAGCTGAGCGCCAGGTCGCGCCCGGTCTGGCCACAACCATGCAGCATGACCAGCAGCGGCAGGGTCTCACCCTTGCCGAGTGCCAGGCCGGGGGGAATGTAGAGGTGAAAGCGCCGCGCACCGGCAGGCCCGGGCGCAATGCCGGCCAGCCACTCGCCCGCCACCGGCCGGGGCTTGCGCGGCCGGGGTGCCACCGTGCGCAAGCGCGGCATGGGCTGGGCCGCCGTGGCCAGCTTGGGCACGGCCCTGAGGGCCTTGGCGGCCTGCTTGCGCATGGGCTTGGCCGCCTTCTCGAAGGCCTTGAGGTTGCGCTGGTAGGCGCGGGTGAGCGCGGACAGCGAGAAGAGGCGAGAGCGGCGGGCCATGGGCAGATGTGCGGGTGCTATCCATATATAGGGAAAACCCTATACACCATAGCAGCTTATGGCTTCACCCGCCTGACGCTATCCAATCAATAGCAAGCAGGCCTTTGCCTTGAAGCCACTCGACCTGAAAACCGGGGTATTTGGCAGATGGACGACCTCCACCATCGCCGCTCACCCCTAAGTCATGGCGGAAATTGATCGATAGATGTCCAGGCCTGTTGGGACGGTACGATTTTTCAGGCGGAAGATACGTGGATTGCAACCCGAAGCCGAAGGCCACTCCCATGAAAAACTGTCTGATTGTGATTGATGTGCAGGAATCCTTCCGCCAGCGCCCCTATTTCACGGCGGACGATCTGCCAGCCTACCTGGCGGCGCAGAACGCGCTGATCGAGGGCTGCGTTGCGCAGGGCATCCCCGTGGTGCGCGTGTTCCACAGTGAAGGCCCGGCCGATGCCAGCAATGCCTTCGCCATCGAATCCGGCCATGTGCGGGCGCTCGACGGGCTGGCCGCCTTCGACGCGGCGGCCACCTTCACCAAGTCGCGCCACAGCGCGCTGGTGGGCACGGGCCTGGATGTCTGGCTCACGCGCCATGGCATCCAGCGCCTCATCGTGAGCGGCATCCGCACAGAACAGTGCTGCGAGACCACCACGCGCCATGCCTCGGACCTGGGTTGGGAGGTGGACTATGTCGTGGATGCCACGCTGACCTGGGACATGGTGCAGCCCGATGGCCGCACCCTGCCCGCCGCCGACATCAAGGCCCGCACCGCCACCGTGCTGGCAGGCCGCTTCGCCACGCTGCGCACGGTGGACGAGGCCCTGGCCGCCGCCGCGGCCGCAGGCTGAACCGGGAGACCGCCATGCGCGCCACCGTCTGCGAACTGCCCTGCCAGCCCGCCTTGCTCGAACCCGCCTGGGGGGCCCTGTGCTCCCATGTGCGCAGTGAGCGTTCCGAGCTCGTGCTGTTGCCCGAATTCGCCTTCGTGGAGCCGGTGTGGGAGTCCACGCCGTTCGAACCCGCGCGCTGGGCGGCGGCCGTGGCATTGAGCGACGCCTGGACCGCCCGGCTGCACGAACTGGGCGCCGCCCGGGTGGTGGGCGCCCGCCCGGTCACCGTGGATGGGCGGCACTACAACGAAGGCTTTGCCTGGTCGGACGAGGCCGGTTACCAGCCGCTGCGGCGCAAGTTCCACCTGCCCGAGGAGCCCGGCGGCTGGGAGGCCACCTGGTTCGAGCGTGGCGATGCCGAGTTTGCGCGCTTCACGGCCGGCCCCCTGGGCTTTGGGCTGAGCATCTGCACCGAGCTCTGGGCGCTTGAAACCTATGCCGGCTATGCGGCCCTGGGCGTGGAGGCCATCCTCTCGCCGCGCGCCACCGCCGCGGCGACCACCGCCAAGTGGCTGGCCATGGGCACCGTGGCCGCGGTGCGCACCGGTGCCTACAGCCTCTCGTCGAACCGGGTCGACCACGCCGCCGGCACCTACGGCGGTGCCGGCTGGGCGATCAGCCCCGACGGTGCCCTGCTCGCCCGCACCAGCGCGGACCAGCCCTTCTGCACGGTGGACGTGGACCCGGCGCTGGCCGCAGCCGCCCGCAGCACCTACCCGCGCTATGTATTCGCCCCGCCAGCGCCGCGGCGCTGAGCCCCCTTCTTTCCCTTTGACCGCCACTGCCCCACCCATGACCACCGTATCCCCTGACCAACGCCCCCTGCAAGTCTCCATCCTGGTGTTCGACGATGTCGAAGCCCTGGACCTGGGCGGCCCCTACGAAGTCTTCACCACGGCCTGCCGCATGCAGCAGCGCCTGCAGCCCGGCGCGCCCACGCCTTTTGCCGTGCAGTGCGTGGCGCGCAGCCTGCAGCCCGTGCAGGCGCGCGCCGGCCTGCGCGTGCTGCCCGATGCTGACTTCGCCACGGCCGCCGCACCGGACGTGCTGATCGTGCCCGGCGGCGTGGTCGATGCGGCCGCCGCCTGCGCCGAGACACGTGCCTGGGTGGCCCGGGCGGCCGCGGGCGCGCAACTCACCGCCTCGGTCTGCACGGGCGCCTTCATCCTGGCCGCGGCCGGCGTGCTGACCGAGGGGCCGGCCACCACGCACTGGGAGGACATTGCCGACCTGCGCACGCAGTTCCCGGCGCTCGACGTGCAGGAGAATGTGCGCTGGGTGGACCGCGGGGCACTGGTCACGTCGGCCGGCATCAGTGCCGGCATCGACATGTCCCTGCACCTGGTCACGCGCCTGGCGGGCCGGGCGCTTTCCGAGCGCACCGCCCGCCAGATGGACACGCCATGGAACCCCAGCCCCTGACACCGCACGCCCCGATCCACGTCTACTTCGCACTGCTGCCCGGCAGTCTGGTGCTGGACTGGGCCGGACCGGCCGAGGCGCTGCGCATCGCCAACCAGCTGCTGCGCGCCCAGGGCCAGCCCGAACGCTTCGTGCAGCATTTCACGGCCCCCACGCCGCAGGCGGTGACCTCGGTGGGGGCCATGCTGACGGGGCTGGAACCCCTGCCCTGCCCCCTGCCCCAGCCGGCCTGGGTGGTGCTGGTGGGCCTGCCGGGCAAGTCCATCGCGGTGGACAACAGCGAGGCCCGCGACCTGCTGCACTGGCTGCGCGGCATGCGCCTGGCCACGGGCCGGCTGGAGCTGGTCACCATCTGCGCGGGTGCCGTGCTGGCCGCGCACGCGGGCCTGCTGGCCGGCCGGCGCGCCACCACCCACCACCAGCACCTGGGCGAGCTGGCCGAGGTGGACCCGCATTGCGACGTGGTGGCCAACCGCGTGTTCGTGCACGACGGCGCCCTGCACAGCAGTGCGGGCGTGACCACCGGCATCGACCTGATGCTCTACCGCATTGCCGACGCTTGTGGCCCGGCGATTGCCGCCCAGGTGGCCCAGACCATGGTGGTGGCCCTGCGCCGTGGCCCGCAGGACCCGGAGCTCTCGCCCTTCCTGCACCACCGCAACCACCTGCATGGGGCCCTGCACCGCGTGCAGGATGCCGTGGGCCAGCAACCCCAGGCGCCCTGGAACGTGGGCGCCATGGCCGAGGTGGCGCACACCTCGCCGCGGCACCTGAACCGGCTGTTCCTGGAGCATGCGGGCATCGCGCCGCTGGAATACCTGCGCCGCATCCGCCTGGCTGCTGCCGAGGCGGCCCTGCAATCGGGCCACAACGTGACGCAGGCCGCAGCGCTGGCGGGCTTCAGCTCGGACACGCAGCTGCGCCGCGCCTGGCACCAGTTCGGCCGCCCCGGCACACCGGCACGGGAGGTGGCGACCCGCCACTGACCGCAGGCTTGCGCTATCGCGGAACATAATGGCATTCCGTGCGTTTGGAATGCCTGATCGACATGCAAGAGCCGCCCACCCCTGCCAACGAAGACGAGCGCCTGCAGGCCCTGCGCCAACTGCTGATCCTGGACACGCCGCCCGAGGAGCGGTTCGACCGCATCGTGGCCTTCGCTGCGCAGGAATTCGACATGCCCATCGCGCTGATCTCGCTGATCGACACCGAGCGCCAGTGGTTCAAGGCGAAGGTGGGGCTGGATGCTCCTGAAACGGCACGCGACATCTCGTTCTGCGCCCATGCCATCCTCAAGGACGAGACCATGGTCGTGCCCGACGCCGCGAAAGACCAGCGCTTTGCCGACAACCCGCTGGTGACCGGCGGGCCGGGCATCCAGTTCTACGCCGGCGCCCCGCTCAAGCTGCCCAGCGGCGAGAGCATCGGCACCCTGTGCATCATCGACCAGCAGCCGCGTGACCTGGACCGGGTGGACTTGGCCATCCTGGCTTCGCTGCGCGACCTGGCGGTGGAGGAGCTCATGCGGCGCCATGCCGAGCCAGCGCCTGACAACGAGGATCGGAATCCATGAGCGGCGCAGCGAAGGGCATCCTGCTGGTGGAGCCCAGCATGCTGACCGGCAGCATCATCGTTTCCACCGCTCGGCAGTTGTCGCTGCCCGAAGTGCGGCAGGTGGCGAGCGTGCGCACCGCGCAGCAACAGCTGGCGCAGCGGGATTTTGCAGGCGTCATTGTGTCGCTGGAAGAACGGCAGGAGGCCGTGCAGTTGCTGGAAAGCGTGCGCGCCTCGCAGTTGGCCGTGGCCTCGTCCGTGCCGGTGGCCGTGACCACCTCGGAGGTGGACGCCACCACCGCAGAGCAGATGAAGGCGCTGCGCGTGCGCCGCGTGCTGCTCAAGCCCTTCAAGGTGAAGGATGTGATCTCCACCATCGAGTTGCTGAGGAACACCTGACCGGCCTCGCCGCACACCTGCCCGGCGCGGCCTCAGTACGAATCAGGGACATACATGTTGGCGGGAACCGGCTGCCGCAGGTATTCGGGGTTGCGCACGCGCTCGGGCAGCACCACGGGGGGGTGGGGTACATCCTGGTAGGGAAACTGCGACAGCAGGTGCGAGATGCAGTTCAGGCGCGCCTTCTTCTTGTCCACGGCCTGCACCACCCACCACGGGGCCTCGGGGATGTGGGTGCGCTCGAGCATGGTTTCCTTGGCCTTGGTGTAGGCCTCCCAGCGGATGCGGCTTTCCAGGTCCATGGGGCTGAGCTTCCATTGCTTGAGCGGGTCGTGGATGCGACCCAGGAAGCGCAGGTGCTGCTCTTCGTCGGTGATGGAGAACCAGTACTTCACCAGCGTGATGCCCGAGCGCACGAGCATCTTCTCGAACTCGGGCACGGTGCGAAAGAACTCCTCGTACTCGTCGTCGGTGCAAAAGCCCATGACGCGCTCGACGCCGGCACGGTTGTACCAACTGCGGTCGAACAGCACCATCTCGCCGGCAGCCGGCAGGTGCGCCACATAGCGCTGAAAGTACCACTGCGTGCGTTCGCGGTCGTTGGGTGCGGGCAGTGCCGCCACGCGGGCCACGCGCGGGTTCAGGCGCTGGGTGATGCGCTTGATGACGCCGCCCTTGCCGGCCGCGTCGCGGCCCTCGAACAGGATCACCACCTTCTGGCGGCTGTGCTGCACCCAGTCCTGCAGCTTCACGAGCTCGCCCTGCAGGCGGAACAGCTCCTTGAAATACAGCTGGCGTGCATGCCTGTCGGTCGGCACCAGGTCACCGACATCGTCCACGTTGCGGTCCTCGATCTCCAGCTCCAGCTCTTCGTCGTAGCTGTCGATCAGGTCGTTGGCGATGCGCTGCATCAGGTCCTGTGCATCGATGGGGGCGTTCTGGAACATGGCGTCGGAGGGGCAGATAAGGGGTTTCCCATGATGCGCCCGCCCGGTGACAAATGCATGACACCCACATGAAGTGTCACACCGCTGTCATGCGGTAACAGCAATATCGGCAGCCATGTGCTGGCACGTCCCGCCACCGTGGCGACTTTTCCGCTCCTTTTTCCGCTTTCCATGAATGCACCCGCCGCCAGTACCGCAGGACAGAACTATGGGGGCGATGCCGCAGGCCTGATCTGCGGCTACCGCATGGGCACCATGGGTGCGCCACAGGCCATCGACTCGGTGGAGGCCGCGCAGTGGCTGCAGTCGCTCGGCCAGCCGCCCGCCATCCCGGCCGGGGACGGCGAGGCCCTGCCCTTCGTCTGGCTGCATTTCAACCTCAGCCACACCCAGGCGGTGCGCTGGATGGAGCGCCATGCCGGGCTGCCCGACGCCTTTTTCGAGGCGCTCAAGGACGGCTCGCACTCCACCCGTATCGAGCGCGACGACGACACGCTGATCGCCGTGCTCAACGACGCGCATTTCGATTTCGCCTTCGAGCCCTTCGACATCGCCACGCTGTGGATCAGCGTGGCGCCCCAGCTGGTGGTGACGGCCCGGGCCCACCCGCTGCGCTCGGTGGACGCGCTGCGCACCGCCGTGCGCAATGGGCATTCGCCACGCTCCAGCGTGGCCCTGCTCGAACAGCTCATGCGCACCCAGGCCGGGGGCCTGGTGGACATCGTGCGCGGCGTCACGCAGCGCATCGACCGCATCGAGGACGAGCTGCTCGCCAGCCGGCTGGACCACAAGCGCGCGCGCCTGGGCGTGCTGCGCCGGCTGCTGGTGCGCCTGCAGCGCCTGCTGGCACCCGAGCCCGCGGCCCTGTTCCGCCTGCTGCAGAACCCGCCGGCCTGGATGGGCGCCGAGGATGCGCAGGAGCTGCGCGATTCGACCGAGGAGTTCTCGGTGGTGCTGCGTGACATGCAGGGCCTGCAGGAGCGCATCAAGCTGCTGCAGGAAGAGGTCGCCGCCAACGTGCAGGAGGCCAACAGCCGCAGCCTGTTCGTGCTGACCGTGGTGACGGTGCTGGCGCTGCCCATCAACATCCTGACCGGCCTGCTCGGCATGAACGTGGGCGGCGTGCCGCTGGCCGACAGCCCGCACGGCTTCTGGATCATCGTCGGCCTGCTGGTGGTGTTCATGCCGGTGGCGGCCTGGATCGCCCTGCGCGGACCCCGGGACCGGTAGGAGCTGCCGCAGGGCGGCCCATTACAATCCCGCCCCTTGCCCTGCTCCCCGGATTTCGCGCCACCATGAACATCGTCGTCAACGAAGAACTCAAAGCCTACATCGATCCCCTGACCCGCGACGAGCACGACGCCCTGGAACGCAGCCTGCTGGCCGAGGGCTGCCGTGATGCCCTGGTGCTCTGGGGCGATGTGCTGGTGGATGGCCACAACCGCTACGGCATCTGCCAGAAGCACGGCCTGCCTTTCCAGACGGTGCAGAACACGCATTTCCAGAGCATGGAAGACGTGCACCTGTGGATGATCGACCAGCACCTGGGCCGCCGCAGCGTCTCGGACTTCCAGCGTGGCGTGCTGGCCCTGCGCAAGCGCGAGATCGTGGCCGCGCGCCGCAGCCGCGCCGCCGCCATCCCGCCCGAGCCGGTGGACGAGGCCGACCTGCCCTGGTCTTCCGATGGCCCGGTAGCCGCGCCCCCACCGCCCGCCCCCGAGGCGGACGTGCCCTCCGAGAGCCTGAGCAGCCGCGAGGCGATTGCCCGCGCGGCGCGCCTGAGCAGCAGCCAGGTGGTGGCCATCGAAAAGATCCAGAAGCAGGCAGCACCCGAGCTGGTGGCAGCCGTCAAGTCCGGCACCATCTCGCTGGCCACGGCCGCCACCGTGGCCACCCTGCCGGCCGAGGAGCAGGTGGCTGCGGCCAAGGGCGGCAAGGACGAGCTCAAGCAGGCCGCCAAGCGCGTGCGCGATGCCAAGCAGCGCAAGCCGCGCGAAGACAAGGAAGCCGCGGACGAAGCCCCCGCGCAGGAATCGGCTGCGGCCAGCGGCGAACTGCAGGCCCTGCGCCTGCGCGTGGCCGAGCTGACCGCCGAGAACGAGGCGCTGCGCGCCGAACTGGCCCGGCTGCAGGGCTGAGGCCGACAGCCAGCCCGGCGCGAAAAACGGTTCGCGCCTATTCGTTCGCGCTGCGCAGGGCGCCGAGCCGTTCCGTGACGTGGTCGATGTCCAGGCCATCCTCCACATGCTGGAGGTAGGTTTCCAGGTCGAAGATGGCCTCGGTCAGGTTGCCGCGCTCGGCGTGCGCGAGCCCGCGATCGCGCCACTCGCCCCAGGCCTCGGGCTGCAGCACGATCAGGCGGTCGAGCACCGCGATCAGGCGCTGCCAGTCCTGCTGGGTGCGGTGCACCTCCTTGAGGTTGCGCAGCATGCGCGCGATGATGTCGCGCGGCGTGGCCGCCTGCAGGTACAGGCCCAGCGGCACGTCGTAGTCGTCGATGAGGCCGTTGCGGCGCTTGTAGGGTTCGAGCCGCTCGCCCAGCTCCTCGCGGCTCAGGGACTGGCCGGTGATCGGGTCCAGCACCACCTGCCCCTTGGGCAGCAGCACCTTGACCATGAAATGCCCCGGGAAGGCGATGCCGCGCGCATGCAGGCCCAGGCCCTGGGCCAGCTCCATCCACAGCACGGCCAGGCTGATGGGAATGCCCCGGCGCGTGCGCAGCACGGCATTGAGGTAGCTGTTCTCGGGGTCGTAGTAGTTGTTGACGTTGCCGCCGAACCCCATGTCGGCAAAGAAGAACTGGTTGAGCGTGCGCAGACGCTGCAGCGCGGGCGCATCGGCCGGCAGGCGGCGCTTGATGCGCGCCTGCAGCTGGTCCATGTCGCCCAGCAGCAATTGCACGTCGAATTCGGGGTACTCGTCCTGCGCCAGGCTTGCGGCAGCCTCCAGCAGGGGGAAATGGTCATCGCTTTGCACCAGCGATGCAAAGTACTCCAGCGAGGTCGGTACGGTCAGGCTCAGTGGCATGACAAGGTTGTAAGGTTCTGCCCCCGCCGCGTCAAGCTGCAAAAGTCACGCGGTAGAGGGTTATTTCGCTTCGCCACCGGTCTGCCGGTTCAGCGCCGCAGCATCTTGCGCAGCTTGAGGCCCGCCGCCCACAGGGCGCCGAAATACAGCGCGGCCGAGGCCCCCATCAGCAGTGCCAGCAAACCGATGCGCTGCCATTTGGCACTGCGCATGGCGACCCAGTCGAAATGCTGCGACGACCACACCAGCAGCAGCGTCAGCAGCGCGCTGGCGGCCACCACCTGCAGTGCAAAACGCCACCAGCCCGGTTGCGGCTGGTAGCTGCCGCGGCGCAGCAGGCCGATCAGCAGCCACAGCGCATTGATGAGGGCACCCAGGCCGATGGACAGGGCCAGGCCGGCGTGCGCGATCCAGGGCACGAGCGCGATGTTGAGCAGCTGCGTGATGACCAGCACCGAGATGGCGATCTTCACCGGCGTGCGCACGTCCTGGCTGGCGTAGTAGCCCGGGGCCAGCACCTTGATGGCCACCAGGCCCAGCAGGCCCGCACCGTAGCCCGACAGGGCCATCGCGATCTGGCCCACGTCGCCGTCGGCCAGCTTGCCGTAGTGGAACAGCGTGGCCACCAGCGGCTTGGAGAAGGTGAGCAGCGCCACGGCACAGGGCACGGCCAGCAGCACCACGATGCGCAGGCCCCAGTCGAGCATGGCCGAGTATTTCTCGGCATCGCCCGCGGCCTTGGCGGCCGTGAGCTGCGGCGTGAGCACCACGCCCAGGGCCACGCCCAGCAGCGCGGTCGGGAACTCCATCAGCCGGTCGGCATAGAACAGCCAGGTGACGCTGCCCGGCGCCAGGTAGGACGCTATCTGGGTGTTGATCATCAGCGAGATCTGCGCCACGCCCACGCCCAGCAGGATGGGGCCCATGAGCGACAGCACCTTGCGCACGCCCGGGTCGGCCCAGGCCGTGCGGATGGCGCGCCAGCTGACGCCGATGCGCGGCAACAGGCCCATGCGCGCCAGCACCGGGATCTGCACCGCCAGCTGCAGCACCCCGCCCAGCAGCACGCCGCCGGCCATGGAGTAGATGGGCTCGATGCCGCGCGCCTCGAGCTGGGG
This sequence comes from Acidovorax sp. GW821-FHT10A04, assembly GCF_059415825.1. Lineage (NCBI taxonomy): Bacteria > Pseudomonadati > Pseudomonadota > Betaproteobacteria > Burkholderiales > Comamonadaceae > Acidovorax > Acidovorax sp. GW821-FHT10A04. The sequence goes on from NZ_JBWKNZ010000012.1 coordinate 230,487, forward strand.
GGCGCCCAGCAGCGCCGCGCCGATCATCGACAGGTTGAGCAGCACGGGCGAGGCCGCCGGCACGGTGAAGTGCTTCCAGGTGTTGAGCACGCCGGCCGACAGCGCCACCAGCGACATGAAGCCGATGTAGGGGAACATCCAGCGCGTCATGAGCACGGCGGCGTCGTAGGCCTCGGGGCTCTGGCGCATGCCGCTGGCCAGGGCCCAGACCAGCACCGGAGCCCCCACCACGCCGAGCACGCAGGTCAGCAGCAGCACCCAGGCCAGGGCCGTGGCCACGTTGGCGATGAGCACGCGCGTGGCGTCCTCGCCCTGCTGGGCCTTGGAAGTGGCCAGCACCGGGATGAAGGCCTGGCTGAACGCCCCCTCGGCAAAGAAGCGGCGAAACAGGTTGGGAATGCGGAAGGCGACGTTGAAGGCGTCCGTCAGGGCGTTGGCCCCGAAGAAGGAGGCCATCAGGAGATCGCGCGCCAGGCCCGTCACGCGGGAGGCCAGGGTCAGCAGGGAGACGGTGGAGGCGGCTTTGAGCAATGACACCGCCGGGAGTGTATGCGCTGGCGGGCGCACGGCGGCCGCAGCGGGGGTGGGCAGGGGAGGTGCCAAGGGATCTTCCGAAGGGGGATAAAAGAGGCAGTGTGCAAAGGGCCCGTGAGGGCAGGATGAAGTTTGCAAGGCCCGTGGGAAGCGGCTGCCGGCGTTGCACCCGCTTACCAAAAGCCCTTCCGCGCCCCTTCAGGTGCCGCTCTCTAGGCTTGGCTGGCCGTCTGGGCTATAATCGCGGGCTTTGCTGGCATCATCCTCAGACCTTAAGGAAACACACAATGGCATCCGCTAAACCCAAGAAGAAGAACCCGCGCCTGGCGTCGGGCCGCAAGCGCGTCCGTCAGGACACGAAACTCAACGCCGCGAACACCTCGCTGCGCTCCAAATACCGTACCGCTGTGAAGAACGTCGAAAAGGCTGTTCTGACCGGCGACAAGACCAAGGCGACCGAACTGTTCGCCAAGATGCAAGCCGTGGTGGACTCCGTGGCCGACAAGGGCATCTTCCACAAGAACAAGGCTGCTCGCGACAAGAGCCGTCTGTCTGCCAAGGTGAAAGCCCTGGCCCTGGCCGCCTGACCCTCTTCAGGCAAACAGCCCGAACGGCCCGCGCCGTTCGCCGTTTGTAACGGGTGCGCTGCCAGCAAAAAAAACGAGAAACCGCCCTCTGGGCGGTTTTTTCGTTTCCGGGCTCCGAATTTAGGAGTGGCCAGCACCGTCCAGGCACAAAAAAAGCCCCGAGGGGGCTTGGTTCGCATGCACGGGGGGGGCACAGAAGCCCGGCGCCTCAGGTCTTGGCGGCAGGAGGGGTGGGGATGGGGGCGTCCGGCACCAGGCAGGCCTCGACCACCTGCAGGTTGTTGTCGCGCGCGAAATTGACGACGAAATCCCAGGCCATGGGCTCGTGGTCGCGCAGGTCGCGGTGCACCACCACGCACTTGACGCCATCGAAGGTGGTGGGAATGCACCAGGGCGAGTAGCTCAGGTGGCTGCCCGGCCGTGCTCCGCCCGGGCGAAAACTGCTCATCACCCCCGCCAGACGCTCGGCCCAGTCGCTGGGACGGAAGGTTTTCCCGTCATGGGTAACGCCTTGGATGAAGATCTCTTTGGAGGTGGGGGAAACCATCGGGTCGAAGTGTAATGGACAGCCTGCAACCACAGGATCACTGCATGCTGCACTGCAACCATGGATTCTAACTCTTATATAAGAGCTACCCCTCTAAACCTGACTGGAGGGCATGGCATCACCGGCCGAGCGCATTGCAGTGATGCGCAATCGTCAACAGCGGGTCATCGCATGGCCCCTAGAATCGTGCTTCGCTTTTCGGGTGGGCCAGACAACCGGGCCACCCACTTTTCACCGCACCGCCAGGAGATTTCTGCATGACCGCTTTCATTGAGGCCGCCTCGCCCCACGTGATGAACACCTATGGCCGCGTGCCCATCGCGCTGGCCCGCGGTCAGGGCTGCCGCGTGTGGGACGTGAACGGCAAGGAATACCTCGATGGCCTGGGCGGCATTGCCGTGAACACCCTGGGCCACAACCACCCGCAGCTGGTGCCCGCGCTGCAGCACCAGATCAGCCAGATCATCCATTCGTCCAACTACTACCACGTGCCCGGCCAGGAAGCCCTGGCCGCCAAGCTGGTGGAGCTGTCGGGCATGACCAATGTGTTTTTCTGCAACTCGGGCCTGGAGGCCAACGAGGCGGCCCTGAAGATCGCGCGCAAGTACGGCGTGGACAAGGGCATCGCCAAGCCCGAGATCGTGGTCTACGAGAAGGCCTTCCATGGCCGCTCCATCGCCACCATGTCGGCCACCGGCAACCCCAAGATCCACAACGGCTTCGGCCCGCTGGTGGAAGGCTTCGTGCGCGTGCCGCTGAACGACATCGAGGCCATCAAGCAGGCCACCGAGGGCAACCCCAACGTGGTGGCCGTGTTCTTCGAGACCATCCAGGGCGAAGGCGGCATCAACCCGATGCGCATCGAGTACCTGCAGCAGCTGCGCACGCTGTGCGATGAGCGCGGCTGGCTGATGATGATCGACGAGGTGCAGTGCGGCATGGGCCGCACCGGCAAGTGGTTCGCCCACCAGTGGGCCGGCATCGTGCCGGACGTGATGCCCCTGGCCAAGGGCCTGGGCTCGGGCGTGCCGATCGGCGCTGTCGTGGCCGGCCCCAAGGCCGCCAATGTGCTGCAGCCTGGCAACCATGGCACGACCTTCGGCGGCAACCCGCTGGCCATGCGCGCCGGTGTGGAAACCATCCGCATCATGGAAGAGGACGGTCTGCTGCACAATGCAGCCACCGTGGGTGAGCACCTGAAGGCCGCGCTCGTGCGCGAACTGGGCAGCCTGCCCGGGGTCAAGGAAGTGCGCGGCCAGGGCCTGATGCTGGGCGTGGAACTGGACAAGCCCTGCGGCGTGCTGGTGGCCCAGGCGGCCGAAGCCGGCCTGCTGCTGAGCGTGACGGCCGACAAGGTGATCCGCCTGGTGCCCGCGCTGATCCTGTCCACCGCCGAGGCCGACGAGATCGTCGCCAAGCTGGTCCCGCTGGTCAAAGCCTTGCTGGCCGAATAAACCCTGGGCGCGCACGGAGCGCGCCGCAATGCCATGAAACATTACCTGCAGTTCAACGATCTCAGCGCCGACGAGTACACCTACCTGTTCGAGCGTGCCGCGCTCATCAAGAAGAAGTTCAAGGCCTACGAAAAGCACCACCCCCTGGTGGACCGCACGCTGGCCATGATCTTCGAGAAGGCCAGCACCCGAACGCGCGTGAGCTTCGAGGCCGGCATGTACCAGTTGGGCGGCAGCGTGGTGCACCTGACCACGGGCGACAGCCAGCTCGGCCGCGCCGAGCCCATCGAGGACAGCGCCAAGGTCATCAGCCGCATGGTGGACCTGGTGATGATCCGCACCTACGAGCAGAGCAAGATCGAGAGCTTTGCCGCCAACTCGCGCGTGCCGGTGATCAACGGCCTGACCAACGAGTACCACCCCTGCCAGATCCTGGCCGACATCTTCACCTTCATCGAGCACCGCGGCTCGATTGCGGGCAAGACGGTGGCCTGGGTGGGCGACGGCAACAACATGGCCAACACCTGGCTGCAGGCAGCGGCGCTGCTGGGCTTCAAGGTGCATGTGAGCACACCGCGCGGCTACGAGGTGGACGAGAAGCTGGCCGGCGCCACCGCCGGCAGCTACCAGTTCTTCAGCGACCCGCTCGAAGCCTGCAAGGGCGCCGACCTGGTGACCACCGACGTGTGGACCAGCATGGGCTACGAGGCCGAGAACGAAGCGCGCAAGAAGGCCTTTGCCGACTGGTGCGTGGATGCCGAGATGATGGCCGTCGCCAGGCCCGATGCGCTGTTCATGCACTGCCTGCCTGCGCACCGCGGAGAAGAAGTGGAAGCGGACGTGATCGATGGGCCCCAATCGGTGGTCTGGGACGAGGCAGAAAACAGGATGCACGCGCAAAAGGCACTCATGGAGTACCTGCTGTTGGGCAAAGTCACCTGAGTTCATTCACCATGCCCTGGCGCCGCCAGCCTGCCCACTGCGCCGAATTGCTGGCGCACTGGCAGGCCTTGGGCCGGGACCTGGGCCACGACAGGCCCGCCTGGCGCAGCGAAGGCCGCCGCCTGGTGCTGGCCTGGGCGCGCTGGCCACGCGCCTACCATGGCACCACGCACCTGTGGGCCTGCCTGCGTCACCTGCAGGCAGTGCAGGCCGCCGAGCCCGGCGCGCTGCAGCAGCCGCATGCCGTGGCACTGGCCCTGTGGTACCACGACGCCGTGTACCGCCCGTGGGGCGGGCTGAACGAAGAGCGCAGCGCCGACTGGGCCAGCCGCTTTCTGAACGCCCAGGGCCTGCCGCCCGCGCTGGTACAGGCGGTGCACCAGTTCATCCTGGACACGCGCCACAACCCCGGCCCGCTCGGCGGCGATGCGCAGTGGGTGGTGGACATCGATCTGGCGGTGCTGGGCCAGAGCGACGCGGTGTACCGCCAGTTCGAGCGGAACGTGCGGCGCGAGTATTTCTTCGTGCGCTGGCCGCGCTATGTGGCGGGCCGCAGCGCGGTGCTGCGGGGGTTTCTGGAGCGGCCACGTATCTACGGCACCGAGTGGTTCCACGATCGCCATGAGGCGCAGGCGCGCGCCAACCTGGCGAACGCCCTGGCAGCACTGGCACAGGGCCGGCTGTACGGCTGAAACCCGACGCGATCACCCTGGCAAGCGGCCCGGCGGCAGACCGCTGGCGTACCATCTCAGCCCCTCGACAAGTCCCTTGAGCCCACCGCGGCACGCTTTCGTATGTCCGAATCCGCCCACCCCTGCCTGACCTGTGGCGCCTGCTGCGCGAGCTTTCGCGTGGATTTTTCGGTCCACGAGATGCAGGAGATGGGTGGCACCGTGCCCGGCGGCTTGGCCGTCGAGGTCACCGAGAGCACCTGCCGCATGCGCGGCACGGACCACGTGCCCGCGCGCTGCGCAGCGCTCACCGGCACAGTGGGCGAGAAGGCGGCCTGCGGCATCTACGAGTGGCGGCCCTCACCCTGCCGCGAATTCGAGGCCGGTGACCATGCCTGCAACAAGGCACGCACGCGCCACGGGCTGCCGCCCCTGGCAGAAGGCCTGGTTTTCTGACCGGTCCAAACTAGTTTAGGCTTCAACAAAAAATCCCCCTGCTGTTGGAAATAACCGACACCACGGGTTTTCCGGGACATGCAAACTTTGTCCCATGCAAGCAAGCCACACCCCCAACGCACGCCAGCTCTGGGACATTTCGCCGCCCGTGCATGCGGGCAGCCCCGTGTTTCCCGGCGACACGGCCTACAGCCAGCAGTGGTGCGCCACGATCGGGCCCGGCTGCCCGGTGAACGTGAGCGCCATCACCCTCTCGCCCCACGTGGGCGCACATGCCGATGCGCCGCTGCACTACGACGCCGAGGGCGCCACCATCGGTGACGTGTCGCTGGAGGCCTTCCTCGGCCCCTGCCGCGTCATCCATGCCATCGGCCGTGGCCCGCTGATCGAGTGGGAGCACATCGCCCATGCGGTCGATGCCACCCTGCCCCAGCGCGTGCTGGTGCGCACCTACGAGACCATGCCGGTGGACCGCTGGGATGGGGCCCTGGCCGCCTATGCCCCGGCCACCATCGCGCGCCTGGCCGACCTCGGGGTGCTGCTGGTGGGCATCGACACCGCCAGCATCGACCCGGCCGACAGCAAGACCCTGGACAGCCACCAGGTGATCCGCCAGCGCGGCCTGCGCGTGCTGGAGAACCTGGTACTCGACGGCGTGCCCGAGGGCGACTACGAACTGATCGCCCTGCCGCTCAAGCTCACCACGGCCGACGCCTCCCCCGTGCGCGCCGTGCTGCGCGCCCTGGCCTGATTCCAAGACCTAACCCGCGACTCCCATGACCACCCTGCAAGACTGCCGCGCGCTCGACGCGCAAGACCCCCTGGCCCCGCTGCGCGGGCACTTCAGCCTGCCCGAGGGCGTGATCTACCTGGACGGCAACTCCCTGGGCGTGCTGCCCAAGGCGGCTGCGGCCCGCGTGGCCGACGTGGTCACGCGCGAATGGGGCACCGACCTCATCCGCTCGTGGAACACCGCCAGTTGGTTCGACCTGCCGCAGCGCCTGGGCAACCAGCTCGCGCCCTTCATCGGCGCGGGCAAGGACGAGGTGGTCTGCACCGACAGCACCTCCATCAACCTCTACAAGGTGCTGAGCGCCGCGCTCAACATCGCCCGCGAGGACAGCCCGGCGCGCAAGCGCGTGGTCAGCGAGCGCAGCAACTTCCCGACCGACCTGTACATCGCCGAAGGCCTGTGCAGGGAGCGCGGGCTGGAGCTGGTGCTGGTGGAGCCCGAGGAGATCGCCGCCGCACTGACAGCCGACGTGGCCGTGCTGATGCTCACCCACGTGAACTACCGCACCGGCGCCATGCACGACATGGCAGGCACCACGGCCGCCGCGCATGCAGCCGGCATCCTCACCGTGTGGGACCTGGCGCACAGCGCGGGCGCCGTGCCGGTGGACCTGAACGGTGCAGGCGCCGATTTCTCCATCGGCTGCGGCTACAAGTACCTCAATGGCGGCCCGGGCGCACCGGCCTTCGCCTGGGTGCACCCGCGCCATGCCAACCGCTTCTGGCAGCCACTGTCGGGCTGGTGGGGCCATGCCGCCCCGTTCCAGTTCACGCCGGACTACCAGCCGGCCCCCGGCATCACGCGCTACCTGTGCGGCACGCAGCCCATCATCAGCCTGTCGGCCCTGCAGTGCGGCCTGGACGTGTTCGACGCGGCCCAACCGCTGGGCGGCATGGCCGCGCTGCGCGCCAAGTCGCTGGCGCTGACGGACCTGTTCATCGCCCTGGTGCAGGAGCGCTGCGCCGGCCACGGCCTGGGCCTGGCCACGCCGGTTGCGCACGCACAGCGCGGCTCGCAGGTGTGCCTGACACGCGACGAGGGCCAGGGCCTGAATGGCCAGGGCAGCGGTGCCTATGCCATCGTGCAGGCGCTGATCGCGCGCGGCGTGATCGGCGACTTCCGCAAGGGCGATGGCGGCCAGGGCCCGCACAAGGACATCCTGCGCTTTGGCTTCACGCCGCTGTACATCGGCTACGAGGACGTGTGGAACGCCGTGGAGCACCTGCGCCAGGTGCTCGAAGCGGCCGAGTGGCAGCGCCCCGAGTTCAACCAGATCCATGCGGTGACCTGAGCCATGTGCCCCTTCTCCCACACCCCAGCAGAACCCGGCGCGGCCGGCCCCGCCAGCGGCAAGCCTGAATCCATCGTGCACGAGGAGCGCGCCCAGCTCGACTTCAGCCAAAGCATGAGCTACGGCGACTACCTGCAGCTCGACGCCATCCTCACGGCGCAAAAGCCGCTGTCGCCGGCGCACGACGAGATGCTGTTCATCGTGCAGCACCAGACCAGCGAGCTGTGGATGAAGCTCATGCTGCACGAGCTGCGCGCCGCCATAGGCCACATTGCGCAGGACGAACTGCAAATGGCCTTCAAGATGCTGGCCCGCGTCTCCAAGATCATGGAGCAGCTGGTGCATGCCTGGGACGTGCTGGCCACCATGACGCCGCCCGAGTACAGCGCCATGCGGCCCTACCTGGGCCAGTCCAGCGGCTTCCAGAGCTACCAGTACCGCAGCATCGAGTTCGCCCTGGGCAACAAGAACCGCGCCATGCTCAAGCCGCACGAGCACCGCGCTGACCTGCTGGCCCAGGTGCAGGCCGCCTATGAGGCGCCTTCGCTGTACGACGAGGCCCTGCGCCTGCTGGCGCGCCGCGGCATCCCCGTGCCGGCCAGCCACACCGAGCGCGACTGGACCCTGCCCTACGCCGAGAGCGACGGCGTGGAGCAGGCCTGGCTCACCGTGTACCGCGCGCCCGACAAGCACTGGGACCTGTACCAGCTGGGCGAGGAGCTCACCGACCTGGAAGACGCCTTCCGCCTGTGGCGTTTTCGCCATGTGACCACGGTGGAGCGCGTGATCGGCTTCAAGCGCGGCACCGGCGGCACGGGCGGCGTGAGCTACCTGCGCAAGATGCTGGACGTGGTGCTGTTCCCCGAGATCTGGAAGCTGCGCACGGACCTCTGAGACATCCTCCGCATGGGGGACAGCCAGTCGCCCGCGCACCGTGTACCCTCGAACGCGGCGCGCACCGTGCGCGCCCTCCCGGAGACACCCCTTGCCGCCCCAGACCGCAGAGTCCGCCCAGCCCTCACCCCCTTCGCCCCTGCTCGCCCCCCGGGTCGCCTGGGTCATGCTGCTGGCCCTGGTCTCGGGCTTTGCGCTGAGCCAGGCCTTTCGCACCATCACGGCCATCATCGCCACCGGGCTGCGCGCGGAGTTCGGGCTGTCGGCGCAGGCCCTGGGCGCATTCGCCGGGGCCTTTGCCTTCGCCTTCGGCGGCATGCAGCTGTTCATGGGCGTGGGCATCGACCTGTACGGCGTGCGGCGCACGCTGCTGGTGGCCTTCCCGCTGACCATCGCCGGGTCGCTGCTGTCGGCACTGGCACCGGGCTACGGCATGGTGCTGCTCGGGCAGGTGCTGATCGGCGTGGGCTGCGCGCCGGCCTTCCTGGTGTGCACGGTGTTCATCGCGCGCTACTTCCCCCCGGGGCGCTTTGCCATGGTCTCGGGCGTGGCCATGGGCATCGGCGGCCTGGGCATGCTGTTCACGGGCACGCCGCTGGCCTGGCTGGTGCAGCACTCCTCCTGGCGCGCGGGCTTCGGCGTGCTGGCGGGGCTGGCGGCGCTGGCCTGGCTGCTGATCTGGTGGCAGGTGCACGAGCCTGTAGAGCCGCTGCACACCGCCGATGCTCCACGCGAATCGATTGCCTCGGCCGTGCGCGGCTTCGGTGCGCTGTTCCTGCTGCCGCACACCGCGGGCATCATGCTGCTGGCGCTGACCACGTATGCGTCCTTCCTGACCCTGCGCGGGCTGTGGCTGGGGCCGCTGTTGATCGAGCGGCACGGCTACTCGCTGGTGGCCAGCGGCAACGTGGCCATGCTGTCCTCGCTGGTGTCGCTGTTCACCCCGGCGTACTTCGGCCGCCTGGACCCCGGCCCGGCGCACCGCAGGCGCTGGATCACGGGTTTCACGGTGGTTCTGTGCGGCCTGTTCCTGCTCATCGGCCTGCTGCACCAGGAGTGGCTGGACGTGGGCGGCGCCATCGCCGTGGGCCTGCTCTCGGGCTACATGGTGCTGCAGTACGCGGACGTGCGCTCGGCCTACCCGGCGGCCATGACCGGGCGCGCCATGGCGGTTTTCACCATGGCGCTGTTCCTCGGCGTGGCGCTGATGCAGTGGCTCACGGGGCTGGCCGCCTCGCTGGCCTCTGCGCGCGGCGCCGATCCGTATGTGGCCGTGATGCTGAGCATCTCGGCGTTGCTGGCAGCCGGTGTGCTGTCGTTCAGGCTGCTGCCGGCCCCCGCGCACTGATTTTGGCGGGGCAGGCGACACCGCCCTGCCCGGCCACGCGCCACCATTGCAGCACGCCGAACAGCAGCTCGAAGGCGGTGAAACCGAGCACGATGGCACTGGCCCCCTGCGCCACCGCGTAGACCTGCCAGGTGGCGAACAGGAACCGCGCCAGGCCATCGAGCCGGCCCAGCAGCACGCCGGGCGCCAAGATGCGCGCGATGGACCAGACCACCACCACCGAACCGAGCAGGTTGGCCAGCAGCATGTGGGTGCCATCGAGCGGGTGCAGGGTGCCGGGCAGGCCCAGCGAGGTCGACAGCCAGGTGAGCGTGCCGTAGAGCCAGGCAAAAGTCCACGGCAGGGCGAAGGGCCAGGTCACGATGAGGTCGTACCAGCCGCTGGCGCGCACGATGGCAAGGTAGCGGGGCGTTGAGAAGGCAGGAATGGGCATGGCGTGACAAAGTTCGGAGTGAAGAAGGCCCCGAGCTTCCACCTTGAAGTACGCTTCAGGGTCAAGCACTTTTTTGGGTAAGGAGCCATGCCATGCTGATCGGAGAACTTGCCACCGCCGCCGGCATGAGCCGCGAAGCCCTGCGCTTTTACGAGCAACAGGGGCTGATCCGCGCACGCCGCCTGCCCAACGGCTACCGCGACTATCCTGACGAGGTGCTGATGCTGGTGCAGTACATCCGCACCGCGCAGCAACTGGGCTTCACGCTGGCCGAGATCGGCGACCGCCTGCCCGCGATCTGGGATGCGCCCGACCCGGCACCCGCCGTCACCGAGGTGCTGTCCGCCAAGCTGATCGAAATCGACGCACGCATCACCGCGCTGCAGGCCCTGCGCCAGACGCTGGCCGAGCGGGTGCTGGCGGACTGTCCCCTCGTGGCGTCCTAGAGCGAGCTCGCCACTGAACCGTCACCGCGGTAGAGCCAGGGCAGGTCCAGCACGCGCGCGCCCAGCAGGCGCAGCGAGGCGTCACGCCCCCAGCGCACGGGCCCCATGGCGTGGAAGATGCGGCCATTGCGCGTGGCGCGCGCCTGCACGCGGGCATTGCGCTGCCAGCGGTTGAGGGCGTAGCGCGTCAGGCGCAGCGGTACCTCCAGGTCGTGCATGGACAGGGCGCGCTGCAGCTCGGCCGCATCCTCGATGGCCATGCCCGCGCCCTGGGCCAAGTAGGGCAGCATGGGGTGGGCGGCATCGCCCAGCAGGGCCACCAGGCCCTGCGCCATCTCTGCCGCGCCGCGCACGGGCGGTCGATCGCACAGGGGCCACAGGCGCCAGCCGCCACCGGCGGCCGCCACGCCATACACGGCGTGCTGCAGCGCCGGGCAGGCGCGCTGCAGGGCCTGCTCCAGGTCGGCGGCATTGGCGGCATGGTCCCAGCCCTGCATGTCTTCGGGTGCCGGGCCTTCGATGATGACCACCAGGTTCTGCAGCTCGCCACGCCGCACGGGGTACTGCACCACGTGCAGGCGCGGGCCCAGCCAGGCGGTGATCTGCTGGGTACGCAGGGCCTTGGGCAGGGCCTCCTGTGGCACCAGGGCACGGTAGGCCAGGTGGCCCGTGGCGCGCGGTGCCGTGCCGCCCAGCAATTGCAGGCGCGTGCCGCTCCACAGGCCGTCGGCCCCCACCAGCGCGTCGCCCTCCACCTCCTTGCCGCGGCTGGTGCGCACGGTGACGGCGGTTTCGGCCCCCGGGATGGGGCTCGTGGCCGTGCTGCCGTCGGTGAAGCCCTCGATGGCGTGCGCCAGGTTCAGCTGGGTGTCGGTGTACTTGGTGACGGCGGCCAGCAGCAGGCTGTGCAGGTCGGCGCGGTGGATGGTGGCATAGGCGGCGCCATAGCGCTCGATGGCGGTGGCGCCCAGCGGCAGCTCGGCCAGTTCGCGCCCCGACAGGGCGCTGCGCACCTGCAAGCGGGCCGGAAACGCGGCCACCGACTGCAGCGGCCGGTGCAGGTCCCAGGCCTGCAGGCGGCGCACCACGTTGGGCCCGAGCTGCACGCCCGCCCCCACCTCGCTGAAGGCCGCGGCGCGCTCGTAGAGCCGCACATCCCAGCCGGCGCGCGATGCGCCCAGGGCCGCAGCCAGCCCGCCTATGCCCCCGCCCGCCACCAGCACCTGTTTCTTCATGCGCCGATTGTCGCCCGCCCGGTGCGCCCCGGGTTTGTCATGGCGCAGGAAGCAGGGCGCGCTCCAGCATCTCGGCCGGCATGGGGCGGGCGAACAGGTAGCCCTGGAAGGCTTGGCAGCCGTGGCGCTGCAGGAACTCGAACTGGCCCGGTGTCTCCACCCCTTCGGCCACCACCGAGAGATCGAGGCTGCGCGCCAGGGCCAGGATGGTGCGCACGATGGCGGCATCGTTGGGGTCGGTCTGCAGGTCGCGCACGAAGCCCTGGTCGATCTTGAGCTGGTCCAGCGGCAGGCGCTTGAGGTAGCTGAGCGAGGAGTAGCCGGTGCCGAAGTCGTCCATTGAAAAACCCACCCCGTGGCGGCGCAACTGCTCCATGCGGGCGATGCTGTCCTCCACATCGGTGAGCAGCAGGCTTTCGGTCAGCTCGAAGCGCAGGCGCTCGGGGTTGGCGCCGCTGGCCTGCAGCGCACCCAGCACCTGGGTCACGAAATCGGGCTGGCGGAACTGGCGCACGCTCACATTCACCGACAGGAAGAAGGGGCGCGTGAGCGCGCTGCGCGACCACAGCACCAGTTGGGCGCAGGCGGCTTCCAGCACCCACTGGCCCAGCGGCAGGATGAGGCCGGTCTGCTCGGCCAGCGGGATGAACTCGCCGGGCAGCACCAATCCCCGGCGCGGGTGGTTCCAGCGCACCAGGGCCTCCGCGCCGAGCAGCTTGCCGGAGGCATCCACCACCGGCTGGCAGTACAGCAGCAGCTCCTGCTGGTTCAGGCCGCGGCGCAGGTCGGCCTCCAGCGCCGCGCGCATGCTCACGGCGGCCTGCATGTCGGGGTCGAAGAAGCGCTGCGTGTTGCGCCCCGCCGCCTTGGCCTGGTACATGGCCAGGTCGGCATGCTTGAGCAGCTCGTCCGGCGTGGACGGGCGCTGCCCGAACAGCGCGATGCCGATGCTGGGCGTGCTGTGGTGGCTGATGCCGTCCATGTCGTAGGGCTTGCCCAGGGCGGCCAGGATGCTCTGCGCAATGGTCGCGGCCTCGCTGCTGGCATGCGCCACGTCGCTGTGCAGGCCGTCGAGCAGCACCACGAATTCATCACCGCCAAAACGGGCCACGGTGTCGCTCTCGCGCACGCAGGACAGCAGGCGCCTGGCCACGCGCACCAGCAGCTGGTCACCGGTGTCGTGGCCCAGCGTGTCGTTGAGGTCCTTGAAGTTGTCGAGGTCGATGAACAGCAGCGCGCCATGCGCGTGGCTGCGCCCGGCCGCCACGGTGGCGCGCTGCAGGCGGTCCATCAGCAGGCGGCGGTTGGGCAGGCCGGTGAGTGCGTCGAAGAACGCCAGCCGCTCGATCTGCAGCTCGGCCTGCTTGCGCTCGGTGATGTCACGCCCCACGCCGCGGTAGCCACGCAGCACGCTCTGGCCGTCGAACACGGGCACCCCGCTCACCGAGATCCAGTGCATGCTGCCATCGGGCCGCTGGCGCTGCAGCTCCAGGTCGCGGAACGGCTGCTGCGCCGCGAGCACCGCGCGGTGGGCGTCCCAGTCGGCATCGCCCATGTTGAGCGCGCCGATCTCCCAGCGGGTGCGGCCCATCACGCTCGACAGGGGGATGCCGTTGACGCTCAGATCGCCCGCCAGCTGCACGAAGCGGCCGTCGGCGTCGTGCTCCCAGTACCAGTCGGAGGACAGGTCGCTCAGGCCGCGAAAGCGCGCCTCGCTCTCGCGCAGCTCATTTTCCACACGCACATAGTCGCTCACGTCGGTGAAGGTGCGCACCAGCCCGCCATCGGGCAGCCGCGTCGTGCGCACTTCGAAGGTGCGGCCATCGCGCGTGGTGCGCCAGTAGACCTCGGGCGAGGGGTCCACGGCGGAGCGCGCAATGTAGTCGCGCCCGCGGTGGTCCACCAGGTTGTAGCCGCTGCCGAAATCCCCCCGCTCGGCCTGCAGCTGCGTGAGCTCGGCCAGGGTGGGCCGGGCGGCCATCAGCGATTCGGGCAGGTTCAGCAGCTCCAGCACGCGCTGGTTGTAGATGGTGATGCGCCCGTCCGGCCCGGTCCTGAAGATGCCCTGGCTCATGCTCGCCAGCGTGACCTGCAGGCCCTGGCGCTGCTCCTGCAGCAGGGTCAGCGCCTCGTGCCAGATGCGTGCATCCACCGTGCGCATGGGCTGCTGCGCCGCCCCGGGGACGGCGACCGCGCCCTGGCGGCCCACCAGCGCGGACAGGCGGTGCACCAGCTCGGGCAGGTGGCTGCCATCCGCTGCGCGCAGCGCGTAGTCCCCCAGGCCGCAGCGAAAGCCGCGTGCCGCCAGGGCCTCCTGCTGCGCATCGAGGCACAGCAGCACCGGGCGCCCGGCACACAGTTCGAGCAGGCTGGGCAGCTCCTGGATCTGGGGGTCCAGGCACAGCACCAGTGCATCCCAGGTCTGCGCCGCCAGCAGCAGGGAGGCGGCCTCGGCCGAGGGGCTGTGCACCACGCGCCAGCCCGGGCAGCGCTGGGCCAGCACGGCGATGGCCGCTTGCGCGTGCGGCGCATCGCCATCCACCCACAGCACGGTGGCGGCAGGTGCGGGCGCGGCGGGGGTGGGCCCTGGCACGGCGGTCATGGCGCTTCGGCGGCAGGGGCCGGGACCGGTGGCTCGGGCAGGTGTTCACGCTCGAACAGGTCCACCGGCACAGGCCTGCCAAACAGATAGCCCTGGAACCCCTCGCAGCCATGCAGCCGAAGGAACCCCAGTTGCCCCGTCGTCTCCACCCCCTCGGCCACCACCTGCAAGTCCAGGCTCTTGGCCAGCGCCAGGATGGTGCGCACGATGGCCGCATCGTTGGGGTCGCTCAGCACGTCGCGCACGAAGCTCTGGTCGATCTTGATCTGGTCCAGCGGCAGCCGCTTGAGGTAGGACAGGGACGAGTA
>NZ_JBWKNZ010000013.1:0-69459 GCF_059415825.1 Acidovorax sp. GW821-FHT10A04
GACAGTGAAACGACTTTGCGCCGATGATAGTGCGGGTTCCCGTGTGAAAGTAGGTCATCGTCAGGCTCTTACAGCCCCAAATCCCCTCAGTCCCCAAAGGACTGGGGGGTTTTGCGTTTGGGGAAGGCAAATTTGCTGAAATCCCCGCGGAACCATCGGCTTTGTCAGGGCTGGCGCGAGGTGCCTGCCTTGATTGCCCACCTGTTTCTCACCTTCGTTCGACCACCATGCAGCTGCAAGACATTCTGTATTCCCAGGGATTTGGAACCCGGCGCGTATGCGCCGGATTGGTGCAGCAAGGCTGGGTGGCGGTAAGCACCACTGGGGTGCAAGGCGAGTATGTGCCGTGCACCGAGGCGGCCGCCGACTTCGAGGCCGAGGGCCTGCAGCTGCGTGTGCAGGGCGTGGACTGGCCGTACTACGAGAAGGCCTATGTGCTGCTGCACAAGCCTGTGGGTACCGAGTGCTCGCAAAAGCCTTCGACCTACCCGAGCATCTACACCCTGCTGCCCGCCCCGCTGCGCCAGCGGCCGAGCAAGACGGCGGTGCAAGGCATCCAGGCCGTGGGCCGGCTGGACCAGGACACGACCGGCATGCTGCTGCTCAGCGACGATGGCCAGTTCATCCACCGCATGAGTTCGCCCAAGAAGCATGTGCCCAAGGTCTACCAGGTCACCACCAAGCACCCCGTGGACGAGGTGCAGGTGAACAAGCTGCTGGCTGGCGTGGTGCTCGACGACGATCCCAAGCCGGTGCGCGCTGCCGCCTGTGCGCTGGTGGACACGCACCGCCTGGACCTGACCTTGACCGAAGGCAAGTACCACCAGGTCAAGCGCATGCTGGCCGCCGTGGGCAACCGCGTGGAGGGCTTGCACCGCTCGCAGATCGGCAGCATGGCGCTGCCGGCGGACCTGGCGCCCGGGCAATGGCGCTGGCTCAGTGCAGACGATCTCCAGGTCCTGGTGGCATCGCCGCTCTGAGCGCCGTGCCGGGGATCCCGGCCTCTGCAAATTCGCCGGCAGGTGGAACTTCTTTGATCCAGGCCTTGTCCTGTGCAGATGTTACGCCTTGCGGCACAGGAGCCCGGACTCCCGGCGCTACACTTGCATACTGTCCTGAAAGTGCTTGGTTGTTTGTGAAGATTTTCTCTCCCGCGCGCGTGAGCGCCGCCCTGGCTGGCCTGGTCTTGCTGTGGGGCGCCAGCGTGGCGGCCGCACCAGCCGCAGCGCCCGTGCCGCCGATTTTCGTGCTGAACTCGCTGGAGGCCAATGTCAGTGTGATCGATCCGCTGACGTGGACGGAAACCTCGCGCATCCCCACCGGCAAGGAGCCGCACCACCTGTACCTCACGCCCGACGAGCGCTCGCTCATCGTGGCCAATGCGCTTGGTGACACACTGACCTTCCTGGACCCGCGCACGGCCCAGGTGCAGCGCACGATACGCGGCATCGTGGATCCCTACCACCTGCGCTTCACGCCCGACATGAAGTGGCTCATCACGGCCGCCAACCGCCTGAACCACGTGGACTTCTACCGCTGGGACGGCAAGGAGCCCACGCTGGTGGCGCGCGTGAACACCGCCCGCACGCCGAGCCACATGTGGATCGACAGCCGCAGCACCACCGTCTACGTGTCCATGCAGGACAGCGACGAGCTGGTGGCCATCGACATCGCCACGCAGGTGGTCAAGTGGCGCCTCAAGACCGGACCCATGCCGGCCGACGTGTATGGAACCCCCGACGACAAGCATGTCTTCGTGGGCCTCACGGGTGGTGACAGTGTCGAGGTGTTCGACGTCTCGGGCCGCGAGCCGCGCAGCGTGCGCAAGATCAAGACCGGCAACGGCGCGCACGCGTTCCGTGCGGCGGGCGATGGCAAGCACCTGTATGTGAGCAACCGCGTCGCCAATTCGATCAGCAAGATCGACATGGCCAGCATGGCCGTGGTGGACAGCTACCCCGTGCCCGGCGGGCCGGACTGCATGGAGGTCTCGGCCGATGGCCGTTTCATCTACGTGAGTTCGCGCTGGGCGCGCAAGCTCTCGGTGGTGGACACCGAGGCCAAGAAGGTGGTGCGCCAGGTGCCCGTGGGCAAGTCCCCGCACGGCGTCTGGACGCTGCAGCACGCGCCCCGGTAGTGGCAATGACCGCCGGCATGCCGCCCCGCATGGCTGCGGCTCGCGCCGTGCCCCGCTGGTGCCTGCAGGCCGTGCTGCCCCTGGCCTTGCTGGCCGGTTCGCCTGCCGGCCTGGCGCAGGCCAGCCCCTGCACCAAGCCCGTCTACCTGACCCTGGACACCGGCCACATGGAGGTGGCGCCGCTGATGGCCGATGTGCTCAAGCGCCAGAACGTGCAGGTGACCTTCTTCGCGGCGCAGGAGCGCACCAAGGAAGGTGACGGCAGCCTGGGCGAGCACTGGGCCCCTTGGTGGCGCGCCCGGGCCGCCGAAGGCCATGCCTTTGCCTCCCACACCTGGGACCACACCTACTGGCGCGCCGACCTGGGCACGGCCGCCAGGCCCTCCTTCAAGGTGCGCCCATCGGCCGGCCCGCGCGCGGGGCAGGACTTCACGATGACGGCGGCAGAGTACTGCGCCGAGATCACCAAGGCCGCCGACCGCCTGCAGGCCATCACCGGCCAGAAGGTGCTGCCGCTGTTCCGTGCGCCGGGGGGCAAGACATCGCCGCAATTGCTGGCCAGTGCCCAGGCCTGCGGCTACACCCACGTGGGCTGGTCGCCCGCGGGCTTTTTGGGCGACGAGCTGTCCACCGCACAGGCCAGCAACGATGCGCTGCTGCGCAAGGCGCTGCGCGATATCCGTGCGGGTGACATCCTGCTGGCGCACCTCGGTATCTGGTCGCGCACCGATCCTTGGGCGCCCGCGGTGCTGGAGCCCCTGATCGTGGGCCTGAAAGAGCGGGGCTTTTGCTTCAGAACACTGCGCGAGCACCCGGACTACGGTACAAAGCCCGTGCGGTGACGCCGGGCGATCACGGCAGCGATGGCACAGCAACAGGAGCAGCGAACGCAATGGAGTGGTTGAGCGCGATATTCGACGGGGCGCAGCAGTGGCTGTTCGAGACCGTGGTGCAGCCGCTGATGTTCGCGGGCGGCCTGGGCAACCTGCTCGAGGACGGCTACGACGCCACCGGCTGGCTGCTGGTGGGCCTGCTGCAGCTGGCGGTGATCATCGCCATCATCGGCCCCATCCAGCGCTGGCGCCCCGTGGAGCCGGTGACCAACCGCGCCACGATCCGCACCGACATCCTCTACACCCTGCTGCACCGCCTGGGCCTGTTCCGGGTGGGCCTGTTCTTCGCCATCGACCCGCTGATGGACGCCATGTTCGGCGAGCTGCGCATGTCGGGCGTCAGCACCTTCCACCTCGATGGCCTCTGGCCCGGCGTGACCGACGTGGCCTGGGTCAGCCTGCTGTTGTACCTGGTGGTGTTCGACTTCGTGGACTACTGGATCCACCGCGGCCAGCACCATTTCGGGTGGTGGTGGAAGCTGCATTCGCTGCACCACGCGCAGCAGCAGATGACCATGTGGAGCGACAACCGCAACCACCTGCTGGACGACATGCTGCGCGACACCATCCTCGTGGTGGTGGCCCAGCTCATCGGCGTGGCGCCGGGGCAGTTCGTGGCCATTGTCGCCATCACGCAGCTGAGCGAAAGTTTTCAGCACGCCAATGTGCGCCTGTGGTTCGGCCGTGTGGGCGAGCGGCTGTGGGTGAGTCCGCGCTTTCACCGGCTGCACCACAGCATCGGCATCGGGCACGAGACCATCAAGCCCGCGGCCGCGGGTGATAAGGCCCCGCGCGTGGTGCTGGGCGGCCACAACTTCGGCGTGCTGCTGCCCTGGTGGGACATGCTCATGCGCACCGCCAACTTCGAGCAGCGCTACGACCCCACGGGCGTGCGCGACCAGGTCGAGCCCGGGCCCGACGGCCGCACACGCGACTATGGCCGCGGCTTCTGGTCGCAGCAGTGGCGTGGGGTGCTGCGCCTGGTCGGAAAAGCCTAGGTCCGCCGCGCGGCGACATCGCGCACCAGCCCCCAGGCCACGGCAGCTACGGGCGCCAGCGCGCGGTTGGCGCGCCGCACCAGCACGATGGCGCGTTCCACACGCGGTGTGAGTGGTCGCACCTCCAGGCCCTGCAGTCCGGCGGGCGGCAGTGCCAGCGTGGGCACGACCGAGATGCCCAGGCCCGCATCGAGCATGCGGAAGATGGTCGTCACATGGCCCACCTCCTGCGCCACGGGCGCCTGCACGCCGTGCTGGCGCAGCGCATCGTCGATCAGCCGGCGGCTGCCGGAGGCATGGTCGAGCAGCACCAGGGGTTCACCGGCCAGGGCCGCCCAACGCACGCTGCGCTGTCTGGCCAGCCGGTGCGTGGGCGGGCAGACCAGGCAGAAGGGCTCGGAGAGGATGGGCTCGGCATGCAGCTCGTCGTTGCGCCCCGGCTCGGGCTCGATCACCACGCCGAAATCCACCTCTCCCGAGAGCACGCTGGCGAGGGCATCGTGCTGCATGCGGTCCAGCAGCAGCAGCTCCAGCCCCGGGTGGTCCTGCCGGCAGCGCGCAATGCACTCGGGCAGCAGGTTGGCCGACAGGGTGGGGCTGCTGGCCACCCGCACCCGGCCCTGGCGCTGCGTGGCTAGGCCACGCACATCCAGCAGCACGGTGTCCAGGTCTTCCAGCACGCGCGCCAGGCGCACCGCCAGGCTGCGGCCCGCTTCGGTCAGCACCACCTCACGCGTGGTGCGGTCCAGCAGCTTGATGCCCAGGTGCTGTTCCAGCTCGGTCACGCAGCGGCTCACGGCCGGCTGGGTCAGTCCGATCTGGTCGCCAGCGCGCGTGAAGCTGCTGTGCAGGGCCACGGCCTGGAAGACGCGCAACTGGCGCAAGCTAGGGTGTGCCATGGCCTATTTCCCCTTCGCGCGGGCCATGGCGTGGGGATGGATGCGCGAAGCGCGGCGCAGCCCATGGCGGGCCATGGGCAAGCCGTGCGACAAAGCAGACGCCGCACGCCGTGGGCCGCGCGTGGGGAAATAGGCCATGGCACACCCTTGATTCATGCAGGGAAATTATAAATTCATCAAATCAATCCATTTCTCTTGGGGTGGCAAAGCAGGTCCAATCGGTGCAACCCGTTTCTCTTGAGGCCCTCGCGCCCCTGTTCCCATGGCCCGTTCCCGTCTGCTTCCCGACAATTTCACGCTCTACCTCGTCGCCACGGTCGTCGCCGCCAGCCTGCTGCCGGCCTCCGGCGGCTTCGCCCGGGCGCTCGAGGTGGCCACCACCGTGGCCGTGAGCCTGCTGTTCTTCCTGCATGGCGCAAAGCTTTCGCGCCAGGCCATCCTGGCCGGCATCGGCCATTGGCGCCTGCACCTGGTGGTGGTGGCCAGCACCTTCGTGCTGTTTCCGCTGCTGGGCTGGGCGCTGCGCCCGGTGCTGGAGCCGCTGGTCACGCGCGACCTGTACACCGGCATCCTGTACCTGTGCGCGCTGCCGGCCACGGTGCAGTCGGCGATCGCCTTCGTCTCCATGGCGCGCGGCAACATCCCTGCGGCCGTCTGCAGCGCCTCGGCCTCCACGCTGCTGGGGGTGGCCTTCACCCCGCTGCTCGTGGGTCTGCTGATGTCGCAGAACGCGGCCATGGGCGATCCGCTGGCGGCGATGGGCCGCATCGGCGTGCAGCTGCTGCTGCCCTTTGCCATCGGTCACCTGCTGCGCCCCTGGATCAGCGGCTTTTTTCAGCAGCGCGCATCCGTCATGAAGGTGGTGGACCAGGGCTCCATCCTGCTCGTGGTGTATGCCGCCTTCAGCCATGCCGTCATCGACGGGCTGTGGTCCCAGGTGCCGCCCATGGCCCTGGCCGGCCTGCTGGCCGTGTGCGCGGTGCTGCTGGCGCTGGTGCTGACCCTCACCACCTGGAGCGCACGGCGCATGGGCTTTTCGAAGGAGGATGAGATCACCATCGTCTTCTGCGGCTCCAAGAAGAGCCTGGTGAGCGGCGTGCCCATGGCCAACGTGCTGTTTGCCGCCAATGTGGCGGGCGCCATCGTGCTGCCGCTGATGCTGTTCCATCAGATGCAGCTCATGGTCTGTGGCGTGCTCGCGCAGCGCTATGCGCGGCGCGAGGCCGCGGCCCAGGTGCCGGCGGGGCAGGGCGCGGCTGCGGCGGAAACGCGCGCCTGAGTGTGGGTGGGGGCAGCTCGGCTATGCTGTCCCGAGCCGTGCCCGCACACCGTGGGAGCATTTCCCTGCCATCCCCAAGGAGCTGATCGCCATGCCCCTCGTCCCTGTCTCGGCCACCCTTCTGGCGCAGGGCCAGGTGGCCTACCGGGTGCATGAGCACCCAGAAGCGCACACCACGCAGCAGTTCATGGGGCTGGGCTTTCCGGTGCCGCAGATGGTCAAGACGCTGGCGTTCCAGGCCGGGGATGGCGGCATCGTGCTGGTGGCCCTGCGCGCCCTGGATCCGGTGGACTATGCGGCCGTCGCGCGGGCCGTGGGCACGTCCCGCGCCAAACTGGCGCCCCTGGATGAAGAGCTGTTGCGCGAGCGACTGGGCATGCAGGCCGGCGGTGTGGGGCCCTTCGTGCAGCAGGACGGGGTGCGCGTGCTGGTGGATCGGCAGGTGCCCGCGTTGCCGGTGGTGTTCTGCGGCTCGGGCGAGCGCACCAGCACGCTGGAAGTGCCGGGCCAGGCCTTTGCCGCCATTGCCGGGGTCGTGCTGGGTGAATTCGCCAAGCCCGCGGGCACGCCGGTTCCAGCCGCATAGGCACGCACGCACGGGTGTCATCGGCACGGGGCAAGGCTCGCGGTATGCTCACGCGCATGGGACTACTGCTGGACTCCTTCTGGCGCGCCGCGGCGTATTGCATGCGCCCCCGCGTCATCCTCCTGTCGCTGCTGCCATTGATGCTGATGGCGGGGCTTGCGTTCGGGCTGGGCTACTTCTACTGGGACGTGGCGGTGCAGAGCATGCACTCACTTCTGGATGCCTCCCCCATGCTCAAGAATTTCTGGAGCTGGCTTGAAGGCTGGGGCCTGGGCAGTGTGGTGGCGGTGCTGGCGCCCATGATGGTCATCCTCACGGCGACGCCGGTGCTGGTGGTGGTCTCGCTGCTGCTGGTGGCCGTGCTCATGACGCCGGCCCTGGTGACCCTGGTGGCCGAGCGGCGCTTTCCCGAACTGGTGCGCAAGAAGGGCGGCTCGTTCTTCGCCAGCCTGGCCTGGTCGGTGGGCTCCACGGCCCTGGCGCTGGTGGCGCTGGCGGTGTCCGTGCCGCTGTGGCTGGTGCCGCCGCTGGTGCTGGTGCTGCCGCCGCTGATCTGGGGCTGGCTGACCTACCGTGTGATGGCCTTCGACGCGCTGGCCGAGCATGCCAGCAAGGAAGAGCGCAAACGCCTGTTCGAGCGCCACCGCGCCAGCCTGCTGGGCATCGGCATCATCACCGGCTACCTGGGCGCCGCGCCCAGCATCGTCTGGGCCTCGGGCGTGCTGTTCGTGGCGGCGTTTGCCGTCCTGGTGCCATTGGCGATCTGGATCTACATGCTGGTGTTTGCCTTCTCCTCGCTGTGGTTCACGCATTTCTGCCTGGCGGCCCTGCAGGAGCTGCGCGAGGACGACGTGCGGGCCACCATGCCCGTGCCCTCGCGCCTGCCGCTCGATGCGCTGGCACCTGCGCCCGCCATTGCAGACACCGCACCGTCCCCTGCCAGTGCACCCGCCCCTGCGGCGGCCACCCTGCCGGCCCCCGGCGCCCTCCCTACCGATTCCCGTAGCACCCCATGACCCCCACTTTCGGCCTCATCATCGTCGGCGACGAAATCCTCTCGGGCAAGCGCGCCGACAAGCACATGCCCAAGGCCATCGAGCTGCTGGCGGCGCGCGGCCTGGCGCTTTCCTACGCCGACTACGTGGGCGACGACCCGGCACGCATCACCGCCACGCTGCAGCGCGCCTTTGCCTCGGGCGACGTGGTGTTCTCGTGCGGCGGCATCGGCGCCACGCCCGACGACCACACCCGCCAGTGCGCGGCGCGGGCACTCGGGGCGGACCTGGCCCTGCACCCCGAGGCCGAGCGTCTGATCCGCGAGCGCATGCAGGACGTGGCGCGCGAGCAGGGCCTGCCCTACGAGCCCGAGCGCCACGACAACGTGCACCGCCTGAACATGGGCATGTTCCCGGCGGGAGCCCAGACCATCCCCAACCCCTACAACAAGATCCCGGGGTTCACCTTCGCCAGCCCGGGCGGGCAGGGCGGGGCCGTGCACTTCGTGCCGGGCTTTCCGGTGATGGCCTGGCCGATGATCGAATGGGTGCTGGACACCCTGTATGCCGAGCACTTCAACCGCACGCCCCAGACCGAGCATTCGGTGGTGGTCTTCGGCGCCATGGAGGCGGCACTCACTCCGCTCATGGAGCGCATAGAAAAATCGCACCAAGGCGTTCGGGTGTTCAGTTTGCCCAGCGTGGATCATCCACAATACGGGCGGCACATCGAACTGGGCGTCAAAGGCCCGGCCCAGGCGCTTCCCGCGGCATGGACGGACCTCAAAAATGGACTGCACGAATTTGGTGCAGAACTTGGCCCCGAAATGGTGCGCAACCTGTGATGTGCAGTGGGGGTGGTTGTGATGCACCAAATTTGTGCATTCGATGGCCCTTGCCAGAGCCCAGGTCGGGCCGCTGCTCCGCGATAGTGCGGTGATTGCACCCCGCTGGCACGCAAACTGCTTTTATTTCGGCAAATTCTTTTTTCAACAAGCGCTTTACCCAGGAGAACCTGATGGCCAAGACCGTTGCAGACGTGATGAAGATCGTGAAGGAAAACGAGGTCAAGTTCGTTGACTTCCGTTTTACCGATACCCGGGGCAAGGAACAGCACGTGACCGTGCCGGTTTCCCACTTCGATGAAGACAAGTTCACGTCGGGCCACGCATTTGACGGTTCGTCGGTGGCTGGCTGGAAGGGCATCGAAGCCTCGGACATGCAACTCATGCCCGACCCCAACACCGCCAACATCGACCCCTTCTTCGAAGAAACCACGCTGTTCCTGCAGTGCGATGTGATCGAACCCGGTGACGGCAAGGCCTACGACCGCGACCCACGCTCCATCGCCAAGCGCGCTGAAGCCTACCTGAAGGCCTCCGGCCTGGGCGACACGGCCTTCTTCGGTCCCGAGCCAGAATTCTTCATCTTCGACGGCGTGCGCTGGTCCAACGAACCCGGCAAGGTCATGTTCGAGATCGAAGAGTACGAAGCCCCCTGGAATTCGGGTGCCAAGCTCGAAGGCGGCAACCGTGGCCACCGTCCCACCGTCAAGGGCGGCTACTTCCCCGTGCCTCCCGTCGACAGCACGCAGGACATGCGCGCTGAAATGTCCCTGATCCTCGAATCCCTGGGCATCCCGGTCGAAGTGTTCCACCACGAAGTGGCAGGCGCTGGCCAGAACGAAATCGGCACGCGTTTCAGCACGCTGGTCGAGCGCGCCGACTGGACGCAGGTCCTGAAGTACGTGGTCTGGAACGTGGCCAACGCCTACGGCAAGACCGCCACCTTCATGCCCAAGCCCTACGCTGGCGACAACGGCTCCGGCATGCACGTGCACCAGTCCATCTGGAAGGACGGCAAGAACCTGTTCGCAGGCGACGGCTATGCCGGCCTGTCGGACTTCGCGCTGTACTACATCGGCGGCATCATCAAGCACGCCCGTGCCCTGAACGCCATCACCAACCCCGGCACGAACTCGTACAAGCGCCTGGTGCCCGGCTTCGAAGCCCCTGTGAAGCTGGCCTACTCGGCCCGCAACCGCTCGGCCTCGATCCGCATCCCTTACGTTGCCAACCCCAAGGGCCGCCGCATCGAAGCGCGCTTCCCCGATCCATCGGCCAACCCTTACCTGGCCTTCTCGGCCCTGATGATGGCCGGCTTGGACGGCGTGGAAAACAAGATCCATCCCGGCGAAGCCGCCACGAAGGATCTGTACCATCTGCCACCCGAGGAAGACAAGCTGGTGCCTACCGTGTGCCACAGCCTGGACCAAGCCCTGGAATACCTCGACAAGGACCGCAGCTTCCTGACCAAGGGTGGCGTGTTCACCGACTCCATGCTCGATGCCTACATCGATCTGAAGATGACCGAAGTCACGCGTTTCCGCATGGCTCCCCACCCTGTCGAATACGACATGTACTACTCGCTGTAATCTGCCCACCCGGCGATTACCCCGAAAAGGCGGCGCAAGCCGCCTTTTTTCATGGCGTCGGCACAACACTGGCTGCGGAACCAACGCAGGCGGCGGCGCCTCTGTAGAGCCTGGGCGCACTGTCTGCAGCCATGCCCCAGGCCCGTTGTCCGTCCCAAGACCCGCCCCGAAGCCCCCATGGCCGCGGTACTTGCTCAATTGGCGATGCGGGATGATTGGGGGATACTCTCTGGTTGTCCCCTGCATAAGCTGCTGCGCGAGGAATTTCCATGAAGAAGACTGTCACCACCCTGTTGTTGCTTGCCGCCCTGGCCCCCGTTGCCGGCTGGGCGCAGGACCGCATCTACCGCTGTGGCAACGAGTACACGAACAATGCCACCCAGGCCAAGGAGCGCGGCTGCAAGCTGGTCGAAGGCGGCAATGTCACCGTGGTGCAGGGCGCACGCCCGGCCGCGGCTGCGGGCGGCGCCGCCGCGCCTGCTGCGGGCAGTGCCCCGTCCGCATCGCCACCCGGCGCCCCGCGCGTGAACACCAACGACCAGAAGGCCCGCGACGCCGATGCGCGTGCCATCCTCGAGTCCGAGCTGCGCAAGGCCGAGGCGCGCCATGCCGAGCTGGTCAAGGAATACAACGGCGGCGCGCCCGAGCGCAATGCGCTGGATCTGCGCAACCCGCAGCGCTACATGGAGCGCACGGCCGAACTCAAGGCCAGCGTCTCGCGCAGCGAGAGCGACATCGCCGGCATCAAGCGCGAGCTGGGCCGCGTGGCACCCGCCAACTGAGAAGGTGTGAAAGAACCCGCCATGCCCGCTCATCCCTCCAAAACACGCGCGCTCGTCGTTGCAAATGCTCGCCATAGCCCGAGCTATGGCTGTGCTTTGCGCCTAGACCGCACGCGTTGTGGCGGCCTGCTCGGACACGCCGGATTCATTCACACCTTCTGAGCCGACCCCGCGCGTGAGCACTCCACCCGACACCACCTTCCTGTCCGAGACCGAGCGGTTCCATTCGCTGGACCTGATGTCCACGCTGGTGGCGGTGCTGCGCGCCGATGGCGCCGTGCAGTTCGCCAATGCCGCGCTGGAAAACACCCTGGGCCTGTCGCGCCGCACGCTGGAGGGCGGCGACTTCTCCACCTTCTTCACCGATCCGGCCCTGCTGCAGACCGCGCTGGCCGGTGCCCGCGTGCAGGACTTTGCGGCGCTGCGCTACGAGGCCAGCCTGAAGCGCCTGCACCAGGACCCCGTGCCCGTGCATGTCAACGTGGCGGCGGCCGAGCAGGCCGGCGAGATCCTGGTGGAGCTGTGGCCCCTGGAGCAGCAGGCCCGCCAGGACCGTGAGGAGCGCCTGCTCGACCAGGCCCAGGCCAACAAGGAGCTGATCCGCAACCTGGCCCACGAGATCAAGAACCCGCTGGGGGGCATCCGCGGCGCTGCGCAGCTGCTGGAGATGGAACTCGAGAGCCGCGAACTCACGGAGTACACCCAGGTCATCATCCATGAGGCCGACCGCCTGCAGAGCCTGGTCGATCGCCTCCTGGCCCCGCACCGCCACCCGCACCTGGTGGGCGACGTCAACATCCACGAAGTGTGCGAGCGCGTTCGCTCGCTGGTGCTGGTCGAGTACCCGCACGGCCTGCGCGTGCAGCGCGACTACGACACCTCCATCCCCGAGTTCCGCGGCGACCGGGCGCAGCTCATCCAGGCCCTGCTCAACGTGGTCCAGAACGCGGCCCAGGCCCTGTCCGAGCGTGTGGCTGCAGGCGATGCGGTGATCACCCTGCGCACCCGCGTGGCCCGACAAGTAACGTTTGGTCGCCAGCGCTACCGGCTGGCACTGGAATTGCATGTCATCGACAACGGACCGGGCGTACCCGATGCCATCAAAGAGCGTATTTTCTACCCTCTGGTGTCGGGTCGGGACGGCGGATCGGGGCTGGGACTCACGTTGGCGCAAACCTTCGTACAGCGGCACCACGGATTGATCGAATGCGACAGCGTGCCGGGTCGCACCGACTTCCGTATCCTGATCCCCTTGCCCTGAGGTCCCTGACACGCAACCACAGGGAAGGTAAGAAAAAGATATGAAGCCGATCTGGATAGTAGATGACGACCCCTCGATCCGCTTCGTCCTGGAAAAGGCGCTGGCCCGGGAGAACCTGCCCACGCGCAGCTTCACCCATCCGCGCGAAGTGCTCGACGCGCTGGCCGACATCACCGCCGGCGACCCCGCCCGCCAGGCACCGCAGGTCCTGGTGAGCGACATCCGCATGCCCGGGGGATCGGGCCTGCAGCTGCTCGAGAAAGTACGCGAACTGCAGCCCGGCCTGCCCGTCATCATCATGACGGCGTACTCCGACCTGGACAGCGCCGTGTCGGCCTTCCAGCGCGGCGCGTTCGAGTACCTGCCCAAGCCCTTCGACCTGCCCAAGGCGGTGGAGCTGATCCGCCGCGCCGTGGAGGAAAGCCAGCGCGAGGAAGTGACCGAAGAGCGCCAGGCCGAAACCCCCGAGATGCTGGGCCAGGCGCCCGCCATGCAGGACGTGTTCCGCGCCATCGGCCGGCTCAGCCAGAGCCAGGTGACGGTGCTGATCACCGGCGAATCGGGCTCGGGCAAGGAACTGGTGGCACGTGCGCTGCACAAGCATTCGCCGTGTGCGGACGGCCCCTTCGTGGCCATCAACACCGCGGCCATCCCCAAGGACCTGCTCGAATCCGAACTCTTCGGCCACGAGCGCGGTGCCTTCACCGGTGCGCAGACGCAGCGGCGCGGCCGCTTCGAGCAGGCCGAGGGCGGTACGCTGTTCCTCGACGAAATCGGCGACATGCCGTTCGACCTGCAGACGCGCCTCTTGCGCGTGCTGTCGGACGGCCAGTTCTACCGCGTGGGCGGCCATGCGGCCGTGAAGGCCCATGTGCGCGTGATCGCGGCCACCCACCAGGACCTGGAAAAGCGCGTCAAGGAAGGCGGTTTCCGCGAGGACTTGTTCCACCGCCTGAACGTCATCCGCCTGCGCCTGCCCGCGCTGCGCGAGCGCCATGAAGACGTGCCCATGCTCACGCGCCACTTCCTGCAGCAAAGCGCGCGGCAGCTGGGCGTGGAGCCCAAGCGCATCGCCGATTCGGCACTGGTGCGGCTGGAGCAGTTTGCCTTTCCTGGCAACGTGCGCCAACTCGAGAACATCTGCCACTGGCTCACCGTGATGGCGCCCGCGCAGGTGATCTCGCTGCAGGACCTGCCGCCCGAAGTGCTCGAGGCCCCGGTGTTCCAGGCACCTGCCCGTCCCGCCGTGGCCGACGGTCAGGCCGTGGCGCCGCAGCCGGTGATCGCCATGCCCGTGGCGGCCATCGCACCTGCGCCCGAAATGGTAGGGGGCCTGCATGCCGTGGCACCTTCGGCACCGCAGTTCGCGGCGGCCGCGCCGGCAGCCACCTGGGCTGCAGACGCTGCCGTGGGCCTGGCAGCGCCCGCTGCCGCGGCGACAAGCCCCGTGTTGAGCTGGGAACAGGCGCTGGAGGCCGAGGCGCAGAAGCTCCTGTCCGGCGGCCAGCCCGAGGTATGGGATGCGCTCACGCGCCGCTTCGAATCGCGCCTGATCCGCACCGCCCTGGTGGCCACCCATGGCCGGCGCATGGAGGCCGCGCAGCGCCTGGGCATCGGCCGCAACACCATCACCCGCAAGATCCAGGAGCTGGGCCTGGACGCGCCGGACGAGGGCTGAACGCCTGGGGCGCCGCTGGTGCAAGAAAAGAGCCTCGGAATCCCGGGGCTCTTTTTCTTAGGGGGCAGGGTGGGAGGGCGATGCGTGGTGCTCCTACACGCCGCGATCACGCGGCTGTGTAGGCTGCAGGGCTCACCCCAACGCTCTGGACGTCCCATGCACCTCGAAGGCTCCTGCCATTGCCGCGCCGTCCGCTTCTCGCTCGAAGCCGACAGCCCCGTGCCCTTCATGCACTGCCACTGCTCCATCTGCCGCAAGACGGCGGGTGGAG
The DNA here is from genome assembly GCF_059415825.1 of Acidovorax sp. GW821-FHT10A04. Taxonomy (NCBI): domain Bacteria; kingdom Pseudomonadati; phylum Pseudomonadota; class Betaproteobacteria; order Burkholderiales; family Comamonadaceae; genus Acidovorax; species Acidovorax sp. GW821-FHT10A04. The sequence continues at coordinate 14,214 of NZ_JBWKNZ010000013.1, forward strand.
GCGGCTATGCCATCAATCTGGGCGGCGACGCGCGCACGCTCAAGGTCCGGGGTGCCAGGCATCTGGGCACCTACCATGCCGTGGTGCGCGAGGAGGGCCAGCGCGCCAAGCGCTCCAAGGCCGAACGCAAGTTCTGCCTGCAGTGCGGCAGCGCCCTGTGGCTGTGGGACCCGCGCTGGCCCGAGCTGGTCCACCCCCATGCCTCGGCCATCGACACGCCATTGCCCAAGCCACCCGAAGTGGTCGAGGGCATGCTCGAATTCGTCGCCAACTGGGTCGATGTGCCCAAAGGCAAGGGCCACCGGCACTACCAGGCGTTTCCGTCCGAATCACTGGCCGAGTGGCATGAGCGGCACGGGTTGAAGGCATAGCCCGTCAGGCATGGGCAACCCACCCCCGGAACGCCAGCCCCGCATAGAACAGACGGATGCCGCTGAAGCCTGCCTGCGCCAGCAGCGCTTCCTCCTCGCCCGGGCTGAGCAGGGGCAGGGCGGTGTCGATGGCCGTGGAGGCGCGGTGCGCGGCCTCTGGGTCCACGCCCGAGGCGATGGCGAAGGCGGCATAGCGGGCCAGCCACTGCGCGCTCTCCTCAAGTGATGCCAGCGGGAAGCTCAGGTGGGCCGTCACCAGCGGGGCGCCGGGCTGCAGGCGCTGGTGGATGGCCTGCAGGGTGGCCAGCCTCTCCTGATGGGGCACGAAATGCAGGGTGAGCAGGCAGGTCGCGCCATCGAAAGGGCCTGCGGGTGCCGTGTGCACATAACCCTGGTGAAAGTCCACGCGCGCCGCCAGCGGCCCGAGCGTGGCCTGCGCCAATTGCAGCATGGGTTCGGACGGGTCCACGCCCACGAAGCGCCACTGCGGCTGCGCCCGGGCGAAGACGCCCAGTTCGGCGCCGCCACCGGCGCCGATGACGAGCACCTGGGCCTGTGGCGGCGCATGTTCGGCCAGCAGCACGCCGGCCATCTTTTGCAGATCGTCCCAACCGGGCACGAGTCGGCGGGTGCGGTCAGCGTAGGAGGCCACTGCATGGGGATCGGCGAATGGCGCGTTCGGATCTTCGCCGGTGGATGAGGTAGGCATGGCGGGATGAAATTTAAGTAACATTCATTGTTGCATATGTGCAGCGCTCACCGCAACCCGCCCTGGCAGAGGCCGGCTGGGGTCGCCGACAATGGGGCTGCTGATCCGAGGACGCATGACCCCACCCGCTACTCCCGAACCCTCTCCCCCTGCACCACCGGCCGTGGCCGGCTTGCAGGACCCGGCCCTGCTCAGGCGCCTGCTGCGCGCCAAGGACCGCATGGACGCCGCGTCGCACGAGGCCTGGCCGGTCAGCCGGCTGGCCGAGGTGAGCGGGGTGTCCGAGGCGCATTTCGCGCGTTCGTTCAAGCAGGCCTTCGGCGTGCCGCCGCACCGCTACCTGCTCACGCGCCGCATCGAGCAGGCGTCGACCCTGCTGCGGGACACCGACCAGCCCATCACCGACATTGCGTTCGCCACCGGCTGGGAAAGCCTGGGCACCTTCGGCCGCATCTTTCGCGACATCACCGGCAAGAGCCCCAGCGCGCTGCGGCGCGAGGCCCGGGCCGAGGCCGGGCCGCTGGCCAGCGTGCCGGGGTGCATCGTCAAGGCGGCGGAGCGGCCGGACCTCACGATCGCAGTTTTGGAGAAGCGTCGGCGCGCGGCGGACGGTACAAACAGGTCTTCGACAACCCAGGAGATCGAACGATGACGATGACAAGCTTGATGAACCCGCCTAGCCAGGGCATCGGTGTGGTGGGCGTGTACGTGGACGACCAGGACGAAGCGCTGGCCTTCTACGTGGAGCAGCTCGGCTTTCGCGTGCACACCGATGTGCGCAATGGCAGCTACCGCTGGCTCACGGTGCAGGACCCGGAGCAGCCCTCGTTCCAGCTCGGCCTGTTCACCCCGGGGGCGCCCCTGCACGATGACGCCACGGCGCAGACCCTGCGCGCCATGGTCGCCAAGGGGGCCATGCCGCCGCTGGTCTGGCATGTGGCCGACTGCCGCGCGACTTGCGCGCAACTGCGCGAGCGGGGCGTGGAGTTCACCCAGGAGCCGGTGGACCGCTACGGCAATGTGGATGCGGGCTTTCGCGACCCGGCCGGCAATGGCTGGAAGGTCATCCAGCGCGCTGCCGGGGCGGCGCGATGAGCGGCGGCGGCAACCGGCTCCGGCAGGTCCACCGCTGGGTATCGATCGCCTTCACGCTGACTGTCGTGGCCAACTTCGCGGCCATGGGCCTGGGCCGAGGAGCACCGCCTGCGTGGATCACCTACGCGCCCTTGGCTCCACTGGCCGTGCTGCTGCTGACGGGGCTCTATCTGTTCGTGCAACCCTACCGGGCCCGCCGGTCCGGCGCGCGTGGCGGTACAGCACCGGTGTGCGGTTCACATCCGTTCTAGCCGTGCGCGCAGGCCGTGGGCACCATCGCGGGCATGACCTCTTCATCTGCTGCTTCTCTCCCGGCCTGGTCCCACCAGGGCTTTACCGCACCCTTCACCACCACGGGCCGCTCGGCCCTGGTGCCGCCGCCACCGTGGCACTACGCCGGCTGGCTGCTCAACGTGGCCTTCCAGTTCGATGCCGAGTGCGCAGTGCCACTGGTGCCGCCGGCGGCGGGCCGGCCGCTGGGGACGGGCTGCGTGCACTTTGCCGACTGGCAGGCGTGCACGCTGCACGGCGATGAACTGCTCGACCCGGTGCTGGCGCAGTACCGCGAGACCATCGTCGTGCTGGGGGTGGAGCGGCCCGATGGCAGCCGCGCCATGTACTGCCCGGCGATCTGGGTGGACCAGGACATCTCCCTGGTGCGTGGTCTGCTGCAAGGCTGGCCCAAGAAGCTGGGCAGTACGTGGCTGACGCGCAGCCTGCCGTTGGACCACCCCGCAGCCGCACCGCTGCGCGCCGGCAGCCGGCTGGGTGCTAGCCTGGCGGTGAAGGACCGCCGGGTGTTCGAGGCGCAGGCCACGCTCACGGGCCAGCCCGGCCGGGCGCTGGGTTTTCTGGGCATGCCCACCATCGGCGCCGTGGGCTGGCCGGACCTGCGGCAGCCCGCGCAACTGCCTGCCCTGGCCTTGGTGAAACCGGCCATCGGGGAGCGCGTCGGGGCGGGCTGGCATGAGGCCACGGCCACGCTGCAGCTCACCCCCCATCCATGCGAGGACATCGGCCTGCTGGGTGGGCTGGTGGCGGGGGGCGCCAGCGCTGGCTGGATCGGTATCACCGTCGCAGGCGCGGTCGATGCCTGAGCGCAGGGCTGCCGCCCCGCAGGGCCTGTCACCGTGGCGCTGAACCTGCGCTCCGAGGTGCGCCGGCTGCGCGTGTTCGACCTGGAGCAGGTGCGGCACCAGGAGCCGGGGCAGGAGTGGGTGCCGCACTGGCACGAGGAATGGTCGTTCGGCGCCATCGTGCGCGGCGAATGCCGCTGCTGCGTGGCAGGCCGTCCGTTCGTGGCGCGCACGGGCGACGTGATCGCGATTGCGCCGGGCATGGTCCACACGGGGGCGCTGAGCGCGCCGCAGTACCAGGGGCGCGTGTTGGTGGCCATGCTGTATGTGCCCAGCGACTGGCTCGTGCACGAAGGGCTGCGGCCTCCCCCGCGCAGCGGCGTGGCGCGCATGCCCCGGCTGGCCGAAAGCGCGCGCGGCCTGGTCACCACGGCCGAGGTGCAGGCCTGGCTGCGGCGCGCCGTGCCAGCCCTGCGCCGCAGCCTGCCTGCCGATCCATCTGCCGTGGAGCCGGGGCCCCCGAGTGCCGCGGTGCGCGCCCTGATCGAGCGGGTGCAGCAGGCCGTGGCTGGCAGCGACCTGTCGGTGGCGGACCTGGCAAACCGCTGCGGGGTGAGCCGCGAGCGCATCCACCGCGTGCTCACGCAATGGGTGGGCATGGCACCGGGCGACTACTTGCGGGCCGTGCGCCTGCACCGTGCCCGGCAGCTATTGCTGGCGGGCGAGCCGGCCGCCGCGGTCGCGGCGGAGTGCGGGTTTGCCGACCAGGCGCACTTCACGCGCTGGTTTCGCCGCTCCTTCGGCTACACGCCCGGGGACCTGCTGCAGGCGGCCGAACGTGGCTGACCAGGACGGGCACCGAAGGGCAGGCACAATCGCCCGGCGACAGGGCCTTTGCCCTGCCGGTTTTCTGCCTTTTGCGCCACGTCCCTTTCGTTGACCGATGCCCGCGCCCGGAGTGCTTGCGGGCGCCTCTTTTTTCTCCATGCAATCGCCGCTGCCCGTCTTCGCCCTGCTGTTCAACGCCTTCGTCTGGGGCCTGGCCTGGTGGCCGTTCCGGTTGATGCATGGTGCCGGGCTGCACCCGCTGTGGGCCACTGCGGCGATGTACGCCGTGGTGCTGCTCGGCCTGCTGACCCTGCGGCCGGGCATCCTCGCGCAGGTGCGCCAGCACCCGGGGCTGTGGCTGCTGGCGCTGGCCTCGGGCTTCAACAACGTGGCCTTCAACTGGGCCGTGACGGTGGGCGACGTGGTGCGCGTGATCCTGCTGTTCTACCTCATGCCCGCCTGGGCGGTGCTGCTGGCCTGGCGCATCCTGGGCGAGCGGCCCACGCCCATGGCCATCGCGCGGCTGGTGCTGGCCTTCACCGGTGTGGTCCTGGTTCTGCTGCCCGGGGACGCCTCGCCGGCCAGCCTGCTGCAGGGCCTGTCCATGGCCGATGGCCTGGCCTTGATGGGCGGCTTCATGTTCGCGCTGGTCAATGTGACGGTGCGCCGCCTGCACGATGTGCCGGGGCAGGCGCGCATGTTCGCCATGTTCGGCGGCTGCATGCTCATGGCGCTGGTGGCGGCGGTCGTCGGCATGCAGTTCGGCTTGGTGGAGGCCTTCCCGGCCTTCAACGCCACCTGGGCCATCACGGGGCTGCTGCTGTCGGGCGTGCTGATGCTGGGCAACTGGGCCCTGCAGTTCGGCGCATCGCGCCTGAAGGCGGGCACCACGGCGGTGGTCATGCTGTCCGAAGTGGTGTTTGCCAGCGTGTCCTCGGTGCTGCTGTCGGCCTCGCAGCTGGAGGCGCGCACGGTGCTCGGGGGCTCGCTGATCCTGCTCGCCGCGCTGCTGGCGTCCTTGCGACGCTAGCCCGGTAGACGCGCCGCGGCGCGTTTGAGCGCCGCCGCAAATGCCAGCGCTGCAGGCTTGGGCTGGGTGCCGCGGCGTGACACCAGGTACAGGTCCAGGTGGGCCACTGGCTCGCGCAGCATGGCCACCCCCAGGCCCTGGCGCAGGCATTCCTCCATCGCGAACGAAGGGATGACGGCATGGCCCCGGCCGGCGCGCACCATGCCGATGATGGTGCCCAGCAGGTTCATGCGCGGGCGCTCCTCGTGCGTGCGGCCCAGGCGGGACAGGTGCTTTTCGATCACCACCTGGATCGGGTTGCCCGAAGGCAGACTCACCAGGGGCAGGCCCGCCAGGCTGCTCCACGGCAGGCTTTCCGCCAGGCCGCTGCCGGCGCCGGGCGGGCTGATGCGCATGAGCCGGAACTTGCACAGCGGCTGGCGCGACAGGCCCACGGCCGGCTTGACGAAGAAGCCGAAGCCGATGTCGGCCTCGCCCTCAAGCACCTCCTGGCGCACGGTGCCCACCTCCACGTCGGCCAGGTGCACCTGCACCGCTGGATGCGTGTCGGCAAAGCCGCGCACCACATCGGGCAGCAGGCTGGCCGAGATCATGGGCGTGGCCGCCACCAGCAGGCGCGAGCGCACGGCGGCCTCGCTGCCATCGAGCACGGCGCCCAGCGTGCGCAGCTCGCCGACGATGCGTTCGGCCACCGGCTGGAGCCGCCGGCCCGCATCGGTGAGTGTGAGCGAGCGGGTGGTGCGGTGGAACAGGCGTGCGCCCATCTGCTCCTCCAGCTCCTTGACCAGCATGCTCATGCCCGAGGGGGACAGGTGCACCTGCTCGGCTGCCTTGGCAAAGCTCTGCAGGCGTGTCACCTCCAAAAAAGCGTGGAGCTGGCGGCTACTCAAATTCATCAGCTTTGTTGACGAATTCATCAGAAATTTCCGTTTGATTCAAATCAAGACTGTCGTTGTAATTGTGGTCCAACTTCCAAAGAGACAAAGCCATGACCCTTGCAGCCCCGTTGCAGCCGTCCTCCCTTCCACGCCGACACATCGTGCTCGGCGCCCTGGCCACGGTGGCGGCGCCCCTGGTCCGTGCGCAGGGCAGTGGTGCGGACACGCCCGTGCGCCTGGTCGTGCCGTTCACGCCCGGCACCGGCATCGACCTGATCGCGCGCCAGATCGCAGCCCCGCTGTCCGAGCGGCTCAAGCGACCCTTCTTCGTGGACAACAAGGCGGGTGCCTCGGGCATCATCGGCACGCAGGAGGTGGTGCGTGCGGCGGCCGATGGGGCCACCTTGCTGGTCAGCGTCAATACGCTCGTGATGAACATGGCGCTGTACCCCAAGCAGGGCTTCAATCCGCTGACCGACCTGCAGCCCGTGGGGCAGACGAGCTGGGGGCAACTGCTGCTGGTGGCCAGCGAGAGCTCGAAGATCCAGTCGCTCAAGGAGCTGGTCGAGCGCGCCAGGGCCAAGCCCGGTGCGCTCAACTACGGCTCGCCCGGCGCGGGCACGCCGCACCACCTGGCCATGGAACTGCTCAAGAACCGCGCCAAGGTCTCGCTCACGCACATCAGCTACCGTGGCACGGCACCGGCCGTGACCGATCTGCTCGGCGGGCAGATCGACGCCATGTTCCTGCCCATCCACGTGGCCCTGCAGCACGTGAAGGCGGGCAAGCTCAAGGCTCTGGCCATCAGTTCCGAAACACCCCATCCGCTGCTGCCCGAGGTGCCTTCGCTGAACAGCCTGAAGGTGGGCGACCTGAACGTGGACATGTGGTACGGCGTGTTTGCGCCTGCGGGCACGCCCCGCGCCTACGTGGAGCGCCTGAACACCGAGCTGCGCGAGGTGCTGGCGGCACCCGCCGTGGCCAAGGCCTTCGAGACCCAGGGCATGACGCCTGCCCACAGCACGCCTGAGGCCTTCAAGAAGCTGGTGGCCGCCGACGCCAAGCGCTGGGCCGACCTGATCAAGGCCCAGGGCATCACCGCCGAATGATGAAGATGACGAAAGCAGCAGACGCAATGAACGCATCGAGCAAGGATCTGGCGCAGGACGCCGAAGTGGTCATCGCCGGCGGTGGGCCCGTGGGCATGGGCCTGGCGATCGAGCTGGGCCAGCGCGGCGTGCGCACCATCGTGGTGGAACGCTATCCACAGCCCCAGCCCATCCCCAAGGGCCAGAACCTGACCCAGCGGACGATGGAGCATTTCCACTTCTGGGGGGCGGAGAAGCCGTTGCGCGCAGCGCGCACCATCCCCGTGGAATACGGCATCGGCGGGCTGACGGCGCATGGCACGCTGCTCGGCCCCCACACCTACGACTGGCTGCAGCGCGACCTGGTCAAGCCCTACTACTTCACCGGCAATGAGCGGCTGCCGCAGTACGCGACGGAGGCCGTGCTGCGCGCGCGCGTGGCCGAGTTGCCTTCGGTGCAGACCCTTTACGGCTGGGAAGCCAAGGCCGTGGTGCAGGATGCCGATGGGGTGTCCATCACCATCGCGGAGCGTGGCGGCAGCGGTGTCGAGCGCGTGCTGCGCAGCGCCTATGCCGTGGGTTCGGACGGCGCCCGTTCCGTCGTGCGCGAGCAGGCCGGCATCACCCAGACGCGCACGGACCATGACCGCATGATGGTGCTGCTGGTGTTCCGCTCGCACGGGCTGCACCAGCTGCTCGAGCGCTACCCCGGCAAGTCCTACTACAACGTGCTGCAGCCTGAACTCAAGGGCTACTGGAAGTTCTTCGGCCGCGTGGACCTGGGGAGCACCTGGTTCTTCCATGCGCCCGTGCCACCGGGCACGACCAAGGACAACTTCGACTTCGCGGCCTACCTGCACGAAGCGGTGGGTGCGCAGTTCGACGTGGAGTTCGAGCACGTCGGATTCTGGGACCTGCGCTTCATGCTGGCCGACCGCTACCGCCAGGGCCGTGTCTTCGTGGCCGGCGATGCGGCGCACAGCCACCCGCCCTACGGCGGTTATGGCGTGAACTCGGGGCTCGAGGATGCGCGCAACCTGGGCTGGAAGCTGGCTGCCACCCTGCAGGGCTGGGGCGGCGAGCGCCTGCTCGACTCGTACGATGCCGAACGGCGCCCGGTGTTCGCCTCCACCATCAACGATTTCATCGCCAAGTCCATCGACACGGACCGCGCGTTCCTCGATGCGCATGACCCCGCACACGACCTGGCCGCCTTCGAGGCCGCCTGGAGGGCGCGGGCCCAGGGCGCGGTGGGCGAGGTGCATGCCTTCGAACCCCACTACGAGGGCTCGGCCGTGGTCTGGGACAGCGCGGGCCGTGCCAGCAGCGCCAAGGGCTCGCACCGCTTCGACGCACGGCCCGGCCACCATCTGGCGCCGGCCCTGCTGCCCTCGGGCCGCAATGTGTATGAGGAACTGGGCGCCGGCTTTACCCTGCTGGCCTTCGGCGCCAGCGCGCAGGAGGTCCAGGCCTTCCGTGATGCCGCCACCGAGCAGTCGCTGCCTCTGGCGGTGGTGCAGGCGCAGGGCGCAGGCGAGCACGAGCGCTACGACGTCCGGCTGGTGCTGGTGCGCCCGGACCAGTTCGTCGCCTGGACAGGCCGTGGCGCCGAGCTGGGGGCAGACCAGGCCCGCGAGGTGCTGGAGGTGGCTGCCGGAGTGCAGGCCGAGGTGGCCGCGGCCTGAGCTACGGCTTTTTCCTCTGCAAGGCCTTCAGCCGCACCCGCTGTTCCGGCGTCGTGCTGGGGGCGTACAGGCGCCCGACCAGGGCCTGCTCCCATTCCTCGCCGTGGTCGGGCCAGGTCTCGATCAGTTGGGTGAGGCCTTCCACGTCCTCTGCATCCGCCAGTTCGCGCACGCGCTGGGCGAACGGTGACAGCGGTGGTGGCGGTGGAGGAGGCTCGGGTGCCGGCTCCCGCATCACCGGCTGTGCGCCGGGGCGAAAGGGGTCGCGTCCCTCGCGCATGAAGCGGCGTATCGCCTCTGCCGCAATCATGGTGCCCGGCTCGTCGGCGTTCTCGTCGTCGAACTCGAACAGTTCGGGGTCCAGGTAGCCCTCCCAGTTCTCGTGCGAATTCCACTCACAGATCGGCAGGTGGTAGCCGCCTTCGGCGTACATGTCATGGTCCAGGGTGATGAAGGCGCGGCCGCGCATCGCACCATTGATCACCAGGCTGCCGTCGTTGTACTCGCCGTAGATGATGTTGGCCACCTTCACGTCGCCCATCACGCGCATGTGGCCGTCACCATGGCCGAAGCTCGTGGCGTGGATGGTGCCGCTCACCAGCGTCTGCCCCGGGTAGGTGTAGGTCAGCTGGCTGAACACGCCAGCGACCTCCACATCCCCCTCCACGACGACGCCGGCATGCAGGCCGAATTCGGCGATGCGCTCCAGATCGAAGTCTGTGTGCCAGCGCAGCCCGTGGCGGAACAGCGCCAGCCTGCGGGGCTGGCCGCGCAGTTCGTCGGCCCCGTTGATGGCCAGGAAGGCATCGAGCAGCGCGTGCGGTATGCGCCCGTCGCAGAACAGCTCGTCGGCCACGCTGCCATCGGCCACCGGCAGTGTCGGGTCGCAGGGCATGTAGCCCCGTTCATGCCATTCGGCCTGCAGGCGCTGGCAGTGGGCCTGCGCCTTGCTGGCCGTGCCGTAGGTGGCGTTGAGCACCAGGCAGGGCTTGCCGATGGTGCCGCTGCGCACGCGCAAGCGGGTGCCGCCCGCGTGCAGCAGCAGTTCGATGAATTCACCGTGCTCGGCCGATTCGAGGTAGCAGGTCACAGGGGCGGTGGGGGAGGTTGGCAGGCTCATGCGGCATTGTCCCGTGCGATTGCCCGGACGGCCTGCCAAGGCGGCGGCATCTGTTTCAGGCTGTTTCGAGGCCTCTGCACAAGGGGCCGGATGTCCTACACCGGCACCCTCTGCATGCCGACCCATGGGGCGCGAGGGGCCTCCCACAATAAACCCACTGTTCAACCAACCGGAGACCTCTTATGGCCGATTTCAACGATGCGAACCGTGACCCCCTGACGAATGAACCTGGTGCACACCCCGTGGGCACAGGCGTGGGCGCTGCCCTCGGCGGTGCTGCCGCGGGTGCCGCAGCCGGCGCTTTCGGTGGTCCTGTGGGCGCCGCCATCGGCGGTGTGGCCGGTGCGGTGGCGGGCGGGCTGGCTGGCAAGGCGGCCGGCGAAGCGGTCAACCCCACCAATGAAGATGCTTACTGGCGCGAGAACTACCACCGCGAGCCCTACTACGTGGGCGGCCGGACGTACGACCAGTACCGCCCCGCTTATGAATTGGGCTGGAGTTCGGTGGGCCGCTACGAAGGCGACTACGACGCCGTCGAGCCCCGCCTGGCCGATGACTGGCGCGCCCGCCATGGCGACGATGGCCTGGCCTGGACCGACGTGCAGCCCGCCACCCGCGCCGCCTATGAGCGTGCCTACAACAGCCAACCGCTGGACGTGGCGGGCGAGATCGACAACGACGACGTGATCGACACCCTGAACGACCTGCTGGAGTCGGCCCGCGATGGCGAGTACGGCTTCCACGCCAGCGCCGAGCATGCCGATTCGGGCCAGCTCAAGGGCATTTTCCAGCGCCACTCGCGTGAATGCGCGGCCGCTGCCGCCGAACTCGAACGCGAGATCCGCGCCCGCGGCGGTGAACCTGTCAGCGGCGGTACGGTGGCCGGTGCACTGCACCGCGGCTGGGTGTCCGTGAAGACGGCCCTGTCCACGCAGGACGACAAGGCCGTGCTGGAAGAGTGCGAACGCGGCGAGGATGCGGCCGTGGCCCGCTACCGCAAGGCCCTGAAGGCCAGCCTGCCGCATGACCTGCGCGCCCTGGTCCAGCGCCAGGCCGATGGCGCCCAGCGCAACCACGACGAGGTGAAGGCCTTGCGCGACAGCTTCAGCCCTGCACGTTGACCGGTTCGCCGGCCCTCCCGGACTCCTGCCCGCCTGTACGCAGGCGGGCAGGGAACGGGCAGGCCGCCACCGTGAGGGCAGTGGCCGTGCTTTGAACCACAAGGTACCGCTGCGGCTCCCCGCCACCGCCGCCATGGGTTTGCGCCCATGGCGGCGGTGTGCGTTGGGCCGGGGCCCTCATGGTGGCGCGAAGTGTTCCAGCGCAAAATCGATGAAGCTGCGCAGCTTGGGCGTCACCCGCCGGTCCGGCGCATAGACCAGGTGCAGGGGACGCGAGGGCACGGCATAGCCCTGCAACACCGGCACCAGCTGGCCGCCGTGCAGGGCATGCTGCACGGCATCCAGCGGCTGCAGGATGATGCCCAGGCCCGCCAGGGCGGCGTGCACCAGGGGTTCGCCATGGTCGGCCACCAGGCGGCTGTGCACGGGCACGACGATCCTGCCCTCGGGGCCATCGAAGCTCCAGTGGGTGCGCAGCTCGGTGTGGGCAAAGCCCAGGCATTCGTGCTGCTGCAGGTCCCAGGGGGTCGACAGCGGCTGTGGGTGCGCCTGCAGGTAGCCCGGAGAGGCGCATGCCACCAGCCGATAGGGCGCAAGCGCCCGCGCAATCAGGCCGCTGTCCTGCAGCACGCCCACGCGGAACACCGCGTCGTAGCCCTCGTCCACCAGGTCCACCGCGCGGTTCGAGGTGGTGAGTTCCACCTCGACCTGCGGATGCGCCTTCATGTACGCGGGCAACAGCGGTGCCAGGCTGTGGATGCCAAAGCTCACGGGCGTATTGATGCGCAGCCGCCCGCTGGGCACGGAGCGCGCCTCGGCCGCCAGTTGCTCGGCCTGCTCCAGCTCTGCCAGGATCAGCCGGGCGCGCTCGACGTAGGCACGCCCGAAGTCCGTAAGGCTCTGCCGCCGGGTGGTGCGGTGCAGCAGGCGCACGCCCAGGTGCTGCTCCAGCGCCTGCACATGCTTGCCCACGAACTGCGACGACATATGCAGCGCATCGCCCGCAGCGCGGAACGAGCCCAGCTCCACCGCCTTGACGAACACCGCCATGCCCGTGAAACGGTCCATTGCAATCCAATCGTTTCGAATATCGCACCATTCTAGGTATTTATCTGAATTGGGTCTGAATCGACACTGAAGTCCTTGTTTCAACCAACCAATGGACAAAGGAAAAGTCATGACGACAGCAAACATTGCAGTGATCGGCGCGGGCAACATGGGCGGTGGCCTGGCCACGGCGCTGGCGGCGGCCGGCGTGGAGGTGGCGCTGGGCGTGCGCGAGGCTGGCGGCAAGGCGGCTGCGCTCGCCGAGGGCCGCGTACGGGTCCTGGACGTGGCGGCTGCGGTCGCCGCAGCCGAGGTGGTGGTGCTGGCGCTGCCCTATGGCGCCAGCGTGCAGGTGCTCCAGGCCCTGCCTGCCGCGGCGCTGCAGGGCAAGGTGCTGGTGGACATCAGCAACCCGGTGACGGCCAACTTCCAGGGCCTGCAATTGGGCACCACCACCTCGGCCGCCGAAGCGATCCAGGCCGCCGCGCCGGGGGCGCAGGTGGTCAAGGCCTTCAACACCATCTTTGCCCAGTTGCTGGCAGCCGGTGCGCGCCAGGGCAAGGCGCCGCTGCAGGTGTTCGTGGCGGGCGATGCGGCCGACGCCAAGGGCCGGGTGCACGAACTGGCACGCGTGCTGGGCTTCGAGCCCGTGGATGCCGGCCCGCTGCGCAACAGCCGCTACCTGGAGCCCCTGGGCGGCATGAACATCCAGTTCGGCTTCTTCCTGGGCTGGGGCCCGGCGGCCGCTCCGGCCTGGGTGCGCGTCTGAGTGCGCGCATCCCTTTCTTTCTCACCATTCCATCGAAAGCCTTCCATGCAACACTTCCCCTTGCCACGCCGCAGCCTGGCGGCCGTTTTCACGACCACTGCCATGCTGGCCCTGGGCGCGGTCTCTCCGGTGGCGGTCGCTGCGGGAGCGGATGACACCGCCGCCATCCGCCAGACCCTGCAGCGCTACGAAGAAGCGCTCAACCGCGCCGACACCGCCGCCATCGTGCAGCTGTACACGGGCGATGGTGTGCAGATGGCGCCTGACGCGCCTGCCGTCACAGGACGGGAGGCTTTGCGCAGCGCTTACGCCGGCACGTTCCAGGCGATTGCGCTCCAACTGGCCTTCACCGTGGACGAGATCCAGCTGCTGGGCAAGGACGCGGCGCTGCTGCGCAGCCACTCGGCGGGCACGCTCAAGGTGCAAGGCAATGACCAGCCCGCAGGGCCGGCAGCGTTCAAGGAGCTGTTCGTGCTGCGCAAGCAGCGCGACGGGCAGTGGAAGTTTTCGCATTACGCGTTTTCGGCGGCACCGGCCAAACCCTGAACGCCGGCATGCCGGCACAATGCGGTGACTGCGGCCGCTGGGGCCGCGCTCCTTCCAGAACCCCCGTGCCGCCCATGACCACCATCCACCTGCGTCCGGAGCTGCCCGGTGACGCACCGGCCATCGAGGCCGTGACCGTTGCCGCCTTCGAACACGCACAGCACAGCTCGCACACCGAGCAGTTCATCGTGCGCGCACTTCGAGAGCGCGGGCAGCTGGCGGTCTCGCTGGTGGCGATGGAGCGGCGCACGGAGGTGGATGGGGACCTGGACGGCGAGGTGCAGGGCATAGAGCACATCGTCGGGCATGTGGCCATCTCGCCGGTCACTGTGGACCCCGCCCCCGCAGGCGGCTGGTACGGCCTCGGGCCCATCTCGGTGCTGCCCTCCTGCCAGGGCAAAAGCATCGGCGCGCAGCTGATGCGGCAGGCGCTGGCGCAACTGCGCGCACTGCCCGGGACGGTGGGCTGTGTCCTCCTGGGCGAGCCGGCTTACTACACGCGATTTGGTTTCCGGGCCGAACCTGCCCTGGTCCTGCCCGGCGTGCCGCCGGAGTACTTCATGGCCCTTGCATTCACCGGGCCTGTGCCTGCAGGCACGGTGCAGTACAGCGACGCCTTCGAGGCCAAGGCATGAGAGAAGAGCGGACTACCCCAACGTGACCACCACCGGCGCGTGGTCGCTGGGCTGCGGGTTCTTGCGCGGGGCGCGGTCCACCACGCAAGCCGTGACGCTGGCGCGCAGGGCCTCGCTCACCAGGATGTGGTCGATGCGCAGGCCCCGGTTCTTCTGGAAACCGAGCATGCGGTAGTCCCACCACGAGTAGATCTTCTCGGGCTGCTCGAACATGCGGAAGCTGTCCGTGAGGCCCAGCTCCAGCAGCGCCTTGAAGTGGTTGCGCTCTTCGGTCGTGTGGTGGATGGTCTCGCGCAGGCCCACCGGGTCGTAGGAGTCGCGGTCCTCCGGCGCCACGTTGAAGTCGCCCACCAGGGCCAGGCGCGGGTGCGCCGCCATCTCGGCGCGCACCAGGTCCTGCAGGGCCTGCAGCCAGCGCATCTTGTAGGCGAACTTTTCCGAGCCCGGCTCCTGGCCGTTGACGAAGTAGCCGTTGATGAGGCGCAGCGGGCCGGTGGGCGTGTCCAGCGTGGCGATGATCACGCGCGCCTGCTCGTCCTCGTGCGCCGGGATGTTGCGCACCACGTCGGCCAGGGGGTGGCGGCTCAGGATGGCGACGCCGTTGTAGGTCTTCTGGCCGAAGGCCACGGCCTCGTAGCCGGCCTCCTTGAAGGCGTCGTGCGGGAACTTGTCGTCGGTGAGTTTCAGCTCCTGCAGGCCGATGGCGTCCACCGGGTTGGCGGCCAGCCAGGCCAGCACCTGGGGCAGGCGCACGGAGAGGGAGTTCACGTTCCACGTCGCTATCTTCATCACCATCATCGGTCCTTGCTTGTTCAATCTCAATCGCTCATGGCGATTGCACTGGGGTGCATCCTATCCTTGATTGGCGGGGATGATCGCGGAGGCATTTCGGGGCGAAAAAATGCATATGCACAACATATGCAGATGCCCTGAAAATACTATTGGATTTGATGACGCTGCCGGCTTATCGTTGCGCCAAATTACAACGCTGGAGACAAGCCTTGCCATTCGATTCCATGCCCCCGCTCCCGGACAGGCGACTGCCCGTCTGAGCCTGGGCGGGGCCTGTGCCGCCGCCTGACCAGCCAGTCCGAGGCCGCCTGCCGGGCCTCGTGGTTGTCCCCTCGCTCCCAACTTCCCACTTCGTATTCCGTACCTGGAAGGCATCGCCATGTCCACGCCCAACGCATCCCACGTCCTGCAGCAGATCTTCATCCTCGCCACCGGCCATGCAGCCCCCGCCCCTTTGCTCGCCGAATTCGAGGCGGTGGTCACTGCCGATGGCAACTATGGCCGGGTGGCCGCAGCCTTCGAGACGGCCATGGGCCAGATGGTCGCCAGCCGTGGCGTGGGCGGCACGGTGCAGCAATTGGCGCTCAACGGCCTGGGCGTGGTGCTCTCGGCGGACGACGGCCTGGTCATCGCGCGGCTGGCGCAGGAGCAAGGCCTCACCACCTGGGCCAGGCTGATGGATTTCCTGGTCAACGCCGATGGGGGGGTCTACACCGCGCTGGATCACCGTGCCGAAGCGGCCAACGCCTTCAACAGTGCGCTGGCCAGCCAGAACAAGGGCGCGCTGTTCAGCGGAGAGGGCCTGTCGGCGGCCGTGCACACCCTGCTGCAGGGCATTGGCACCACCGATGCCAGCGCGGCCATGGGCATCAGCGGTGTGCAGGCCCTGGCCGGCAGACTCACCGCCGCGGGTCTCCAGGGGCGTGTGGCCGATGGCTATGTGAAGGGTGCCACCGTGTTTGCCGACGCCAATGGCAACCACAGGCTGGACGCAGGCGAATGGTCCGCCACTACCGATGGCGCGGGCGGCTTCACGCTGCCGGCCAACGTGCAGGGGACGCTGGTGGCCACCGGCGGCACCGACCTGCTCACGAACAAGGCCTTCAAGGGCCAGCTCACCGCACCCACCGGCAGCACGGTGCTGAACCCCATCACGACCCTGGTGCAGGCGCTGATGGACAAGGGCGGCGCCACCACCACGGTGGAGCAGGCCACGGCCCTGGTCGCCAAGGCGCTGGGGCTGCCTGCCGGCGTGAACCTGCTGACCTACGACCCGCTGGCCGTGCTGGCCAGCAGCAGCGCCAGTGCCGCCGACAAGGCCGTGGCCCTGGGCTACCAGAAGGTGGCAGTGGCGCTGGTGAACGTGGTCAGCATCGGCGCGGCCGCGCTGGATGCGGCCGAGGCCAAGGCCGGCCAGCCGGGCGTGGCCACGCCGCATGCGGGCCAGCCAGGCGCGGCGGCGGGCACGCTGATCGCGTCCCTGGCGGATGCCCTCGCCGACGCAGCGGGGGGCAGCGCCGGCATGGTGAACCTGTCGGATGCCACCTTCCTGCGCGCCATCGTGGCCGATGCCGCGGGCGACTATGGCCTGCGGCTGGATGCCACCAGCCTGGACCTCATCGGCAAGGTGGTGGACGCCGCCAACGATGCGGCCGACGCTGCGAGCACGGTGGCGGTGCTGGGCCAGGTGGCGGCTGCGGCCACCGATGCGGCGGGCTCGGTGGCCACGGGCAACTTCCAGGCTGCGGCCAACGGCTACACGGGCGCAGCCTTCACGGCCGCGGTGCAGCAGCAGGCCGTGGGGGAACTGGCGCCCGGCGTGTCCGCGGGCCAGGGCAGCAATCCGCCCACGCCACCGGCATCCGGCGGTGGAGGCGACGCGCCGGGCCCGGTGGACACGCAGGCCCCGGTGCTGACCATCACCAGCTCTGCCGCTGCGCTCAAGACCGGCGGCACCGCAACCATCACCTTCACCTTCACCGAAGACCCGGGCGCGAGCTTCACCGCGGCAGACATCACGGCGTCTGGCGGCACGCTGGGCGCCCTCAGCGGCACGGGCCTGGTGCGCACGGCCACCTTCAAGGCCACCAGCTCGGCCAACCTCGACACGGGCGGGCACATTGCCGTGGCCAAGGACAGCTTCAGCGACGCGGCCGGCAACAAGGGCGCGGCGGCGGCCGTGGACATCGCCACGGTGTTCAATCCGGTGCTGTTCGTGGGCAACAGCGCGACCTTTGCGCGCATCGACCCGGCCATGTCGTATAACACCTACGATGCGGCGACCAATCCCTTCGGCGTGCACGACCTGACCTCGCCGGCCAATGGTGGCACCTTCACCAATCTCACGGGCGCCAACCTCTACGAGCCGCACCCCTGGGGCGGCGTGGCGGGCCTGTTCGACAAGTTCGCCGACCAGGTGGGCCTGGGCTACGACGTGTCGCTCTCCACCCGCAACGCGGCCACGCTCAAGGGCCATTACCTGAACTCCTCGGCCGCGGGCTGGGACATGCGCGGCAACATTGCCAGCCAGAAATGGGAGCTGGTGGTGCTGCAGGACCAGACGGACGAACCGCTGCCTTCGGGCTCGGGCAGCATCACCTTCGCGGCAGGCAGTGCCACGGCCAACCTGGTCATCACGCCCACGGCCGATGGCGCGAAGGAATACGACGAGACCCTGGCGCTGAAGCTGGCCGCTTCGGCCGGCGACTACCGCGTGGGCACCAGCTCCGCCGTGGGCACCACCATCCTCAACGACGACCCCACCGCCCCCGCCACCAACCCGGCCCTGGCCACGGTGACCCTGGTGGCCAGCCCTGGCCAGGTGACGGAGGACGGCACGGCCAACCTGGTTTTCACCTTCACGCGCACCGGTCCCACGACCAGCGACCTGGTCGTGGGCTTCACCGCCTTCCGCGACGGCAGCACCTCGCCATCGGTCTCGAACGCGGTTTCCGCAAGCCAGGATCTGGAGCTGTACAACACCGCCAGCGGCGCACTCTCGGCTGCGGGAGGCGCAGGCACTTCACCCTATCGCTTCACCAGTGGCGGGGGCTTTGCGACCAGCGCCGATACGGGTGCGGCCACCACCACGGGCGCCGTCTCCTTCACCAGCAACACCGGCACCATCACCATCAAGGCGGGCCAGACTTCGGCCAGCATCACGCTGGACCCGCGCGTCGACAGCACGGTGGAGGCCGACGAGGGGATCCGCATCACGCTGGCACACCCTGCCACCGGCACGGACTACAACCTGGGCACGCTGGGCGCCGTCAGCGGCACCATCGTCAACGACGACTTCGCGGTGGGCACCGACACCAGCCTGCCCAACGTGACGCTGGGCCGGAGTTCGGCCGCAGGCGTGTACGAGAACGCCGGCCAGAACCTGGTCTACACCTTCACGCGCAGCGGCGACACCAGTGCCGCGCTCACGGTGAACTTCACGGCGGACGGCACGGCCACCTACTTCGCGGCGGATCCGTCCAAATCGGACTTCGGCATCTCTGCCAACGCCACGCTCACCACCACTTCGGGCGCCAATGCCGACATCGGCGAGTTCCAGAAGTACGCCACGGCGATCGAGAATTTCGTGCACACCGGCGCGGCCGACACCGCCACCCAGCCCGGCACCACGATCGCCGGCAACCCGAATGCGGACGCCTCGACCGACATGTATCTCTACGCCACCTGGGCTCGGCCCGACATGGTGGCCGGCGCCTACGACATGCTCACCTCGCGCACGCTGAACGGTGCTGGCGCCTACGAAGGCACGGGGGACATCAGCCGCTCGGACACCCAGGCGAGCGCCTACTACCTGACGCTCGAGGGCATGACCACCGACCTGCAAAACGCCTATGCCAACCTGGCTACCGTCAACCCCGACTTCGTGGGGGTTGCGCCGGTGGGCACGGCCTTCATGGCTGCCGTGCAGAACGGGCTGTCCATCCGCGACCCCTACACCGAGACGGGCGGCGCCAGCGTTGCCAACGGCGGCAAGATCAACCTCTGGCACGACGACAACCTGCATGCGAGCAAGTACGGCTCCTACCTCTCGGGCCTGGTGCTGTTCGAGACGCTCACCGGCCTGGACGCGCGCGCGCTGGGGGCGAGCGACAAGGTGGCGAGCGACCTGGGCATCGACGCGACCACCGCCGTGGCGCTGCAGAAAGTGGCCTCGGCCACGCTGGGTTTCAACCAGAGCTACCAGTGGAGCGCCCCCGGCAAGGTGGCCGACCTGGGCGGCAGCAACGCCACGGCCACGCTGGCCACGGCCGGCGGCTTCAGCTTTGCCGACCCGGCCTTCGCCGCGCACACCGTCAGCGTCACGCCCACGGCCGGGGCCCTGGGGACGCTGACCGCGCAGGTGCGCTCCGATGGCCACACCGGCCAGGTCAACTGGCTCTACACCGTGGGCAACCAGGCCATTGACCCGCTGCTGGCCAGCGGCCAGCAGCGCCACGACCAGTTCACCGTGACCCTGGACGACGGCCACGGCCATGTGAGCACACGTCTGGTCGACATCACGCTGGTGGGGACCAGCGCCATCTGAGGCGCGTGCGGCCGCCGCGGCAATGCGCAGCAACCTGTGCTCCGCGTCACAGCCTTGCGGGCGGGGGATGCCTATGATTTCCTTGCCGGCCTCCAAGCGGCATCCCCTCTTGCGACAAGCAAGTTGCTGCCCGCCTCCGTGCGGGCTTTTTTTTGCGGGTTGGCGGCTGTGAACTTCTTTGCGTCCCGTGATTCAGAACGCGTGACGCAAACCAAAGGAACAAGACGCATGAGCAATACATTCAGATCGGTGGCCGCAGCCCTGCTGCTGGCAGGGGCCTCGGGGGCGGGCATGGCCGCAGGCGGCCCGCTGGACGGCGTCTACCAGTGCGCGGTGGCCGGTACCGGCGTGTTCATCACGGTCAGTGGCCAGCCCAGCGGCCCCGCGATGTTCACCATCGCGGCCCTGGGCCCGGCCAATGCGCTCTATGGCTACGGCATGGGCTCGGCCACGGCCTCGTCGTTCACGGGCACCACCAGCTTCAACCTGCCATTCACGCTGTCGGTGAGCCAGGGCAACCTGATCGGCAGCATGGGTGTGCTGCAGGGGACCACGGCCGCCCAGTTGCCGGTGAACTGCGCCAAGCTGTTCTGACCTCCCGCTGGCGGCGGGGCCCGCGGCCACTGAGGGAGCGGTGGTTTTCCATTTCGCGGCTACATTGGTCACGGGAGGCGCCGTATGGCATCCGTTGGCAGGGACTGGCTTAACGCCGCAGGTATGTTGCTCGGGCTGTTGTCGGCATGCAGTGCCATGGCCAGTCCCGCTGCCGCGGATGCCACGGACCAGCGGATTGAAGTGCAGCGGCTGCAGAGCGATGCAGTCCACGGCAGGGCATGGCCACGGGCCGACTACGTGGTGCGCAGTGAAGCGCAGTGGCTGGATGTCTGGGCACAGGGCCAGGGCGAGCCGGACCCCCGGGTCACGCGCTCGGGCGGCGGCAGGCCCATCGTGGATTTCGAGCGCTTTATGCTGGTGGGTGTCTCTCGGGGCTGGCAAGGCCATGGTTGCTCCGGCCTCTACATCGAGGATGCCGTCGAACGGGGCAGCGAGATCGAAATCCGCTTTGTGTATCCGGGGGCTGACGATCATCTGCCTGGGCAGCCCTTCAAGGTCTGTACGGCGGTTGTGACCAATCTGGTGGATTGGGCCTTGCTTCCTCGGAGCGCCAAGCCGGTGCGTTTCGTGATGGTGAGGAAGTGATCAGCGCTTGCGCTCCAGCGTCACGAAGCTGAAGGGCAGCCCGTTGGTCGACGTGTGCGTGCTGCGCGCCGTCTCGTGCCAGCCGGCATCGAGCACAGGCGCGTGGGCGTCGCCCTCGAAGTCCTGCGCAATCTCGGTGAGTTCGATGCGGTCGGCCAGGGGCTGGGCCTCGGCATAGACCTGCGCGCCGCCAATCACCCACACCGTCTGGCCGGCGCTCGCGTGCTGCAGGGCGTCCTGCAGGCTGGCGGCTCGCACGGCCCCTTCGACCACCCAGTCGGCCTGGCGGGTGATGACGATGTTGGTGCGGCCCGGCAACGGGCGAAAGCGCGGCGGCAGCGAATCCCAGGTCTTGCGGCCCATGACCACGGGGCAGCCCTGGGTCAGCGACTTGAAGCGCGCCATGTCTTCGGGCAGGTGCCAGGGCAGGCGGTTGTCCTTGCCGATCACGCCGTTGGCGGCGCGCGCGTAGATCATATGCAGAGGCATAGCTGGTTGCTCCGGCTGTAGAACGCGGGTTCGGTCACGCCTTCTTAGATGTGCAGGGTGGCCAGCGCGCCGACGACGATGCCGATGCCGGCCACGCCGTACATGCCGTACTCCAGCCATTTCTTGCGGGTGAGCAGGGCGATGGCGGCCAGCGCGATCGCGACCTGCAGCGCCGTGGTGGCCTGGGCCCAGCGGTGATGCTGGTGCATCTGCTCTTCGCTCTGGCGGTCGAATTTGTGGCTGTCGGCCTCGAGCTTTTCAGCGACGACCTTGATCTCGTTCTTTTCGCTCTCGTAGCGCTCCACCTTGGCCTGGTAGGTGGCCTTGCGGTCCTCGGGCGCCAGGTCACGGGCCAGCTCGGCCAGGGACTGCTTGGTGCTCTTGGACTGGAAGTAGTTCCACTGGTTGGAGGCCTCGGTCTTCTTGATGGCCGCGTCGTTCTTGAGCAGGCCGGCATTGGCCTGCGTGGCGCCGCCCATGTACGCGAAGATCGCGCCCACCGTGGCGACGATGGCCGTGAACATTGCGATCTTGCTCATCGACGAGCCGCCGCCTTCGCTGCCGTGGCTGGCCGCATGGTCGTCGCCATGGCCGTGGCCCTGTGCTGCATGCTCCACTGCGTGGTCGTGGGGGCCGTGTACGTGAAATCCGCCGGAAGACATAGTGAGTGCTCTTTGTGGTTCGTGAAGGGAGACAGGGGATGTCAGGCAGGGCACATCGGCGCCTGCACTGCAGGAATCATGGGAAGGCGAGGGGGCTCAGACCGCCACGGGCGCCTTGATGGCGGGGTGGCACTGGTAGTCCAGCACTTCGAAGTCTTCGAACTGGTAGTCGAAGATGCTGTCCGGCCGGCGCTTGATGTGCAGCGTGGGGTAGGGGTAGGGCGTGCGCGCCAGCTGGGTCTGCACCTGTTCGTGGTGGTTGCTGTAGATGTGGCAGTCCCCGCCGGTCCAGATGAAGTCGCCCACGTCCAGGTCGCACTGCTGGGCCACCATGTGGGTTAGCAGCGCGTAGCTGGCGATGTTGAAGGGCACGCCGAGAAAGATGTCGGCACTGCGCTGGTAGAGCTGGCAACTGAGCGTGCCGCGGCCCCCGGGCTCCTGGGCGGGTGCCACATAGAACTGGAAGAAGGCGTGGCAGGGCATGAGGGCCATCTTGTTCAGCTCGGCCACGTTCCAGGCGCTCACGATGATGCGGCGCGAATCGGGGTTGGTCTTGAGGGTTTGGATGACATCGCTGATCTGGTCGATGTGGCCGCCGTCCGGCGTGGGCCAGCTGCGCCACTGCACGCCGTACACGGGGCCCAGGTCGCCGTCCTCGCGCGCCCACTCGTCCCAGATGGTGACACCGCGCTCCTTGAGCCAGTTGTTGTTGCTCGACCCGGTGAGGAACCACAGCAGCTCCTGGATGATGGAGCGCAGATGCACCTTCTTGGTGGTGACCAGTGGAAAGCCTTCCTTCAGGTCGAAGCGCATCTGGTGGCCGAACACGCTGGTCGTGCCCGTGCCCGTGCGGTCGGACTTGTGCACGCCCTGCGTGAACACGTGGCGCATGAAGTCCTCGTACTGGGAGCGCACGGGGCGGGCGGGCAGGGCAGTGGCTGCCAGGGTGGCAGAGGGCTGGGTCATGGGATCGGTCACTCGTGGTGGGAGGGCGCGACCACCAGGGGATGGCCGTTGCCGACTGCGGATTTTATGCGGAGCGGGACAATGGAGTATCTCCCCGCTCCTGACCGCTTTGTCCATGACCTCTTCGCCCGCCCCGATCACCATCCGCCCCCTCATGCCCGCCGATTGGCCAGCCGTCTGGCCTGTGCTCCAGGCCACCTTCCAGGCGGGCGACACCTATGCCTTCGCGCCCGAGAGCAGTGAAGCCGAGATCCACAGGGCCTGGGTGGAACTGCCCGCCGCCACCTTTGTCGCGTGTGGCGCCGAGGAGCAGTTGCTGGGCACCTATTTCATCAAGCCCAACCAGGCCGGGCTGGGCGGCCACGTGTGCAACTGCGGCTATGTGGTGGCGCCGGCCGCGCAAGGGCACGGCGTGGCTTCGCTGATGTGCGAGCACTCCCAGCAGCAGGCCATGGCCATGGGATTTCGGGCCATGCAGTTCAACCTGGTGGTGGCCAGCAACGTGCGTGCCGTGCGGCTGTGGCAGCACCTGGGCTTTGCGATCGTGGGCACGCTGCCGGGCGCCTTCAGGCACCACACGCTGGGCTATGTCGATGCCCACGTGATGTTCAAGACCCTGTTGGCCTGAGCGGCGGCTGACGTCAAAAAAAGGGCTCCCGCATGGGAGCCCTTTCAGGGGGTCAGGGGAAACACTTCCACATGGTGGCGGTGCCCACGACCGTGAGACACCACCACCATGGGAAGGCCCGCATTCTTTACAGGGCGCTGATTTCGCCCGAAGGGATCTGGCCCAGGCGCACGGCTTCGGCGGCTGCGGCACGCACGGCAGCACGGTCGGCCGTGGACTTGTAGGTCACAACGCGCGAACCAGCTGGCTCCAGGCTGCGCGTTTGAGCGACGGTAGCGGCTTCTGCAGCCACTTCAGCGCGGGTGCGGTTCGTCTCGAACTTCAGGGCGAACTGCGAGCTGTCGGCTTCGTCAGCGTGGGCACCGAAAGCGGAGAAAGCAGCCACAGCGGCGATGGACAGGAAACGTGCGGTCTTGTTCATGGTGATCTCGATTCTTTACTTTGTTTATTGATTGGGTAGGGGGTCGGTTCAGTCCGGGGCGCTGATTACAGAGCGCCGATTTCGCCAAAAGAGATCTGGCCGGTGCGCACAGCGTCAGCAGCCTGGGCACGCACGGCAGCGCGGTCGGCCGTGGACTTGTAGGTCACGACACGCGAACCAGCGGGCTCGATGCTGCGGGTCTGTGCCACGGTGGCGGCTTCAGCGGCCACTTCGGCGCGGGTGCGGTTGGTTTCGAACTTGGTGGCGAATTGCGAAGCGTCGGCTTCGTCGGCGTAAGCACCGAAGGAAGCGAAAGCGGCAACAGCGGCGATGGAGAGGAAGCGTGCGGTCGTGTTCATGATGAAAATCCTTAAAGTGAAAAAGCGTCTCAAAAACACCGGAACAAAAACAACTTCGAACCGGGTTCGGTGAGTCGCCTTGCGGGTTCGGCTCATCGATGGGTTGAACTGTACGCCTCAGGTGACCAGAGAAAAACCACTCAGTCGCGAACTGACTGTTCCAGTTTTGGAAATAGTCGGCCGCGCACTGGAGGTGCATGGGCTCCCGGTGCAGGCCGCTCCCCGCAGGGCAGAGCAGGCACTGCAGGCCGACAATGCGCATACCCAGTTGACGTATCTAGGTATAAATCCTGAGATTCTGGCGAAAATTAGTATGTGTATGGGTTTTCAAAGTATCAACTGAGCATCAGAGCATCGGTATCGTTCAGGCCATCAATGCCAGCCATCCGACCGGCGTTGAATGGCAGATCCATACCAACTACGCAGGAGACGTTTCGATGCCCCGTTCCACCCGTCCACACACCCGCCTGGCCCTGGCCGTCGCCGCCCTGGCGGCATCGCTGTGCGGCGCCGCTGCGCATGCGCAGACCGAGCTCGTGATTGCCACCGTGAACAACGGCCACATGATCGAGATGCAGAAGCTCTCCAAGAACTTCGAGCAGGCCAACCCCGACATCAAGCTCAAGTGGGTCACCCTTGAAGAAGGCGTGCTGCGCCAGCGCGTGACGACCGACATCGCCACCAAGGGCGGCCAGTTCGACGTGATGACCATCGGCATGTACGAAGCCCCCATCTGGGGCAAGAAGGGCTGGCTGCAGGAGCTCAAGACCGACGCCGCCTACGATGTGGACGACCTGCTGCCCGCGGTGCGCAACGGCCTGTCGATCGATGGCAAGCTGTTCGCCGCACCGTTCTACGGCGAAAGCTCGATGCTGATGTACCGCAAGGACCTGGCCGACAAGGCCGGCGTACAGGTGCCCGAGCGCCCCACCTGGCCCCAGATCAAGGACCTGGCCGCCAAGATCCACGACCCCAAGAACGGCGTGTACGGCATCTGCCTGCGCGGCAAGCCGGGCTGGGGTGACAACATGGCCTTCCTGACCACGCTGGTCAACACCTTCGGCGGCCAGTGGTTCGACATGCAGTGGAAGCCGCAGCTCGAATCCAAGCCCTGGAAGGATGCGATCACCTTCTACGTGGACCTGCTCAAGAACTACGGCCCACCCGGCTCGTCGGCCAACAGCTTCAACGAGATCCTGGCGCTGACCAACTCCGGCAAGTGCGGCATGTGGATCGACGCGACCATCGCCGCATCCTTCGTGAGCGATCCCAAGCAGTCCAAGGTGGCCGATCAGATGGCCTTTGCCCAGGCACCCACCATGAACACGCCCAAGGGCGCCAACTGGCTCTGGTCGTGGAACCTGGCCATCCCCGCCGGTTCGAAGAAGGTGGATGCCGCGCAGAAGTTCATCACCTGGTCCACCAGCAAGGAGTACGTGCAGCTCGTGGCCAAGACCAACGGCTGGGCCAACGTGCCCACCGGCACGCGCAAGAGCACCTACGCCAGCCCCGAGTTCCAGAAGGCGGCCCGCTTTGCAGCGGCCGAGAAGGTTGCCATCGACTCGGCCAACCCGACCGATTCGACCCTGCCCAAGAGCCCGTACGTGGGCGTGCAGTTCGCGGCCATTCCTGAGTTCCAGGCCATCGGCATCGCCGTGGGCCAGCAGATGAGCGCAGCCCTGGCCGGCAAGACCAGCGTGGACGCGGCGCTCAAGGCCAGCCAGGTGTCGGCCGATCGCGAAATGAAGAAGGGCGGCTACTACAAGTAAGCCGCTGGCCGGCCACCGAGGGCTGATCGGGGCCCGCGACTCCTCGCTGCGCGCATGTGCGGCGGGGAGTTTCGGCCTCTCAGGTCCTTGGCACCGGCTTCTACCTTGTCTGGCGACGCCAGATTTCTCCCGGGATTCCCATGAACCGCCTGCTCCCCCGCCTGCTGCTCACGCCAGCCATGGCCACGCTCTTCCTGTGGATGATCGTGCCGCTGGTGATGACGATCTACTTCTCGCTGATCCGCTACAACCTGATGCAGCCGGACCAGACCGGCTTTGCCGGGCTGGAAAACTTCGAGTACTTCGTCACCGATCCTTCGTTCGGCACGGCGGTGGTCAATACGCTGCTGCTGCTCGGCAGCGTGATCCTCATCACGGTGGTGTTCGGCATCGCCATCGCACTGCTCATCAACGAGCCCTTCGCGGGCCGGGGCATCGTGCGGGTGCTGCTGATCTCGCCATTCTTCGTCATGCCCACGGTGAACGCACTGATGTGGAAGAACATGATGATGAACCCCATCTACGGCGTACTCGCCCAGGTGTGGATGTTCTTCGGCGCGCAGCCGGTGGACTGGCTCACCGACCACCCGCTGTTCTCGGTCATCGTCATGGTCTCCTGGCAGTGGCTGCCGTTTGCCACGCTGATCTTCATGACCGCGCTGCAGAGCATGAACCACGAGCAGCTCGAAGCCTCGCGCATGGATGGCGCCAACTACCTGCAGCAGCTGCGCTACCTGTACGTGCCGCACCTGGCGCGCTCGGTGGCCGTGGTGGTGATGATCGAACTCATCTTCCTGCTCAGCATCTTCGCCGAGATCTACACCACCACCGGTGGCGGGCCGGGCGATGCGAGCACCAACGTCACCTTCCTGATCTTCAAGCAGGCGCTGCTCAACTTCGACGCGGGCGTGGCCTCGGCCGGCGCGCTGTTCGCGGTGGTGCTGGCCAACATCGCGGCGGTGTTCCTGATCCGCATGGTCGGCAAGAACCTCGACAAATAACCGAAGCACCACCATGACCGCATCTGCTCGACGCCGATCCTCCTACCCCCTGGGCCTCTTGGCCCTGCGCACCGTGGCCGCCTGGGGCGTGGCCCTGCTGCTGTTCTTCCCGCTGGCCTGGCTGTTGCTCACCGCGTTCAAGACCGAGCTGCAGGCCATCGCGGTGCCGCCGCAGCTGTTCTTCATCCCCACGCTCGAAAACTTCCACGAGGTGCAAGAGCGCAGCGACTACCTGCTGTACGCCAAGAACTCGGTCATCACCAGCGTGCTTTCCACCGTGGTGGGGCTCATGCTGGCTGCGCCGGCGGCGTATGCCATGGCCTTCTTCAAGGGCAAGTACACCAAGGACATCCTGATGTGGATGCTCTCCACCAAGATGATGCCCGCCGTGGGCGCGCTGGTGCCGATCTACGTGCTGGCACAAAAGAGCCACCTGCTCGACACGCAGCTGGCGCTGATCATCGTGTTCGCGCTGTCCAACCTGCCCATCATGGTGTGGATGCTGTATTCGCACTTCAAGGACATCCCGCGCGAGATCCTGGAGGCCGCGCGCATGGACGGCGCCACCCTGTGGCAGGAGGTGCGCCTGGTGCTGCTGCCCCTGGGCATGGGCGGCCTGGCGTCCACCGGCCTGCTGTGCCTGGTGCTGTCGTGGAACGAGGCCTTCTGGAGCCTGAACCTGAGCGCCGCCAAGGCTGGCACTCTGGCCACGCTGATCGCCTCGTACTCCAGCCCCGAGGGCCTGTTCTGGGCCAAGCTGTCTGCCGCCTCGCTGATGGCCATCGCGCCCATCGTGGTCTTTGGCTGGTTCAGCCAGAAGCAGCTCGTTCAGGGCCTGACCTTCGGTGCGGTCAAGTAAGCGCCGCAGTTTTTCTCCCAGTTTTCAAGATTTCAGGAACCCGATTCCATGGCCTACCTTCAACTGCGCGGCATCGAGAAATTCTTTGGTGAGCACCGCGCCATCAAGGGCATCGACCTCACCATCCAGCAAGGCGAGTTCATCGTCTTCGTCGGCCCCTCGGGCTGCGGCAAGTCCACGCTGCTGCGCCTGATCGCGGGGCTGGAGAACATCGACGGCGGCTCGCTCATGCTCGATGGCCGCGACATCACCGACCAGCCTTCGAGCAAGCGCGACCTGGCCATGGTGTTCCAGAGCTATGCGCTGTACCCGCACATGAGTGTGTACGAGAACATGAGCTTCGCGCTCAAGCTCGCCAAGGTCGACCCGGCCATCGTGCGCGAGAAGGTCGAGCGCGCCGCGGCCATCCTGAACCTCACCACCTACCTGGAGCGCACGCCCAAGGAACTCTCGGGCGGGCAGCGCCAGCGCGTGGCCATCGGCCGTGCCATCGTGCGTGCGCCCAAGGTGTTTCTGTTCGACGAGCCGCTGTCCAACCTCGACGCGGCCCTGCGCGGCCAGACCCGCGTGGAGATTGCCAAGCTGCACCGTGACCTGGGCGCTACCACCATCTACGTGACGCACGACCAGGTGGAGGCCATGACCCTGGCCGACCGCGTGGTGGTGCTGCGCGACGGGCTCATCGAACAGGTAGGCACGCCGCTGGAGCTGTACGACAGGCCCGCCAACCAGTTCGTGGCCCAGTTCATCGGCACGCCGCAGATGAACGTGGTGCCCTTGCAGCAGTTGCCCGCGCCGGTGCAGCAGCAGGCCCCGGCGGGTGCGGCGGGCGGCACCATCGGCCTGCGCCCGGAAAACATCGCCGTGCGCAACGCCGGCACCACGCCGGTGGGCGGGCAGGTGGACCTGGTCGAAGCGCTGGGTGCCGAAACGCTGATCTACGTGAGCACGCCCGGCGGCGCGCAGTTCGTCTCGCGCCAGAACGACCGCACCGGCCTGCGCGCGGGCGATGCCGTCAGCCTGGACATCGACGCCTCGCAGGCCCACTGGTTCGATGCGGCAGGCCACGTCGTGGCGGGGCAGGGCGCGTGACCGCCGTGCATCCCCTGCAAGGCCAGGTGGCCGCCATCACCGGCGCGGCATCGGGCATCGGCTTTGCCAGCGCAAAGGCGATGGCGGATGCCGGCGCGCGCGTGGTGCTGATCGACCGCGATGAAGCAGCCTTGGCCAGGGCCTGCGCCGCGATTGGCGAGCGCGCTTCGCCATTGGTGCTGGACCTGCTGGACGCCAAGCAGTGCGCGAGCCTGCTCGAACGCACGCTGGCCATCGCGGGCCAGCTCGACGTCTTCCACGCCAATGCCGGGCTCTACGTGGGCGGCGACCTGGTCGATGCCGACCCCGATGCCATCGACCGCATGCTGCAGCTCAATGTCAACGTGGTGATGAAGAACGTGCACAACGTGCTGCCCCACATGATCGGGCGCGGCCGCGGGGACATCATCGTCACGAGTTCGCTGGCCGCCCATTTCCCCACGCCGTGGGAGCCCGTCTACGCATCCTCCAAGTGGGCGGTGAACTGCTTCGTGCAGACCGTGCGCCGCCAGGTGTTCAAGCACGGCATCCGCGTGGGCGCCATCTCGCCGGGCCCGGTCATCACCTCGCTGCTGGCCGACTGGCCTGCCGAAAAACTCGAAGAGGCCAAGGCCAATGGCAGCCTCATCGAGGCCGCCGAGGTGGCCGAGGTGGTGCTGTTCATGCTCACCCGCCCGCGCGGCATGACCATCCGCGACGTCGTGATGATGCCGACCAATTTCGACCTCTGAGATCCCCATTTTTTCGCATCCACGCACCATGAATTTCATCCTGCACCTGGGCCTGGGCTCGTTCCACCGTGCCCACCAGGCCGTCTACGTCCACCAGCTGCGCCAGCAGGGCGATACAAGTTGGGCCATCGTGGGGGGCAACCTGCGCCCCGACATGGCCGAGACCATTGCCGCGCTGCAGGCCCAGGGCGGGCGCTACACGCTGGAGACCGTCACGCCCCAGGGCGAGCGCAGCTACACCCGCATCGAATCGATCGAGCGCGTGATTCCCTACCAGGACGACCTGGCCCCGCTGATCGCCGCCGGTGCCGATGCCGCCACGCGCATCGTCTCGTTCACTGTGACCGAGGCCGGCTACTACCTGGATGCAGCCAACCAGCTCGACTGGGCCAATTTCCCGGACCTGCGCGCCGATCTCGCAGCGGTCCAGGCCGGCCAGGCGGGCCACAGCATCTACGGCGCCCTGGTGGGCATCCTGCGTGCGCGCATGGCCGCCGGTGCCGGCCGCGTGACGCTGATGAACTGCGACAACCTGCGGCATAACGGCGAGCGCTCGCGCGGCGGCCTGCTGCAGTTCATCGACGCGCTGGGCGATGCCGCGCTCAAGGCCTGGGTGCAGGAGCACACCAGCAGCCCCAACGCCATGGTCGACCGCATCACGCCGCGCCCCACGCCGGACGTGGCCGAGCGCGTGAAGGCCGCCACCGGCTGGGACGACCAGGCCGCGCTCATGGGCGAGAGCTTCATCCAGTGGGTGATCGAGGACCGCTTCATCGCCGGGCGCCCTGCATGGGAGGCGGTCGGCGTGGAGATGGTGGACTCGGTGCAGGCCTACGAAGAGGCCAAGATCCGTTTGCTCAACGCCACCCACAGCTGCATCGCCTGGGCGGGCACGCTGGCGGGCTACCAGTACATCCATGAAGGCACGCACGACGCCGCCATCCGCCAGATGGCCTACGACTACGTGACCGACGACGCGATCCCGGTGCTCCACACCCCAGAGCAGCCATGCCCCATCAACCTGGAGCAGTACCGCGACGTGGTGCTGGACCGCTTTGGCAACCCCGCCATCGCCGACACCAACCAGCGCGTGGCCATGGACGCGTTCTCCAAGATCCCCGGCATGATCGCGCCCACCATCCGCGACCAGCTGGCGCGCAATGGTTCGTTCGACAGCGTGGCCATGCTGCCCGCGCTGTTCCTGGCCTACCTGCAGCGCTGGCATGCCGGGCAGATCCCCTACGCCTACCAGGACCAGGCCATGGACCCGGCCGTGGCCCACGCGATCTGCGATGCGGCCGACCCGGTCGCCGCGTATGCCGCCGATGCGACGCTGTGGGGTGAGATGGCCTCGGACCCACGCCTGGTCGCTACGCTGCGCAGAGCCTACGCCCGGGTGCAGGCTTTCGTGGCGGAACGTGCAAAATCACCGGGGTAAGTGGAGCAGCCTGCCCCCAGGAATGACGCCATGACCGTGAAGACCACGCCTGTCTCCCCGCGCCAGACCAAGCCCGAGCTGGAGCACGACTATGTGCGCTCGCCCGAGCTGGGTTACGAGCCGCCCGAAACAGCGGGCTTCATCCGCTGCCTGTCGCACGGCTTTCCCACGCCGCTGGCGCGCTGGCACTACCACGACGAGTACGAGCTGCACCTGATCACCGCCACCTCGGGCAAGGTGTTCGTGGGCGACTGGATCGGCCAGTTCCAGCCCGGCCACCTGGTGCTGACCGGGCCGCGCCTGCCGCACAACTGGATCAGCATGGACCTGCCCGAAGGCGGCGTGCCGCTGCGTGATCTGGTGATCCAGTTCTCGCATGCCCCGCTCATGGCCAGCAGCGAGAGCATCCCCGAGCTGCGCGAGGTGCTGCCCCTGCTGGAGCGGGCCCGCCACGGCATCGAGTTCTTTGGCATGGAGGCACAGGCGCAGGAGCATTGGCACCGCATCAAGGCGCGCCAGGGGCTGGCCCGGTTCGGCGCGTTCTGCGAATTTTTGAGCGACCTGGCCCGCTGTACCGACTTTCGGCTGCTGTCGAGCACGCAGCTGCAAAGCGAGGACAACGACACTCAGCTCGACCAGATCAATGCGGTGGTGAGCCGCATCACCGACCACCTGGCCGAGCCCCTGTCGGCCGCCGACCTGGCGCAGGAGCTGGGCATGACCGAAAGCCGCTTCTCGCGCTTCTTCCGCCGGGCCACGGGCAATACCTTCACCGACTTCGTGAACCTGGTGCGCGTGAACCGCGCCTGCCAGCTGCTCATGGAGTCCGAGCGCTACATCACCCACATCGCCTACGACGTGGGTTTCAACAACATGGCCAACTTCAACCGCCGCTTCCTGGACATCAAGGGCATGACGCCCAGCGAATACCGCAAGCAGGGCGCCGGCCGCTTCGGGATCAAGTCATGACCGTGCTTTTCCCGCTGTTTCAGGAATAGTGCATGTACTTGGGTATTGATTTGGGCACCTCGGGTGTCAAATTGCTGCTGCTTGGCGAAGACCAGCAGGTGCACGCCGTGGCCGATGCCCCTGTGCCCCAGCACCGCCCCCAACCCGGCTGGAGCGAGCAGCACCCGGCCCACTGGCTGGCGGCCACCGAGGCCGCCGTGCCGCAGCTGCGCGCTCAGGCGCCTGCCGCCTGGGCCCAGGTGCGCGGCATCGGCCTGTCGGGCCACATGCACGGCGCCGTGGTGCTGGGCGCACAGGGTGAGGTGTTGCGCCCCGCCATCCTCTGGAACGATGGCCGCGCCGCGGCCGAATGCGCCGGGCTGGAGCAGGCGGTGCCCACTTCGCGCGAGATCACCGGCAATCTGGCCATGCCCGGCTTCACGGCGCCCAAGCTGCTCTGGCTGCGCAAGCACGAGCCCGAGGTCTTTGCACGCACGCGCAGCGTGCTGTTGCCCAAGGACTGGCTGCGCCTGCAGCTCACGGGCGATGCGGTGAGCGACATGTCCGATGCGTCGGGCACCCTGTGGCTGGACGTGGCGCGCCGCGACTGGAGCGACACCCTGCTGGCCGCCTGCGGCCTGACCCGCGCCCATATGCCGCGCCTGGCCGAGGGCAGCGATGCCACCGGTGTGCTGCGCGCCGATGTGGCTGCCCGCTGGGGGCTGCCCGCCGGTGTGGTCATGGCCGGCGGCGGCGGCGACAACGCCGCCAGCGCGGTGGGCGTGGGCGCACGCCAGGCGGGGCAGGGCTTCGTGTCGCTGGGTACCTCGGGCGTGGTGTTCCGGGTGTCCGAGCGGTTCGCGCCGGCCACCGAAAGCGCCGTGCATGCGTTCGCCCATGCGCTGCCTGGCCGCTGGCACCAGATGGCTGTGATGCTCAGCGCGGCCAGTGCGTTCGGCTGGCTGGCCCGCATCACGGGCCAGAGCGAAGCGCAGCTGTCCGCCGCCGTGCAGGGCATGGACCTGGTCCGCCATGCGCAGGCCCCGATCTTCCTGCCCTACCTGAGCGGCGAGCGCACGCCCCACAACAATGCGGCGGCCACCGGGGTCTTCATGGGGCTGCGCGCCGAGCACGGTGTCGCCGACATGGCCTGTGCCGTGATGGAAGGGGTGGGCTTCGGCCTCATGGACGGGCTGCAGGCCATGCAGGCCGCGGCTGGCGAAGGCGCGGGCCCTGCCGCGCCGCTGGCACTGGTCGGCGGCGGTGCCCGCAGCGATGCCTGGGCGCAGTTGCTGGCCAGCGGCCTGGGCTGCCCGCTGGAGCGGCCCGAAGGTGCCCATGCCGCCGCCGCCCTGGGCGCCGCGCGCCTGGCCGCCATGGCCTGCGGTGGCGACGAAGCCCTGTGGTGCCAGCGCTTGCCAGCAGAGGCCCGCTTTACCCCCCAGCCCGCCCAGCAGGCCCTGCTGCAGGAGCGCCATGCGCGCTTCAAGGCGCTGTACCCTGCGCTGCTGCCCCATTTCTGAACCGTTCGTTCTTTCAACCATGTCCACACACTCCCCCGTGCAGGTCGCCATTGCCGGCGAAGCGCTGATCGATCTCATCCGCCGTGCCGACGGCCACTACGAGCCCTGCCTGGGCGGTGCGCTGTACAACCTGGGCCGGGCGCTGGCGCGCCAGGGCGTGGGCACGCAGTACCTCAACCCCCTGTCGCGCGACCGCTTTGGCCGTGAACTCGCGGCGCAGTTGGTGGCGGATGGGGTGCAACTGGCCCAGCCCATCCCCGTGGGCGAAGTCACCTCGCTGGCCGTGGTCAACCTCACCGAGCATGGCCACCCCGACTACGCCTTCTACCGCGAAGGCGTGGCCGACCGCACCGTGACGGCATCAGGGCTCGGCGCCGCCTGTGCCGCCCATGGCGGCGCACTGCAGGTGGTCTGCACCGGCGCCCTGGCCCTGGATGCGCGCGATACCGCCATCTACCTGCCCTGGCTGCAGGCCCAGCGCGCGGCCGGCCGCTGCGTGGTGGTGGACGCCAACCTGCGCCCCTCCGTCATGCCCGACCTGCCGGCCTACCGAGCCCAGGTGCATGCGGCCCTGGCCGAGGCGCACCTGATCAAGGCCAGCGACGAAGACCTGGACCACCTGCAGGTGTCCGGCACCGGGCCACTGGCCCGTGCCCGCCACCTGCTGGCCGCCAACCCGCGCGCCCGCCTCATGGCGCTGACGCTGGGCGGCGAGGGTGCCTGGTTGCTTCGGCAGGGAGAGGACGGTGGCCAATGGTTCGCGAAGGAGGCCGAGCCGCTGGCCGTGGTCGATACCGTGGGTGCCGGTGACAGCTTTCTCGCGGGCCTGCTCGCGTACCTTTTGCGCGCGCAGGCGCAGCAGGGCACGCTGGCACCCATCGGCATGGCAGACTTCATTGCAGCCCTGCCTGCTGCTACCTACCAGCAGGCCCTGCACCATGCCCTGGCCAGCGCCAGCCTGTGCGTACAGGAGCGCGGCTGCGTGCCGCCCAGCTGGCAGGCCGCACAGCACTGGGCAGCAGCCCACCCCGCGCGGCAGGGCTGAAGCGCAGGCGAATTCGCCGCGGTGCGAGGTGGCGGCGTGGAACCGGTCGGTAAGATGACTGGTGGGCAGGGGCGGCTGTCCGTTGGAGCGCCGCATTGTGACCGGCGCTGGGCGTGCGGGAGATTACAGACCTTTACCCGTGTGCTACGCGCAGCATGATCGTGTACGGGGCACCCGTCACCGGCTCCAGGTGCGAGGCCAGGGTGCGGAACCCCATCCGGGCATAGAAGCTTTCGTTGCGTGCGGAAAATGTCTCCAGGTAGCAGGCCACGCCTGCCTGGTCGGCCGATGCCAGCGCGGGCGCCAGCAGCCGGGCGCCGAGCCCCTGGCCCTGGGCGGCAGGGGCGATGCCCAGGATCGACAGGTACCAGGCGCCCGCCAGCTCGGCGCCGCTGGCGCGCGGGCCCATGAAGGCAATGATCCGGTGGTAGTTGTCCATGCCGCGCGGGCCCAGCACGGCCGCCAGCTGCGCCTCCTTGGCGCGTGCGCTGGCCGCTTCGGCGTCGGGTGGACGGGGCAGGCTCCAGATGGCCATGCCCAGGCGCGGATCGTCGGGCGTGTGGCACAGGCCGCCATGCTGCGCCTCGCGCACGGCGCAGTCCAGGTAGTGCTGCAGCACCGCGAGGCGCGCAGCCGCATCGTGCGCGAAATCGATGGTGACGGCCTGGTAGAACGGATCGTCGATCAGCGATGCCGCGAGGGCCGGCGTGGAAGGATGAAGGGGCGGTGTGGACATGGGCGCGGACCTTACCAGACCCGCACGGTGGTGTCCCGCCTCAGGACCCGGGCTGCGCGTAGGCCTCTTCGAAGAAATAGTCCTTCCACGAGGCGGCCTTGTTCTTGAGCACGCCGAGCTTTTCCAGCTCGTCGGCATAGACGAAGGTGCGGTGCGGCGACACGGTGAAATCGTTCTCCGGGTCTTCCACGATCTTGCGCACCAGCTCGGGCGCGAGCTTGGACTTCTGCACGCGGATGAAGATGTCGGCGGCCTTGGCCTTGTCGGCCTTGATGATCTGCGCGGCCTCGACGAGCGCGGCGTAGAACGCCTTGTAGGTCTTGGGGTTCTCGTCGTGGAACTTCTGCGTGGTGTAGAGCACGTTGAACGTGGCCGGCCCACCCAGGATGTCGTAGGAACTGATGAGCTTGCGGACGTTCTTGTTGGCGGCCAGGGCCTGGTAGTAGAACGGCGCGCTCGAGAAGTGCGTGTTGATCTCGGTGGCCCCTGCGATCAGCGCGGCCGTGGCCTCCGGGTGCGGCAGGCTCACCGAGATCTTGTCGAAGCGCTTGAAGTCGTCCTTGCCGAACACGCGCGCCGTCTCGATCTGCAGCGTGCGCGACTGGAAGCCCACGCCCGCAGCGGGCACAGCAATGCGGTCCTTCTCGCCCAGGTCCTTCAAGGTCTTGACCGTGGGGCTGTTGGTCAGCAGGTAGTTGGGCAGCGAGCCCAGCGCCGCCACGGCCTTCACATTCTGCTTGCCGCGCGTGCGGTCCCACAGCGTGAGCATGGGCGGCACGCCGGCGGACACCACGTCCAGCGACCCGGCCAGCAGCGCCTCGTTCATGCCCGTGGCGCCCGAGATGGCGGCCCACTCCACCTGCACATCCAGGCCCTGCTGCTTGCCATGCTTTTCGATGAGCTGCTGGTCGCGCACCACGTCCAGGATCAGGTAACCGATGCCGAACTGCTGCGCAATGCTGATCTTGCCCTCGGCCTGCGCGGCCAGGGGCGCCAGGCCGAGCAGGGTGGCGGCTGCCAGCGCGAGGGTGCGCCGGACCAGCGAAGGCCGGGTGCGCTGTGCGGCTTGCCGTGCCTGCGTGTTCGTTGCCCGGGCCACCAGGCCTGTGTCTTGTTCCTTGCCCCATCCTGCCATGTCGTTTCCCTGTTCAGTCGTTCGTTCGTTGGTCCAAGCGGCAGACTCTAGGGCCGAGCCGGGTGTGCGGGAACGAATGAATCGTGCATACCTAACAACCAATTCATCTATGCAGGCCGCCGCACCGCAGGGTGCGCCGGCCGCGCCAGGCCCAGGTGCTCGCGCAGCGTGCGGCCCTGGTACTCGGTGCGGAACAGGCCGCGGCGCTGCAGCTCGGGGATCACCAGCTCGGCAAAGTCCTTGAGGCCGT
This sequence comes from Acidovorax sp. GW821-FHT10A04, assembly GCF_059415825.1. Taxonomy (NCBI): domain Bacteria; kingdom Pseudomonadati; phylum Pseudomonadota; class Betaproteobacteria; order Burkholderiales; family Comamonadaceae; genus Acidovorax; species Acidovorax sp. GW821-FHT10A04. The sequence goes on from NZ_JBWKNZ010000013.1 coordinate 50,802, forward strand.
GCGGCAGGGTGGGTGCCAGCACGTTGAAGCCATCGGCCGCGCCGGTGGTGAACCAGTGCTCGAGCTGGTCGGCGATGGATTCGGGCGTGCCGACGATGGTCCAGTGCCCGCGCGCGCCGGCCACCTTCTCGTAGAGCTGGCGGATGGACAGGTTCTCGCGCCGGGCCATGCCCTCGAAGAGTTCCTGGCGGCTCCGCCAGCCCTCGGTCACCGGCAGGTCGTTCGGAAACGGTCCGTCGATGTCGTAGTCCGACAGGTCCACATTGCCCAGGAAGGTGGAGAGCAGGCCCACGCCCAGCACCGGGTCGATCAGGCCCTGCAACTGGTCGAACTTGTCCTGCGCCTCCTGCTGCGTGCGCCCGACGAAGGGCGAGATGCCGGGCAGGATCTTGAGCTGCCCGGGCGTGCGGCCATGGGCGGGCAGCCGCGCCTTGAGGCCGCTGTAGAAGGCCCGTGCCTCGGCCGCACTCTGCTGCGCGGTGAACACCACCTCGGCCGTGGCGGCGGCCAGGTCCTGCCCATCGCCCGAGGAGCCGGCCTGCACCAGCACCGGGTAGCCCTGGGGCGCGCGCGGCGTCTGCAGGCCGCCGTGCACCTTGTAGTGCTCGCCCGTGTGGGCCACGCGGTGCAAGCGGGCCGGGTCGAAGAAGCGGTTGGCCGCCTTGTCGTGGATGAAGGCCTCGTCCTCCCAGGTGTCCCACAGGCCCTTGACGATCTTCACGTACTCGTGCGCCCGGGCATAGCGATGGGCATGCGCGAGCTGCTGTTCCAGCCCGAAGGCGCGCGCCTCGAAGTCGCTGCCCGAGGTGACCAGGTTCCAGCCGCTGCGCCCGCCGCTCACCTGGTCCAGTGACGCGTACTTGCGCGCCAGGTGGTAGGGCGGCAGGTAGGTGGAAGACACCGTGGCCACCAGGCCGATGTGCGTGGTGGACTGCGACAGCGCCGCCAGGCTGATGAGCGGATCGAGCGGATACCACAGGGCGTTCTTGGCCACCACCTCGTCCGGCGGGCCGGGCAGGCCCACGTTGTCGGCGAAGAAGATGGCGTCGAACTTGGCGGCCTCGGCGATGCGCGTCCATTCCTTGAGCGACTCGATGCGGCCGGCCGCAGCCGGGTCCACGTCGGGGTGGCGCCAGGCGGCCAGGTGGTGGCCTACGCCAAAGAAGAAGGCACCGAGGTGCATCTGGGGGCGGGGAGTGGTCATGGTGGGCAGTGGAGCAACGACCGCGCCCGCCACCCCCTGGAAGGGAGTGCGGGCGCAGACTGGAACGAGGGCGTGGCGGGTGCCGCTGCCGCCTCAGAGTTTGGCGATGGAGACTTCGGTCGACTTGACCAGGGCCACCACCTCCGAGCCCACCACGAGCGCGAGTTCATCGACCGAGCGTGTGGTGATGACGGAGGTGACGATGCCGTAAGGCGTCTCGACGTCGACCTCGGAGACGACGGAGCCGCGGATGATCTCGCGGATCTTGCCGCGGAACTGGTTGCGGACGTTGATGGCCTTGATGCTGGATGACATGGGGTGTGCCTTGTGGGTCAAAGGGGTGGGGGGAGGTTGCACCAGGGCGTGCGCCGCATGAGGCCGCTCACCATGAATGCGCCAGAAGAGGGCGGGGCAAGGAGGCCGCCAGGGAGGCGCGTGCCGCCTGCGCTGCAGCCGCCACCTGGGCCTCTGTGCGCCGCAGCACCCGCGTGCGCACATGGCCGTGCGGCGCGCGGCGTGCCAGTGCCGCGGGGGAGTCTGGTACCACGCCCCAGGCCTGCGCCGTCAGGGCCAGCACGCGGCGTGCCTGCGCTGCGGGTGATGCCGGTGGAAGAAGAGCGTTGTCGCGGGCCATGGCGAGGGGTCTGGATTCAGGCGCGGGCCGCCGTGCCCGGGCTGCCTGGCTGCACCGGCTGTGCCTGGGCGGAGGTGGCGACCAGAAAGCCCGCGATCAGCGCGACCGCGCACACCACGAGCGCACTGATGGCCAGGTTGCGCAGCGCCTTCCAGAAGGCGCCGTCGGGCGGACTGAGGTCGATGTCTTCGGTGGTCACGGGCAGCATGGCGCAGGCTCCAGGTTCGTCGTCGTCGCAGGCAAGCGGTGTGGGCGCGATTGTCGGAAGCGGGTGGCCGCAATGGAACGACTTTTGCGTCAGTTGCATATAGCCAAATCAACCGAGTGCGCGCGGGGGCGTGGGTGCTCAGGCGCTCACCGGCAGCGGTGCCTGCGTGGGCACCCTGGTGCGGCGCGCATCGATGCTCCAGGGCCCCGCGCCAGCGGCCGCGATGTACAGGAACACGAAGGAGAACAGCACGGCGGCCTCGCCCTGGTTGAGCGAAGGCGCCAGCACATGTCCCTTGGTGGCATGGCCGATGAAGTAGGCGAATGCCGTGAGGCCCGAGAGCACGAAGGCCGTGGGCCGCGTGAACAGGCCCACGAGCAGCAGCACCCCGCCCACCAGCTCCAGGATGCCGGCCAGGCCGAGCAGGGAGACGATCTGCAGGTTGTCGAAGTACGCAACGTGCGGAAAGCCCAGCAGCTTGGCCGAGCCATGCTGGATGAGCAGGAAGGCCGAGATGATGCGCAGCACGGACAGCGCACGGGGCGCCAGGAGTTCGGGGTGGCGAAGCAGTGACATGGTGAAGTCCTTGCGTTGGGAGGAGAGACGAAGGGGCCGGCGCCTGGTTCCCCTGTTGGCACCGACCCGTGTCATTCTGCGCAGGCAGGCCAGCGCCTCCAACGAAGGAATGCGAGTTTGCAGATGCGGTTTTTGTTGGCCGCTATGCCGCTCCTTCCTCGCTCCTCCCTCGCCCCTCCCGGTCTGCGGACGGCGCCCGTCAGTGCGCCGCCGCCAGGGCCGGCAGAAACTCCACCCCCGTCCTCTTCACCAGCTCCTGGTAGCTGATGGGCGGGCCTGCCCGCTCGCCCGCGCGGTTGGCCTGCCAGTGCGCCCAGGCGCGCTGCGTGCTGGCGTCGTACACCAGCTTGAACAGGTAGGCCGGCACGCGCACCCGGTTGCCACCGATGGTGGGACTCTCGGCAGTGAAGACCGGGCCGGTGATCACGTACACGTCGCCCCGGGCACGCAGCACATAGCGCCGCGTGTCCTGCTCGATGCGGGCCCAGGGGCCGCCGTTCTGCTTGGGGTCCTGCGGCACCATGTTGGCCAGCGAGAAGCTCTGCGCCATGGCCGTGGGGGTGGACATGTCCGCCGCCGGTGCCATGTGCCCGCGGCTGTAGCCCGAGCGCTTGTAGTCGTCGAGCTCGGCGCGTTCGCCGCGGGGCAGGCGGGCGTCGGCAAAGAACTTGTCGGCGCGTTTTTCGTCCGCGCCCTCCAGCACCTGGCGGTTCAGGCGCTGGGCCACGTAGACCGGTGTGCGCGTCTCGCCGCTGTGCAGCACGGCAAAGGCCTCATAGCACAGCTCGCGCTGCAAGGCGCGGCGCGGCGCGGGCGGCGGCTTGCCGCCCGCGAAGAACTGCGGGCAATGCCCGAAGCCCGTGGGCTGCGTGCTGCGCAGGCCGGGGATGCTGTCGAGAAAGGTGGAGGGAGTGCGGGCGAGGGAAGGGGCGACGGCGCCAAGGACCAGCGCCAGGGCCGTGGCCCCACGCGCGGCGCGGGGCCAGGAAAAAAGCAGATTCAAAACAGGGTGTCAAAGCAGCGAAAAGGGCGCTGATTGGACCACCGTGGCGGGCCTGTTTTGGCCTTGCGGGCCGTAATGTTGAAAGGTTTTTCTGTCGCTTGCAGGGCTTACGTTTGGAGGCAGGACAGCAGGCCCGTCAAAGCTCTTTCGCGTAGACGATGAAGCCGTGGTGTTTGGCCACCTTGTCGTACAGCGCGCGACCTGCCGCATTGCCCTCCTGCGTCTGCCAGTACACGCGCGACGAGCCGGCCGAACGGGCCTGTTCGTACACGGCTTCGATCAGCAGGCGGCCGATGCCACGCCCGCGCGCGGCCTCGCGGGTGAACAGGTCACTCAGGTAGCAGACCGGTTCGATGCGCGTCATGCTGCGGTGGTACAGGTAGTGGGTCAGGCCCAGCAGGGCGCCGTTGCTGCCGTCCTCTTCGGCCACTAGGCAGTGCACCGGCTCGGAGGGATCGAGCAAGCGCTGCCAGCTGCTCGCCGTGATGTGCTCGGGCAGGGCGGTGGCGCCAAAGCGCCCGTAGAAGGCGTTGTAGCCGTTCCAGAGTGGGCGCCATGCAGCGTAGTCACTCGCCGTGACGGGGCGGACGTTCACTGGAGTCGCCATGCGAGGTGCTCCAGTCAGCGGTTGAGCACGCGCCCGGGGTTCATGATGCCCTGAGGGTCCAGCGCCTGCTTGACTGCGCGCATCATCGACAGCGCCACGGGCGACTGGTACTTTTCCAGCTTGTCGGCCTTGAGCTCGCCAATGCCGTGCTCGGCCGAGAAGGAGCCGCCGAACTCGGCCACGGCGTCGTACACCAGCTGGTGCACATGCTCTTCGTGGTCGCGCAGGAAGGCCTTGGGATCGCCTTCCACGGGCGCCTGCACGTTGTAGTGCAGGTTGCCGTCGCCCAGGTGGCCGAAGTTGACCAGGCGCACGCCCGGGATCTCGCGGCGCAGCACGGCATCGGTGTGGGCCACGAAGGCGGGGATGCGCGAGATCTGGATCGAGATGTCGTGCTTGATGTTCAGGCCCTCTTCGGCCTGCGCCAGCGGGATGTTCTCGCGGATGTGCCACAGCTGCTGGGCCTGCGTGAGGTTCTCGGCGACCACGGCGTCGGTCACGCAGCTGGCCTCAAACGCCGTCTCCAGCAGTGCCTCGAAGCGGCCGCGGGCGTGCTCTTCGGATTCGCTGTCGGAGTTTTCGAGCAGCACGCACCAGGGCGCGTTCTCGTCACCCAGGAAGGGCACGCGCAGCTGTGGCATGTGCTTGCCCACCAGGCTCAGCGCAAACTGGCCCATGACCTCGAAGCCCGTGAGGCCCGCACCCAGGTGCTTGTGCGCCAGGCCCAGCAGGGCCACGGCGTGCTCCATGGAGGGCACGGCCGCCCAGGCCGTGAGGCGTGCGGCGGGCTCGGGGTAAAGCTTGAGCGTGGCGGCGGTGATGATGCCCAGCGTGCCTTCGCTGCCGATGAACAGGTCGCGCAGGTCGTAGCCGGTGTTGTCCTTGCGCAGTCCCTTGAGGCCGTCCCAGACCTCGCCCTGGGCGGTGACGACTTCCAGGCCCAGGCACAGGTCGCGCGCATTGCCGTAGCGCACCACCTGCGTGCCGCCGGCATTGGTGCCCAGGTTGCCACCGATGGTGCAGCTGCCCTCGGCCGCGAGCGACAGGGGGAACAACACGCCCGCGTTCTGCGCCACGTCCTGTAGGTTCTGCAGGATGCAGCCGGCCTCCACCGTCATGGTGAGGTTGTCGGTGTCGACGCTGCGCACGGCGTTCATGCGCGTGAGGCTCAGCACGATCTGCGTGCCGCTGTCGTCGGGCGTGGAGCCCACCGCCAAGCCGGTGTTGCCACCCTGCGGCACGATGGCCGTGCCGGCCGCGGCGCAGGCCTTGACCACGGCAGCCACTTCCTGCGTGCTGGCGGGGCGCACCACGGCCAGGGCCTTGCCGCGCACGCGGCGGCGCCAGTCCTGCTCCCAGGCGGTCAGGTCGCCGTCGGTCAGCACATGGGCCGGGCCGACCAGGGTGCGCAGGGTGTCGAGGAGGGTGGTGGTCATGTCGTTGGCCTTTCGTCTACAGCGGTCAGGGCTGCTGCCGGGGCTGGCGCCAGGGCATTGATTGCAGCGTGATGGTGGATTGTCGGGTGGGGCTTGTACCGTGTCAGGCGGCGGGTGAGGACAGCGCCTGCTGCCCTTCCTGTGATTCTCTGGCGGCTGCCATGGCCTTGGCGTTGCGCTGGCGCAGCCGCACGTGCAGCGTGCAGGCCGTGAAAAGCACCAGGCACAGCAGCACCTCGGCCCAGGCCAGCCACTGCGAGGGCGGCTTGTCACCCCAGCCGCGCACCACGCCTTCGGTGAAGTACAGCCAGATCACCAGGCTCACCCAGCGGTAGGTGTACATGCGGTTCTTGAGCAGGCCGGCCAGCGGAATGCACAGCGGCAGCGCCTTCAGGGCGATCCACGAGCCGCCGGGGCGCACGGGGGCCAGCACCAGCTCCCAGGCCAGGCACAGCACGATCAGCGCCATCACGCTGCCGGTGGCGGCCCAGCGGGTGGCGGCGATGGCGTGGTCGGAGACGGGGAGGGGTGCGGTCATCGGTGGCAGGTCAGGTAACGAACAGTGGGCAGGGCGGTGCAGCGCAGGGAAAAGAAGGGGGCTGCGGCCGCCCATTTTCGCTGCTGGTCTGTGCCGCGCTTGGGGCCACAATGCGTGCTGGATGCGCTTTTCGCATCCCTGCGATGCAGCGTTCCCACACCACCCTGTGGTCCTCTTCCGGGCCTAGGATCATATCGGCCATGCCCTTGACCTTGCAGACTGTAGCCTTGCGCATCGAAGCGCTGATCACGCAGCTGTCGCATTTCCCCTGGAAAACGACGGCCCTGACCCTGCGCGAGCGCTTTCGCGAAGACCACCTGGGCCTGACGGCCAGCAGCCTGACCTTCACGACCACGCTGGCGCTGGTGCCCTTCTTCGTGGTGGCGCTGGCAGTGTTCACCGCGTTCCCCATCTTCGGCAAGGTGCAGGACGTGCTGCAGCGCTGGCTGGTCGACAGCCTGGTGCCCGACAGCATCTCGCGCCAGGTGCTGGGCTACCTCACCCAGTTCGCGGCCAAGGCCAGCAGCCTGGGGGTGGCGGGCTTCAGCATCCTGCTGGCCACGGCGCTGGCCCTGATCCTCACCATGGACCGCACGCTCAACGACATCTGGCGCGTGCGCCGCCTGCGCCCCCTGGGCCAGCGCGTGCTGATCTACTGGGCCGTGATCACCCTGGGCCCGCTGCTGCTGGGCGTGAGCCTGGCCGTCACCTCGTACGTCATGTCGGCATCGGGCGGGCTGGTGAAGGCGCTGCCCAGCGGCGTGCAGCTGCTGTTCGATTCGATCCAGTTCTTCGTGCTGGCCGGCTGCATGGCGGCGCTGTACCACTACGTGCCCAACACCCCCGTGAAATGGCGCCACGCCTGGGCCGGCGGCCTGTTCGTGTCGGTCTGCATCGAGCTGGCCAAGCGGGTGCTGGCGATCTACCTGAGCAATGTGCCGACCTATTCGGTGGTGTACGGCGCGTTCGCCACCCTGCCCATCCTGCTGGTCTGGATCTATGTGGCCTGGGTCATCGTGCTGCTGGGTGCGGTGGTGACCGCCTACCTGCCCAGCCTGCTGGCCGGCGTGGCCCGGCGTGGCACCGTGGCGGGCTGGAACTTCCAGCTCGCGGTGGAAGTGCTGCAGGAGCTGTACCTGGCGCGGCGCCATGCGCAAAAGGGCTTGCGTGCGAGCGAGCTGGCGCTGTTGCTGCGGCTCGACGTGCTGCAGCTCGAGCCTGTGCTCGATGCGCTGCTGTCTCTCGATTGGGTCGGGCAGATCAACGATGCCACCAGCGACCCCGATGCGGCGGATGTGGCTGAGCCGCGGTACCTGCTGCTGGTGGATCCTTTGGCTACTTCGGCCGAGCCGCTGGTGGAGAAGTTGCTGTTGGAGCGGGTGGAGAGTCTGGGGTCGTTCTGGAGCTGTGCGGGGTTGGAGAGGATGAAGGTGGCGGATTTGCTTCGGGGGGCGGTGCGGGGCTGAGCTCTGGAGTGGTTGCTGCGTGCCTCTGCTGAGTTCGGAGGCCGGGATGTGCGCCCGGCGGCGCACCTTCTTTCTTTTGCGTCGCCAAAAGAAAGAAGGCAAAGAAAAGGCGACCCCGCTGCCCGTGTCCCCCATCGCCCTGTCGGGCGCTGGGGGCAGCCTGCGATGCTCGGTCCTGGGGTGCACCGCGGAACTCGCTGCGTTGCCTCTGCGAGGCAACTCCGCTCAAACAACCGCGGTGAGTCAGTTCACGATGCGCGTGTCCTTCGGCACGCGCTCACCCCAGGCCCTGCGCTTCTCGGCACGGTCAGAAGGGGGTGGAAGCGGGCTCCATACGGGCCATTGCTTCTCTCGGCCTGTGGTCCTTCGCTACGCTCGGTTCGCCAGAGCGATCACCCAGCGCGTCGGCAGCGCGCAGCGCGTAACCGACACACGGCGTAGCTGCGACAGCAGCAGCCGTGTGGACCCCGCTCCCCCACCCCTGCTGGCTGCGCCGAGAAGCGCAGGGCCTGGGGTGGGTGCGTGTGCCGAAGGACACACGCACTTCGTTGTCTAGCTCGTCGCAGCTGTTTGAGCGGAGTTCGAAGAACGCAGCGAGTTCTGCGACGCCACCCCAGGAACGAGCATCGCAGGTTGCCCGTAGCGAAGCGAAGGGACGCAGACTGGGGGTCGCCTTTTCTTTGCCTTCTTTCTTTTGGCGACGCAAAAGAAAGAAGGTGCGCCGCCGGGCGCACATCCCGGCCTCCGCCCTCAACCCAGGCACAAGAGGCAACAGAAGTGCTGAACTCAACGCGCAGGCGAAGCCGCCGAAGCAGCCGGCGTCACATCACTGGCCCCAGCCGCCGGTGCCGCGACAGGCGGTGTCACCGTCACCTGCGGCACCCACCGATCCAGCCAATGCGCCCGCCAAGCCACAAACACCACCACAACCACTGCAACCAACACGCCCAGAGCCACCCACACAGGGCTTTGGGACTCCGCAAACGGATCATCGAGCATGCGCCGTGCATTGGCCGGCACCTTGGCCACCTGCGACAGGGAACCGCCCAACCGCGTGTTCACCCGCATGCGCCCATTGATCGCCCAGCCACTGGCATCCAGGATCGGCCCCAGGCTACGCTGACGCAGCTTGAGCCAGGCGATCAGCATGCTCGGCCCCGAGATCGCGAGCACGATGCCGATGAGGGCCAGGGGGATCCACACCCCCAGGTCCACGAACTTGCCGAAGATGCCCACCAGCACCGCGCTGATGCTGCCCAGCGCCACGCCGATGGCCGCCACCGTGCCCACGTCGGTGCGGCGCGGGGTACCGGGCACGGTCACGCTGCTGGCGTTGGTGCCCACCGTCTTGAGATCGGTGCTGGCCAGGGTGCTGGCGGCCGTGCCCAGTGACTTCTGCGCGCGCGCATCGCTGGCCGATGCACGCTTGGCCACCTGCTCCTCGACCATGCGCACGAACTTCTTGTAGGGCGAGAAGAAGGCCTGGCGGATGCTCGTGGGGTTCTCGATGATGCGGGTGATGGTCGCATCCCAGTCCTTGCCATCGCGGTCGTAGAACACGCCATTGCGGCCCACGAAGAGGAAATCCACGTCGCCCGCGGTGAAGGCCGCCACGATGCCCATCTTCTGGCCCTTGCGCGTGCAGTCGCAGTAGGCCAGGTAGGTCTTGGCCAGGCCGGCCAGCTTGGCGTGGCGCGCAGCGTCGGGCACCTGCACCACCAGGTCGCAGCTGCGCGCATCCAGGTACAGGGTGCCGGCCTGGAAGATGGCGCCCCGGCGCTGGTAGAAGGCCGAGAACGAGACAAAATTGTTGAGCAGCTCCAGCAGGTCGCGCTTGAAACGCAGCAGTTTCTCCAGCCCCAGGGCCTGCTCGTTGTGGGCCTGCTCGGCTTCGTCTTCGCCGATCAGGGCCATCACGCGCTGCTCGGCATCACCCGCGAGCAAGGCCTCGCGCACGTCTTCGTCCAGCGTGTCGAGGCGGGTGGCGGGGCGGTCGGCCAGCCATTGCTGGCAGGGGGCCAGCGATTTCTGGATCAGTTGCCATTCGTCCTGCGTGAGGCTTTCGGCGTTGCTGCGCGCCAGCAGGGACTCCACCGTGCGCTCGCGGAAGTTGCGCAGGGCCTTGGCCCAGGCCGGGTTCACGCCGTGCCGCAGGGGCAGGGTGCCCCCGGGGGTGATGGGGGCCAGGGGCAGGGTGGTGATGGCTGGCGAGGCCAGGCCCAGGTCCTGGCCCGCCATGGCGCTGTAGCCGTCGAGCGAGGGGTTCAGTGCTGTGGCGGCACGCGGATCGTAGGCGGCCAGGCGGGTGCGGGCAAAGAAGTCCTCCACCTTGGCCGCCACGGTGTTCATGGCCTCGGTGGCGGCCAGCGTGCGGTCGCCCAGGGCCAGGCCGGTGGTGGCGCCGCGCGCCTGGGCGGCCCAGGTCCTGAGCTGCCCAAGTTCTGCAAAGAACGCCTCGGCACGCTGGCGGTCGATGCCGGGCAACTGCTTGTCGGTGGCGGGCGGAATGCTGCCGTGGGTGGTGATGATGTGGGCGATGGCCTCGCGGGCCACGCTGTCGTCCTTGCCCGCGGTGTCCACGGTGATGATGCCGTCGCCGTTGAAACGCATGCCACTGAGCTGCTGGCTGCGTTCGAGCACGTCGGCCAGCGCAATCGCCGTGGCCTCGGGCCGGCCGGCCATGGCCAACAGGCGCCTGGCCTCCGCGGCCAGCGCGGCGCCTTCTTCTGTGCCGTCGTCGATGGCGCTGATCTCCAACGTGTCGCCGGGGCGTGCCAGCTCGTCCGCGCTGCGCAGCTGCGCGCAGGCCCAGGCGCAGGCCGCCAGCAGTTCGGGCGGGCGGATGCGGCCATCCTTGTCGGTGTCGATCAGGTCCAGCGTGCGCTCGTCGAACTCGATGCCGCGGGTGGGGCAGGCCAGGGCTACCCAGAGTTTCTGGTCCAGCTCGGCCAGGTGGGCGATGTCCTCGCCGCTCTGGATGATGACCTGGTCCACGCCGCCGGCGCGAAAGAACTGCCAGGCATGCTGGGGTGGCGGCTGCTCGGGCTGCAGCGGGGCACGGTGGGTGGGGAGGGCGGTGGCGACGGTCGGCTGCGGCTGCGGGTCCATGCCTTCATTGTCGGCAGCCAGCGCCCTTTGCTGCCCCGGACCCGGGCGAACAGGCCTGTAGGTGATCGCCTACGAGCGCGACACGCTGGCGCCCAGCCAGCGCAGCGGGTTAAAGCCCGTCACCAGCCCTGTGGCCACCAGCACCAGCAGGCCGCCCCAGAGCATGCCCGGGCCCAGGGCCTCGCCCAGGAACAGGTGGCCCCAGGCCACCCCGAACAGCGGGATCATGAAGGCACTGCTCATGGCCGCCACGGGCGAGACCTGGCTGAGCACGCGCAGGTTGAGCCAGTAGGCCAGGCCCGAGGTGACGATGCCCATGACGGCCACGGCGGCCAGGGCCGTGGGCGTGAACCGTGCCTCGGGCAGGCTCCACGCCGCGCCAGGCAGCAGCATGACCAGGGCCGTGCCGTGGATGCCGGCCGCAATCGCCAGCGGCGGCATGCGCGTGGTGGCGCGCTTCATCCAGGGGGTGGAGACGCCGTAGCAGGCCGATGCCGTCATGCACGCCAGGGCGGCAATGATCAGGGCGGGTGTGGGCGTGACCGGGCCCAGCTGCACGATGAGCGCCACGCCGGCAAAGCCGCAGAGGCAGCCCAGCCACTTGCGCGCACTCAGCGTGTCCTCCTTGAGCCAGGCTGCGGCGATCACGCTGAACGGCACGGCCATGGTGTTCAGCAGCGAGCTGTAGCCCGCGGGCAGGTACAGCGCCGCCCAGGAGTACAGCAGGAAGGGGATGGCCACCGTGAGCGCACCGAGACCGAGCAGCTCCCGCCAGTGGTGCCAGGGCCAGCGCTCGCCGGCCACGCGCATGATGAACATCAGCGTGAGCGTGGCCAGGCCGATGCGCAGCGCGGCCATGACATTGGGCCCGAGCACGGGGCTCGCGACACGGATGAAAAGGAAGGAGGCGCCCCACAGGGCAGACAGCAGCACCAGCTGCAAAAAATGGCGGGTCTTCACTGGTGCATTGTCATGCAGCCCGGCAAAGTCTGCAGGCTGCGTGCTACTTGCGGACTTCGTCGACCATGGCGCGGAAGTCGTCGATGTCCTCGAAGCTGCGGTACACGCTGGCAAAGCGGATGTAGGCGATCTTGTCGAGCTTCTTGAGCTCGCGCATCACCAGTTCGCCGATGCGGCTGGAGAGCACTTCGCGCTGGCCCAGGTTGAGCAGCTTTTCCTCGATGCGCTCGATGGCGCTGTCGATCTGCGTGGTGCTCACGGGGCGCTTGCGCAGCGCCAGGTTGAACGAGCCGAGCAGCTTGCCGCGCTCGTACTCGATGCGCCGGCCGTCCTTCTTGACGATGGCCGGGAAGTTCACTTCCGGCCGCTCGTAGGTGGTAAAGCGCTTGTCGCAGGCACCGCACTGGCGCCGGCGGCGGATGAAGTCCCCTTCTTCAGACACCCGGGTTTCGACGACCTGCGTTTCCTGGTGGCTGCAAAAAGGGCACTTCATGGCGGGGCCGGATCAGCCGTAGACCGGGAAGCGGGCCGTCAGCGCATTGACCTTGGCACGCACGGCGGCGATGTTGGCCTCGTCGCGCGGGTTGTCCAGCACGTCGGCGATCAGGTTGGCGGTGATGCGCGCTTCTTCTTCTTTGAAGCCGCGCGTGGTCATCGCCGGGGTGCCGATGCGCACGCCGCTGGTCACCATCGGCTTTTCAGGGTCGTTGGGGATGGCGTTCTTGTTGATGGTCATGTGGGCGGAGCCCAGCACGGCCTCGGCTTCCTTGCCGGTGATGCCCTTGGCGCGCAGGTCGACCAGCATCACGTGGCTTTGCGTGCCGCCGGAGACGATGCGCAGGCCGCGGGCGGTCAGCGTTTCGGCCACGACCTGGGCGTTCTTGATCACCTGCTCCTGGTAGGCCTTGAAGTCGGGTTGCAGTGCTTCCTTGAAGGCCACGGCCTTGGCCGCGATCACGTGCATCAGCGGGCCGCCTTGCAGGCCGGGGAAGATGGCGCTGTTGATGGCCTTCTCGTGCTCGGCCTTCATCAGGATGATGCCGCCGCGCGGGCCGCGCAGGCTCTTGTGCGTGGTGCTGGTGACCACGTCGGCATGGGGCACGGGGTTGGGGTACACGCCCGCGGCGATCAGGCCGGCGTAGTGGGCCATGTCCACCATGAAGATCGCGCCCACGTCCTTGGCCACCTTGGCAAAGCGTGCAAAGTCGATGTGCAGGCTGTAGGCCGAGGCACCGGCGATGATGAGCTTGGGCTTGGTCTCGTGCGCCTTCTTCTCCATGGCGTCGTAGTCCAGCACTTCATTGGCGTCGAGGCCGTAGGAGACCACGTTGAACCACTTGCCCGACATGTTCAGCGGCATGCCGTGCGTCAGGTGGCCGCCTTCGGCCAGGCTCATGCCCATGATGGTGTCGCCGGGCTTGAGGAAGGCCAGGAACACGGCCTCATTGGCCGAGGCACCGCAATGCGGCTGCACGTTGGCGGCATCGGCGCCGAAGATCTTCTTGACGCGGTCGATGGCCAGCTGCTCGGCCACGTCCACGTGCTCGCAGCCACCGTAGTAGCGCTTGCCGGGGTAGCCTTCGGCGTACTTGTTGGTCAGCTGGGTGCCCTGGGCCCACATCACGGCGGGGGAGGCGTAGTTCTCGCTGGCGATCAGCTCGATGTGGTGCTCTTGGCGGGCGTTCTCGGCCGTGATGGCGGCAAAGAGTTCGGGGTCGGCTTGTTCGACAAGAATATTGCGGTCGTACATGGTGTGGCAGTCCTATGAACTTGTGTCCCTTGAAACAAGGGCTGCCCAGGCGAACGGCTGAACGCGGCGGGCATGACACCCGTGCGGCACGCTCCCCAGTGGTTCACAAGAGGCAAGCCCTTGTCGGTTTCCACGTCAGCGGCAGCCCGGTTGCGGGGCTGCGCCTATCGCCAGTTGCGTACCTGCGTAGTGTATCCCAGGCAGCGCTGCCGCTCCAGCAGGGCGGCCCGCGGCCGTGCGCTCATCAGGATGGCTGCGAGAGCAGGGCCACCTTGTCGCTGCCACTGTTGGCGGGCGAGGCGGAGGCCGGCAGCTTGGCCGAGGCCGGAACCGATTGCACCGGCGCCTGCGTGGACAGGGTCGGTGGCGGGTTGGTCGGCAGGGCGCGACCGCCGGCCACCTGGCGCAGGCGGAAGTGCTCGGCCAGCACCTTGGCGGTGTAGCCGCCGTCGTCGGGCAGGTTGGCTGCGCCCACGTAGTAGCGCAGGCCGCCTTCGAGCGAGCCGGCGCGGGCGATGCATTCCTGCAGCACCTTCACGCCCACGCGCAGGTTGGTCACGGGGTCGAAGGCCGCGAAGTGGCCGCCGAAGTTCTGGTACTTCTCGGTGTGCACGGTCGTCATCACCTGCATCAGGCCCTGGGCTCCGACGGCGCTTTGCGCGAACGGATTGAAGTTCGACTCGATGGCCATGATCGCCAGGATCAGGGTCGGGTCGAGCTTGTTGCGGGCGCCGAGTTCATAGGCCTCGGCCACCAGCACGGCGAGCGGCTCGGGGGCCACGCGGTACTTCTTGCTCAGCCAGAACGCCACGGCTGCCTGTTCCTTGGGCAGGTCCTTGGGGTTGCCGGCGGTGGCGCGCTCGCTCGCTTCGGGTTCGATGGGCATGCCCAGCACGGCGACCTGGCGCGCCTGCAGCCAGTTCATGAGCCTTTCTTCTCCGGCCTGGCGCAGGTCGGGCCGGGCGGTCAATGCGATAACGACGAATGCAACGGTCAGCCCGATGAGGGCGAAGCTGCTGTGGGTGATTTCAAGAAAACCTTCGGTCACATCGGCTGCGAAAGTTCGCACGCCGGAGACGATTTTTCCTGACGCTGTCATAGCTCTTCCTTTCTGGGGCGCTTCCCTGAGGCCCTGCCACCACGGGTGGTTGGCAGGATCAGGCGTATCACCTGGATTGGTACGCCATCAATTTCAGGGCCTGCAAAAAGCAAGAAGGGCCGTGAGTTGACTTAGCCGGGTTCGGCAGCGGGTTGGGGTTTTTACTAGCCATTTTTGAGGCTGGCGGATTCTAGGAGGTCACCAAATACCTAGTCAATACTAACAACATCAATCGTTAGATTAAAATGGAATGAAAAATCTGTTAGAAAACACAGGGTTTTGCTGTTTTTCGCCCGAAGCGGGGGCCCGGCCGATCACAGGCCGGTGACGTCCATGTGTCAAATTCAATCGGCTTTTACCGCGTCATTGCAAAACCGGGTTGAGGTCGGCTGCCGACTTTGGTAAGGTTCAGTGGCCTGTTGATTTCAGGCATCGCCAGACGAAGCGAACTCTCCCGCCGATGGGCATTCAGTGCCGCGGTGCAGCAGATGCAACTTCCACGGCACCCCCTGGAGGCAATACCTTGCCTCCTCGCATGGTGGACCTTCATCTCCGCCTTGCGAAACGATGGCAAAGACCGTTGTGTCAGCCGTCAAGCCCGGGAGACTGTCCACTTCGGAAAGTCCCCCGGGCTTTCTCGTTTGTGGGCGGGCGCCTGGCTTCGTGCCGCGGTTCCAGCGCGTGCGCGCAGGCCGTCGCAGGCGCCTGCGCAGTGCCTGCCAGCGAGCCCCGATGGTCCTGCATTGAACTGCCTCAAGGCATTGAATGGGCCCTTGCCGCATATATATAGATAATGGGGGCAATTCCCAGAGTGGGCACAGGCCCCTCTGAGACACCGCAACCCTGCGAAGCAGGGTGCAGATGCCCGCGCACCGGGTGGCCCTGGACAGAGGACTCCCCAGAGGAATTCATGGCCAGGACGGCTGGTGGCCCGCCTGCACGAACCCGGTGAAAATAGCCCGTTTTCTGCCATGTACCTGCTTTGGGTCGGCGCGAGCCCCGGTGGCCTTGCGCGTCCGCCCGGATGCAGGGATGGCCGTTCGTAATCCATTGGATCCATGTTTCCATTTTTTTCCCGCAACAAAATGTCCGACGCACCTGAAGTGAATCCGGCCCCGGCCAAGACCCAAGAGGCGCATCCCCTGGATGCACTGACCGGCGGCGCCTTCTCTGCCGCCACCTCGGGCGAGCGCGCCTCCCGCATCCGCGACTGGCTGGCCACGCAGCCGGCGCAAGAGCAATTGCAGGAAGTGTTCAAGGAGCTGAGCGGCCGCGACAAGGGCGCCGCCCGTGCCGTGCGCGAACGCCTCGACGAGATCCGCCGTGCCAAGGGCCAGGAAGCCATTGCCGCCGAATGGGCCGAAAAGGCCCAGGCCCTGCTGGCTGCGCCCAAGCTCAACATCGCTGATGCCCTGGCATGGCAGCGCGACGCGGCCAAGGCCGGCGCCCCGCTGTCGCGCGAGCCGCTGTCCCTGCTCAAGGTGCAGGTCGCCGACCGGGTGAAGGTCATCGAAGACCTGCAGCACCGCGTGCAGGTGCAGCGCGAGGCCGCCGTGCTGCTTGCGCAGCGCATCGAAGTGCTCTCCACCAAGCCCTGGCGCGACGCGCATGCGGCGCTGGAGCTGCTGCGCGCCGACGTGGCCCGCTGGCAGGAGCAGGCCCAGGAGCTGACCGGTGATGCCAGCTGGGCCAGCGTGGAGGCGCGCTTCCCGCCGCTGCTCGATGCCTCGCGCACGCAGCTGCTGGTGGTGTGGGACGCCTTCCAGCCGGCCGTGGCCCAGGCCGCGGCGGCCGCGGAAGACGCCAATGCCCCCCTGCCGCCCGTGCCCGTGTGGGCTGACGAATTGCGCGTGGCCCGTGGCCTGCCCACCGAGGCGGCCGCCGCCGCAGCGGCGGCTGCGCCGGGTGCTGCGGCCAAGCCGGCCCGCGCGCCGAACAAGCCCAAGGTCGACCCCGAAGTGCGCGACAAGGCTGTGCAGGCCGTGCGCGACGCCCTGGTGGTGCTCGAGAAGGAAACCGCCGAAGGCCATGGCAAGGCCAGCGCCGGCGCTGCTGCCGCGCTGCGCGCCGTGCTCAAGAACCACGGCAAGCACATCGATGCCGCGCTGGAGCAGCAGGTGCACACCGCCCTGGTGGCTGCCGGCGAGCTCGAAGGCTGGCAGCGCTGGGGCGCCGACCAGGTGCGCGAGGACCTCGTGGCCAAGGCCGAAGGCCTGCTCAACCGCCCCGAGGGCCAGGCCCTGGGTGGCCGCAAGATGCAGGAAACCCTGCGCGCGCTGCGCGAGCAATGGAAGCAGTCCGACCAGGGCGGTGCGCCCAACCACGGCCTGTGGAAGAAATTCGACGAGGCCTGCAATGCCGCGCACAAGGTCGTGGAGGCCTGGCTCGACAAGATTCGCGCCGATGCCGCCGAGCACAAGGCCCAGCGCCTGGCGCTGATCGAAGAGGTCAAGGCCTGGACGCAGGAGCATGCCACCTCGGGCGACTGGAAGGCCATCAACCGTGCGCTGTACCAGTTTGGCGACCGCTGGCGCGAAGGCGGCCATGTGGGCGAGAAGATCTTTGCCGAGCTGCAGCCGCTGTGGAAGCAGGCCATCGCCGGCGCTGCGGCCCCGCTCGAAGCCGCCCAGAAGGACAGCCTGGCCCGCCGCCACGCAATGATCGACGAGGCCGTGGCGCTGGGTGCTGCGCCTGCGCTGCGCATCGACGCCGTCAAGGCGCTGCAGCAGCGCTGGCAGGCCGAGGCACAGACTGTGCCACTGGACCGCAAGCATGAGCAGAAGCTGTGGGACGCATTCCGCAAGCCCATCGACGAAGCCTTCAACCGCAAGTCGGCCGACCGCGAAAAGGCCGTGACCGAGCTGAGCGCGCGCGACCGCGTGGTTCTCGACGCCTCCACGGCCCTGGAAGCCGCCAACGCCACGGGCGATGCGCAGCAGATCCGCGCTGCCGTGCAGGCGCTGGAAGCCGCCTTGCGCGGCCAGGCCCAGGCCGCCGAGGCGGCTGCCTCCGCGCAGAAGAGCGAGCAAAGTGCTGCCGCGTCGGTGGCGCAGGCCGATGAGGCCGCCCCTGCAGCCGGCGATGGCGAGGCGCCCGCGGCCGAAGAGGGTGGCGAAGCGGCCGCTGCTCCTGCCGCAGCCCCGGCAGCCCCGCCCAAGCCTGTCCGCCCCGTGGTGGCCGTGCGTGGCGACGACCGCCCCGGCATGAAGAAGGATGCGCCTGCGGCCCCAGGCCGTGGTGGACGCCCTGGCGAGCGCCGCGATGGCGGCCGTGGTGATGCAGCAGGCCGTGGTGGCCCGCGCGATGGCCGTCCTGGCGATCGCGGTGCAGATCGTGGCGGTGACCGCGGTGGCCGCTTCGGTGACCGCCCAGCCTATGAAGACCGTGGCCCGCGCCTGGGTGACACGGCCTTCCGCGCCCAGCGCGACGCCATGGAGCATGCCCAGCTGGCGCTCAAGAAACTGGCGGCGCAGGCCCATGGCGAGGCGCTCACGCAACTGCTGTCGGCCTGGGAAAAGCGCGATGCGGCGCAGGTGCCGAGCACGCAGGACCTGGGTGGCCGCGTGACGCCGGCCGTGCGCACGGCCTGGACGCAGGCCCTGACGGCCGCGCCCAAGGGCGATGCCGCCGAAGCCCTGTTGCGCCTGGAGATGGCGGCCGAAGTTCCTACGCCGGCCGAGCACATCTCTGCACGCCGCCTGCTGCAACTGCAACTGCTCACGCGCCGCAATGACCCGGCACCCGACCAGACCTGGGGTCAGGATGCCGCCCGCGTGCTGGCCAGCGCCAGCGATGCGGCCACGGCCCGCCGCCTGCAGAACGTGCTGAAGAACCTGCTGCGCAAGTAGCAAGCAAGAGGGTGCGGGGCTGCGGCCCCGTGCGCTTGCATGGCGCGCCTTCGCGTGCATGCCTTCGGGCATGGCTGCGAAGGCGCGTTGTTTTTGGTGGGTGCTGCGACAGAGCGGCTGGGTGCAGGGCCCGAGCCTTGGCGGGGGAGGGGCCTCAAGTTGCGCCGCAAAACAAAAAAGCCGTTGCGAATGCAACGGCTTTTTATGTGTTTGGTGCCCAG
>NZ_JBWKNZ010000013.1:69556-214186 GCF_059415825.1 Acidovorax sp. GW821-FHT10A04
CAGGAGAGGACTCGAACCTCCACGATGTTACTCGCTAGTACCTGAAACTAGTGCGTCTACCAATTCCGCCACCTGGGCTTTCAGATCAGATTTGAATTATAGAACGTTTTTTGGGGCCGCCAGGAAAGTTGCCCATTTTTTTGAAAATAGTTGGTGGCTTGCGCTGTGTCGCGAGAGATTGCAGCGGGGTGCCGGAGGGTGTTTGCGCCGCACGTGAGCGTGAAGGGGTCACATGATTGTCGCGGTTCCGTTCCTTGTGCCACCTCGCGGCGAAGATGCCGCAAGGTGCAGAGCGGAAAATAAAAAAGCCGCTGTGGGTACAGCGGCTTCGATATTTTGAAAACCATCACCGGTTCTCGTTAAACTTGGTGCCCAGGAGAGGACTCGAACCTCCACGATGTTACTCGCTAGTACCTGAAACTAGTGCGTCTACCAATTCCGCCACCTGGGCATTTCAGGAAAGACTCAGATTGTATATCAAAAAATCCACCCCCGGCGCTACCGCTGCACATTTGTCGGACGAAATTGAAGGAAGCGTGCAGGGGCACCGTGATGGCCATGGTTTCGTCGTGCGTGATGACGGCGAAGGCGACATCTACATCCCCCCCAACGAGATGCGTGCCGTGCTGCACAAGGACCGCGTGCGCGTGCGCATCGTGCGCCAGGACCGCCGCGGCCGTCCCGAAGGCCGCGTGGTCGAGATCATCGAGCGCCCGCCCCAGCCCATCATCGGCCGCCTGCTGCAGGAAAGCGGCGTGTGGCTCGTCGCACCCGAAGACAAGCGCTATGGCCAGGATGTATTGATCCCCAAGGGCGCCACCGGCGCCGCCAAGCCCGGCCAGGTGGTGGTGGTCGAACTGACCGAACCGCCGGCCCTGTTCGGCCAGCCCGTGGGCCGCATCACCGAAGTGCTCGGCGAGGTCGACGACCCGGGCATGGAGATCGAGATCGCGGTGCGCAAGTACGGCGTGCCGCACGAGTTCTCGGCCGAGTGCCTGGCCCAGGCCAAGGAGCTGCCCGACAAGGTGCGCGCGCAGGACAAGAAGCGCCGCGTCGACCTGACCGACGTGCCCCTGGTCACCATCGACGGCGAGGACGCGCGCGACTTCGACGATGCCGTGTACTGCGAGCCTGCGCGCGTGGGCCGCGGCAAGGGCTGGCGTCTGTTGGTGGCCATCGCCGACGTGAGCAACTATGTGGAGACCGGCAGCGCCATCGACATCGATGCCTACGACCGCGCCACCAGCGTGTACTTCCCGCGTCGCGTGATCCCCATGCTGCCCGAGAAGCTGTCCAACGGCCTGTGCTCGCTCAACCCCGATGTCGAGCGCCTGTGCATGGTCTGCGACATGCTGGTCAACGCCAAGGGCGAGGTGCATGCCTACCAGTTCTACCCGGCCGTGATGCACAGCCATGCCCGCTTCACCTACACCGAGGTGGCGGCCATCCTGGCCAACACGCGTGGGCCCGAGGCCAGCAAGCGCAAGGAGCGGATCCCCGACCTGCTCAACCTGCACGACGTGTACCGTGCGCTGCTGGTGGCACGACGCCAGCGCGGCGCAGTGGACTTCGAGACCACCGAGACGCAGATCATCTGCGACGAGAACGGCCGCATCGAGAAGATCGTGCCGCGCACCCGCAACGATGCGCACAAGCTCATCGAGGAGGCCATGCTGGCCGCCAACGTCTGCAGCGCCGATTTCATCGCCCAGGGCGGCCAGCCCGGCCTGTTCCGCGTGCACGAAGGCCCCACGCCAGAGAAGCAGGAGATCCTGCGCAACTACCTCAAGGCCATGGCCGTGGGCATGACCA
This sequence comes from Acidovorax sp. GW821-FHT10A04, assembly GCF_059415825.1. Taxonomy (NCBI): domain Bacteria; kingdom Pseudomonadati; phylum Pseudomonadota; class Betaproteobacteria; order Burkholderiales; family Comamonadaceae; genus Acidovorax; species Acidovorax sp. GW821-FHT10A04. The sequence goes on from NZ_JBWKNZ010000013.1 coordinate 71,369, forward strand.
TCGGCGACGATCCCAAGCCCTCGGAGTTCCAGGCCATCGCCGAGGCCACCAAGGACCGGCCCGACGCCCAGCAGATCCACACCATGCTGCTGCGCTCCATGCAGCAGGCCATCTACACGCCCGTCAACAGCGGCCACTTCGGCCTGGCATTCGAGGCGTATACCCACTTCACCAGCCCCATCCGGCGCTACCCCGACCTGCTGGTACACCGCGTGATCAAGGCCATCCTGGGCAAGACGCAGTACAAGCTGCCCTCGCTGCCCACGCCGGGCGAGGCCCATGCCAAGCTGGCCAAGCGCCTGGCCTCGCGCGTCGCCGCGCCTGGCATGAAGCCGCGCAAGGACGTGAAGCCCCCGAGCCGCGAGGTCCAGGCCTGGGAGGCCGCGGGCCTGCACTGCAGCGCCAACGAACGCCGCGCCGACGAGGCCAGCCGCGACGTGGAGGCCTGGCTCAAGTGCAAGTACATGCGCGAGCACCTGGGCGAGGAGTACAGCGGAGTGGTCAGCGCGGCGACGAGCTTCGGCATCTTCGTCACGCTCGATGCCATGTACGTCGAAGGCCTGGTGCACATCACCGAACTCGGTGGCGAGTACTACAAGTTCGACGAGGCGCGCCAGGAGCTGCGCGGCGAGCGCACCGGCATCCGCTACGCCATCGGCGCGCGGGTGCGGGTGCAGGTCAGCCGCGTGGACCTCGACGGCCGCAAGATCGACTTCCGCCTGGTGCGCGAGGGCGAGGAGCTCTTGGGCCGCGCGCTCAAGGACAAGGGCGTGTCTCAGGATGGCCCCGGTGGTTCCGGCAAGGGCCCGCGCAAGGGCGGCGGCGGTGGTGGCCGCTCCAAGCCGAAGGCGGCCGATCCCTCGGCCACCGAGATGGCATCGCTCACGCGCGAGCGTGCGGCGCGTTCACCGATCCAGGAACTCAAGGCCTCGGTGAAGAAGGCTGCCGCCAAGGGCAAGCCTGGCAGCAAGGGGCGCAAGCCGCGCCGTGGCTGAGCCAGGGGCACTCCGATGAACCGAACAGCCCGCGCCTGCGCGGGCTGTTTTTTTCAGGGCCGTGCGGCGCGCTGGTCCGGGCCCTGCGGCGCGGTCTGTTGCAGGAACGCGAGGTAGCGCTGCGCCGTGTCGGCCGGGGCTTCCATCATTGGCAGGTGGCCGATGCCCGGCAGGGGCTCGATGTGTGCCTGGGGCAGCAGCGCGGCCAGGGCCTGGGTGCCCGAGATGTCGAACACGCGGTCCTGCTCGCCCCACAGCGCCAGCGCAGGCTGCTGCAGCCCTGCCAGCCGCTGCCCCAGCAGGTAGCGGTCCTTGAGCTGGGCATCCCACAGCCGCGTGTTGGATGCCGCGTTGCGCGCCGCTGCCTGCTCGGTGGCGTGCAGGATGGGGTAGGGCAGGAAGGGGCGCTTTTCGAACACCAGCGCCATCATGGCCTCGAAGGTGGCGGCATCGGGGGCCACCAGCGGGCGCTGCCCGGCATCGATGAGCTGGTCCATGCGGCTGGGCCGGGGCGAGCGCAGCCCGTGCGGGGCACCGATGAATGCCACGCTGGCCACGCGCTCCGGGTGCTCGCGCGCCAGCAGTGCCGCGATGGTGCCGCCCATGGAGTTGCCAGCCAGGTGGGCCTTTTCGATGCCCCAGGCATCCATGAGTGCGACCAGCCGCGCGACGTGGGCCGCGTAGTCGTAGGGCAGGGCTTCGTCGCGCGTGCTCTCGCCAAAGCCGGGCAGGTCCGGCACGACCACGCGGTAGGTGGGTGTGAGCGGGCGTGCAAAATCCGCCCAGTGGTCCTTCTCGGCAAAAATGCCATGCAGCAGGATGACGGGGAGCCGGCCACCGGCCGGCGCAGCGCTGTCGAGGTAGTGCACCTCGTGCCCGGTGATGCGGGTCGTGTGGGCGGCCAGGCCCGACAGCTGGCGGTTGAGTTGCAGCAAGGGTTGTTGGAGCAGGGTCGGTGCAGCGTAGTAGAGCGCGGTGGTGGCCAGCACCAGTGCTGCCGCGGTAAAAAGGACAATGCGCTTCAAGAACAGGTCTCCGGTGGGTGGGGATCGATGAAGGCTACCGGGAGCATGGTTTGAAGACTTGCATGTTTGGGCTGCGCCAGTGCACAGCACGCTGACCCTGGGGGGCGACCGGGCCCTGTATGTGGGTGGCTTGCCGCCCACGGGTTGGCATGGCCATGCGGCGCCGGTGCTGTTGATCGGCCTGTCGGGCCGCTTCGCCCTGCATTTGGAGGGCGGGCGGGTGGAGCGCTGCCACAGCGCCCTGGTCGATGCCGGCGTGCAGCACCTGCTGGACCCCTGCGGCGAGCAGGTGGCGCTGATGTACCTGGAGCCCGACTCGCACGAGGCGCGCAGCCTGCGCCAGCCCTTTGCCGTGCACGGTGGCGTGATCCCGGACGTGGCCATCCCGGTGCGCTCGCGCAGCGCCATGGACGCCTACCTGCACCACTTCGATCTGCCGTCGCTGCTGCGGCTGCGCTGCGACCCCGGCAGGCCGCTCGATGTGCGCGTGCAGCGCAGCCTGCAGTGGCTGCGCCACCCAGGCGAGGCGCGGCTCGGGCGCGACGGCCTGGCATCGGGCGTGCAGTTGTCGGCATCGCACTTCAACCATTTGTTCCGGGCCGAGATGGGCGTCAGCCTGCGCAGCTACCGGGTGTGGTCGCAGGTGCGCCTGGCGATGGCGGGGCTGGCGACCAGCCCGCGCCTGACCGATGCCGCACTGCACGGTGCCTTCAGCGACTCGGCCCACTTCAGCCGCATGTTCCGCCAAACCTTCGGCATGACACCGTCGAGCGTGCTCAAGCCCCTGAAAGAAGTGCGGCTGGTGCCCTGAGCCCCGGCATCCCTTGCTTCTTCAGGGTGCGATGCGCCGGGCCAGTGCGCTGGCCGTGAGTGCTTGTCCGGCGGGCCACAGGTCCGCCGCCAGGCCATGGACGTAGACCGCCTCGCTGGCGGCGCGCAAGGCGCCGGCACCGGCGGCCAGGCGTGCACCCACCATGCCGGCCAGCACGTCGCCCGTGCCGGCGGTGGCCAGCCGGCCGTTGCCCGTGGGGTTGATGGCGGGCACGCGGTCGGCCGCGCTCACCACCGTGCCCGAGCCCTTGAGCACGGCCACGCAGTTGAACTGGGCGGCCAATTGCTGGGCGGCATCCAGCCGGTCGGCCTGCACCTCTGCAGTGGTCAGGCCCAGCAGGCGTGCGGCCTCCAGCGGGTGCGGGGTGAGCACGGTGGGCTGGCCGTGCTGGCCGCGCGCCACCACCAGGGCGTGCAGCGCGGCATCGCGCGCGATGAGGTTCAGGGCATCGGCATCGAGCACCAGGCGTGCCGCACGCGTGATCACCTCGCGCAGCACGCAGCCCACGGCCTCGCCGCCGCCGCAGCCGCACACCACGGTGAGCTGGTCCAGTTCCAGCGCGCCAAAGCGGCGCAGCATCAGCTCGGGCTGCTGCAGGTCCACCTCCAAATGGCCGGCATCCAGCAGGGCCACCAGCACACGGCCTGCGCCCTGGTGCAGGGCGGCCGATGCGGCCAGCAGGGCAGCACCCGCCATGCCCATGCCGCGCAGTGCCAGGCCTTCGCCGCCCACCACGGCCACGTCGCCATGGCTGCCCTTGTGGCTGGCATGCGCGCGCGGTGCGGGCAAGGGCGGGCCGGTGAGCCAGGCATTGGGGGGCTCGTGGCCGGGCGCCACGCCCAGGTCGTCGAGCCACACGCTGCCCGCCGCATCGCGCCCGGCGGCCGTGAACAGGCCGGGCTTGAGCGTGAGCAGGCTCAGCGTATGGCGTGGCGAGGGCGTGTGGTGCAGCAGGGCATCGGGCGCCAGGCCCGCGCCGAACTGGCCGGTGTCCGCACCGAGGCCCGAGGGCAGGTCCACCGACAGCACAGGTGCCGGGCTGGCCTGCAGTTGCCGCAGGCAGGCCAGCAGGCGTTCGTTGGGGGCGCGCGGTGCTGCGTTTGCTGCCGGGGTGGTGATGCCGATGCCCAGCAGGGCATCGATGCACAGGTCCGCGCCGGTCAGATCGGCGGGGGCTGCATCGGTCCATTCCACACCGGCGGCCAGGGCCCGTTCCCACGACTGGCGCGCGTCGGGCGGCGCGGTCTCGGACGTGCCCAGCCAGGTCACCACCACGCGGCGCCCGGCCAGGCGCAGGTGCATGGCGGCCTCCAGGCCGTCGCCGCCGTTGTTGCCCGCGCCGCAGGCGATCCACACCGTGCGCGCATGGGGTGCCAGGGCCTGCGCCAACCGGGCCACGGCCAGGCCGGCGCGCTGCATCAGCGTATGGGGCGGCAGGCCGGCGGCGGCTTCGCGCTCGATGCGGCGCGTGGCGGCGGTGTGGTGCAGGGCATGGGGGTGCCCGGGGGTGATGCGGTGCATGCGCGCATTGTGCGCCGTCAGGGCCGTGGGCGGGTCTGCCTGCGCCGGGGGCGGCCGGGCCCAATGTGTGGCATCGTACGCCTGCCGAGGCCATGGCCGCGCTGGAGGAGCTGGAGGAAACGGCCAGGCTCTGGCGGCTCTCGGGATTCGCCTGCACCCGTCTTGGGCGGGCGAACTGGCTGGTCTGCAAACTGCATTGGGAGCCCTTTGGTGACGACAACCCTTCCCTTGAGAACCTTTGGCCTGGCGGCACATCGCCTGCACCGCTCGACCGCCGATGGCGGCCTGGCCCGATGGGCCGTGGCGTCGCGGTCGGTGCTGCAGGAACTCCAGCTGGGCGTTGCCGCCGTGGGAGGATCGGCCGACGCCATCGAGCAACTGGCCCTGGCCGAGCACTTTCCGCGCCTCATGCGCCTGCCCTACGGGCGCGAAGGCGGCGTGATGCGCATGGTCTCGCGCATCGCGGGCGGCGTGCATGCCGAGCAGGAGCTGGCCGGTGCCATCTACCTGCTGGACCCGCTCGACCCCTCGTCCCTGTACCCCGAGGCGCAGGCCCTCAAGCGCCAGTGCATCTCGCATGGAAAGCCCCTGCTGCTGACCGTGGCGGCGGCCGCCGAATGGGTGGCCGTGGAGGCTGCGCTCCAGGCCGGAATCTCGCTGCGCCAGCGCCCGCCGGCCATGGTGCCCTTGATCGCGCAGCAGTCGCTGGCATTGATCGCCCACGACGCCCTCAAGTCGGCCATGGTGGACTTTGCGCACCGCCATTTCGACCTGCTCTCGCAAACGCAGGAGCGCTTTGCCACCGGCACCACGGGCGGGCGGCTCAACGAGATGGCCTGGTCACGCGGCTGGCCGCGCGAGCGGCCGTGGGTGCAGCCCCTGCGCAGCGGTCCGCTGGGCGGCGATGCGCAGATTGCCGAGCTGGTGCTCGACCAGCGCTGCGACAAGGTGCTGTTCTTCGAGGATGTGCATGTCGCGCGCCAGCACGAGGCGGACATCCAGCTGCTGGAGCGCGCGGTCTGCACCAAGAGCTTCGAGGCCGCCTGCTACCACACGCCGGCCATGGCCGATGCCTGGGCCCGCGCCTGGGCGTAGGCCGGCGCTGCCACCCCGGCGGGGCTCACCCGAAGCGCCGCATCCCCAGTCCGTCCAGGTCCACGGCGGGGCTGCGCTGGGCCACCAGGTCGGCAATCGCGCGCGCGCTGCCGCTGGCCAGGGCAAAGCCGCCCGTGCCGTGGCCGGTGTTGAGCCACAGGCCCGGCACGCCGCTGGCGCCGATCACGGGGGCACCGTCGGGCAGCATGGTGCGCGCACCGCGCCAGGCCTGCACGCCGGTGGACAGCTGTGCACCGCCCGGGAACCAGTCGTTGAGCGTGCGGTACAGGCGCGCCAGCGTGGGCGCGTGGTGCTCGGCGTCGGCGCTGCCCAGCTCCGCCCCGCCGGCCACGCGCACGCGCAGGCCCAGGCGGGTGATGCTGATCTGCTGCTGCACATCGACCACGCTGGCCTGCGGGGCGTGCGTGTCCTCGCGCAGCGGTGCGCTGATGGAGTAGCCATGCACGGCCGTCATCGGCAGCCGCAGGCCGAAGGCGGGCAGCAGGGTGGCCGAGGCCATGCCGGCACACAGCACCACGGCATCGAAGCGCTGCGGCGTGGCCTCGCCGGCGAGCACCACGCCCGTGGGGCTGGTGGACAGGCGCTCCACGCGCGTGCCAAAGGCAAACTGCACGCCACCGGCCTGCGTGCCCTGGCGCAGCAGCTGCGCAAACAGGCGGCAGTTGCCGGCGGCCGCGCCGGGCAGCGAGATGGCGCCGACCAGCGGCGTTTCAGGGCACAGGCCGGGCTCGAGCTTCTGGGCGGCGGCGGCATCGATCTCCTGCACGGCCACGCCTGCATCGCGCAGGCACTGCAAGGCCGGCTGCAGGGCGGTGCGGTCGTGCTCGGTGCGCAGCAGCAGCAGGCGGCCGGGGCTGGCCTCGAAGTCGAGTTCGTGCTCGGTGGCGATCTGCAGCGTGCGTTCCAGGCTGTACTGCGCCAGCCGCTCGAGGGCGGTGGCCGGGCCGGGGCCGCGCCTGGCCAGGCGTTTCCATTGCCACAGCCAGGAGACGTCGGCGCGGCCGAAGCCCGGGCCCAGGCGCACCGTGGACTGCGCCCCCAGCAGGCGTGGGGCGGGCGCCATGCCCGGCAGGGACCAGGGGGTGGGCAGCACGGGGGCCAGCAGGCCGGCGGGGGCGAAACTGGCGTCCTCGGCAGCGGCGTTGCGCTGCTCGAAGACGGTGACCTCATGGCCGTCGCGGGCCAGTTCGTAAGCAGTGGTGACGCCGATGATGCCGGCGCCCACGATGGCAATCTTCATGGGTGGGAGTATGGGTTGCGTTGGCCGGTTTCCGGCGAACGCCGGTCGCTATTTTTCTTGTAGTGCTTTTTCGATCTGCAGGCTGGCGTTGAGAACGCCGTCGTCGCGCATCGCTCCCTGCCAGACCATCAGGCCGACCGGGAGTTCCCCCTGCACGTGGCAGGGCAGCGACAGTGCGCAGCCGTCCAGCAGGTTCACCAGGCTGGTGTTGCGCAGCAGCAGGGTGTTGACGCGGAAGAACTCTTCGTCGCGCTCGCCGCCCGGTGCCACGCTGGCGATGGTGGGAGCCGTGATCGGCACGGTGGGCGAGAGCAGGGCGTCGTAGCCGTCGATGGCGGCGTGCATGCGCTCCTGCCAGGCGCGGCGCATGCCGACGAGGGCGATGTACTCCCATGCCACAAGCGTGGCGCCCTTTTCGATGCGGGCGCGCACCCGCGGGTCGTAGTGGTCGCCCTTGGCGGCCAGCAGTTCGCGGTGCCAGGCGTAGGCCTCGGGGGGCGAGAAGCCGTACGCGGGCTGCTGCGCCGCCTCGGGCAGGGCGATGGTGTCGATGCGCGCGCCGGCACTGCGCAGCGTGGCCAGGGTGCGCTCGAAGGCGCGGGCCACCGTGGCATCCATGCCGTCCAGGAACAGGGTGGTGGGCACGGCCAGCCGGTAACCGGCCAGCGGGGCGGGGCTGCGCGTGACGCGCGTGGCCGACAGCAGCTCGTGCACCAGGATGGCATCGCGCACGCTGCGTGTCATGGCGCAGGCGGTGTCGAGCGTGGTGGACAGGGGTACCGCGCCCGTGGTGGGCACCAGGCGCTGCGTGTTCTTGAAACCCACGATGCCGTTCAGGGCCGCCGGGATGCGGATCGAGCCGCCCGTGTCCGAGCCCAGGCCCACGAAGGCCGCGCCCGTGGCCACGGAGACCGCTGCCCCCGACGAGGAGCCGCCAGGCACGCGGGCTTCGCCGGGCAGGGCGCCGAAGCGCGCATCCCAGGCGGCGGGCGTACCGAAGTGGGGGTTCACCCCGACGCCGGAGAAGGCGAACTCGACCATGTTCGTGCGGCCGATGAGGCTGGCGCCGGCTGCCCGCAGCCGGGCAACTGCCGGGCTGTCCTGCTGTGCCGCGGGGCTGCCGGCGAGTGCGGTGGAGCCGGCCGTCGTGGCTTGGCCCGCGATGTCGAACAGGTCCTTGACCGAGACCGCCAGCCCGGCCAGGGGCTGGTCGATGGTGCCGGGTTGCACCACGGTGGTGCGCGCGGTGTCGAAATGGGTCTGCAGGAAGGTGTGGGTGTTGGCCGGTGCCTGTGCTGCGGCGATGCAGCGTTCGAGTTCGGTGGCCGGGGTGCTGGTGCCTGCCCGCAGCGCCGAGCGGGTGGCAAGAAGGTCGGGACGCATGGGTGTGCTAGAATCCTTGGGTTTTGCTGGGAGCAGTAGCGCTTTGCGCGTGGCTTGCATGCAAAACCAATCGCAAACCAGCCCTGTCAAGGTGTTGCAGCGGTCGTGGGAAACACGGCGTTGCAAATATTGGGGCTGATTTTAGACCTAACCTTTGGAGTATTTTTATGTCCGTTACCATGCGCGAAATGCTGGAAGCCGGTGTCCACTTCGGTCACCAAACCCGCTTCTGGAACCCCAAGATGGCCCCCTACATCTTCGGCCATCGCAACAAGATCCACATCATCAACCTGGAAAAGTCGCTGCCACTGTTCCAGGAAGCCCAGAAGTTCGCCAAGCAACTGGCTGCCAACCGCGGCACGATCCTGATGGTCGGCACGAAGCGCCAGGCCCGCGAAATCCTGTCCACCGAAGCGCAACGCGCTGGCGTGCCTTTCGTCGACCAGCGCTGGCTGGGCGGCATGCTGACGAACTTCAAGACCGTGAAGACCTCGATCAAGCGCCTGAAGGACATGAAGGCCCAGCTGGAAACCGGTCTGGACAGCCTGAGCAAGAAGGAGCAGCTCACGTTCACCCGTGAGATCGAGAAGCTCGAGAAGGACATCGGCGGCATCCAGGACATGGCTGCACTGCCCGACGCCATCTTCATCATCGACGTGGGCTTCCACAAGATCGCCGTGGCCGAAGCCAAGAAGCTCGGTATCCCGCTGATCGGCGTGGTCGACACGAACCACTCGCCTGAAGGCATCGACTACGTGATCCCCGGCAACGACGACTCGGCCAAGGCCGTGACGCTCTACGCCCGCGGCATCGCTGACGCGATCATCGAAGGCCGTGCCAACGCAGTGAACGAAGTCGTCAAGGCCGCCACCGGCGAAAGCAGCGACGAATTCGTGGAAGTGCAAGAAGCCGCCGCCTGATAGCCCGGCTGCGCGATCCGTCGCGAACAAAAGCGGGGCTCTGTTGGCCCCCTTTTTTTTAGCCCGAATCTGAACCCACTGAACTGAACACCGAAGGAACAAAGATGGCTGCAATTACCGCAAGCATGGTTGCCGAACTGCGCGGCAAGACCGACGCCCCGATGATGGAATGCAAGAAGGCCCTGACGGAAGCCGACGGCGACATGGCCAAGGCCGAAGAGCTGCTGCGCGTCAAGCTGGGCACCAAGGCCGGCAAGGCCGCCTCGCGCATCACCGCCGAAGGCGTGGTCGCCAGCTTCATCAGCGGCACCACCGGCGCCCTGGTCGAAGTGAACAGCGAAACCGACTTCGTGAGCAAGAACGACAGCTTCATCGCACTGGCCAACGCCGCTGCCGAACTGGTCGCCAAGCACAACCCCGCCGACGTGGCTGCCCTGGGCGCGCTGGCCTACGAGCAAGACAGCTTCGGCCCCACGCTGGAAGACGTGCGCAAGGGCCTGATCGGCAAGATCGGCGAGAACATGTCGTTCCGCCGCTTCAAGCAGTTCAGCGGCAGCAACAAGCTGGCCTCCTACCTGCACGGCACGCGCATCGGCGTGGTCGTCGAGTTCGAAGGCGACGAAACGGCTGCCAAGGACGTTGCCATGCACGTGGCCGCCATGAAGCCCGTGGCCCTGACCAGCGCCGACGTGCCTGCCGACCTGATCGAAAAAGAGCGCTCGGTGGCTGCTGCCAAGGCGGCTGAAGACAAGGCCAAGGCCGAAGCCGAAGGCAAGCCCGTGCAGTCCGACGAAATCGTCGCCAAGCGCATCGAAGGCGGCGTGCAGAAGTACCTCAAGGAAGTCTCGCTGTTCAACCAGGTCTTCGTGAAGGCTGCGGACGGCAAGCAGACCGTCGAGCAGATGCTCAAGGCCACCAACACCACCGTCAAGGGCTTCACCCTGTACGTGGTCGGCGAAGGCATCGAGAAGAAGGTCGACGACTTCGCAGCCGAAGTGGCCGCCCAGGTGGCTGCCGCCAAGGCCGCGGCCTGATCGCCGCCGACTCCCGCAACCACCCCACCAAAGCCCTGCACCACCTACCGGAGAAATTTCCCATGTCCAACGCCGCACCAGCCCACAAGCGCATCCTGCTCAAGCTGTCTGGTGAGGCGCTGATGGGTGACGACGCCTTCGGTATCAACCGCGCCACCATCGTGCGCATGGTGGAGGAGATCGCCGAAGTTACCCGCCTGGGCGTGCAGGTGGCGGTGGTGATCGGTGGGGGCAATATCTTCCGTGGCGTCGCGGGCGGCTCGGTCGGAATGGACCGGGCCACTGCCGACTACATGGGCATGCTGGCCACCGTGATGAACGCGCTGGCCCTGGCCGATGCGATGGACAAGCAGGGTTTGATCGCCCGCGTGATGTCCGCCATCGCCATCGAGCAGGTGGTCGAGCCCTACGTGCGCCCCAAGGCGCTGCAGTACCTCGAAGAGGGCAAGGTGGTGGTCTTCGCGGCCGGCACCGGCAACCCCTTCTTCACCACCGACACGGCTGCGGCCCTGCGCGGTGCCGAGATCGGTGCCGAGCTGGTACTCAAGGCCACCAAGGTGGACGGCGTTTATACTGCCGACCCCCAGAAGGATCCCACGGCCACGCGCTACACGAAGCTCAGCTTCGACGAGGCCATGTCCCGCAACCTGGGCATCATGGATGCGACCGCCTTCGCCCTGTGCCGCGACCAGAAGCTGCCGGTGCGGGTGTTCTCGATCATCAAGCACGGTGCGCTCAAGCGCGTGGTGATGGGCGAGGACGAAGGCACGCTGGTCTACGCCTGATGACGATGCACGGGCCGGCTGCGCGCTGGCCCGTCTCTGGTCCGCCCCGAGGAGAAAAACATGACGATTGCCGACATCAAGAAGAACGCAGAGACCAAGATGGACCAGTCCATCACGGCCTTCAAGAACAACCTGCAGAAGATCCGCACGGGTCGTGCCAACCCGTCGCTGCTCGACAGCGTGCAGGTCGAGTACTACGGCTCCTTCGTGCCCCTGTCGCAGGTGGCCAACGTGGCGCTGATCGACTCGCGCACCATCAGCGTCCAGCCCTGGGAAAAGGGCATGGGCGCCAAGATCGAAAAGGCCATCCGCGAAAGCGACCTGGGCCTGAATCCGGCCTCCATGGGCGACCTGATCCGCGTGCCCATGCCGCCGATGAGCGAAGAGCGCCGCAAGGAAATGACCAAGCTGGCCCGCACCGAGGGCGAGAGCGCCAAGATCGCCATCCGCAACCTGCGCCGCGACGCCAATGAAGCCGTCAAGAAGCTGGTCAAGGACAAGCTGGCGTCCGAAGACGACCAGAAGCGCGCCGAAGCCGATGTGCAGAAGTTCACCGACCGGCACATTGCCGAAGTCGATGCGCTGGTGGCGGCCAAGGAACAGGAAATCATGGCGGTTTGAGCCCCGGTTCACGGGCTCGATCGTTCTACATGTCTGTACCGCAGGTGGTGCCACACCACATCGCCATCGTCATGGATGGCAACGGCCGCTGGGCCACGCGCCGCTTCCTGCCGCGCCTGGCCGGCCACAAGCAAGGGGTTGATTCACTGCGCCGCTGCGCTCGCGCCTGCGTGCAGCGCGGCGTGGGTGTGCTCACCGTCTTTGCCTTCTCCTCAGAAAACTGGAACCGCCCGGCCGAAGAGGTCTCCGGCCTCATGGAGCTCCTGGCCATGGCGCTGGCGCGCGAGGTGCCCCAGCTCCTGAAGGACGGCGTGCGCCTGTACTTCGTGGGCGAGCGTGCGGGCCTGTCGGCCAAGGTGCGTGACGGCCTGGCCCAGGCCGAGGCCGCCACGGCGCACAACACGCGCCTGGTGCTCAACGTCTGTTTCAACTACGGCGGGCGCTGGGACATCGCCCAGGCGGCTGCGGCCCTGGCTGCCAAGGGTGAGCCGATCACCGAGGCCAGCCTGAATGCGGCCATGGGCATGGCCCATGTACCCGATCCGGACCTCGTGGTCCGCACCGGCGGGGAGATGCGCATCAGCAATTTCCTGCTCTGGCAGGTGGCCTATTCCGAGCTGTTCTTCAGCGACCGGCTGTGGCCGGATTTCGACGAATCCGCACTCGACGAAGCCATTGCGGCTTACAGTGCGCGGGAACGCCGTTTCGGCAAAACCTCTGAACAGCTCCTGTCCGCGCATCCCGATCCGATGCCGGGCTGAAAGGCCCCATGCTCAAACAGCGCGTCATCACTGCCCTCGTCCTGCTGGCCATCCTGCTGCCAGCACTGTTCTACGGCTCGCCCCTGCCGTTCACCGTGGTGGTGTTGGTGCTCATGGCCGCCGGTGCCTGGGAGTGGGGTCGCCTGTGCGGCTTTGGCCAGGCCGGTTCGCTGGCCGTGGGCGCCACCTGCGTGGCACTGTGCCTGGGCTCGTGGGCGCTGGGCTGGCTCGCGCAGCCGCTGACCGTGCTGTGGGTCGTGGGCGGCGCCCTGTGGGTGCTGGGCACAGCCTGGCTGCTGCGCGCCGGCGTGCCCGGCTGGCCGCGGATTCCCGCCGCCGTGCGCCTGGTGGCCGGCGTGCTGGCCCTGTGGCTGGCCTGGCTCGCCGTGGTGCAGGCGCGCCACGTGGGCATCAATTTCCTGCTGTCGGTGCTGGTCCTCGTGTGGGTCGCCGACATCTTTGCCTATTTTGCGGGCCGCGCTTTCGGCCTGCGCTTCACCAAGGGCAAGCTGGCCCCGTCCATCAGCCCCGGCAAGAGCTGGGAAGGCGTGTGGGGCGGTTTGGCCGGCGTGCTGGTGCTCTCGTTCGCCTGGGTGGCGGCCGATGCCCACTGGCAGGCCGAGGTGCTCAGTTTCTACAGCCGCATGGCCCTCCAGGGCTGGTGGCTGCTGGTGGTGGCGGCGCTGTTCATGACGGCGATGAGCGTCAGTGGTGACCTGGTGGAATCGCTCATCAAGCGCAGCGCCGGTGTCAAGGACAGCAGCAACCTGCTGCCCGGCCACGGCGGTGTGCTCGACCGCGTGGATGCCCTGCTGCCCACCCTTCCCCTGGCGATGATGCTCACGAGCCTGACGACCCCTCTATGAAACAACGGCTTACCGTCCTCGGTTCCACCGGCTCCATCGGGACCAGCACCCTGGATGTGGTGGCGCGCCACCCTGAACGCTACGAGGTCTTTGCGCTGAGCGCGGCCACCCAGGTGGACCTGATGCTGGCGCAGTGCGCGCAGTTCACGCCCCGCTTCGCCGTGATGGCCAGCGCGCCCCACGCGCGCCAGCTCGAGGAAAAACTGCGCCAGAGCGGCCTGGCCACGCACGTGCTGCACGAGGCCGACGCGCTGGAAACCATCGCCTCCCACCCCGATGTGGATGCCGTGATGGCCGCCATCGTCGGTGCCGCGGGCCTGGCGCCCTGCCTGGCGGCGGCCCGCACGGGCAAGCGCCTGCTGCTGGCCAACAAGGAGGCCCTGGTGGTGGGCGGCGGCCTGTTCATGCAGACGGTGCGCGAGGGCGGGGCGACGCTGCTGCCCATCGACAGCGAGCACTCGGCCATCTTTCAGTGCCTGCCCGAGGACCCCACCACCTGGCCCGATCGGGTGGACAGCATCCTGCTGACCGCCTCGGGCGGGCCCTTCCGCCAGCGCGATCCTGCCACGCTGTCGCAGATCACGCCCGAGCAGGCCTGCGCGCACCCCAATTTCTCGATGGGCCGCAAGATCTCGGTCGATTCGGCCACGATGATGAACAAGGCGCTCGAGGTGATCGAGGCGCGCTGGCTGTTCGACCTGGCGCCCGACCAGATCAAGGTGGTGATCCACCCGCAGCAGATCATCCATTCGATGGTGCAGTTCAAGGACTCATCCATCCTCGCGCAACTGGGCACGCCCGACATGCGCGTGCCGATTGCCGTGGGCCTGGCCTGGCCCGAGCGCATAGCCAGCGGCGCCAGCCGGCTCGATTTCTCGGCCCTGAGCGCGCTGGCCTTCGAGGACGCCGACGCCATCCGCTTCCCGGGCCTGCACCTGTCCTGGCAGGCGCTCAAGGCGGCCGAAGGCACGACGGCCGTGCTCAACGCCGCCAACGAGGTGGCGGTGGGGCAATTTTTGTCGGGCAGATTGCGTTTCGACCACATCCATGCGGTCAACCTTGCAACTTTGGATGCGGTTTCGCCCTCCAAGCCGGATTCCCTGGCAGCGCTGCTCGATCTGGACGCCCAGTCGCGCAGGGCGGCAGAGCAGGCCGCCGGCCTGCTGGCCGCCTGACCGGTCCATCCTTCCCACCCGATGGCCCCGGCTGCTGTCCCTGTTGACCCACGGAGCCTCCCATGCTGCTGACCCTTGTTGCCTTCATCGTTGCCCTGGGGCTCCTGATCGCCGTCCATGAGTACGGCCACTACCGTGTGGCCGTGGCCTGCGGCGTCAAGGTGCTGCGCTTTTCCGTGGGCTTCGGCAAGCCGCTGTTCACCTGGCGGCCCAAGGGCTCGCCGACCGAGTTCGTGCTCGGCGCCTTCCCGCTGGGCGGCTATGTGCGCATGCTCGACGAGCGCGAGGCGCCCGTGGCACCCGAAGAGCGCCACCTGGCCTTCAACACCCAGCCGCTGCGCTCGCGCGCTGCCATCGTGGTCGCCGGCCCGGTTGCCAACCTGCTGCTGGCGGTGCTGCTGTACTCCATCGTCAACTGGAACGGCGTCGAGGAGCCCAAGGCCGTGCTGGCCAGCCCCGTCGCGGGGTCGGTGGCCCACAGCGCCGGCCTGCGCGGCGGCGAACTGGTGCAGCGTGCTGCCCTGGGTTCGGACGAGCTCGAGCCCGTGCGCTCGTTCGAAGACCTGCGCTGGCTGCTGACCCGCGGCGCGCTGGAGGGTGAGTCCGTGCGCCTGGACGTGCAGCCGCAGACCGGCGCGCACCGCGAGATGGTGCTGGACATGTCCAAGATCGACGCCCGCGAGGCCGATGCCCAGCTGTTTCGCAAGATCGGCATCCTCGGCCCCTGGACGCGCCCGGTGTTGGGCGAGGTGATGGCCAAGGGCGCGGCGGAGCGCGCAGGCCTGCAGCAGGGCGACGTGGTGCTCAAGATCGGCGCCACCGAGGTTGTCGACGGCCAGCAGCTGCGTGAGCTGATCCGCCAGTCGATGCGGGGCACCGAGCCGCTGTCGCAGCCCTGGCTGGTCAACCGCGCCGGCAACTCGCTCACGCTGGATGTGTTGCCCGACGCCCAGCCCGAGCTCGGCGCCACGGTCGGCCGCATCGGCGCCTACGTGGGCGCAGCGCCCGAATTTGTAACCGTTGAATACGGCGTGATCGAGGGTTTCTGGACCGGCGTGGTCAAGACCTGGGATGTCTCGCTGCTGACCCTGAAGATGATGGGGCGCATGGTGATCGGCGAGGCCTCCCTCAAGAACCTCAGTGGCCCCTTGACGATTGCGGATTACGCCGGCCGTTCGGCGAGCCTGGGCCTCACGCAGTACCTGGTGTTCCTGGCGCTGATCAGCGTGAGCCTGGGGGTGCTGAACCTGCTGCCGCTGCCAGTTTTGGACGGTGGGCACCTGATGTATTATCTTTGGGAGGGCGTGACGGGCAAGCAAGTCTCGGACGCATGGCTGGAGCGGTTGCAGCGCGGTGGTGTCGCGGTGCTGCTCCTCATGATGTCCATTGCCCTGTTCAACGATATCACCCGGCTTTTTGGCTAACCATTTTTCCGCACCTGCCCGGCAGGTGCGGCTCCAGTTCCATTCATGAAAAATCCAATCAATCGCCTGGGCGTGCGTACCGCATCGGCCATTGCAGCCATGGTCTTTGTCGCCAACGCGGCGTGGGCACTGGAGCCTTTCAAGGTGCAGGACATCCGTGTGGAGGGCCTGCAGCGCGTGGAGCCCGGCACCATCTTCGCATCCATGCCCCTGCGCGTGGGCGATGACTACAACGATGAGAAGGGCGCTGCGGCCATCCGCGCGCTGTTCGGCCTGGGCCTGTTCAAGGACGTGCGCCTGGAAGCCTCGGGCAACGTGCTGGTGGTGGTGGTCGAAGAGCGCCCCACCATCGCCGACGTGGACTTCTCGGGCACCCGCGAGTTCGACAAGGATGCCCTCAAGAAGAGCATGCGCGAAGTCGGCCTGACCGAAGGCCGCCCCTACGACAAGGCGCTGACCGACCGCGCCGAGCAGGAGCTCAAGCGCCAGTACATCAACAAGAGCCTGTACGGCGCCGAGGTGGTGACCACGGTGACGCCGATCGAGCGCAACCGCGTGAACCTCACCTTCTCGGTGGTCGAGGGCGAACCCGCGCGCATCAACGAAGTGCGCATCGTCGGCAACAAGGCCTTCAGCGAATCCACGCTCAAGGGCCTGTTCGACCAGGACACGGGCGGCTGGCTCAGCTGGTACACCAAGTCCGACCGCTATTCGCGCGCCAAGCTCAATGCCGACCTGGAAACCCTGCGCACCTACTACCTGCAGCGCGGCTACCTGGAGTTCCGCGTGGAGTCGACGCAGGTCGCGATCTCGCCGGACAAGCAGGGCATCTCGATCACCGTGAACGTGTTCGAAGGCGAACGCTTCGTGGTCTCGGGTGTCAAGCTCGAAGGCAACTACCTGGAGCGCGAGGACGAATTCAAGTCGCTGATCACCATCCGCCCCGGCGAGCCCTACAACGCCGACCAGGTGACGGAGACGACCAAGGCCTTCTCCGAGTACTTCGGCCGCTTCGGCTTTGCCTTTGCGCGCGTGGAGGCCGTGCCTGAGATCGACCGCGAGAACAACCGCGTGGCCCTGGTGCTGCAGGTCGAGCCCTCGCGCCGTGCCTACGTGCGCCGCATCAACGTGAGTGGCAACAACCGCACGCGCGATGAAGTGATCCGCCGCGAGTTCCGCCAGTACGAGGCCTCCTGGTACGACGGCGAGCGCATCCGCCTGTCGCGCGACCGCGTCGACCGCCTGGGCTTCTTCACCGAAGTCAATGTCGAGACGCAGGAGGTGCCGGGCTCGCCCGACCAGGTGGACCTGGTGATCAACGTGGCCGAAAAGCCCACGGGCTCGCTGCAGATGGGCGTTGGATTCTCCAGCGCCGAAAAGGTGGCCCTGTCCTTCGGCATCAAGCAGGAGAACTTCTTCGGCTCCGGCAACTACCTGGGTGTGGACGTCAACACCAGCAAGTACCGCCGCACGCTGGTGTTCAGCACCACCAACCCGTATTTCACGGACGAAGGCATCTCGCGCACGGTGGACCTGTACTACCGCACCGACAAGCCTTACGAGGACCAGGGCGGCAACTACCAGTTGGTGACCACCGGTGGCTCGATGCGCTTTGGCGTGCCGTTCAGCGAGACGGACACGGTGTTCTTCGGTGGCGGCCTGGAGCAGACCACCATCAAGCCCGGCACCAACATCCCCGCCACCTACCTGGCCTATGCCGACAACTTCGGCTACAAGAGCACCTCGATCCCGCTGACCATCGGCTGGTCGCGCGACGATCGCGACAGCGCGCTGGCCCCCAATTCGGGCCGCTACCAGCGCGTGAATTCCGAGTGGTCGGTGGCCGGCGATGCCCGCTATGTGCGCGCCAACTACCAGTACCAGCAGTACGTGCCGCTGAACAAGCGCTTCACGCTGGCCTTCAACGGCGAACTGGGCATCGGCAAGGGCATGAACGGCCGGCCGTTCCCCGTGTTCAAGAACTACTACTCGGGCGGCCTGGGCTCGGTGCGCGGTTTCGACCAGGGCACCCTGGGTCCGCGCGACGTGACGGGCTCCTCCCTGGGCGGCCCGAAGAAGGTCACCCTCAATGCCGAGCTGATCGCACCCTTCCCGGGCGCGGGCAACGACCGTACGCTGCGCGTCTTCACCTTCATGGATGTAGGCAATGTGTATGGCGAGCATGAAAAAGTAACCGCCAGCGACATGCGAGCCTCCGTGGGGCTGGGCCTGAGCTGGATTTCCCCGCTGGGCCCGCTGCGCCTGGCCTTTGCACAACCGGTACGCAAGTTTGCTGGCGATAGAATCCAGAAACTGCAATTCCAGATTGGAACGTCTTTCTAATGAACTCCCTTTCCCGCCATTTCGCCCTGGTCATGTTGCTTGGCAGCTTTGCCATGGCGGTTCCCGCGCAAGCGCAAGAGTCCTTCAAGGCCGGTTTCATCAACACCGACCGCATCTTGCGCGAGGCCACCTCGGCCAAGGCGGCATCGGCCAAGCTCGAGCAGGAATTCACGCGCCGCGAGAAGGATCTCGTGGACATGGGCAATGCCCTGAAGACTGCTTCCGAGAAATTCGAGCGTGAAGCCCCCACGCTGGCCGAGAGCCAGCGCGCCATCCGCCAGCGCCAGCTGGTGGACCAGGACCGTGACTTCCAGCGCAAGCGCCGCGAAATCCAGGAAGACCTGAACGCCCGCCGCAACGAAGAGTACGCAGCCCTGCAAGAGCGCGCCAACCGGATCGTCAAGCAGGTCGCCGAGGCTGAGAAGTACGACGTGATCCTGCAGGAAGTCGCCTACATCAACCCCAAGCACGACATCACCGACAAGGTGATCAAGGCGCTCAATGCAGCGCCTGCCAAGTAAGCAGCCTTACCAGCGCTGGGCGGGTGGCGTGTGAGCTTGCGTCTCGGGCACATCGTCGATGCGCTGGGGGGCACGCTGGAGGGAGGGGCGGGTGATACCGTCATCTCCCGCATCGCGCCACTGGAGGTTGCGGGGCCGGGGGATCTCAGCTTCCTGAGCAACCCCCGCTACCAGCAGCAACTGGCCGCCTCCCGGGCGGCCTGTGTCATTGTGGCCCCGGCGATGCGCGAGGCTGCCGTGGCACGGGGCGCCTGCATCGTGGCGGACAACCCCTACGTCTACTTCGCCCGCGCCACCCAGCTGTGGCGCCAGCACACCGCGCCTGCGGGGCCGGGTGGGGTGCATGCCAGTGCCGTGGTCGATGCCTCGGCGCAGGTGCATCCCAGCGCCACCATCGGCCCCTTGTGCGTGGTCGAGCGCGGTGCGCACATCGGTGCCGGCACGGTGCTCAGGTCGCGCGTGACGGTGGGCGAGAACTGCCATGTCGGCGAGCGCTGCATCGTGCATTCCGGCGTGGTGATCGGTGCCGACGGGTTCGGTTTTGCGCCCGAGAAGGGCCAGTGGGTCAAGATCGAGCAACTGGGCGCCGTGCGCATCGGCAACGACGTGGAGATCGGGGCCAACACCTGTATCGACCGCGGTGCGCTGGACGATACCGTCATCGAGGACGGCGTGAAGCTCGACAACCTGATCCAGATCGGCCACAACGTGCGCATCGGCAAGCATGCGGCCATGGCCGGCTGCGTCGGCGTGGCGGGCAGTGCGACCATCGGCGCGCACTGCACGGTGGGCGGCGGTGCCATCGTGCTGGGCCACCTCACGCTGGCCGACAATGTGCACATCTCTGCGGCCACCGTGGTCACCCGCTCATTGACCCAGCCGGGCCAGTACACCGGCATGTTCCCCATCGACGACAATGCGCGGTGGGAAAAAAACGCTGCAACACTCAAACAACTGCACAGCTTGCGAGAGCGCATCAAGGCGCTGGAGCAAGCTCTCAAGGCAGCATGAACGGAAGAACAACTCGATGATGGATATTCACGCGATTCTCAAGCAACTGCCGCACCGCTACCCGTTCCTGCTGGTGGACAAGGTGATCGAGTTGGAGAGCAACAAGCACATCAAGGCGATCAAGAACGTCACCTTCAACGAGCCGTACTTCATGGGGCACTTTCCGGGCCGCCCGGTGATGCCCGGCGTGCTGATCCTCGAAGCCCTGGCCCAGGCCGCCGGGCTGTTGGCGTTTGATGCTATGGGCAAGGTGCCCGACGAGAACAACATCTACTACTTCGTCGGCATCGACGGTGCGCGCTTCAAGCGCCCCGTGGAGCCGGGCGACCAGCTGGTGATGACCATCACCATCGACCGCGTGCGCGGCGGCATCTGGAAGTTCAAGGGCCTGG
Organism: Acidovorax sp. GW821-FHT10A04; assembly: GCF_059415825.1. Classification (NCBI taxonomy): domain Bacteria; kingdom Pseudomonadati; phylum Pseudomonadota; class Betaproteobacteria; order Burkholderiales; family Comamonadaceae; genus Acidovorax; species Acidovorax sp. GW821-FHT10A04. Next base: position 91,334 of record NZ_JBWKNZ010000013.1, read on the forward strand.
CCTGCGTGGGCGAGGAAGTGGCCTGCGAGGCCGAACTCATGTGCACCATGCGCCAGGTGGGCTGATCCGCTTGCGCCGGTGTCGAACGTGAGCAACATCCATCCCACCGCCGTCGTTGCCGACGGCGCCCGCCTGGACCCTTCGGTGCAGGTGGGGCCCTTTGCCGTGATCGGCCCGAACGTGGTGATCGGTGCCGGCACCACGGTGGGGGCGCACTGCGTCATCGAAGGGCACACCGCCATCGGCCAGGACAACCGCATCTTCCAATTCGCCTCGCTGGGCGCCGCTCCGCAGGACAAGAAGTACGCCGGTGAAGCCACGCGCCTGGTGATCGGCGACCGCAACACCATCCGCGAGTTCTGCACCTTCAACACCGGCACGGTGCAGGACCGTGGCGAGACCACGGTGGGTGACGACAACTGGATCATGGCCTACGCGCACATCGCGCACGACTGCACCATCGGCCACCAGACCACCCTGGCCAACAACACCACGCTGGCCGGCCACGTGGAGGTGGGCGACTGGGCCACGGTGGGTGGCCTCACGGGCGTGCTGCAGCGCGTGCGCGTCGGCGCGCACACCATGGTCGGTTTCTCCAGCCACGTCAACAAGGACGTGCCGCCCTACATGGTGGTGGACGGCAGCCCGCTGGCCGTGCGTGGCGTGAACCTGGTGGGCCTGCGCCGGCGCGATTTCTCGGCCCAGCGCATCGCGGCCATCCGCGAGATGCACAAGCTGCTGTACCGCCAGGGCCTGACCCTGGACGAGGCCCGCAAGCTCATCCTGGCCCTGCCCGGGGAAATGCCCGAAGCCGCCACCGACGTGGCACTGATGGACGCTTTCCTCGAGGCTTCGGCCGCGGGCATTGCCCGCTGATCCCGGTCCGAGGGATTTCCGAATGACGGACAAGGCGCCCCGCGTGGCGATGGTCGCAGGCGAAGCCTCGGGTGACCTGCTGGCCGGCCTGCTGCTCGATGGCGTGCAGGCCCGCTGGCCGGCCACCATGGCGCACGGCATCGGCGGGCCGCAGATGGCCAGGCGCGGCTTCACGGCCTGGTGGCCCAGCGACAAACTGGCCGTGCACGGCTACAGCATGGAGGTGCTCCGCCGCCTGCGCGAACTGCTCGGCATTCGCAAGCAACTGCGCACGCGCCTGCTGGCCGACCGGCCCGACGTCTTCATCGGTGTGGACGCGCCCGACTTCAACCTGGGGCTCGAGGCCGACCTGCGCGCCGCCGGCATTCCCACGGTGCATTTCGTCTGCCCTTCCATCTGGGCCTGGCGTGCCGACCGTGTGGAGAAGATCCGCAAGAGCGCCGGCCATGTGCTGTGCATCTTCCCCTTCGAGCCCGAGCTGCTGGCGCGCCACGGCATTGCCGCCACCTACGTCGGCCATCCGCTGGCCAGCGTGATCCCCGAGGTGCCGGACCGCAGCGCCGCGCGTGCGCGCCTGGGCCTGGCCGATGCCGACGAGGTGCTGGCCATCCTGCCGGGCAGCCGTTCGGCCGAGGTGCAGTACATTGCGCCCGCGTTCTTCGCTGCGGCGGCGCTGCTGCGCAAGGCGCGCCCCAACCTGCGCATGGTGGTGCCAGCCGTTCCCGCGCTGCAGGCACGCATCGAGCAGGTGGCGCGCGAGCAGGGCGTGGCCGACATGCTGCAGATCGTCACCGGCCAGTCGCACACGGTGCTGGCGGCCTGCGACGTGACGCTGATCGCCAGCGGCACGGCCACGCTGGAGGCGGCGCTGTTCAAGCGCCCCATGGTCATCGGCTACCACATGCACCCCTTGAGCTGGTGGCTCATGAAGCGCAAGCAGCTGCAGCCCTGGGTCGGGCTGCCCAACATCCTGTGCGGCGAATTCGTCGTGCCCGAACTGATCCAGGATGCGGCCACGCCGCAGGCGCTGTGCGACGCCACGCTGCAATGGCTGGATGCAAAATCGCAGCATCCCGCTACCATCACGGCTTTGGAACAGCGTTTTTCCGCGCTGCATGCGAGCCTGCGGCGCGACACCTCCCAACTGGCTGCCGATGCGATCGAGAAAATCCTTGCCACCACTGCTGTCTGAACAGGTGAGCCTGGACTGGCACCCGCCCGGCCTGGTGGCCGGCGTGGACGAGGCCGGCCGCGGCCCGCTGGCCGGGCCCGTGGTGGCTGCCGCCGTCATCCTCGACGACATGCGCCCCATTGCCGGGCTCGACGATTCCAAGAAGCTCACGGCGCTGCGCCGCGAGGCCCTGTTCGATGAGATCCGTGCCAAGGCCCTGTGCTTTGCCATCGCCGAGGCCAGCGTCGAGGAGATCGACCAGCTGAACATCCTGCAGGCCACGCTGCTGGCCATGCGCCGCGCCGTGATGGGCCTGCGCTTGAAGCCCGTGCGCGTGCTGGTGGATGGCAACCAACTGCCCCGGCTCGACGTGCCGTCCGAGGCCATCGTCAAGGGCGACGCGCTGGTGAAATCCATCTCCGCCGCGTCCATCCTCGCCAAGGTCCACCGCGACCGCTGGTGCAACGAGGTGGATGCGCATTTCCCGCACTACGGCTTCTCGGCCCACAAGGGCTATGGCACCCTGGTGCACATGGAAGCCCTGCGCACCCATGGCGCCTGCATCCACCACCGGCGCTCGTTCGCGCCCGTGGCGCAGGTGCTGGTGTCGCCCCTTGCCTCCGAACACATCAGCGCCTGAGGCCTCTGGCCGCTCCTTTCCCTGCGCGGCAGCTTCGTCCTTCCATGACATCATCTTCCATCACAGCCATCCATTCGCGCGACAACGCCTGGGTCAAGGACCTGCGCCGCCTGGCGCAGGACAACGGTGCCTACCGCAAGCAGGGCCGTGTCTGGCTCGAGGGCGACCACCTGTGCCGCGCGGCGCTGGAGCGCGGCGTGGCGCCGGCCGTGGCGGTGTTCGCCGAATCGCTGTGGCCCACGGCCCAGCCCGAATGGGGCAAGGCCGCACCCAAGGTGGTGGTGCTGGCCGACACGCTGTTTGCCGACATCAGTGGCCTGGAGTCGCCCGCGAAGATGGGTTTCCTCCTCGACCTGCCTGATGGCAAGGCCCCCCGGGCCGGTGTGGCCGCCGTGGTGCTCGACCGTGTGCAGGACGCAGGCAATGTCGGCTCCATCCTGCGCAGTGCCTCGGCCTTCGGTTTTCGGCAGGTGCTGGCGCTCAAGGGCAGCGCCGCGCTGTGGTCGCCCAAGGTGCTGCGCGCCGGCATGGGCGCGCATTTCGCGCTCGACCTGATCGAAGGCCTGGCACCCGAAGACCTGGCGGGCCTGCAACTGCCCATGCTTGTCACCAGCTCGCACCAGGGCGACTACCTGCACCGCGCCGAGCTGCCCTGGCCCTGCGCCTGGGTCATGGGGCACGAAGGGCAGGGCGTGGGCACGGTGCTGCAGGAGCGAGCAAGCCACCACATCCGCATTGCCCAGCCCGGCGGGGAGGAGTCGCTCAACGTGGGCGCGGCCGCCGCCATCTGCCTGCACGCGAGTGCGGCGCAACGCGCCCTGTCGGCAGGGCGCTGATCCACCTACCCGTACGGATTTGGATTCGGGCGTATAGCTAGGCGGGAAGCCGCAGACAGTGCTGTAGCACGGCAAGGCGAACCAACGACGCTAGGCGCCCGAAGGCAAAGCCGTACTATTGGTTGCGCAGGAACTGCTGGACGAAGTCGCCCTGGTTGGGCGCATCCTGGTGCGTGGTGAACACCAGTTTCTGGCCCTCCACGCGCAGCTTCATCTCGGGGCCGAACTGGCACTGGACCTGGCCCAGCGTGGCGGCCTTGGCCTTGAAGCCGGCATTGCTCCCGCACATGCTGCCGATCTGCGAGGCGACTTCGCCGCAGAAGCTCTGGATGCTGAGCTTCTTGAGCTTGTCGTCGTCGACGGTCTTCCAGTCCACCGCCGTCTTCACCGGGCTGCCGCAGGCGCTGCTGGCCGAGGTATCGGTGTTGGCCAGCTCCGCCTGGGCAGAGGCCAGGTGCTTGTCGCGGTCGAAGCGGGCGAGCTTTTCCTGCACGCCGTCCTTTTGCTGGCGCGCATAGGCGGTCTTGAGTTCGGCAATGTTCAGGGCCTTGCTCTTCTTCTCGTCGAAGGCCAGGTCCACCGCACCCTGGCGGCCCGGCAGGTAGGTGACATAGCGCTCGCCGCCGCCATAGCGGTTGGCCTGCTTGTGCACCAGGCCCCAGTCGCGGCCATCGATCGTGGTCACATAGGCCTCGCTGCCGCTGCCGCGCTGCTCCTGCTTGCCCAGGAGGACTACCTTGTCGATGGGGTTGTTGACGCCGCTCACGCGCATCAGCGCGGCCTTGCCGTCGGTGGTCGGTGCCAGCACCACCTCCAGGCCCTGCGGGCCGGTGAAGACCTGCGGGTAGGCCGCCAGGTCCTGGGCGACGGCCAGGGTGGAAAACAGTGCGCACGCCAGTGCGATCGAAGTCTTGGTCATCCCGTCTCTCTCGGTGTGTCAAACGATGCGGGAAAGTCTAGCGGAGGGCCCCCGTCGGGCCTGCCTGCCGCGCCGGGAAGTTGTGTCGTTTCGTGAAAAGCTTCTCGGATCCCGAGACGGCGCCGTGGTCGCGCCATCGCCGCCGGGCGGCGCAGCGCTGCGGCCAACACCGGCGCAAGGACATGCAGCAGTTGTCGCCGCTTGTTACAATGAAATTTGCTATGCAAGTGATAGCGCGGTGCGCAGCCTGCGCGACCATGCAGCAGCGAGCCAGCGGCCGGCAAGTGGCGGCAAATGCAGGGCAAAATACCGGGTTAATCCTGCAAGATGGGCCTCTCAGGCTACAATTGGAGGCTTTCCCGCAAACACGTCGCCCGGCCGCACCCAAAGCAAACTTCCCACAAACAGCAGTCCCAGGACCTCTTCCTGCGACTCCGGGCGACCGTAACCATTCGGAGAACCCAGTGCTTTTGTCTCTCAAGGGAACCTTCCCGCCCGCCATCCTGGCGCTCGCAGACGGCACGGTCTTTATCGGCAATTCGATCGGTGCCACCGGCACCACCGTCGGCGAGGTGGTGTTCAACACCTCCATCGTCGGCTACCAGGAAATCCTTACCGACCCGAGCTACTGCCAGCAGATCGTCACCCTGACGTATCCGCACATCGGCAACTACGGCGTCAGCACCGAGGATATCGAAGCCGACAAGGTCCATGCCGCAGGCCTGATCATCAAGGATCTGCCGCTCCTGGCCAGCAACTTCCGTTCCACCGAAACGCTGTCGCAGTACCTGGTGCGCGAACGCACCGTGGCCATCGCCAACATCGACACCCGCAAGCTCACCCGCCTGCTGCGCGAAAAGGGTGCCCAGAACGGCGCCATCATCGGCCTGGCACAAGGCCAGAGCGTGACGCAGGCGCTGATCGACGAAGCCCTGGCGGCCGCCAAGGCCGCGCCCAACATGGCCGGGCTGGACCTGGCCAAGGTGGTGTCGACCAAGACCCGCTACGAGTGGACCGAGACCGAGTGGACGCTGGGCAAGGGCTACGGCCAGCTCGAGGCACCGCAGTTCCATGTGGTGGCCTACGACTACGGCGTGAAGAAGAACATCCTGCGCATGCTCGCGCAGCGCGGCTGCAAGGTCACCGTGGTGCCGGCCCAGACGCCTGCCGCCGACGTGCTGGCCATGAAGCCCGATGGCGTGTTCCTCTCCAACGGCCCTGGCGATCCACAGCCTTGCGACTACGCCATCGAATCCACACGCACCATCGTCGACAGCGGCGTGCCCACCTTCGGCATCTGCCTGGGCCACCAGATCATGGCCCTGGCCGCAGGCGCCAAGACCTTCAAGATGGTCAACAGCCACCACGGTGCCAACCACCCCGTGAAGGACCTGGATACCGGCCGCGTGAGCATCACCAGCCAGAACCACGGCTTTGCCGTGGAGATGGACTCGCTGCCTGCCAACCTGCGCGCCACGCACGTGAGCCTGTTCGACGGCACGCTGCAAGGCCTGGTGCACACGGACAAGCCGGCGTTCTGCTTCCAGGGCCACCCCGAGGCATCGCCCGGCCCGCACGACATCGCCTACCTGTTCGACCGCTTCACCGACGCGATGCGGGCCGCGCGCACCCAATAAGCCCCTGAAGGAACCGCGCCATGAAACTCTTCAGCTTCCCCCAGGCCTCGCTCGAGAAAGCCATCCACAAGCGTGTGCTGACCCTGCCGTCGCCGCACCGCGAGTGGTTCATCGAGCGCTGGGCGCAAAAGCCCTACAAGAAGTCCTTCATCGAGAACAAGGCCATGCCTCTGGTCACGCTGGTGGCCAAGGGCAAGACCTGGGACGACGAGACCTTCGCCGAAGCCATGGCCGAATGGGACGTGACCTTCTATGACGCGGAAACCGAAGTGCTGCTGCCCCTGGTGCAGGGCGATGGCCTGCTGCAGCTGATGCAGAAGAACCTGCCGCCCGAGCGCGCGCAGGCGCTCATCGCCAAGATCAACACGCGCCGCGACGCTGCAGCCGCCGCCACGCCCGCCAGTCCCCAGGCAGCCGAACCCACGATCGACTGATCGACGCAACATGCCAAAACGTACAGACATCAAAAGCATCCTCATCATCGGCGCTGGCCCGATCATCATCGGCCAGGCCTGCGAGTTCGACTACTCCGGCGTGCAGGCCTGCAAGGCCCTGCGCGAAGAGGGCTACAAGGTCATCCTGATCAACAGCAACCCCGCGACGATCATGACCGACCCGGCCACGGCCGACGTGACCTACATCGAGCCCATCACCTGGCAGACGGTCGAGAAGATCATCGCCAAGGAACGCCCCGACGCCATCCTGCCCACCATGGGCGGCCAGACCGCGCTCAACTGCGCGCTCGACCTGTGGCACCAGGGCGTGCTCGACAAGTACAAGGTTGAGCTGATCGGTGCCACGCCTGAGGCCATCGACAAGGCCGAAGACCGCCTGAAGTTCAAGGACGCGATGACCAAGATCGGCCTGGGCTCGGCGCGCTCGGGCATCGCCCACAGCATGGAAGAGGCCTGGGGCGTGCAAAAGCAGGTGGGCTTCCCCACCGTGATCCGCCCCAGCTTCACGCTCGGCGGCACGGGCGGCGGCATCGCCTACAACCCCGAAGAGTTCGAGACCATCTGCAAGCGCGGCCTGGAAGCCTCGCCCACCAACGAGCTGCTGATCGAAGAATCGCTGCTCGGCTGGAAGGAGTACGAGATGGAAGTGGTCCGCGACAAGGCGGATAACTGCATCATCATCTGCTCCATCGAGAACCTGGACCCGATGGGCGTGCACACCGGCGACTCGATCACCGTGGCCCCCGCGCAGACGCTGACCGACAAGGAATACCAGATCATGCGCAACGCCTCGCTGGCGGTGCTGCGCGAGATCGGCGTGGACACGGGCGGCTCCAACGTGCAGTTCTCGATCAATCCCAAGGACGGCCGCATGGTCGTGATCGAGATGAACCCGCGCGTCTCGCGCTCCTCGGCGCTGGCCTCCAAGGCCACGGGTTTCCCGATCGCCAAGGTCGCGGCCAAGCTGGCCGTGGGCTACACACTCGATGAGCTGCGCAACGAGATCACGGGCGGTATCACGCCGGCCTCGTTCGAGCCGTCCATCGACTACGTGGTCACCAAGATCCCGCGTTTCGCGTTCGAGAAGTTCCCCACGGCCGACAGCCGCCTGACCACGCAGATGAAGTCCGTGGGCGAGGTCATGGCCATGGGCCGTACCTTCCAGGAATCGTTCCAGAAGGCCCTGCGCGGCCTGGAAGTGGGCGTGGACGGCATGAACGAGAAGACCCAGGACCGCGAAGTGCTCGAAAAGGAGCTGGGCGAGCCCGGCCCCGAGCGCATCTGGTACGTGGGCGACGCCTTCGCCATGGGCCTGTCGGTCGACGAGGTGTTCGAGCTGACCAAGATCGACCGCTGGTTCCTGGTGCAGATCGAGCAGATCGTGAAGATCGAGCTCGATATCGACCAGCTTGCGGCCGAGAAGGGCGAGGGCGCACTGGCCGCGATCGATGCGACCACGCTGCGCACGCTCAAGCAAAAGGGCTTCTCCGACCGCCGCCTGGCCAAGCTGCTCAAGACCACCGAGAAGGCCGTGCGCGAAGCGCGCCGCGCGCTCAACGTGCGCCCGGTCTACAAGCGCGTGGACACCTGCGCCGCCGAGTTCGCCACCAACACCGCCTACCTGTACTCCACGTACGAGGAAGAGTGCGAGGCCGCACCGACGAACAACAAGAAGATCATGGTGCTCGGCGGCGGTCCCAACCGCATCGGCCAGGGCATCGAGTTCGACTACTGCTGCGTGCACGCAGCGCTGGCGATGCGCGAGGATGGCTACGAGACCATCATGGTCAACTGCAATCCCGAGACCGTCTCCACCGACTACGACACCTCCGACCGCCTGTACTTCGAGCCCGTGACGCTGGAAGACGTGCTGGAGATCGTGGACAAGGAAAAACCGGTCGGCGTGATCGTGCAGTACGGCGGCCAGACGCCCCTGAAGCTCGCCCTGGGCCTCGAAGCCGAGGGCGTGCCGATCATCGGCACCAGCCCCGACATGATCGATGCGGCCGAAGACCGCGAGCGCTTCCAGAAGCTGCTCGGTGACCTGGGCCTGCGCCAGCCGCCCAATGCCACGGCGCGCACCGAACCCGAGGCCCTGGAAAAGGCCGCCGCCCTGGGCTACCCCCTGGTGGTGCGCCCCAGCTACGTGCTGGGCGGCCGCGCGATGGAAATCGTGCACGAGCAGCGCGACCTGGAGCGCTACATGCGCGAGGCCGTCAAGGTGAGCAACGACTCGCCTGTGCTGCTGGACCGCTTCCTGAGCAACGCCATCGAGTGCGACGTGGACTGCGTGCGCGACTCCGCAGGCGTCACCTTCATCGGTGGCGTGATGGAGCACATCGAGCAGGCCGGCGTGCACAGCGGCGACTCTGCCTGCTCGCTGCCCCCGTACTACCTGTCGCAGCCGACCATTGACGAGATCAAGCGCCAGACCGCTGCCATGGCCGAAGGCCTGAGCGTGGTGGGCCTGATGAACGTGCAGTTCGCGATCCAGGAAGTCGACGGCAAGGACGTGATCTATGTGCTCGAAGTGAACCCGCGCGCCTCGCGCACGGTGCCTTTCGTGAGCAAGGCCACCGGCATCCAGTTGGCCAAGGTGGCCGCGCGCTGCATGGCCGGCCAGACGCTGGCCTCGCAGGGCATCACCAAGGAAGTGACACCACCGTATTTCAGCGTGAAGGAGGCCGTGTTCCCCTTCGTGAAGTTCCCCGGCGTGGACACCATCCTCGGCCCCGAGATGAAGTCCACCGGCGAAGTCATGGGCGTGGGCAAGACCTTCGGCGAAGCCTTCGTGAAAAGCCAGCTCGGCGCGGGCACCAAGCTGCCCACCTCGGGCAAGGTGTTCCTCACCGTGAAGAACGCCGACAAGCCGCGTGCCGTGGACATCGCTCGCCAGCTCGTGGCTATGGGCTTCGAGCTCGTGGCTACCAAGGGCACGGCCGCCGCCATCGATGCGGCCGGCGTGCCGGTGCAGGTCGTCAACAAGGTGACCGAGGGCCGCCCGCACATCGTGGACATGATCAAGAACAACGAGATCGTGATGGTCATCAACACCGTGGAAGAGCGCCGCAACGCGATCGCCGATTCGCGCGCCATCCGCACCTCGTCGCTGCTGGCCCGCGTGACCACCTTCACCACCATCTTCGGCGCCGAGGCGGCCGTGGAAGGCATGAAGTACATGGACAAGCTGGACGTGTACTCGGTGCAGGAACTGCACGCGCAGCTCGCGGCAGCCTGATCCCGCCGGCCAGCCGTGGCCGCCGAGCCCCGTGGAGCGCGCCTCCACGGGGCTTTTTCTTTGCCTGCGGGCTTGCCCTGTTGCCTGCCGTTGGGTCTTGCCGCTAGATTGGCGCCATGCCTGCCGCTACCGCACCTGCCCCGCAGCCCCTGCGCCGATGGTCGACCGAGGTGGTCGCGCCTGCGGCGCGGCTGGACTACTGGGTGGGCGCCATCTGCGAGGCTTTCCTGGAGATGGACTGCAGCTCGCGCGAGGCGACCACCTTCGATGGCGTGCTGCAGAGCCTGCCGGTGGCCAGCCTCTCGGTCAACCAGGTGCGGGCCTCCACCCAGGATGTGTACCGTACGCCCGCCGGCATTGCCTGCAGCCGGCAATTGCCGTTCTATCTGATCGCCCAGGCCGAATCCTCCTGGCATGTGCGCCAGGACGGGCAGGTGGCCCATTTGCGCCCGGGTGACGTGGCGCTGGTGGATTCGGCCCGGCCCTACGAACTGCATTTTCCCGAAGGCGTGGGCTGCGTCTCGCTGCAGCTGCCGCGTGCCTGGGTGGGGCAGTGGCTGGTCCAGGCCGAGGCGCGCGGGCCCCGCGTGGCCTGGCGCGACCAGGGCTGGGGCCAGAGCCTGGGCGCCCTGGCGGTGCAGCTCGCGCGTGATCCGGCCTCGGCCCAGGCCTTGCCGCCCGCCTTGCTGTCGGACCACCTGGGGGCCCTGCTGTCGGCCGCGCTGGAGCAGCCCGTGGTGCCTGCCGGTGCCGCCCAGGGCCTGCACGCCCATCTGTCTGCGCTCATGGCGGCCCGGATCGACCAGGGCGGCCTGTCGGCACAGGTGCTGGCCGATGAGACCGGGATCTCCTTGCGCACCCTGCACCGAGCGTTTGCGGCGCAGGGCAGCACCTTTGCGGGCACGCTGCGCCAGCTGCGCCTGGCACGTGCCGGCGATCTGCTGTGCCGCCCGCAGCTGGCCCATGTCTCCGTGGCCGAGATCGGGCGGCGCTGCGGCTTTGCCGATGCATCGCACTTCGCGCGTGCCTTCCAGCGCGCCATGGGCATGTCGCCGGCCGCGTGGCGGCGGCGCTGAAAGCCTTGGCACACACAGCACAGGGGCTTGGCACGCACAGGCCATCCAGGCAGCCGTCTTCCTCCTAAGGTACCGCCAGGGCAGGGCATGTCGCCCAGCCTGTCACAACCAACGAAGGAGACAACGATGGCGGATACCTATGTCCTGGTCCATGGCGCCTGGCACACTGGCGCCGAGATGGAGGCCACGGCCGGCCACCTGCGCGCGCGTGGCCATACCGTGCATTGCCCCACGCTGGCCGGCAACCGGCCGGGCGACGACCGCGCGGCCACGGGCCTGGCCGATGCGGTGGACTCGCTCGCGGCCTTCATCGAGGGCCAGGACCTGCGCGATGTGCGCCTGGTGGGCCACAGCTATGGCGGCATGGTCATCAGCCACATGCCGGCACGGCTGCCGGGGCGCATCCGCCGGCTGGTGTACTGGAACGCCTTTGTCCCGCAGGACGGCGAGTGCCTCAACGACCTGGTGCCGCCGCACTACCGCGCGCTGTTCGATGGCATCGCCGCGGCCAACGGCAACGCGGTGATGCTGCCGTACCCCATCTGGCGCGAGGCCTTCATCAACGATGCCGACGAGGCCCTGGCGAAAAGCAGCTACGCACTGCTCAACGCGCATCCCTACCGCACCTTCACCGAACCCGCGCGCCTGCCCGCGCCCCTGGCGGCGCTGGAGATCGGCAAGAGCTACCTCAATGCCCAGCAGGACGTGGCCTTGCCCCACAGCCTGCCCTGGCACCCGCGCCTGTCGGAGCGGCTGGGCCTGTTCCGCCTGGTGGAGTGCCAGGGCAGCCACGAGATCTGCTTCTCCGACCCGGCGCTGGCGGCGTCAAGCATCGAGCGCGCCGGTCGGGATTGAAAACATCGCCTCTTTTTGCGGGTTTCTAGGGTGCTTTGAAGCGCGCCCAACACGCGGCATAATCATGTCCATGACACCGCCCGGCCTGCGCCCGGCGGTGTCGTTTTTTTGACAACCCGAACGACGACGGACATGACCACCATTCCCATCACCAAGCGCGGCGCGGAGAAGCTGCGCGAAGAGTTGCACCGCTTGAAGACCGTGGACCGCCCCTGGGTGATCACGGCCATTTCCGACGCCCGCGCCCAGGGGGACCTGAGCGAGAACGCCGAGTACGAAGCTGCCAAGGACCGCCAGGGCTTCATCGAAGGCCGCATCCAGGAAGTGGAAGGCAAGCTGTCCGCCGCGCAGATCATCGATCCGACCGCGGTGGATGCGGGCGGCAAGGTGGTGTTCGGCGCCACGGTGGAGCTCGAGGACGAAGAGACCGGCGATACGGTGACCTACCAGATCGTGGGCGAGGACGAGGCCGACCTCAAGCAGGGCCTGATCAACGTTTCCAGCCCCATCGCGCGCGCGCTGATCGGCAAGGAAGAGGGCGATACCGCCGAAGTGCAGGCGCCCGGTGGCGTTCGCCGTTACGAAGTGGTGGCCGTCAGCTACGTCTGAGGCCAGGCCTTTTTGCTTTCATGACCGCTGCGCGCCTTCCGGCCCTGGCTGCCGCCCTGTGGTGGGGCAGTCTCACCACCGTGGGTTTCCTGGTGGTGCCCCTGCTGTTCGCCCACCTGCCCTCGGCTGCGATCGCCGGGCAGATGGCGGCCAAGCTGTTCGCGGCGCAGACCTGGGTCACGATCGCCTGCTGCATGTTGCTGCTGCTCATCTCCCGGCGCCGGCATGAAGAAGTCCAGGAGCCCTGGGCCAAGGCGGCGCTGGGTTTCGTGCTCGGGGGTCTGCTGCTCGCCCTGCTGGTTCAGTTCGGCGTGTCGCCGCGCATCGTGGCGCGGCAGGACCTGCGCCTGTGGCATTCCGTGGGCACGGGCATGTACGTGCTGCAGTGGATATGTGCGTTGGTGGTGCTGTGGCGCACCGTGCAGGTCCCGCCGGCCTCGGTCAATGGCGAAGCCGGGCCGGCAGCCGCCCAGCCCGGGGCCTGATCACTCGTGCCAGTGCTCCGCCACCCAGGTGGCGGGCCGGATGTAGCGAAAACGCCGGTTGCGCCGGCCGGCCAGCGCGTCGGGCGGGTTGCACTCGCCGTGGAAGATCACGATGCGTGCGTCTGGCGGCACGGAGGGTGTTTTCCAGTAGTTGCTGGGCCAGGCAGGGATGCCGTGGTACTTGAAGCTCGGACACCAAGCTGCGGGCCAGTAGGCGAGCTTGCCCTGGCGGTGCAGGAAATCCGACAGGTAGGCCTGCTCGTTGCGGAACTGCTCGCGGATCTCGGCGAAGTGGCCGCGGAAGTAATCGAGCACATCGGGGTGCGCGCCCAACTCGAAGCGGTAGACCGACGAATTGCCGGTGATGCGCCAGGGGCGCTTGTAATCGTGGATGATGAGGAATTCGCCCGGCTCGGTGAAGAAACCATCGAGCGAACCGGTGACCACCACGTCCACGTCCATGAACAGGGCCGTGCCCCTGAGCCCGTGCAGGTCGGCGCTGAAGGTGACGAGCTTGGTCCAGCCGCGTTCGGGGATGCCCGCGGGCAGGTCCAGTGGCGGGATGGGCAGGCACTGCACCTCGCTGCGGATGCCTGCGCTGTTGTCGGTGAGGCAGACGAAATGGAACGGGCCCGACAGGTGCCTGCGCACCATGGCATAGAGCCGGTTGACGTATTCGGGGCCGTATTTCGTGCCCCATTTCATGCAGATGACGTGGCGCTGGCCCCCGGGGGCCGCAGCGCTGCCAGCAGGCGTGGCGGCGACGACCATTCGGATCAGTCGGCCTGGCGTTTCTTGACGGATTTGAGCTTGGGCTTCTTGGCCCGCTTGATCTGGCCGCCAGGCGTCAGGCGCTGGTTGCCCAGCACGCGCAGCTGCTTGACCTCGGGGCGCTGGCCGGCGCGCTTGCTGTATTTCAGGACCTTCACGTCGCGCGGGCCAGGCATGCGGTCCTCGTCGATGGTGCGCTCCTTGGCAGGCTGAGGGCGCCACAGCACCAGGAGCTTGCCGATGTGCTGGATCGGGGCGGCGTTCAGGTCGGCCGTGAGCTGCTGGTACATCAGCTCGCGCGCGGCACGGTCGTCGCCGAAGACGCGCACCTTGATCAGCCCGTGGGCATTCAGGGCGGCGTCGATTTCCTTCTGGACGGCGGGGGTCAGGCCGTCGCCGCCCACGAGCACCACGGGGTCGAGATGGTGGGCGTTGGCGCGGTGTTCCCGGCGCTCGGCGGGGGTCAATTGAATTTGGGGCATGGGCCGTATTATCGAGGCTGAAAGAAAAACACAATGAAAGTTAAAACCCAAAGCAAGAAGGTCAACAAGGCGTGGCTCAACGACCACGTCAACGACACCTATGTCAAGTTGGCCCAGAAAGAGGGTTTTCGGGCCCGTGCGGCCTACAAACTCAAGGAAATCGACGAGCAGTTGCACCTGATCAAGCCCGGCAATACCGTGGTGGACCTGGGCTCCACCCCGGGCGCCTGGAGCCAGTACGTGCGCCGGCGCCTGTCGCCCAGCGGCGCGGCCACGGGGCAGCTCAATGGCAACATCATCGCGCTGGACATCCTTCCCATGGAGCCCATCGAGGGCGTGACCTTCCTGAACGGCGATTTCCGCGAGGAATCGGTGCTCGCCCAGCTGGAGGCGGCGCTGGAGGGCCGGGTGGTGGACGTCGTGGTCTCGGACATGGCGCCGAATCTCTCGGGCATTGAATCGGCCGACGCTGCCCGCATTTCCCATCTGGTGGAGCTGGCGGTGGATTTCGCGACGGCCCACCTCAAGCCCGACGGGGCGCTGGTGGTCAAGCTGTTCCATGGCAGCGGCTACAGCGACTTGGTCACGCTGTTCAAGCAGACTTTCAAGGTCGTGAAACCCGTCAAACCCAAGGCCTCGCGCGACAAATCGTCGGAAACCTTCCTCGTCGGCATGGGGCTCAAGAAAGCGGCTTGAAACGCCGAAAATCCAGAACAGTGGATGCATGTCGGGGGCAAAACGCGCGCGAATATGTGAAAAACCCCCGCAAATCCCGAGCGGTGCCCATGGCCGCTAGGGGGAATAGCCATGGCGCCTTGGCTTGAAAGACCTAAAATGGGCCACATATAGGCCGTGACGGCTTTGTGACCGTCGCCCTTTCTCCCTTGCAACTGGAGCCCCGCTTGAACAATCAGTGGTTTTCAAAAATTGCCGTATGGCTGGTCATTGCCATGGTGCTGTTCACGGTGTTCAAGCAGTTTGACACCCGTGGCGGCGCCAGCGCAGGACATATCGGGTACTCCGAATTCCTCGAGGAAGTTCGTAACAATCGTATCAAGAGCGCCACCATCCCGGAAGGGCTGAGCGGCGGCGAGATCGTGGCCGTCACCAACGACGACCGCAAGATCCGTACGAACGCCTCCGTGCTGGACCGTGGCCTCGTGGGCGACCTGATCAGCCACAACGTCAAGTTCGACGTGAAGCCCCGCGAGGAAGGCTCCCTGCTCATGACCCTGCTGGTCAGCTGGGGCCCCATGCTGCTGCTCATCGGCGTGTGGGTGTACTTCATGCGCCAGATGCAGGGCGGCGGCAAGGGTGGTGCCTTCAGCTTCGGCAAGAGCAAGGCGCGCATGCTCGACGAGAACAACAACCAGGTCACGTTCGCGGACGTGGCCGGCTGCGACGAGGCCAAGGAAGAAGTCAAGGAAGTCGTGGACTTCCTCAAGGACCCGCAGAAGTTCCAGAAGCTCGGCGGCCGCATTCCGCGCGGCCTGCTGTTGGTCGGCCCGCCCGGCACCGGCAAGACCTTGCTGGCCAAGTCCATCGCGGGCGAAGCCAAGGTGCCGTTCTTCAGCATCTCGGGTTCGGACTTCGTGGAAATGTTCGTCGGCGTGGGCGCGGCCCGTGTGCGCGACATGTTCGACAACGCCAAGAAGAACGCCCCCTGCATCATCTTCATCGATGAAATCGACGCCGTGGGCCGCCAGCGTGGCGCCGGCCTGGGTGGTGGCAACGACGAGCGCGAACAGACCTTGAACCAGATGCTGGTCGAGATGGACGGCTTTGAGACCAACCTCGGCGTGATCGTGGTGGCTGCCACCAACCGCCCCGACATCCTGGACGCCGCCCTGCTGCGCCCCGGCCGTTTCGACCGCCAGGTCTACGTGACGCTGCCCGACATCCGTGGCCGCGAGCAGATCCTGAACGTGCACATGCGCAAGATCCCGATCGGCCAGGACGTGGCTCCGGGCATCATCGCCCGCGGTACGCCCGGCATGAGCGGTGCCGACCTGGCCAACCTGTGCAACGAAGCGGCCCTGATGGCTGCTCGCCGCAACGCCCGCACCGTGGAGATGCAGGACTTCGAGAAGGCCAAGGACAAGATCCTCATGGGCCCCGAGCGCAAGAGCATGGTCATGCCCGAGGAAGAGCGCCGCAACACGGCCTACCACGAAGCCGGCCACGCCCTGATCGGCAAGCTGCTGCCCAAGTGCGACCCGGTGCACAAGGTCACCATCATCCCCCGTGGCCGTGCTCTGGGCGTGACGATGAGCCTGCCCGAGCAGGACCGCTACAGCTACGACCGCGAATACATGCTCAACCAGATCAGCATGCTGTTCGGTGGCCGCATCGCCGAAGAAGTGTTCATGAACCAGATGACCACTGGCGCCAGCAACGACTTCGAGCGTGCCACGCACATCGCGCGCGACATGGTCACCCGCTACGGCATGACCACGGCCCTGGGCCCCATGGTCTACGCCGAGAACGAGGGCGAAGTCTTCCTGGGCCGCTCGGTCACCAAGACCACGAACATGAGCGAGCAGACCATGGAAAAGGTCGACAGCGAAGTGCGCCGCATCATCGATGAACAGTACGACCTGGCGCGCCGCCTGATCGAAGAGAACAGCGACAAGATGCACGCCATGGCCAAGGCCCTGCTCGAATGGGAAACCATCGATATGGAACAGCTCAACGACATCATGGCCGGCAAGCCGCCCCGTCCCCCCAAGGACTGGACGCCACGCACGCCTTCGTCGGGTGGCGACACCCCGGGCGGCGGCACACCTGCCGTGGCCACCGAGGCTGCACCGGCAGCACCGTCGGCCGCCTGACAGGGCCAGGCGAGGCAGGCGAACCAGCGGTTCAACCGCACCAACGGGGCCCAGTGCCCCGTTTTTCGTGGCTGGGCCTGCTCTGCTCCCTTCTTCGCCCCATCCGCATCCACGTCCCTTCATTCCCCCTGCCGGTGCGCCCCTGGCGGTGCACCCCCCCCCTTTTTCCATGTTCTGGCAGACCTCCCGCTTCGCCATCGACCTTGCCCGGCCGCAGGTCATGGGCATCGTCAACGTCACGCCCGATTCCTTCTCGGATGGCGGGCAGCATGCCAGCACGGCGGCGGCGCTGCGGCATTGCGAACAGCTGGTGAAAGACGGCGCCCACATCCTCGATGTCGGCGGTGAATCCACACGCCCCGGCAGCCCGGCGGTGCCGCTGGCCGAGGAACTGGCCCGCGTGCTGCCGGTGGTGCAGGGCGCCGTGTCGCTGGGCGTGCCGGTCTCGGTGGACACCTACAAGCCCGGGGTGATGCAGGCCGTGCTCGACCTGGGGGCCGACATCGTCAACGACGTGTGGGCGCTGCGCCAGCCCGGCGCGGCGGCCGTGGTGGCCGGCCATCCCCTGTGCGGGGTTTGCCTGATGCACATGCACCGCGACCCGCAGACCATGCAGGTGGCGCCCATGGCGGGCGACGTGGTGCGCGAGGTGCTGTCGTTCCTGGCGCGGGCGGCCGACGGCCTGCAGGCCCTGGGCGTGGCCCGGGAGCGCATTGCGCTGGACCCTGGCATCGGCTTCGGCAAGACGGTGGAGCAGAACTTTGCCCTGCTGGCACGGCAGCAGGAGCTGGTGGCCACGGGCCATGCCGTGCTGGCCGGCTGGTCGCGCAAGTCGTCCCTGGGGGCGGTGACGGGGCTGGCCGTGGCCGGGGAGCGCATGCTGCCCAGCGTGGCGGCGGCACTGCTGGCCGTGGTAAACGGTGCGCGCATCGTGCGCGTGCACGACGTAGCCGAGACAGTGAGCGCCCTGGCCGTGTGGCAGGCGATGGAGCAGCAGGCACAGCCATGAAGGCCGTGCGCCGATGGCAGGCGCATGGCAAACCAAAAAAACGATAGAACCCGAGGAGATTCCACCCATGACACGCCAGTATTTCGGCACCGACGGCATCCGCGGTACCGTGGGCCAGGCCCCCATCACCCCCGACTTCGTGCTGCGCTTGGCCCATGCCGTGGGGCGCGTGCTGCGCCGCACCGAAGAGCGCCCCACCGTCCTGATCGGCAAGGACACGCGCATCTCGGGCTACATGCTCGAAAGCGCGCTGGAGTCCGGTTTCAACTCCGCCGGGGTGGACGTGGTGCTGCTCGGCCCGTTGCCCACGCCGGGCGTGGCCTACCTCACGCGCGCGCAGCGCGCCAGCCTGGGCGTGGTGATCAGCGCCAGCCACAACGCCTTCCCCGACAACGGCATCAAGTTCTTCAGCGCCCAGGGCACCAAGCTGCCCGACGCCTGGGAACTGGCGGTAGAGGCCGCCCTGGCAGAGGCCCCGGTGTGGGCCGACTCGGCCAGCCTGGGCAAGGCGCGCCGGCTCGACGACGCCGCGGGCCGCTACATCGAGTTCTGCAAGAGCACCTTCCCGCAGGACCTCACGCTCAAGGGCCTGAAGATCGTGGTGGACGGTGCCCATGGCGCCGCCTACCAGGTGGCACCCAAGGTGTTCCATGAACTGGGCGCCGAGGTGCTGTCCATCGGCTGCGCGCCCGACGGCCTGAACATCAACCACGAGGTGGGGGCCACCCACCCCGAGGCGCTGGTGCGCTCGGTGCGCGCCAACCGCGCCGACTACGGCATTGCACTGGACGGCGACGCCGACCGCCTGCAGATGGTGGATGCCTCGGGCCGCCTGTACAACGGCGACGAGCTGCTGTACCTGATGGCGGCCGACCGCCTGGGCCGCGGCGAGGAAGTGCCCGGCGTGGTCGGCACCCTCATGACCAACATGGCGGTGGAGGTGGCGCTGCAGCAGCGCGGCGTGCAGTTCGTGCGCGCCAAGGTGGGCGACCGCTACGTGCTCGAAGAGCTGGCACGCCACGGCTGGACGCTGGGCGGCGAGGGCTCGGGCCACCTGCTGGCGCTGGACCGCCACACCACGGGCGATGGACTGGTCAGCGCCCTGCAGGTGCTGCAGGCCTGTGTGCGCAGCGGCAAAAAGCTGCCCGATCTGCTCAGCGACGTCACCCTGTACCCCCAGGTACTGCTCAACGTGCGGCTGGCGCCAGGGCAGGACTGGAAGTCCAACCAGCTGCTGGCCCGCGAGACAGAGGCCGTGAAGCAGGAGCTGGGCACCACCGGCCGCGTGCTGATCCGTGCCAGCGGCACCGAGCCCCTGCTGCGCGTGATGGTCGAGGCGCGCGAAGCCCAACTGGCCAGCCGCAGCGCCCAGCGCCTGGTCGATGCCGCGCGTGCCGGTTGATGCCATGGCCGACGTAGCGATCGAGGTGCGCCGCGTGGACTATGCCCACCCCGGCGATGCCCGGGCCCTGGTGCAGTTGCTCGACGGCTATGCCCGGGATCCTGCCGGTGGCGGCCAGCCGCTGGCCGGGCAGGTGCTGCAGGGCCTGCCCGCTGCACTGCAGCAGCGCCCCCAGGCCTTCAGCGTGATCGCCTGGGCGCAGCAGGGCGCGGACACGGCGCCCGTGCCCGTGGGTCTCGTCAACTGCTTCGAGGGCTTTTCCACCTTTGCCTGCCAGCCCCTGGTCAACGTGCACGACGTGGTGGTGGCCCCGGGCTGGCGCGGCCAGCGCATCGCCCAGCGCATGCTGGCGCTCGTCGAGTCCATGGCGCGTGAGCGCGGGGCCTGCAAGCTCACGCTGGAGGTGCTTTCGGGCAACACCAGTGCCATGGCGCTGTACCTGCGCGAGGGCTTTGCGCCGTATGCACTCGACCCGGCCATGGGCCAGGCGCAGTTTCTGCAGAAGAAACTGGCCTGAGCTCCACCGGGCCGGCACGGCCCGGTCTTTGTAAGCAGCTGTTTGCTTGCGGCCACGGCGGCGCGATCCGTGTAGCCTGTGGGCTGCTTCCATCCTCGTAAATCCCGATGCAGGTGCACAGCCGGTATCGTCCAGAATCTCGCACCCACAAGGTGGCGGCCGGCGGTGCACACAAGGCACCGCGACTGCATTTTCCAAGGAGCACGCCTTTCATGACCCATTCCCCCCTGGGCGCCGCAGTCGCCCGCCTGCTCCTTGCCGCCACCTGTGCCGCAGCCCCCTGGTCGGCCCATGCCGGCAAGACGCTGGACAGCATCAAGGCCCGGGGCCTGGTGGTCTGCGGTGTCAACACGGCGCTGGCCGGCTTTTCGGTCGCCGACACCGGCGGCCGCTGGTCGGGCCTCGACGTGGACATCTGCCGCGCGGTGGCGGCGGCGGTGCTGGGCGATGGCGAAAAGGTCAAGTTCGTGCCGCTGAGCACCTCGCAGCGCTTCACGGCGCTGCAGTCGGGCGAGATCGACGTGCTCTCGCGCAACACCACCTTTTCGCTCACCCGCGATGCGTCCATGGGCCTGCACCAGACCGCCGTGACCTACTACGACGGGCAGGGCGTGATGGTGCTCAAGAAGAGCAACATCAAGAGCATGAAGCAGCTCAAGGGCCAGACGGTGTGCGTGCAGTCGGGCACCACCACCGAGAAGAACCTCGTCGACTATTCGAAGACCCACGACCTGGGCATCAAGCCCGCCGTGTTCGAGAAGGTCGAGGCCGCCACCGCGGCGTACTTTGCCGGGCGCTGCGTGGGCTACACCACCGACGCCTCGGGCCTGGCCTCGGTGCGCAACAAGGAGGCCAAGAACCCTGCCGAACATGCCGTGCTGCCCGAGCTGATCTCCAAGGAGCCGCTCGGCCCCATGGTGCGCCGCGGCGACGACGAATGGTTCGCCATCGTCAAGTGGGTGGTCTACGGCCTCATCGAGGCCGAGGAGTACGGCGTGACCCAGGCCTCGGTGGACCGCCAGAAGACCGGCAGCACCGACCCCGTGGTGCAGCGCCTGCTGGGCACCACCGAAGACACCGGCAAGCTGCTGGGCCTGGACCGCGACTGGCTGGCCCGCGCGGTCAAGACCACGGGCAACTACGGCGAGATCTTCGAGCGCAACGTGGGCCCCAAGTCCGCGCTGGGCCTGCAGCGCGGCCTGAACAACCAGTGGAACAAGAACGGGCTGATGTACGCCTTCCCGATCCGCTGAGAACCCCGGGGGCGATCAGCCCTCGAAGCTCGTGCCTGGCGTCAGCGGGGCATGGCGATAAGTGGCCGGCGTGCGGCTGAGCTTCACCGGCGCCCCGATGCCGCGGTAGCCGCCCGGCAGGTCCACCACCATCTGCCGGTGCGCGGTGTGCGGGTGCGCCAGCGCCGCATCGACGGACAGCACCGGCGCGGCGGGCACGCCTGCGGCCATCAGCGTGTCCACCAGCGCACTGCCGTCGAAATCCTTCATCGCGTCTTCCAGCACGGCCTTCAGCGCCACGCGGTTCACCGAACGGTCGCCGGCCCGGGCATAGCGGGGGTCGTCCGCCAGTGCCGGCACACCGATGCAGCGGCACAGGCTGGCGAACTGGCGGTCGTTGCCCACGGCGACGAACAGCGGCTGCGTTCGGGTGGCCAGGGTGTCGTAGGGGTAAATGTTGGGGTGCGCATTGCCCGTGCGCCGGGGCGTGTTGCCGTCCAGGAACCAGTTGGCCGCATGCGGGTGCAGCAGCGACAGGCCGCTGTCGTACAGCGCGGCTTCGACGAACTGCCCGCGGCCACTGCGCTGCCGCTCCTGCAGCGCCAGCAGCACGCCGATGACGGCGTTCAGGCCGGTCACCATGTCCACCACGGGCAGGCCCACGCGCAGCGGTCCTCCTTGCGCTTCGCCATTGATGCTCATGATGCCCGCCAGGGCCTGCACCGCCGCGTCGTAGCCGGGCAGGGCGCCGAGCGGACCATCGGACCCGAAGCCCGTGACGCGGCACCACACCAGGCGCGGGAAACGCTCTGAAAGCGTTTCGTAGCCGATGCCCCAGCGCTCCATCGTGCCGGACTTGAAGTTCTCGATCAGCACATCGGCCTCGGCCACCAGCGCCAGCAGCGCCTCGCGGCCCTCGGGACTGCCCAGGTCCAGGTGCATGCAGCGCTTGTTGCGGTTGAGCCCGTGGTAGTACGAGGCGACGCCGTCCTTGAAGGGCGGGCCCCAGGTCCGGGTGTCATCGCCCTGCGGGGGCTCCACCTTGAGCACGTCGGCGCCGTGGTCGCCCAGGATCTGGCCGCAGTAGGGGCCGCCGAGGATGCGCGAGATGTCCAGCACGCGCACGCCGGCCAGCGCGCCGCGGGGAAGGGAATCGGAGGGAGTCATGGGGGCCTCAGTCGAGTTGTGCGCCGGACTGCTTGACGACGCCGGCCCATTTGGCCATTTGCGCCTCGATGAACCGGCCCAGTTGCTCAGGCCTGGGCGAGGGGGCGGGCTCCAGTCCCTGGGAGGCGAGCAGTTGCTTGACCTTGGCGGTGTTCAGCACCTCGATGAAGGCCTTGTTGAGCTTGGCGATGCGCTCGGGCGGCGTGCCTGCAGGCGCCACGATGCCGAAGAAGACACTCACGTCGTAGCCCGGGACGCCCTGCTCGGCGACGGTCGGCACCTCGGGCAGCGCCTGCGAGCGTTCTGCCGTGGTGACCCCCAGGGCCCGCAGCTTGCCGCTCTTGACGTAGGGCTGCGCGGTGAGCACGTCGGTGAAGCTCATGGTCACCTGCCCGCCGAGCAGGTCGGTCAGCGCCGGGCCCGTGCCCTTGTAGGGGATGTGCTGCAGGTCCACGCCGGCCGAGGCATTGAACAGCACGCCCGCCAGGTGCGACGAGGCCCCGTTGCCCGACGAGGCATAGCTCAGTTTGCCCGGCGAGGCCTTGGCGTAGGCGATCAGCTCCTTCACGGTCCTGGCGGGCACCGCGGGGTTCACCACCAGGATGTTGGGCAGGTGGCCGACCTGGATCACCGGGGCAAAGCTCTTCACCGGGTCGTAGCCGATCTTGCGGTAGAGGCTGGCGTTGATGGCCAGCGGGCCCGAGGTGCCGAACAGCAGGGTCTGGCCATCGGCCGCCGCGCGTGCCACGTACTCCGCGCCGATGTTGCCACCCGCTCCGGCGCGGTTTTCCACCACCATCGGCTGGCCCAGCCGGTCCTTCATCTCGGCCGCGAGCGTGCGTGCCATGGCATCGGTGGGGCCGCCAGGCGGGAAGGGGATCACCAGCGTGATGGGACGGTCCGGGAAGGTGTCGGCGTGCGCCAGCGGCATCAGCGGCAGTGCAGCGGCGCTGGCGAGCACGAGGGTGGTGAGAAGTCGCATCGGTGTGTCTCCGTGTTGTCGTGGGAAAGCGGTCGATCAGGCCGGCACGGCGTTCGCGGCGCCGCCGGTCCATTCCAGCGGCAGGTGCGCCGGGGCCAGCGGGTCGCGCGGCAGCACGCGGTGCAGCAGCACCAGCTGCGCCCATTCGATGCGCTGCGCGGAACCACCGCGTGCGCCCTCCCAGGCCATGGCGATGGCGCTGGTGACGTGGTAGAGCGCCGAGGCGGCCTGGCGCGCGAGCACATCGCCGCCCTCGTCGGCCGCGAGCAGGGCCAGCGCTGCCGCGCGGGCGAGCGCACCGCGCAGCGCGGCCGCAAAGCCCGGCGCGATGGCAGCGTCGTCTAGCAGCGCCTCGCAATGGGCCTGCAGCACGGGCAGCGAGCCCTCACGCTTCACCGCGCGGACCACGTCCAGGGCCACGATGTTGCTGGTGCCCTCCCAGATCGAGCCCAGGTGCGCGTCGCGCACCAGGCGGGGATCGCTCCACTCCTCGATGTAGCCGCAGCCGCCGCGCACCTCCATGGCATCGCCGGTCACCTTGCGCGCATCGCGGCAGGCGCGGAACTTGATGAGCGGCGTCAGGATGCGCAGCAGGGGATAGGCAGCGGCCTCGCCCGCGTCGGAGCGTGTCAGCGCCTGGGCGGTCTGGAACACCATGCTGCGGGCCTGCTCGGCGGGCAGCACCAGCTTGTGCAACTGGCGCTGCATCAGCGGCATGTCCTGCAGGGGTTTGCCGAAGGCCCGGCGCTCGCGGGCGATGTGCTCGGCCTCGGCCACGGCGCGGCGCATCAGGCCGGCTGCGCGCACGCCGTTGGACAGGCGCGAGTTGTTCACCATGTCGGCCATCTGCACGAAACCCCGGCCCTGCTCGCCGACCAGGTAGGCCAGCGCCCCTTCGAGCCGGATCTCGCCACTGGCCATGGAGCGCGTGCCCAGCTTGTCCTTGAGCCGCAGGATGCGGTAGTGGTTGGGCACCCCGCCATCGAGCAGGCGGGGCAGCAGGAACAGCGAGACCCCCTTCAGGCCCGGGCTGCCGCCATCGCAGCGCGCCAGCACCATCGCGAAATCGGCATCGGGGTTGGAGCAGAACCACTTGTCGCCGGTGAGGCGCCATTGGCCCTGCCCATCGAGCCAGGCGCGCGTCTGCGTTGCCGCGATGTCCGAGCCGGCGGCTTGCTCCGTCATGAACATGGCGCCCTGGGCCACGCGGTCGAAGTCCAGGTGCTGCAGGCGCGGCAGGAAGCGCGCGACCAGCTCGGGGCTGCCGAATTTCTTCAGGGTGCGCGCCAGCGAGTCGGTCATCGACACCGGGCAGCACAGGCCGAACTCGGCCTGCACGAAGAGGTAGGTGAGCACGTACTTGACCAGCGGCGGCATGCGCCCCTTCCACCCCAGCGTCTCCTCGCGGTGCGACATCGCGGCCAGGCCGAACTCGCTGAAGGCCAGCCGCTCCATCTCCACGTAGGCCGGGTGCTTGTGGACCGTCTGCAGGTCGATGCCCGTGCGGGTGCGCAGCGACAGGGTGGGCGGGTTCCTGTCGGCGGTGCCGGCCAGTTCGTCCAGCACGCCACCGGCCAGCGCGCCCAGCCGCTCGAAATGCGGGCGCATGTGCGCCAGCAGGTCGGCCGGCAGGTAGAGCGCCAGCAGCCGGTGCAGTTCGGTGTCGCTGTCGTAGAGGCTGGCGCCATGGCGGTCGGGCACGGGGTGGTCGTGGACCGCGTCGGATGGCGAAGAACGGGTGGGCATGGCGTGTCTCCTTTGCCGCGATTCTTGGCCGGTGATCAATTCTTGTCTAATATTGATTAGGTCTTGTTCATTCCGATTTGAATATCGGTAAAGGGTTTGCGATGGAACTGCGCCATCTTCGGTACTTTGTTGTCCTGGCCGAGGAACTGCACTTCGGACGGGCCGCCCGGCGCCTGGCCATCTCCCAGCCGCCGCTGAGCGTGGCCATCCGCCAGCTAGAGGATTCGGTGGGCGCGCAGCTGTTCGAGCGCAGCAGCAAGGCCGTGCGCCTCACGCCGGCAGGGCAGGCGCTGCAGGCCTCGGCGCTGAGCCTGCTGCAGGCGGCCCAGGAGGCCGCCACCGAGGCGCGCCAGGTGGCCCAGGGGGCGGCCGGCCGGCTGCGCATCGGCTTCGTCGGCTCCATGCTCTACCGCGGCCTGCCGCAGGCGCTGGTGCGCTTCCAGGCCGCGCACCCGGCCGTGCGGGTCACTCTGACCGAGCTCAACTCCGCCGAGCAGATGGCCGAGCTGCTTCACGACCGGCTGGACATCGGCTTTGCCCACACGCACCGCGTGCCGGCCGAGCTCGACTGCCGCCTGCTGGTGTCCGAGCCTTTCGTGGCCTGCCTGCCCGCAGGTCATCGGCTGGCCAGGAAGCGCGCGGTGGCGGTGGGCCAGCTCAAGGACGAGCCGTTCGTGCTGTTCTCGCGCAGTGCGTCGCCCGACTACCACGCGCGAATCCTCTCGGTCTGTGCCGACGCAGGCTTCTACCCCGAGGTGCGCATGCAGGTGCGGCATTGGCTGGCCGTGGTGTCCCTGGTGTCCCAGGGCATGGGCGTGGCCCTGGTGCCCGATGCGATGCGGCACTGCGCCCTGCCGGGTGCGGTGTTCCGGCCGCTGGCTGGTTCGGGCCGGCAGTCCGAGGCCTATGGGGTCTGGCAGGCGGCCTCGCGCAACGTGCTGGTGCCGCGCCTGCTCGAGGAGCTGGCGGCACACCCCGATCGCGCGGACCGGGAGGCAATCGACTGACTGGCAGGTCGCTCAGCCTTGCACGGCCTGCGCCAGGTCGTCCACGTGCACCATCAGCTCCCGCACGCAGCGCAGCGTGGGGTACTGCTGCAGCACGGGTTCCCACTGCGGTGATTCCAGCAGGGCCTGCCAGACGGGCTCCAGGTCCTGCACATCGGCCGGCCGGCCCTCGGCCAGTGCGGTGGCGAACGCCAGGCTCTGGGCGGCGCCGAGCAGCTGCATGCGGCTTGCGGCGGCAAGCAGGTGGGGTGTTGGCGGGGCGGGGGCGTCGGTGCAGTAGAGCACCGTGGCCCGCAGATCCGTGTCCGGCCTGTCCAGGGCGCCCAGGGAGGCGCCGCGCAGCCGCACTTCGCCCTCTCGGCTGAGGAAGGTGTACGCCGTGCCCGCGTCGGCATGGCCAAGCAGGCGCAGGCCGCGCCGCAGGCGCGAAAAATCGCTCGCCACGGCATCCACCGAGGCCTTGGCCTCCAGCAGCAGGCAGACATCCCAGGCCGGTGGCTGGCCCGCAGTGCCGGGGGCCTGGTGCAGCAGCACGGCATCCCATTCGCTCTTGGCGCGCTCGGCGCTGGCGGGGATGGAGGGCGGCACCCGCAGCGAGGTCACCACGCGCCAGGCACCGTGCGTGCCCTCGGCCCGGTCCAGTCGCTGCGCCAGAGCCTCCAGGGCCCGGGCGGCCAGGGTTTCCATGGCGGCACCGCGCTGCTGCGCCATGTCGCCATAGGCGCTGGCTTCGGCCGTGCCCGGGCGGGGGCCCTGCCGGTCGCGCAGGCGCTGGTAGGCCTGTACCTGCGGGTCGTCCTGCAGCGCGCCGGCGCGCTGCAGGCGTGCCAGGGCGGGGCCTTCCAGCAGCCGGGCCAGGCTGCGCTGCAGCGCAGGCGCATCGGCGGTCTGCGCCATGGCAAGCAACTGCCGCAGCGTATCGCCCAGTGCGGCCCACTGCCCGGACTCCGCCTGGGCGTGCAGGCGCTCCAGGGCCTCGCGCAGTGCACCGGGGTCGCAGTGCTGGCGCCTGGCGGGGTGTGCCACGGCATTGGCGCCCGCGCGCAGCTGCCGGCGGTCCTGCTCGGCGTGGTTCTGCAGGTCGATGCATTCCTGCACCTGCGGGGCCTGGCGTGCGAGCACAGTGGCTTGGTAGGCCGCGTCCCCATCCTCCGTGCGCGTGGCCTCGCGGATCAGGTGGGCCAGGGCCTCCAGGAACGACTGCCGCGTGGCCGCATCGGGGCGCTGCGCGCCGGCCCGGGCCCGGCGCACCTGTTCGAGGGCCAGGGCCATGGCGGCCGTGGGGCCGGCCTGGGGTCCTGCCTCAGGCTCTGCAGGCAGCCGGTAGCGGCGTGCAGCCGTGCGCAGCACCTGGTCGAGCAGGGGCGGGCGCAGAGGCAGGGACGGTGCCCCCGTTTCGGACATCAACCCGTGCCGCCTGTGGGCTCGGGTCCGGCGCCACGGTGGGACTTGGTCCAGTCGTAGGGCGAACCATCGGGCAGGAGCCGGGCTTGCACCGTGCTCACCCCGGCACGCCCCACGCTCTCGCTGAGTTCGCTGGAAAGGCTCACATGGCGCTTGCCGGCCTTGCGCTTGTCTTCGCAGAACTGCAGGGCCGGCATCAGCTGGCCCGGGTCGAAGACCTGCATGGCGGGAGTGCCGGGTGCTTCCAGCCAGTAGACAACGATGCTCATGGGCGACTTTCTTCGGGTTCTGCCCCCGATTCTCGCCTGCCTGTCGCGCGTTGGCTGGATGAGCCCGGGTTGGGCGGGCCTTACCTGGCCAGCGTCAGCGTGCCCTTCATCAGGCTGGAATGGCCCGGGAAGGAGCAGAACCAGGCGTAGGCCTCTCCTGCCTTGAGCCTGGCCACGTCGAAGCCCACCGCGTCGGCCTCGCCCCCGCCGATGACCTTGGTGTGCGCGATCACGCGGGTATCCCCGGCCTTGACGTAGGCCTTGTCCACACCGGCCGCCATGCCATCGGCAGCCACGCCCTGGGCGTCGGCCGCCTTGGTCAGCACCCAGTTGTGGCCCATGGCCGTCTTGGGCAGCTTGCCCACGTGCTTGAGCTTCACGGTGAACTGCTTGCAGCTGGCAGGCACGGCGATGCTCTGCTTGTTGAACTGCATGGCATCGTTGCCTTCGATCTCCACGTCGCAGGTGGCGGCCAGCGCCGGACCGGCGAGCAGGGCGGTCAGCAGCAGGGCGGCGGAACTCTTCATCATCATCCTGGTCGTCATTGTCGATTTCTCCATCGGTAAAAAGGCGCTTGCATGCCCGGCGAGGGAGGCCGGGCCTGGCGATGAGTGGACCACCGCTGGCCGCTGGGCTCCTTGATGTGCATCAACGGCGCGTGCGCCCTCTTGCAGCGGCAATCCGGTGGGGACAGGGGAAGGCCCGGTATTTCGGGACCCCGGCTTGAGCTAGCATGGTCCATGGCCGAGAACTCCCCACCCATGCCCCTGCGCGCCGAGCAACCCGGCCGCCGGCTGGGGGCATTGCTGACGGGCGCCAATGCCCTGCTTGCGGCGCTGCTGTGTGGCCTGGTTCTGTGGGTGCTGTCCTCTTCGCGGCAGAACCACGAAGAGCGAGCCCGCACCACGGCGGAAAGCCTGGTGGCGATCACCGGTGCCAACGTGGGCTCCGAGCTGGGCCTGATCGATGCCGTGCTCAGGATGACGATGGATGACCTCCTGCGCAGCGGATTTGGCTCGCGTGTGGCGGGCGACGACATCCAGCGCCTGCTCGATGAGCGGCGCCACCTGCTCCGGGGCGCCGAAGGCTTTCGACTGGCGGATGAGAAGGGCGCCGTGCGGTGGGGCAATCAGGTGGGAGGGGCGATGGTACCGTCCATCGCTGGCCGGGAATTCTTCCAGCAGGCCAGCCAGTCCGTATCGGGCGATCCCATCGTTTCCCGACCCGTGGTCTCGCAGGTCTCAGGCAACTGGGTGATCGTCATCGCACGCCCCCTGCGCGTGAATGGTCAGTTCGCGGGGGTCCTGTACGCGACCATCCGGGTGGACCACTTTGCACAGATGTTCCACGGCTACGAGCTGGGTGAGCGCGACGCCATCACGCTCCGGACGCGGGATCTGCGTTTCGTGGCATGGATGTCGCCCGGGAACGAGGTCCATGTCGAGATTGGATCGACCCAGGTCTCCGATGAGCTGCGGGCTACCCTGGCGATCAAGCCTTCATCCGGCGTCTACACGGCCGCTTCTGCGACCGATGGAGTGGAGCGGACGGTCGCCTACCGTGAAGTGCAGGGCTGGCCGTTCATCGTCTTTGCAGGGCTCAACAACCAGCATTTCTTCCAGCCCCTGGCGCAGGAGGCACGCACGCTGTCGCTGATGGCGGGGCTCATGTGGCTGCTGAGCTGCGCTGCCGCCATCGTGGTCTACCGGCTGGGGCTGCGCGAACTGGGCACCCTGCGCGCCCTGGAGGCGCAGAGCCGGCGCACACAGATCCTTTTGCGCGTGGCCGGTGACGGCATCCACATCATCGACCGCCAGGGACACCTGGTCGAGATGAGCGATTCGTTCGCGCAGATGCACCGATCTTCCCGGGAGGCGCTGCAGGGCAGGCATGTGTCCAGCTGGGATGCCAACCAGAACGAAACGGCCATCCGCGGCTGGCTGTCCAAAGTGCGTGATGGTGATCGGCAGCGTGTGGAGGTTCAGCACCGGCGGGCGGACGGCGAGGTCATCGATGTCGACTTGCACTGGCATGCGGTGGACATCGACGGACGGTTGCTGATCTTCGGCTCAGCCCGGGACATCACCGACAGGAAGCGCCTCTTGCAGCGTGTCGAAGAGTCCGCGGCGCGCATGCAAGACCTCTACGACCATGCACCCTGCGGGTATTTTTCACTCGATGCCGATGGCGGTGTCGTACACATCAATGCCACCCTGCAGCAATGGCTGGGCAGCACGCCCCTGGACTCCCATACCCGCTTCAGCGAGCTGCTGCAGGGCGAGCACCGCCAGCGCTTCCATGACCACTTCCTCATGCTCACCCTGCAGGAGCGGGCGCCCGAGATCGAGGTCGAGCTGGCGCCGCCGGGCGCTGCGCGCCGCTTCGTGCGCATCAACTCCACGGCTGTGCGCGATGGACAGGACGGGCAGGGCAACTTCCTGATGAGCCGCACCGTGGCGGTCGATGTGACGGCGCAGCACGAGGCGCTGCGCCAGGTACAGGCACTGCTGCACGAGCAGTCGGCCATGCTCAACAGCGACCTGGTGGGCATGCTCAAACTCAGCGGCCGCACCATCACCTGGAAGAATGTCGCCATGGAGCGCATGCTGGGCTATGGGCCCGGCGAACTCGAGGGGACCGAGGTCCAGGCCCTGTATGCGCGCGGAGAGGACTACCGCAACGTGGAAGAGGCCGCCGCGCTGCGGCTGGGCCGGGGCCAGAACTACCGCACCGACGTGCGCCTGCAGCACAGGAGCGGCGAGGCCATCTGGGTGGACCTGAGCGGAGTGGGCCTGTCCGACAGCGAGACCTTCTGGATGGCGGTGGACATCTCGGCGGCCAAGCGGGCGCATGCGCAGATGACGCACGTAGCCTTCCACGATGCGCTCACGCAATTGCCCAACCGCCTGCTGCTGGTGGACCGCCTGCGCCAGGCCCTGGCGGCGGCGCAGCGGGCCGGCCACGGGGTGGCGGTGTGCTTCTCCGACCTGGATGGATTCAAGGCCGTGAACGACCAGTTCGGGCACGATGCGGGTGACCAGCTCCTGGTCGAGCTGGCCCGGCGCATCTCCGGCAGCATCCGTGCATCGGACACGGCGGCGCGCATCGGGGGAGACGAGTTCGTGCTGGTCCTCACGCCCGTGGCCGGGGACGAATGGCGTGCCGTGCTCGATCGCCTGATGCAGGCGGTTTGCCAGCCCGTGCACCTGCCGGCCTCCGGCGCGACCGTGCGCGTGGGCATGAGCATCGGTGTCGCGCTGTCGCAGGGGCGGCTCGACGCGCAGGAACTGCTGGCCGAGGCGGACGAGGCCATGCTGCAGGCCAAGCGGTCCGGAAAGCACCGCGTGCAGCTGGCGCAGGTGGTGCAACCGCTGTCTTGAGGCCTCGCGGGGGGACTACGCGGGCAGGTACTGGCGCAGAAAAAGTTCCAGTTCATCGGCCGGCAGCGGCCGGCTGAACAGGTAGCCCTGGGCCTCGTCGCAGCCCTGCTCGCGCAGGAAGGCCAACTGGCCTGGCGTTTCCACGCCCTCGGCGGTGGTGCGCATGCCCAGTGCCTGGGCCATGCGGATGATGGCGCTCACGATGGCGCGGTCGTTGCCGTCATCGCCCAGGTCGCGCACGAAGGACTGGTCGATCTTGAGCTTGAAGATCTGGAAGCGCTTGAGCTGGCTCAGCGACGAGTAGCCGGTGCCGAAGTCGTCCATGGACATGCGCACCCCGCGCGAGTGCAGGCTGTCCATGGTGGCCACGGCCGAGTGCGGATCGTCCACGGCCACGCCCTCGGTCAGCTCCAGCTCCAGGCAGTCGGGCGGCAGCTCGAAGATGGTCAGGATGCGGCTCACCAGCTCGGGCAACTGGGGCTGGCGGAACTGGATCGCCGAGAGGTTGACCGCCATGGTCAGCCCCGGAAAACCGTTGGCGTGCCA
The DNA here is from genome assembly GCF_059415825.1 of Acidovorax sp. GW821-FHT10A04. Lineage (NCBI taxonomy): Bacteria > Pseudomonadati > Pseudomonadota > Betaproteobacteria > Burkholderiales > Comamonadaceae > Acidovorax > Acidovorax sp. GW821-FHT10A04. Next base: position 122,876 of record NZ_JBWKNZ010000013.1, read on the forward strand.
GTCCTTGAGCTGGGTGAGGGCGGTGCGCAGCACCCATTCGCCGATCTGCAGGATCTGGCCGCTGTCCTCCGCGATGGGGATGAACTCGGTGGGCGAGATGCTGCCCATCTGCGGGTGGTCCCAGCGCAGCAGGGCCTCCACGCTGTGCACCTGGCCGGTGGCCAGGTGGATCTGGGGCTGGTAGTGCAGGTACAGCTGGCCGCGCTCCAGCGCGCGGCGCAGCGCGTTCTCGACCTGCAGGGCGCGCACCGACTGGGCCTGCATCTCGGGCGTGAAGAAGCGGAAGGTGTTGCGCCCGTCGAGCTTGGCGCGGTACATGGCCACGTCGGCCGACTGGGTCAGCGTGTCGAAGTCGGCGCCGTCCTGCGGGAACAGGGCCACCCCCATGGACGGCGCCATGGTCAGCTCGTGGTGGTCGATCTGGTAGTGCTGGCGCGAGGCCTCCTGCAGCTTGCCGGCCACGCGCGCGGCCCCGTGGGCATTGGCGCCCGGCAGCAGCAGGATGAATTCGTCGCCCCCCAGGCGCGAGACGGTGTCCTTGTCGCGCACCACGGCGCGCAGGCGCTTGGCGATCTCCACCAGCAGGGCGTCGCCCACGCGGTGGCCCAGCGAGTCGTTGACATGCTTGAAATGGTCCAGGTCCAGGAAGATCAGCGCCAGCGGCGTATTGCCCTCCTGCGCCACGCGGATGGCCTCCTGGGCGCGCTCGGACAGCAGGGTGCGGTTGGGCAGTCCGGTGAGCGGGTCGTAGTGGGCCAGCCAGTAGATGCGGTCCTGGTCGGCCTTGCGGTCGCTGATCTCGCGGTGCAGGTTGTCCACCGTCTCGCGCAGCTCGCGCGTGCGGTCCTGCACCTGCTGCTCCAGTTGTTCATGCACGCGCGCCAGGGCCGCCTGGGCCTGCTTGCGCTCGGAGATGTCCATGGTGATCCAGATCGATCCCTGGTCCGGGTCGTCGGGATCGATGAACTTGGCGCGCACCTCGCAGGTGAGCGGCGTGCCGTCCCGGCGGCACATGACCACCTCGCCCTCGTAGGACTGGCCGGCGGCGAGCACGGGGTAGCAGCGGTGGCCCACCTCCTCCCAGTCCTCGTCGCTGGCATACCAGCGGCGCGAGGGACTGCCCGCCAGCTCACCGGGGCCGTAGCCCAGCATGTGCTCGAAATGGCGGTTGCAACGCGTCAGGTGCCGGTCGCGCAGGAACACGATGCCGACCATGGCCTGGTCGAATAGCACCTGCTTTTCGCGCACGGCGGCGCTCAGCAGGGCCTGGGCCTGCTTGTGCTCGTCGATGTCGTCGAGGATCCAGATCGAGCCTTCGCTCGTGTCCTGCGGGTTGATGAGCCGCCCGGTGAGGCTGCCCCAGAACAGCCGCCCGTTGCGCCGGCGCATCTGGCGCTCCACGCGATAGGCCTGGCCTCTGGCGAGCACCGGGTAGGCCTCGCGCCCCAGGGCGCGGAAGGCGTCGCGGTCGGGGTAGAAGGCCTCGCTGCTCAGGCCCGCCAGACGCTGCGCCGACTCGTAGCCGAAGATCTCCGCATAGCGCGGGTTGCAGCGCACCACCACCCGCTGGCGGATGAACACGATGCCCACGCCCGCGCTCTCGAGCAGCATCTGCTGCTCGCGCAGCGTGCGCTCCAAAGACGCGTCGGAAGAGTCCCCAGACGGCAGGCGTTCTGGGGCAATGGACAGCAAGGACATGGCGGCCGGACCCGGAGGGAGAGGCGCGATGCCCCAAAAAAAATGTACCAAAGTGTAGCAGTCCAGGCTTACAGCGGTAACCGCCTGGTAACCGGGCCCCTTTCCGCACAGGTGCCGGCACCCCCAGGGCGCAGTGGGCGTGGTGCATCCCGCTTGTCACGGCATTGACATCCTGCGGACACGCCGGCGTCACCTGCGGCTTCCAAACTCCATCGCATTGAAGCACACCACCCGGTGATCCGGGGCACCAGCGGCCATGGGGCCGCCTTGTACGAAGGAGTTGATCCATGAGCGATTTGCCCAACCCCACCCTGCCGCTGGCCCCCGCCGCCCCCTCCAGGGACGCAATTCAGCGCACCGAATCCGCGGTGGCCGGCATCCCGGTGCGTGGCGGTGTGGAGGTGGAGTGGGCACGGCACCTCGACGAGGTCCGCCAGGCACAGAAGCTCCGGTTCGACGTGTTTGCCGGGGAAATGGGCGCTCGATTGACGACCCCCGTGCCCGGCCACGATGTGGACCTGTTCGACGACTATTGCGAGCACCTGCTGGTGCGGGATGCGGCCAGCCGGCAGGTGATTGGCACCTACCGGGTCCTGACCCCCGCGCAGGCGCGCCGCGTGGGCAGCACCTACAGCGACACCGAATTCGACCTCACTCGCCTGCGCACCCTGCGCCCGCGCATGGTGGAACTGGGCCGCAGCTGCGTGCACCCCGAGCACCGCCACGGCGGCGTGATCATGGCGCTGTGGAGCGCGCTGGCCGACTTCATGGTGCGCAACCAGCTCGACACCATGATCGGCTGTGCCAGCATCCCCATGCTGCACAACGGCGTGATCAGCGGCGACGCGGCCGCCAGCATCTGGAACCAGGTGCGCCAGACGCACCTGGCCCCCATCGAATACCACGTGCTGCCCCGCCTGCCACTGCCCGTCGAGAAGCTCGACGGCTCCACCTTCGTGGAGCCGCCGGCCCTGATCAAGGGCTACCTGCGCCTGGGTGCGCGGGTGCTGGGTGCCCCGGCCTGGGACCCGGACTTCAATTCTGCAGACCTGCCCATGCTGATGCGCCTGGCAGACCTGCACCCCCGTTACCGCAAGCACTTCCTGGGGGCCTGATGCGCGCCGCGTTCGACGCGCTCGGCGACTGGACTGCACACGTGGGAGGTGGGCAGGACTCTGCCGCCGACGCCGACGACGCGCATCCACCGGGCCACCGCCACCTGCGCGCGGTGTTCATCTCCGACCTGCACCTGGGCACGCCCGGCTGTCAGGCCGAGGGCCTGCTCGACTTCCTCAAGCACCACCCGAGCGACCACCTGTACTTGGTGGGCGACATCGTGGACGGCTGGCAGCTGCGCCGCCGCTGGTTCTGGCCCCAGGCCCACAACGACGTGGTGCAAAAGCTGCTGCGCCGCGCGCGCAAGGGCTGCCGCGTGGTGTTCGTGCCCGGCAACCACGACGAGTTCGCCCGGGCCTTCGTCGGCCATTCGTTCGGCGGCATCGAGGTGGCCGAGGACACGGTGCACACCACGGCCGATGGCCGCACCCTGTGGGTGACCCACGGCGACTATTTCGATGGCGTGATCCAGTGCGCCAAGTGGCTCGCCTATGTGGGCGACAACCTCTACGAGTTCACGCTCAAGCTCAACCGGCACCTGAACACGCTGCGCGCGCGCATGGGGCTGCCGTACTGGTCGCTGTCGGCCTATCTCAAGGGCAAGGTGAAGACGGCGCTGAACTACGTGACGGACTTCGAGGTGGCCGTGGCTGCCGAGGCGCGCCGCCGCGGCCACGATGGGGTGGTCTGCGGCCACATCCACCGCGCCGAGATGCGCGAGATCGACGGCATCCTGTACTGCAACGATGGCGACTGGGTGGAAAGCCACACGGCGCTGGTCGAGCACATGGATGGCCGCCTGGAGCTGGTGCAGTGGCACACCGTGCCCGGGCACCAGACGAACACGCAAACCCGCAGCAGCGAGATGGCCGTATGAAAATCGCCTTGTTGTCCGACGCCTGGTCCCCCCAGATCAATGGCGTGGTCACCACCCTGGTGGAACTGGTGCGCCACATGGAGAGCGCCGGGCACCAGGTGCATGTGATCCAGCCGGGCCTGTTCAAGACGCGCCCCTGCCCGGGCTACCCGGGGATCGACCTGGCTGTCCGGCCGGGCCGGGAGATCCAGCGCATCCTGGACGAGCTGCAGCCCGACGCCATCCACCTGGCGACCGAGGGCCCCATCGGCTGGGCCGGGCGCCGCTACTGCCTGCGCAGGAAGCTGGCCTTCACCACGGCCTTCCACACCCGCTTTCCCGAGATCCTGAATGCCGCAGCGCACATCCCGCTGGGACTGGGGTACGCACTGTTCCGGCACTTCCACCGGCCTTCGTCGGGCGTGATGGTGCCCACGGTCGGCGTGCTCAAGATGCTCGAACGGCGGGGTTTCCGCAACCTGCGGCAGTGGACGCACGGGGTCGACACCACGGCCTTCAGCTACCAGGCCGAGGCCACGCCGCACCCCTTGGTGGGTGCCCTGGCCCATCCGGTGGCCCTCTATGTGGGGCGGGTGTCCTACGAGAAGAACATCGAGGCCTTTTTGCAGCTGGATATGCCGGGCAGCAAGGTGATCTGTGGCGTGGGCCCGCTCGAAGAGCGGCTCAAGGCCCGCTACCCGCAGGCGCGCTGGCTCGGGATCCTGGACCGCGCCACCCTGGCCGGGGTGTACGCGGCGGCCGACGTGTTCGTCTTTCCCAGCCGCTCGGAGACCTTCGGCCTGGTGATGCTGGAGGCCATGGCCTGCGGCACGCCCGTGGCCGCCTACTTCGAGGACGGCCCGATGGAAGTGCTGGGCGCCCATGCTGGCGGGCAGGCGCGCGGCGGCGTGCTGGACACGGACCTGATGACCGCCGCCCAGAGCGCGCTGGCCGTGCCGCGCCACGAGGCGCGCAACCGGGCGCTGGAGTTCACCTGGGCACATACCGCCCGGTTGTTCCAGCAATTCCTGGTTCCCGCCCGTCCACGCCGAGATGACGACGCGGTTTCTGTCACAAAAACTGTCACATCACTGTCATCTGGCCGTTAAATACTGCAGGCACCCGCTCCCCGTGGCTTTCGAGTGCCCATGCCTTCCTTCTCCTCCAGAAAACCTGTGATTTCGCAATGTGACAGCCCCGATGACCGCCAGGAAGCCGCTCTGCAGGCGGCGGCCGAGCCCGTGCCTGCGCCAGTGGTGGCTGCCGCCGTGCCGGGGGCGCCGATGTTCCTGGACCGGGACCACAGCATCCTGGGCTTTAACGAGCGCGTTTTCGACTGGGCCGTGCGCACCGACGTGCCGCTGCTGGAGCGCCTGCGCTACCTGTGCATCGTGTCGTCCAACCTCGACGAGTTCTTCGAGGTGCGCGCCGCCGCCCACCTGACCGCCGCCAAGAGCGGCGAGGGCAAGGGGGTCTATACAGAGGCCTCCTTCGTTGCGCTGGCGTCCAAGGCCCATGACCTGGTGGCGCGCCAGTACTCGCTGTACAACGACTCCCTGGTGCCCGAGTTCGCTCGGCACGGCATTCGCATCGTCTCGCACGGGGAGCGCTCGGCAGCCCAGCGCTCCTGGGTGCATGAGTATTTCATGCGCGAGGTGCGCCCGCTGCTGATCCCGGTGGGGCTCGACCCCGCCCACCCGTTCCCGCAGGTGGCCAACAAGTCGCTCAATTTCATCGTCCGCCTGCATGGCCACGATGCCTTCGGTCGCAAGAACGAGGTGGCCATCGTCAAGGTGCCGCGTGCGCTGCCGCGCCTGGTGCGCATGCCGCCGCGCCTGGCTGCCAAAGGCGAATCGCTGTTCGTGAGCCTCTCGAGCATCATCCGCGCGCACCTGGACGACCTGTTTCCCGGCCGCGAGGTCACGGAGTTCTCGCAGTTCCGCGTCACGCGCCACTCCGATCTGGCGCTCGACGAGGAGGATGTGCGCAACCTGCGCACCGCCCTGCGCCAGGGCCTGCAGCACCGCCACTATGGCCAGGCCGTGCGGCTGGAGGTCTCGGCCGGGTGCTCGCAGTTCCTCTCGCGCTTCCTGCTCGAGCAGTTCGACCTGCCCGAGCCGGCGCTGTACCGCGTGCACGGCCCGGTGAACCTGGTGCGCCTGACGCAGCTGGTGGACCTGGTGAACGACCCCGCGCTGCTGTTCCCGGCCTGGCGCTCGGCTTGGCCGCGCCAGCTGGTGCCGGGGGTCTCGATCATGGAGCAGCTGGGCAAGCGCGATGTGCTCATGCACCAGCCCTTCGAGAGCTTCGATGGGCTGCTGGCCTTTCTGCGCGAGGCGGTGAACGACCCCCAGGTGCTGGTCATCAAGCAGACCATCTACCGCACGGGCGCCGACTCCGAACTCATGGACCTGCTGACCGAGGCCGTGCGCCGCGGCAAGGAGGTCATGGCCGTGGTGGAGCTCAAGGCGCGCTTCGACGAAGAGGCCAACATCAACTGGGCCGAGGCGCTTGAATCCATCGGGGCGCAGGTGGTGTATGGCGTGGTGGGGCTCAAGACCCATGCCAAGATGCTGCTGGTGACGCGCCGTGAAGGCCGCCAGTTGCGCCGCTATGGGCACCTGTCGACCGGCAACTACAACGTGCGCACCGCGCGCCTGTACACCGACCTGAGCTACCTCACGGCCGACGAGGACACCACGGCCGACATGGATGGTGTGTTCAACCACCTGGCCAGCCAGAACCGGCCGCCCAAGCTGCGCAAGCTGCTGCTCGCGCCCTTCCACCTGCAGCGGCGCATGATCGAGAAGATCGAGCAGGTGGGCCTGGCCGCCAGCCGGGGCGAGGATGCGCGCATCGTCGCGAAGATGAATGCGCTGACCGACGAGGCGCTGATGCGTGCCCTGATCGTGGCCGGCCAGCGTGGCGCGCGCATCGACCTGATCGTGCGCGGCGCCTGCATGCTCGCGGCCCAGGTGCCGGGCGTGACCGACAACATCCGCGTGCGCTCGGTGATCGGGCGCTTCCTGGAGCACACGCGGGTTTTCTACTTTCGCGCCGGCAGCGAGGAAGACCTGTACCTGTCGAGTGCCGACTGGATGAACCGCAACATGATGCGCCGCGTGGAACTGGCCTGGCCCGTGACCGAGCCGCGCCTGCGCCGCCAGATCGTCGACGAGTGCCTGGTGGCCTACCTGCACGACGACCGTGACGCATGGACGCTCAACCCCGACGGCACCTATGCCCGGGCACCCCATCCCGAAGACGGGCAGGGTGCGCAGGCGGCGCTCATGGTGCGCTACGGACCGCCTGTGCCGGTGGCGCGGGTCGAGCAGCAAGGAACGTGATGATGGACTTGATCCTGTGGCGCCATGCCGAGGCCGAAGAAGCCCAGGACGGCTCGGACGACCTGACCCGCGCGCTCACGCCACGGGGCGAGAAACAGGCGGCGCGCATGGCCGCCTGGCTGGACCGCCAGTTGCCCGAGGGCCTGCGCGTGCTGGCCAGCCCATCCCGACGCACCGAGCAGACGGCCGATGCCCTGGGCCGCAAGTTCAAGATGCGCGCCGAGCTGCTGCCCGGCTGCACCACCGAGGACCTGCTGGAGCTGGCGCAGTGGCCACGGGCGCGCGGCGCCGTGCTGATCGTGGGCCACCAGCCGGTGCTGGGCCAGACCATTGCGCAGTTGCTGGGCATGCAGGCGCCCGAATGCGCGGTGCGCAAGGGCGCCGTGTGGTGGCTGCGCCAGCGCCAGCGCATGGACGAAAGCCAGACGGTGCTGATGGCTGTGCAGTCGCCAGAGTTCGTCTGACCCTGGCGGGAGCACCTTCAATCACCACCACGCAGCGGCCCGAGGGCCGCTTTTTACTTGCGGCCGTTCTTGGCGGCAGGTGCGTCGGCCTTCGGGCGGCCGGTCTTGATCGACGGCACGGCCTGCAGCGCGCTGCGCAAGGCGGTGTCGGACAGGCCGGCCAGCAGCTTGAGGCCGGCGCGCAGCAGCTCGCTCTTCTTGGCGGGCTGGGCCAGGGCGGCGGCGCGCTGCTTGAGCGTCTCGACCACGGCGTACTCGTCCTTGGGGATGGTGAAGCTGTCGCGCACCAGCTTGGGCTTCTTGGCCTTGGCTTCCTTGGCGGGGACTGGGGCGGCTGCGGGCTTGGGCTTGGCTGCAGCAGGTGCCGCGGCCTTGGGCTTGGCAGCGGCCTTGGCTGCCGGCTTGGCCGCTGGCGCGGGCTTGGCGGCAGGGGCCTTGGCCGCAGCTGCGTTGGGCGCCGGCTTTTTGGCGGCCTTGGCTGCAGGCTTGGCGGCTGCGGGGGCCTTCACGGCAGGGGCCGTGGCCGGGGTGGCCGCAGCGGTGGGGGTGGGGGTGCTGGTTGCGGGTGCAGTGCTGGTCATGGCAAAAGAGAGTAAAACGGTATAAACAGTTTATACCGTTTTTCTTTCTGCGTCACGGCAGCTCTGCCACCAGCTCCCATGGGGTCTTTTGCCAGGCCAGCATTTCCTCGCGCAGCAGGTGGGCCGATTGCGGGTAGCCCGTCGCCCAGCCCCGGCGTGCCGACAGCAGGAAGCGGTTGCCCTTGACCTGCAACTGCAGACCCTCGGTGTCCGGGTCGCGGCGCGCATGGCACAGGGCCACGGCCAGCCGCAGGCACAGCAGTTGCAGGGCGAATCCCGCGTCTTCGAGGTCCACATCGAGCTTGCGCACCTTGCCACGCTGGCCCAGCACCAGCTGGCCCAGGCGGTGCAGCTCGGGCATGGCAAAGCCGGCGGCGTCGGTGTGGTCCAGGATGTAGGCGCCGTGGCGGTGGTAGTCGCTGTGCGAGATGCGGCAGCCGATCTCGTGCAGGCGCGCCGCCCAGTCGAGCTTGCGCGAGGCGCGCTCGCTGCCGGACGGGGCGGCCTGGTCGAACAGCTGGCAGGCGATGCGCGCCACGCGCTCGGCATGCTCCACATCCACGCCAAAGCGCTGCATGAGGCCGTTGACGGTGGTGCTGCGCAGGTCGGTGCCCGGCTGCTCGCGGTCGAGCAGGTCGTACAACGCGCCCTGGCGCAGGGCGCCCTGCGCCACCTGCATCTGCTCGATGTGCAGCAGGTCGAACACGGCGCGCAGCACGCTGATGCCGCCGCCGATCACGGCGCGGCGCTCGTCCTTGAGGCCATCGAGGCGCACGCGGTCGGCGCTCTGCGCACGCAGCAGGCGCTCGTGCAGCCAGTCCAGGCCTTCGCGCGTGATCAGGCCCTCGGGCCCGCCAGCGGCGGTGAGGATGTCGCCGACCGCACCCGCCGTGCCCGAGGACCCGTAGGCCACATCCCAGCCGTCGGGCCGGAAGGTGGCCAGGGCCTCGTCGAGCACCGCCTTGGCGGCGATCTCGGCGGCCATGAAGGCCTGGGGCGTGAACAGGCCGCCGGCAAAGTAGCGCGATGACCAGGCCACGCTACCCACGCGAAAGGAGGCCACGGCGTGCGGCGTGAACTGCTGGCCCAGGATGAGTTCGGTGGAGCGCCCGCCGATGTCCACCACCAGCCGGCGCTCGTCGGACTGGGGCAGCAGGCGTGCCACGCCCTGGTAGATCAGCCGTGCTTCCTCGGGTCCCGAGACCACGTCGATCGGGTAGCCCAGCACCTGGCTGCCGCGGGCGATGAATTCCTCGCGGTTGCGCGCCTCGCGCAGGGTCTGGGTGGCCACGGCGCGCACCTGCGTGTGCGAAAAGCCGGCCAGGCGCTCGCCGAAGCGTGCCAGGCAGTCCCAGCCGCGCTGCATGGCCTCTGGGGTGAGGTTGCGGTCCTCGTCCAGGCCATTGCCCTGGCGCACGGTCTCCTTGAGGTATTCGACGCGCTGGACATGGCCGTGCTCGTAGCGGCCGATTTCAAGGCGAAAGCTGTTGGATCCCAGATCCACGGCTGCGAGCAGTGTTCCGTTGTGCATGGTGGTGCGCGGGGTGCGCTGTTTTCCTTTCGGCCCAGCATAGCACCCGGGCCGTCGTCTGGAGGCGAGTTCAGCCAATGATGCGTCCCGCCGTGGTGAGCATGGCCTGGGTCACGTAGGCGCTGGCGCGCTGGCGCCCCTGGTAGCTGACGGTATAGCCGCCGATGTTCAGCGTGGCGCGCTTTTGCAGCGCGGCCAGCATGCTGGCCCGGGTGATGGGGCCGTTGATGCCGCCCATGACCTCGGCGGTGTAGCGTGCGGCAATGTAGCCGGCCAGGCCCAGCGGAGAGGGCGGTTCGTCGTAGAGGCGGGCCAGCGCCTCGCGGTAGCTGCGCACCACGGGCAGGCTGGCGTTCACCATGGGAACGGCCTGCGTGACGATGACCGAGGCCTTGGCCGCGGTCGGACCCATCTGGGCCAGCACCTGCAGGTTCACATCGGCCAGGGCCACCACGTAGCACTGGCGGCCCTGGGGCAGCGCGAGCTGGTCCAGGAACGAAAAGAGCTCGGGCGTGCCGCCGATGAAGAGCACGATGGACTGGTCCACGCGCGCACCGGCACCGGTCTTGGCTGCAGTACCCTGCGGCGCAAGGGCCTGCACCTTGAGCGCCATCGATTGGGCGGCATGCGCCACCATGGCTTCGGACTGGCGCCGCACGGAAGCGCTGGCATAGGCCACCCCCACTGTCTGCACCCCCATGCTGGCCAGGTTCTTGATGGCATGGGTGATCTGGGCCTCGTGCCCGGCGAACACGTCGAACACGGTGTCGCTGGAACCCGTGGCGGTGGAAATGCCTGCCGTGTCGTGCAGCCAGGGCGCCACGAAGGGCAGGGCGGCATCGCCGGGCGCCTTGGCCTGCAGGGCGATGAGGCCGCTGGCCGCAGTGTTGCCCACGCAGCCCGACAGGGCGATGCAGGCGGCCTGGCGCTGCGCGGTCTGCCAGGCGGACTGCAGGCCCGCGGGCGTGCCGTCGGTCTCGAGCGTCAGGTGCTGCACGGGCCGGCCTTGGACGCCCCCCTTGGCATTGATCTCCTGCCAGGCCGTGCGCGAGCCGACGAGGAAGTCGCGGCTCACGTCCTGCTGGTCGGGGGACAGGTCGGCGATCTGCGCCACCACATGGGGGCGGTCGGCATCCGATTTTCTGGTGGATGGGTCGGTGCCCTGGCCCCAGGCCGGGCCTGCCAGGCCCATGGCCGCCACCCCTTGCAGCCAGTGGCGGCGCTGAACTCCGCAGGGAGGGGGTGAGCGTTCCATGTCGCGTGGCGGTGCGATTACTTCTTGGGAGGCATCAGCACGCGGTCGACCACGTGCACCACGCCGTTGGTGGCGACGATATCGGCCTTCTCCACCATGGCTTCTTCCACGGTGACGAAGGTGCCGGCGCGAGACAGGGCCACGTCGGAGCCGTTCAGGGTCTTGGTGTTGCCGGACTTGACGGCTGCGGCGGTCACATTGCCGGCCACGATGTGGTGGCTGAGCACGGCCTTGAGCTGGGCCGGGTTGGCCTGCAGGTCGGCCAGGGTCTTGGCGGGCACCGCCTTGAAGGCGTCGTCCGAGGGGGCGAACACGGTGTAGGGGCCGGCGGCCTTGAGGGTGTCGGCCAGGCCCGCCTGGGCTGCGAGCTTGTTGAAGGTGCTCAGCGAAGGCGTCTTTGCAATCGTGCTGTCCAGGGGGGAGGGGGCGGAACCGGTGCTGGCGCAGCCGGCCAGGGCGGCGACCGTAGCCAGGGCGAGGGCAGATTGCAGTGCGTAACGGCGGAACATGTGATTCTCCAGGTAGGTAGCCGATTCATCTCGGTGGCGGGAGACTAAGCAGGCACCGTGACAACTGGATGACAAACGTAAACGCCTGTACAGAGGAGCGGGATGTGTGACAACCGATCTGTGTGTCACGACAATGTCACATACGGGTCCTAGAGTCGCCTCATCCCAACTCATTTATCCCAAGAGGTATCTCCATGAAAATGTCCGCGATTCGGGTCCTTGTTGCTGGTGTGGTCGCTGCGGGTGCGTTCTCTCAGGCCATGGCACAGCAGGAAGCCACCGGCGCAGGCGCCAGTTTTCCGGCTCCTCTGTATTCCAAGTGGGCGGCTGACTACAACAAGGCCACGGGCGTCAAGATCAACTACCAGTCGGTGGGTTCGGGTGCCGGCATGCGCCAGATCGAAGCCAAGACGGTCGACTTCGGCGCTTCGGACGCGCCTCTGAAGGACGACGAACTGGCCAAGAAGGGCCTGGTGCAGTTCCCCACCGTGATCGGTGGCATCGTTCCCGTGGTGAACATCAAGGGCATTGCGCCCGGCCAGATGAAGCTGAGCGGCCAGGTCCTGGGTGACATCTACCTGGGCAAGATCACCAAGTGGAACGACGACGCCATCAAGGCGCTGAACCCCGGTGTGAACCTGCCTGACGCCGCCATCGCCCCCGTGCGCCGCGCCGACGGCTCCGGCACCACCTTCGGTTTCACCAACTACCTGAGCAAGGTGAACGCCGAGTGGAAGTCCAAGGTCGGCGAAGGCACGGCCGTGAACTGGCCCACCGGTGCGGGCGGCAAGGGCAACGAAGGCGTCGCCGCCTTCGTGGGCCGCCTGCCCAACTCCATCGGCTACGTCGAGTACGCCTACGTCAAGCAGAACAAGCTGACCTACACGCAGCTGCAGAACGCCGCCGGCAACTACGTCTCTCCTGACGATGCCACGTTCAAGGCCGCTGCTGCCGGTGCCGACTGGGCCAAGAGCTTCTACCAGATCCTCACCAACCAGCCCGGCAAGGATTCGTGGCCCATCACCTCCGCCACCTTCATCATGATGCAGAAGGCGCAGGACAAGCCTGTCCAGGCCACCACGGCCCTCAAGTTCTTCGACTGGGTCTACACCCAGGGCGACAAGACCGCCGCCGACCTGGACTATGTGCCCATGCCCGACAGCGTGAAGGCCATCATCCTGAAGTCCTGGGGTGATATCAAGGATACGTCCGGCAAGGCCGTAGCGTTCAAGTAATTTGACAGGGCCGGCGGTAAGCCGGCCCTTCAACTTCAAATCCATTGAATCAAGGCTACCAACGTGTCCACAACGATGCCGGTCCGCGACAATCCGTCCATTGCGACGGCCCCTTTGCGTACTGAGAAAATGCCCCCCTCCCCACACCGCCCCCTGATCTCCGGCGTGCTGGCCGACAAGCTGTTCGGCTTTTTTGCACGTGGCGCTGCCATCCTGACCCTGCTCCTGCTGCTGGGCATCCTGGCTTCGCTGGTGGTGGGGGCCTGGCCTTCCATCGCCAAATATGGCCTGGGCTTCCTCACCAGCAGTGTCTGGGACCCCGTGCAGAACGAGTACGGCGGCCTGGTGATGATCTACGGCACGCTGGCCACCTCCGCCATCGCGCTGCTGATCGCCGTGCCCGTGAGCTTCGGCATCGCGCTGTTCCTGACCGAGCTGTCGCCCTCCTGGCTCAAGCGCCCCCTGGGCACGGCCATCGAGCTGCTGGCTGCCGTGCCCTCCATCGTCTACGGCATGTGGGGGCTGATGGTGTTCGGCCCCATCCTCGCGACCTATGTGCAGCAGCCGCTGCAGTCCCTGTTCCAGGGCGTTCCCTACCTGGGTGCGTTCGTGTCGGGCCCTCCGGTGGGCATCGGCATCCTGTCGGCCGGCATCATCCTGGCCATCATGATCATCCCGTTCATCGCCTCGGTGATGCGCGACGTGTTCGAAGTCACCCCTGCCCTGCTCAAGGAGTCCGCCTACGGCCTGGGCTCCACGACCTGGGAAGTGGTGTGGAAGGTGGTCCTGCCCTACACCAAGACCGGTGTGCTGGGCGGCATCATGCTGGGCCTGGGCCGTGCGCTGGGCGAGACCATGGCCGTGACCTTCGTCATCGGCAACATGAACCAGCTGTCCTCCCTGTCGATGTTCGAGGCGGCCAACAGCATCACCTCGGCCCTGGCCAACGAATTCGCCGAAGCCGGCGAAGGCCTGCACCAGGCCTCGCTGATCTACCTGGGCCTGGTCCTGTTCTTCATCACCTTCGTCGTGCTGACCTGCTCCAAGATCCTGCTGTCCCGCCTGCAAAAGAATGAAGGAGCGCGCTCATGAGCAGCACCACCACCAGCACCGGGCAGCGCCTGATTTCGGCGGCCGAGCTCGACCAGCAGCGGCAGGCGCGCTACAACAGCCGCAAGCGCGTCAACCAGATCGCCCTGGTCCTGTCGCTCGCCGCCATGGCATTCGGCGTCTTCTGGCTGATCTGGATCCTCTGGGAAACCGTTCGCCTGGGCGTCGGTGGCCTGAGCGTCGCCCTGTTCACGCAGATGACGCCGCCACCCAATGAAGCAGGCGGCATCTCCAACGCCATCTTCGGTTCGTTCGTGATGGTGCTGCTGGCCACCTTTGTGGGCACGCCCATCGGCATCATGGCCGGCATCTACCTGGCCGAGTACGAGACCAAGAGCCTGCTGGCCTCGGTGACGCGCTTCGTCAACGACATCCTGCTGTCGGCACCCTCCATCGTGATCGGCCTGTTCGTGTATGCCGTGGTGGTGGCGCGCTTTCGCAGCTTCTCGGCCTATGCCGGCATCCTGGCGCTGGCGCTGATCGTGATCCCGGTGGTCATCCGCACCACCGAAAACATGCTGGTGCTGGTGCCGTCGAGCCTGCGCGAAGCGGCCTACGCCCTGGGTACGCCCAAATGGAAGGTCATCATCCTGGTGACGCTGCGCGCAGCCCGCGCTGGCGTGATCACCGGTGTGTTGCTGGCCGTGGCCCGAATCGCCGGCGAAACCGCTCCGCTGCTGTTCACCGCACTGAACAACCAGTTCTGGAACGGCGACCTGTCCAAGCCCATGGCCAGCCTGCCCGTGACCATCTTCAAGTTCGCCATGAGCCCGTACGAGAACTGGCAACAACTGGCCTGGGCCGGTGTGTTCCTCATCACCGTCGCCGTTCTCGGCCTGAACATCCTGGCGCGGGTCCTGACCCGCCACAAGTAAGCCCTAGCAGCAAGAAAGACACTCTCATGTCCGCTATTCTCAAGAACGACGTGCCCAACAAGTCCAAGATCACGGTGCGCGACCTGAACTTCTACTACGGCAAGTTCCATGCCCTCAAGGGCATCAACCTCGACATCCCCGAGAACAAGGTCACGGCCTTCATCGGCCCCTCGGGTTGCGGCAAGTCCACGCTTCTGCGCACCTTCAACCGCATGTTCGAGCTGTATCCCGAGCAGCGCGCCGAAGGCCAGATCGTGCTGGACGGCGAGAACCTGCTGACCAGCAAGCAGGATGTGGCCCTGGTGCGTGCCAAGGTCGGCATGGTGTTCCAGAAGCCCACCCCGTTCCCGATGTCGATCTATGACAACATCGCTTTCGGCGTGAAGCTGTTCGAGAGCCTGAGCGCCACCGACATGGACGACCGCGTGGAATGGGCGCTGCGCAAGGCAGCCCTGTGGAACGAAGTCAAGGACAAGCTCAACCAGACCGGCTCCGGCCTGTCCGGTGGCCAGCAGCAACGTTTGTGCATCGCCCGCGGCATTGCCATCAAGCCCGAAGTGCTGCTGCTCGACGAGCCTTGCTCGGCGCTGGACCCGATCTCGACCGCCAAGGTGGAAGAGCTGATCGCCGAACTCAAGAACGAGTACACCGTGGTCATCGTGACCCACAACATGCAGCAGGCCGCACGCTGCAGCGACTACACCGCCTACATGTACCTGGGCGACCTGGTCGAGTTCGGCGAGACGGAACAGATGTTCTTCAAGCCGCAGCGCAAGGAAACCGAAGACTACATTACCGGCCGTTTCGGCTAAGGAGACAGCAATGCCCGACAAGCACCTTTCGTCGCAGTTCGACTCCGAACTCAACAGCGTCTCCGCCCGCGTCATGGAAATGGGCGGCCTCGTGGAGTCGCAGATCCGCCAGGCGGTCTACGCCCTGTCGCAGTTCAGCATCGAGGCCGTGGAGCAGGTCGCCGCCATCGAAGTGCGCGTGAACGCCATGGAAGTGGAGATCGACCACGAGCTGTCCTCCATCATCGCGCGCCGCCAGCCCACCGCGCGCGACCTGCGCCTGCTGCTGGCCTTCTCGAAGGCCACGGCCAACCTCGAGCGCATGGGCGACGAGGCCAACAAGATGGCGCGCATGGTGCGTTCCATCATCGAGAGCGGCGCCGCCCGCTCGCTGCCATCGAGCGACCTGCGCGTGGCGGCCGAGCTGGCCTCGGGCCTGCTGCGCAAGGCGCTGGATGCCTTTGCCCGCCTGGACACCGCGATGGCCGTTTCCATCCTCAAGGAGGACGACCTGATCGACAAGGAGTTCGACGGTTTCGTGCGCAAGCTGGTCACCTACATGATGGAAGACCCGCGCACGATCTCCCCGAGCCTGGACCTGCTGTTCCTGGCCAAGGCCATCGAGCGCATCGGCGACCATTCGAAGAACGTGGCCGAACTCATCATCTACCTGGTCAAGGGCAAGGACGTGCGCCACACGGCCCTCGATGAGATCGAATCGGCCGTGCTGTAGGCCTGTGAACGCTGTATGAGAAAGCTACCCCGTGTTCTGATTGTCGAAGACGAACCTGCGATCGCCGAGCTGATCGCGGTCAACCTGCGGCACAACGGATTCCAGCCCTTCTGGGCCGAAGATGGCGATTCGGCCCAGCGCGAGCTCGATGCCGTGCTGCCCGACGTCATCCTGCTCGACTGGATGCTGCCCGGCCAGAGTGGCCTGTCACTGGCGCGCAAGTGGCGCGCCGATGCGCGCACCAAGGCCATCCCCATCCTCATGCTCACCGCACGCGGTGACGAGCCGGACAAGGTGGCAGGCCTGGACGCTGGCGCCGACGACTACATCACCAAGCCGTTTTCCACGCAGGAGCTGCTGGCGCGCATCCGCGCCGTGCTGCGCCGCCGTGCGCCCGAGCAGGTCAGCGACAGCGTGACCATTGCCGACCTGGTGCTCGATGCCGGCACCTACCGCGTGGCCTTCCAGGGCCAGCAGCTCAAGGTGGGCCCCACCGAGTTCAAGCTGCTGCACTACCTCATGAAGCATGCCGAGCGCGTGCACAGCCGCTCGCAACTGCTGGACAAGGTCTGGGGCGACCATGTCTTCATCGAAGAGCGTACAGTGGACGTGCACGTCAAGCGCCTGCGCGAAGCGCTGGGTGCCGCGTCGGTGATGGTGGAGACGGTGCGCGGCGCCGGCTACCGGCTCACGGCGCAATCGCAACCCCAGGCGCAGCAGCTGCAGGCCTGATGGTTCACGGGGCGCCTCACGGCGCCCCTGGTTTTCTGAGAAGGCTTTGCAACCTGCATGCTCTGGCGATTCACGTATTTTCTGCTCTGGCAAATCGCCGGCGGCGGGCTCGGTTGGTGGCAGGGCGGGCCTTGGGGCGCGGCCTTGGGAGCGGCAATAGCGGCCTGGGCATGGTTTGTGTGGGACCTGCTGCGCGGCGCGCGCGTGCTGCGCTGGCTGCGCACGGGCGAGCTGTCGCGCGCACCGGTCATGCGCGGCATGTGGGGCGAGGCGGCCGACCGGTCGCGGCGCCTGCTGCGCCTGCAGGCCCAGGAGGTGCAAAGCAGCCAGAACCGCCTGCAGGAGATACTGGCTGCGCTGCAGGCCACGCCCAACGGGGTGGTGCTGCTGGATGCAAAGGGCCACATCGAGTGGTGCAACCAGATGGCCGCCGCCCAGTTCGGCTTTGACGCGCAGCGCGACGTCATGCAGTCCATCGGCAACCTGGTGCGCGACCCCGAATTCACTGCCTATTACACGGCCCAGGATTTCACGCACGACGTGGTGCTAGAGGGGCGCAACAGCACGCCTTCGCGCCCGGTGCGCATCTCGGTGCACCTGCACCCCTATGGCGACGGGCGCACGCTGCTGCTGTCGCGCGATGTGACGGCGCTGGAGCAGGCCGAGGCCATGCGCCGCGACTTCGTGGCCAACGTCTCGCACGAGATCCGCACGCCACTCACGGTGCTCATGGGCTTCGTCGAGACACTGCAGACCCTGCCGCTGGCACAGGACGAGCGCGCCCGCTACCTGGGCATGATGTCGCAGCAGGCCGCACGCATGCAGAGCGTGGTGCAGGACCTGCTCACGCTGTCGCGCCTGGAGGGCAGTCCGCCACCCGGCATGGCCGAGTGGATGCCGGTGCAAGGCCTGGTGCAGCGCTGCGAGGAAGAGAGCCGTGCCCTGTCGGCCCTGCTGGCCCAGACCCAGCAGCGCCCCCACACGCTGCTGTTCCCGAGCAAGGCGGAGCTGCTGGCCCAGGGGGACATTGCCGGTGTGCCGGCCGAGCTGCAGAGCGCCCTGTCCAACATCATCAACAACGCCGTGCGCTACACGCCTGCGGGCGGCACGATCACGGTGGGCTGGGTGCGCAAGGAGGATGGCTCGGCCACCTTCTCGGTCAAGGACACGGGCCCGGGCATTGCGCCCGAGCACATTCCGCGGCTGACCGAGCGCTTCTACCGGGTGGACCGCAGCCGCTCGCGCGAGACCGGTGGCACGGGCCTGGGCCTGGCCATCGTCAAGCATGTGCTGCAGCGCCATGGCGCGACGCTTGCCATCCAGAGCACGCTGGGCAAGGGCTCGACCTTTTGTGTCACCTTTCCGGTCAACCGGCTGCGCTTGCCAGTGCCGCAGGCGCTGGCAGCCTGATCGCGCGCCAGAGCATGGCCGCGAACAGGGCGGCCGTCACGGCCAGGGCGGCCGCGCTGGCAGCCCAGAAGGTGGCCGGCGTGGCCACCGCGCCCCAGGGCCCCAGGCCCTGGTAGGCCAGCAGGTAGCCGCCGCCCAGGCCGGCGCCCCAGAGCAGGGTGCAGTACACCACCAGCGGCGCCACCGTGATGCGGTAGCAGCGCAGCACGAACACGCACAGGGTCTGCAGCGCGTCGGCCACATGGTAGGCGGCCACCCAGGCCAGCAGCCCGCCCGTGACCGCCACCACCTGTGCGTTCGATGAGTACAGCGCGCCCAGGTGGTTGCGCCCGAGGAACATCAGCGCCGCCAGGGCCAGGCCCATGGCGCAGGCCAGGCGCATGCCCAGCAGCGCCACCTGGTGCGCGCGCACCGGTTCGCCCGCGCCCAGCCAGTAGCTCACACGCGCGCTCGCGGCAATGGACAGCGACAGGGGCACCATGTACAGCACGGCCGCCAGGTTGGACGCTATCTGGTGCGCGGCCGAGGCCACCGTGCCCTGGCGCGCGATGAACAAGGCCATGAGGGTGAACGAGGTGACTTCCACCATCACCGCCAGGCCCGCCGGTACGCCCAGGCGTGCAAAGCCCGCGATGGTGGGCCAGTGCGGGCGCTCCAGCGGTTTCCAGAGGGCCAGCGGCTGGTACAGCGCCTGCGTGCGCAGCAACCATACTGCCAGCGCCAGCATGCTGCAGTTGACCACCAGCGTGGCCCAGGCGCAGCCCACGGCGCCCTGTGCGGGCAGGCCGGCGCCACCGAAGGTGAACCAGATGGACAGCGGCACCTTGATGAACAGCGAGCCCACCTGCAGCCAGGTGACCAGCTGGGGGCGGCCCAGCGCCTGGTTGAGCGTGCTGTAGATGCGGAACAGCAGGGCCGGCGGCAGCGCGAGCGCGAGCACGGCCAGGTAGTTCTCGACCTCGCTGCGCAGCGCATCGGGCACCTCGGTCCAGCGCAGCACGGCGCCGGGCGAGAGCAGCACGGCCATGCCCAGGATGCTGGCCACGGCGCACAGGTACAGCGACTGGCGCAGCGAGGCGCCCAGTTGCTGCTGCTGCCCCGCACCGCGCTGCTCGGCCCACACCGGCAGCAGGGCGCTGAGCACGCCGATCAGCGCCACGTAGACGCTGATGAAGATGGCCGAGCCCACCGACAGCGCGGCCAGCGAAGCCTCGCTGTAGCGGCCCGCCACGATGGTGTCGGCCACGCCGAAGGCCATCACGGCCAGTTGCCCGGCCAGCACCGTCACGGCATGGCGGGAAATGGTCGACAGCTCGCTCATCAGGGTTTGGTTTCGGTTTCGATGCGACGCAGCAGCACCAGGAAGTCGGTCTTGTCGGTGGGGCGTGCCACGGTAGCCACGCGTTCCCACTGCAGCCCATCCACGCTGGAGGCCGGTGCGGGCCAGGAGGCGATGTCCGAGACCAGCCACTCGCAGCCGGTCACCGCGAGGCTGGCCGGGTGCAGCGTGAGGCCGGCGTGGTACTGCAGCGCGGCCACCTGGGCGCGGCTCAGGCCCACGGTCTGCACGCAGCCGGGCTGTGGGCCCAGCACGGCCGTGATGGCGCGCATCTGCGGCACATAGCTGCGCGCGAAATCGAGCAGCGGCAGCCACAGGCTCATGAGCAGCAGCCAGCTCAGGGCGGCGCCGCTGGCAGGCAGCACCAGGCTCTTCCAGATCGGGGCGCGGTTGCGCGAGGCGCGCCACCACACCAGCGCGCACCAGCCCACCGAGGCGGCCAATGCCGCCACCAGGGCCAGCAGCGAGAACTGCGGCACGAAGCCCGGCGCGAGCTTGGCCACATTGGCCGCCGGCTTGGCGGGCATGCCGGTCTGCATGGCGATCCAGATGACCCAGATCGCCAGGGCCGAGACGCTGAAGAAGATCAGCGTGAACCAGTCGATCAGCGCGCCCATGCTGCGGCTGAGCGTGGGCAGCGCGAAGGCGGCCAGTGCCGCCAGTGCGGGCAGGCCCAGCAGCAGGGCGCGGTCGGCCGGCTGGGTGGTGATGGTGGCACCGATGGAGATGGCCGTGAACCACAGCGGCAGCAGCAGGTGGCGGTGCCACTGGCGGCTGGCGATCTGCTTGCGCCAGCGCCACAGCGTCCACAGCGCCAGGGGCCAGGCTGGCCAGCCAAACCAGATCAGCAGCCGGGCCAGGCTCGCCCATTCCTTGCCACCGCCCTCGGTGCTCACGATGCGCCAGCGCCACAGGTCGAGCTGCCAGGCCAGCACCGCCGCAGCCACGATGACCAGGGCCGTGGCCACCGCCCAGGCCCGGCACTGGCGCGCGTCCTTGTCGGGCAGGCGCAGCGCCAGCAGCACGCCGCTGGCACCCAGCAGCACCGTGAGCGCAGGGGCGCCCGCCAACGTGAGGCCGAAGGCGCCCACCAGCATGGCTCCCAGCGCCTTGGTGGCGTGGTAGGGCAGCACGGCAAAGGCAAAGAACAGGAAGGAGGTGCAACTGAGCTGCACCAGGTAGCTCGTCACCTCGTGCGAAAGCTGGGCCAGGCCCAGGCAGGCGATCAGCGCGAGCAGGGCTCCATCGGCAATGGCGCGCGCATAGTCGAGCGGGGTGGCCTCGCCGCCGAAGGCAAAGGCCACGGGCTGCGCACCCGGGCTGCGTGCCAGGTAGTACACGCCGTACCAGGTGGCCATGAAGGTGAGGGCCAGCAGCGCGGCAAAAGGGATGCGCACGGCCATTTCGGGCGACAGCCAGGCCGGCGCCCACTGGAGGGCCAGGGCCCCGATCCAGTAGGGCAGCAGGCCCTCGGTCTCGGGTGCCATGCCGCCCAGCAGCGGGTTGAGCCAGCTGGTGCGGCCCTGCGCCAGCTCCAGCATGTAGCCGTAGGCGGTGATGTCGGCGCTCTTCCATGGCGCGCGCCCCACGAAGCCGGGGATCACATAGGCAATGCACAGCAGCATCAGGGCCCAGCGCGGCAGTGGCCGCACGGCATTCTGGGTAACGATGGCTGGGGTCGGTGGATTCACGCGTCGGCTGGTGGCTTGAAGGAGCCGCCAAGAATAAGGGATAAGCGCCCGGGTTCCGTCAGCAGGCTGTGAAGGGCAGGGTAAGTCTGGTAACCCCGGTCACAGCGCAGGGGCGCGAACATGAAAAAAGGCAGCTCGGTTGCCCGGGCTGCCTTCTTGGCATACAGCGTGCGAAGGATTACTTGGCAGCGGTAGCGGTGGTCTTGCCGAAACGGTTGCGGAACTTCTCGACACGGCCGCCCATGTTGTCCACGGACTTTTGCGTGCCCGTGTAGAAGGGGTGCGATTCGCTGGAGGTATCGAGCTTGAACAGGGGCAGCTCACGGCCGTCGTCGGTCTTGCCCATTTCCTTGGTGTTCACGCACGAACGGGTCACGAACTTGAAACCGTTGGACAGGTCCACGAACAGAACTTCGCGGTAGTTGGGGTGAATGCCTTCTTTCATGATCAATCCTTGTCAAGTGCGGGAGCCGTGCTGGACCCGGAGCAACCTTTGCGCCGTGGAGCATCCAGCGTACTTTCCGCAGAAAAAGCCCTCCATTATAACCAGAGTCCAGCGATTTCCCCAAACTCAGGCGGGGCGTGGGCCGGTGTAGGCAGCCCTTGGGCGGATCAGGCCGGCGCTGCTGCGCTGCTCCAGTGCGTGCGCGATCCAGCCCAGGGAGCGTCCCAGCGCGAACAGCCCGTAGGCGGCACCCTGCGGCAGACCCAGGTGGCGGCGCACGGCCACCAGCGCGAAGTCCAGGGACGGGGGCTGGCCCACCAGGGCCTGGGCGTCGGCGACCCAGGGCGCCCAGACCGGGCGCGCGGGCAGGATGCGCGCCAGCAGCAGCCGGGCGCGCCCATCGCCTTGCGGGTACAGGTGGTGGCCAAAGCCGGGCAGGGCCTCGCCGCGGGCCAGCCGCTGGCGCAGGTTTGCGACGGGTGAGGACTGCTCCTGCCTGCCATCCAGTTCGTCCCACAGGGCCTCCACCCGGGCCGTGGCCCCGCCGTGGCGCGCGCCGGTCAGCGCCGCCAGCCCGCCCACCACGGCCGCGCGCAGGCTGGCACCGGTGGAGGCCACGCAGCGCGCCGTGAAGCCCGAGGCATTGAGTTCATGGTCGGCGCACAGCACCAGCGCCATGCGCACCAGGTCGGCCCCCTGGTGGTCGAGCTGCCAGGCCCGGGCGCACTGCAGGTGGATGGGCTCGGCACCGGGCGCCGTGCCCAGCAGGCAGGCGGCCAGCTGGCGCACCAGGGCGCCACAGCCCTCGGCCAGGCGCTCGGGCGTGGTCTGCCACTGGGCGGTGGGCGCGTCGTTGCTGGCGATGGTGAACAGCGGCAGCAGGGCCTCCTCTGGCCGGTGGCCGGCCAGATGCGACTGCACGGCAGCCAGCATGGGGGAGGCCTCGGGGGCACCGGCGCCAAAGGCGGCGGCTTGCGTGCACTGCCAGAGCCGGGCGGCCACGGCCTCCACGCTGCAGGACTGCGCCAGATCCTCAACAGGGACGCCGCGCAGGTACAGCTGGCCGTCCTCGATCAGCGTGATCGCCGATTCGAGCACCGGCAGCCCCCAGCTCAAAGTGGCCTTGGCCACCTCGCGCGGCTTGCGGCCGCGCTTGCGCTGGCCAGCCAGCATCTCCACGTCGGCCTGCGCATAGCGGCTTTCGCGTGGTGTGGGGCCGGGGTGGGCATGCAGCAGGCCGCGGCTCACATAGGCGTACAGCGTGGCGCGCGAGACACCCAGGCGCTCGGCGGTTTCGGCGGCGGTGAGGTAGCTAGACATGGGTGGATCAGAGAAAAGGCATGTTGAAAATATAAATCAATATTGACAATAAATGCTGCCAATCTATTCTGAGAAGCTTCTTTCAAGGAGGTTCTCATGCCCGCCCCACTGATTTCTGTTCCCCCAGGCGCCCTGGCGCTGGCTGGCCAGGCATGGACGGCACTGGGTGGCCCCGCATCGGCGCTGGACCACTTGTCGGTTGCAGGCCGGGGCGATCTGCCCTCGGTGTTTCCGGTCACGGACCTGGCCACCGCCTCGGTCGGCGTGGCGGGGCTGGCCGTGGCTGAGCTCCTGGCGCAGGCTGGTGGCGCGTGGCCTGCCGTGCAGGTGGACCGGCGCCTCGCGTCCTTCTGGTTCGGCATGTCGCTGCGTCCCCAGGGCTGGACCCTGCCGCCGGTCTGGGATGCCGTGGCCGGGGACTACCGCACGGCCGATGGCTGGGTGCGGCTGCACACGAATGCGCCGCACCACCGCGATGCAGCCCTGGCCGTGCTGGGGGTGGCGGCCGACCGGGAGGCCGTGGCACACGCCGTGGGACGCTGGAAGTCCGACGCGCTGGAGGCTGCCGTGGTGGCGCAGGGGGGTTGTGCAGCCGCCATGCGAAGCATCGAAGACTGGGGGCTCCACCCGCAGGGCCGGGCGGTGCAGGCGGAGCCCCTGGTGCACTGGGAGACCGCAGACCCGGTGGCCCAGCCCACCTGGCCCACCGATCCCGCGCGGCCCCTGCGCGGTGTGCGCGTGCTCGATCTCACGCGCATCCTGGCCGGCCCCACGGCCACGCGTTTTCTCGCGGGCCATGGCGCGGACGTGCTGCGCATCGATCCGCCCGGTTGGGACGAGCCCGTCACCGTGCCCGAGGTGGTGCTGGGCAAGCGCTGCGCGCGGCTGGACCTGCGGGTGCCTGCCGATAGCGCGGTGTTGGAAGGATTGCTGCGCCAGGCCGATGTGCTGGTGCATGGCCTGCGGCCCGGCGCGCTGGAGCAACTGGGGCTGGGTGCGCAGCGCAGGCGCGCGCTCAACCCGGGCCTGGTGGATGTGTCGCTCAGCGCCTACGGCGCCAGCGGTCCCTGGCAGGGCCGGCGTGGTTTCGACAGCCTGGTGCAGATGAGCACCGGTATCGCCGACGCTGGCATGCGCTGGGGTGGGCACGACCGGCCCACGCCGCTGCCGGTGCAGGCCATCGACCATGCCACGGGCTATCTGATGGCGGCCGCTGCCGTGCGCGGCCTGGTACGCCGCGTGGCCACCGGAGCGGGCAGCACGGCGCGGCTGTCGCTGGCGCGCACGGCACGCTGGCTGGTGTCCGCCGAGCGCGGCGCCGTGGAGCCGCTGGCGCCTGAGCAGCACGAGGATGTGGATGACGCGCTGGAGCCCACCTCCTGGGGGCCGGCCCGGCGGGTGCGCGCACCACTGCAAGTGCAGGGCGCCGCCATGCACTGGGACCGGCCGGCACTGGCCCTGGGTTCCGCGCAGGCGCGCTGGTAGGTGGTGCAGAAGGCACAACGCCCCGCAGGCCGTGAAACCTGCGAGGCGTTGTGCGAAGGTGCCAGGGAGTGCCTAGCCGCCGCGGCGCATCATGTCGAAGAAGTCGACGTTGGTTTTCGTCGCCTTCATGTTCTTGATCATGAGTTCCATGGACTCGATCTCGTCCATGTTGTACATGAACTGGCGCAGGATGCGGGTCTTCTGCAGGATCTCGGGCACCAGCAGCAGCTCTTCGCGGCGCGTGCCGCTCTTGTTGAGCTCGATGGCGGGGAACACGCGCTTTTCGTACAGGCGGCGGTTCAGGTGGATTTCGCAGTTGCCCGTGCCCTTGAATTCTTCAAAGATCACTTCGTCCATGCGGCTGCCGGTGTCGACCAGCGCGGTGGCGATGATGGTCAGCGAGCCACCTTCCTCGACCTTGCGGGCGGCGCCGAAGAAGCGCTTGGGGCGCTGCAGCGCAGCGGCGTCCACACCACCCGACAGCACCTTGCCGCTGGAGGGTACGACGTTGTTGTAGGCGCGGGCCAGGCGGGTGATGGAATCGAGCAGGATCACCACGTCCTTCTTGAGCTCGACCAGGCGCTTGGCGCGCTCGATCACCATCTCGGCCACGTGCACGTGGCGTGCGGCGGGCTCGTCGAAGGTGGAAGCGATGATCTCGCCCTTGACCGTGCGCTGCATTTCGGTCACTTCTTCAGGGCGCTCGTCCACCAGCAGCACCATCAGGTGCACGTCGGGGTTGTTGGCCGTGATGGCGTGGGCGATGTGCTGCATCATCACCGTCTTGCCGCTCTTGGGCGGGGCGACGATCAGCGCGCGCTGGCCGCGGCCGATGGGCGCGATGATGTCGATGATGCGGCCGGTGATGTTCTCTTCGCTCTTGACGTCGCGCTCCAGGCGCATCTGCTCCTTGGGGAACAGGGGCGTCAGGTTTTCGAACATCACCTTGTGCTTGTTCTGCTCTGGTGGGCCGTCGTTGACCTTGTCGAGCTTGGTCAGGGCAAAGTAGCGCTCGCCGTCTTTCGGAGTGCGCACTTCGCCTTCGATCATGTCGCCGGTGTGCAGGTTGAAGCGGCGCACCTGGCTGGGGGAGATGTAGATGTCGTCCGTGCTCGCGGTGAAGCTCGTGTCCGGGCTGCGCAGGAAGCCGAAACCGTCGGGCAGAATTTCCAGCACCCCATCCGCAAACACCTGCTCGCCCGCCTTGGCGCGCTTCTTGATGATGGCAAACATCAGCTCCTGTTTGCGCATCCGGCCCGTGTTTTCGATTTCGAGTTCTTCGGCTTGCTTCAGGACTTCAGACACGTGCAGTGCCTTGAGTTCGTTTAAGTGCATGGAATGACTCCTTGGCGGAGTAGGTAGGTGTCTCGGGGGAGGTGGGCTGTTCGCCGGTGGTCTGCTGATGGCAGTCACGGCGTGCCTGAGGATCTCTCGAACCGGCTGCCAATGCGTGCAAGCCGGTGATCTACTGGAATTATGACAGGAAAAAATCCGGGAAGGCCGGGCCGCTGCTTGCGGGCATGTGAAGAGATGCAAGCGGCGGTGAAGAACGGGGGCTGCGGCACCCCGGCCCGGGGAGCCGCAGCCAGCAAGGCCTCAGGCCAGTTGCTGGTCGACGAAGGCCGTCAACTGCTCCTTGCGCATGGAGCCGATCTTGGTGGCCGACAGCTGGCCGTCCTTGAAGAACATCAGCGTGGGAATGCCGCGGATGCCGAACTTGGCAGGCGTTTCGCGGTTCTCGTCGATGTTCAGCTTGGCGACCTGCAGCTTGCCTTCATAGGTCTTGGCCAGGTCGTCGAGGTGGGGGGCGATGTCCTTGCAGGGGCCGCACCATTCGGCCCAGTAGTCCACCAGCACGGGGGTGGTGGACTGCAGTACGTCGGCTTCAAAGCTGGCGTCGGTGAGGTGCTTGATGAGTTCGCTGGCCATGGCGTATTCCTTGTATCTGGGCGGGTTGGGACCGGGGTACGTATAAAGTTGGGTCATTGTGACAGAAACCAATCCCACGTTCACCGGTGTGGCCGGGCCCTCCGATGCTATGACTGTCATAGCTAAAACCGATCAGGCGGCCCCTTGTTGGGCCCGGGTGCTGGACGCCGTGTCGCGGCACCTCGCCGGGTGCGGTGCGCATGCGGCCCGCACCGTGGTGCTGGTGCCCTATGCGCAGCTCATGCCCTGGGGCCAGCGCCTGTGGGCGCGCCGGCAGCCGGACAGCTTCGTTCCGCGCTTCGAGACCACGCGCAACTGGGCCCACCAGTTGGCGGTCTTCGTGCCCGAGGGCCGCGACCTGGCCGGCGATGTGGCGCGCGATACGCTCACTGCGCGCACCCTGCTCGACCAGGCGGGCCTGTCGGCGCAGCGCGACGTGCTGGCCACGCCGCTGCAGCAGGCTGCGGCCCAACTGGCCCTGGCAGTGGCGGCCGTGCCGCCCGCGCAGCGCGATGCCTGGGGCGTGCAGGCGCGTGGCCTGCTGCCGGTGGCGGACGAGGGCAGCGCCCTGCGCTTCGAGGCCGTGGTGGCGCGCATTGCGCTCGAATGGGCACTGGCCTCGCGCTACGCCACCGACGTGCTGTTCGAGGCGGGCGTGCGCGCCGCCACCGACGCGCTGGTGGTGCTCGAAGGCTTCCAGGCCGAGCCCCTGGCCGCCGCGCTGCAGGCCCACTGGGGCGAGCGGGCCCTGGTGCTGCAGCTGTATGCCCCCGGCGAGGATGGGGGGGCGCAGGGGCAGGTCGCCCTGCATGCGGCCAGTGACGCCGAGGACGAGGCGCAGCGCGCCGCCGCCTGCGTGCTGGACCACCTGGCCGCAGGCCGCACACCCGTGGTGCTGGCCGCCACCGACCGGGCGCTGACCCGCCGCGTGCACGCCCACCTGGGCAGCAGCGGCGTGGACGTGCGCGATGAAAGCGGCTGGACGCTGTCGACCACGCGCGCGGCCGCACAGGTCATGGCCGCACTGAAGGCCTGCGCCTGGGATGCCGATGCCGACGCCGTGCTCGCCTGGCTCAAGCAGGTGCCCGCATGGCCGGCCGCCGCGCTCAACCCGCTGGAAAAAGCGCTGCGCCGGGCATCGCTCGCGCGCTGGGATGCGGTGGCCGCGCGCGACTGGAGCGCGCACCCGGCGCTGGCCGCCGGCGTGGCGCAGACCGAGGCCTGGCGTGCCGGCCTGCGCGCGGCGCGCCCGCTGGTGCAGTGGCTCGCGGCCCTGCGGGGGCTGCTCGAGGCCACGGGCCAGTGGGCCGTGCTCGAGGCCGACGAGGCCGGCGAGCGGGTGCTGGCCTTGCTGCGCCTGCCCGAAGGACTGCAGGCCGAGCTCGAAGCCTGGGAGGGCGTGGGCCGGCGCATGGCACTGGCCGAGTTCACGCGCTGGGCCGACGAGGTGCTGGAGGCTGCGCGTTTCGTGCCCCCGCCGCCGCCCGGCGCGCCGGTCGTGATCCTGCCGCTGCCGCAGCTGCTGGGGCGGACCTTTGCGGCGCTGGTGCTGCCGGGCTGCGACGAAAAGCGCCTGCAGCCTGCGCCCGAGCCGCCCGGTGAGTGGACGCAGGCCCAGCGCGAGGCCTGGGGCCTGCCCACCCGCGAATCGCTGGAGGCCGCACAGCGCCTGGCATGGCGCAGCGCGCTGCAGACCCCCGTGGTGGACGTGCTGTGGCGCACCGGCGACGAGGGGGGCGAGCCGCTGCTGGCCAGCGCCCTGGTGCTGGCGCTGCACCTCGATGGCACGGCGCATGCGGGCCAGGACCTGCGCCTTGCGCGCAGCGTGGCCGGCACGCCCACGGCCCGGCCGCTGCCCAGCGGCCAGGCCTTGCCGGTGCACAAGCTGTCCTCTACCGCGTATTCGGACCTGCGCCATTGCCCGTATCGCTTCTTCGCGCTGCGCCAGCTCGGCCTGCAAGAGGCGGAGGAGCTGGGCAGCGAGGTGGACAAGCGCGACTTCGGCAACTGGCTGCACGAGGTGCTGCAGCATTTCCACGAGGGCCTGCTCGATGCCCCGCTCGACGCCGGGCCTGCACGCCTGGGCCGGCTCGACGAGTCGGCCCAGGCGGTCACCGCGCGCCAGGGCCTCTCGGGCGGCGACTTCCTGCCCTTTGCCGCAGGCTGGCCCCAGGTGCGCGATGGCTACCTGCGCTGGCTGGCACGGCACGAGCAGCAGGGGGCGGTCTTTCGCCAGGCCGAATTGCGCACAACGCAGCCGCTGGGCGCGATGGAACTGGTGGGCACCATCGACCGCATCGACGCGGTGTCGGGTACCGGCGAAGTGACCACCCTGGTGATCGACTACAAGACCGAGACCGACTCCGTCACGCGCCAGCGCATCGGCGCCGGATCGGAGGACACGCAGCTGGCCTTCTATGCTGCGCTGCTGAGCCACGACACCCTGCGCGCCGCCTACGTGAACGTGGGCGAACGCGGCGAGACGCAGATGCACGAGCAGGAGGAGGTAGTGGCCCTGCGCGACCTGCTGGTCGAGGGCATACAGCACGACTTCGAGCGCATCGCCGCAGGCGACCCCATGCCCGCGCTGGGCGAAGGCATGGTCTGCGAATACTGTGCGGTGCGCGGCCTGTGCCGCAAGGACTTTTGGGCATGACGAATCCTGGAATGAAGGGCGCCGCCTACGAACACAACGGCCAGCCCATCTCGCGCGAGGGCTTCTATGCCATTGCCTGCGACCCGCAGCGCAGCGTGGCAGTCGAGGCCTGCGCGGGCGCGGGCAAGACCTGGATGCTGGTCTCGCGCATGCTGCGCGCGCTGCTCGACGGGGCCGCGCCGCACGAAATCCTGGCCATCACCTTCACCAAGAAGGCCGCCGGCGAAATGCGCCAGCGCCTGCAGGAATGGCTGGAGCAGTTTGCCGATGCGCCGCTGGACCGGCTCACGGGGGAGCTCGTGGCGCGTGGCATCCACCCCGAGCGGGCGCTGGAGCAGCGCGAGGCCCTGCGCGGCCTGTACCGCACGATGCTGGAGAGCGGCCGGCCGGTGCAGATCCGCACCTTCCACAGCTGGTTTGCCGCGCTGCTGGGCACGGCGCCGCTGGCGCTGCTGCAGGCCCGGGGCCTGCCAGCCAACTTCGACCTGTTGGAGGACGATGCCGAGGCCGTGCGCGAGGTCTGGCAGCCCTTTCTGCACGCGGTGGACAGCCACGCCGGCCTGCGCGCCGACTACGCCGCCGCCGTGTTCCGCCACGGCCGCTCGCAGACGCACAAGGCGCTCGCGGCGGCCCTGTCCAAGCGCGTGGAGTTCGACCTGGCCGACGAGGCCGGCGTGGTCGATGCCTCGGTGCCGCCGTTTTTCGAACACTGCCCCGAACTGGCCGGCCTCGCCAGCCCCGCCGAGGCGCTGCGGGGCGACCCCGTGCGCCGCCGCTGGCTCGACCGCGCCCAGGCCCTGGGCGCCGAGTCTGCCAAGACGCCGCAGAAGGCGGCCGATGCCATCGTCGACGCCTTCGCCTGCGACGACCTGGACCTGCGCCTGGACCTGCTGCGCAAGGCCCTGTTCGTGGCCAAGGAAGACCGGCTCTCCAAGAATCTCGAAAAGTTCGCCGCCGCGCAGGAGGCCGAGCCCGAGCTGCAGCGCCTGCTGCTGGCGCGCCTCCAGCACGATGCCTGGCAGCACCAGCAGCGCATGGCGCGGCTGGCGCGGTGCCTGGTCAGGGAGTTCGCCGCCGTCAAGAACGCGCACGGCTGGGTGGACATGAACGACGTGGAGCGCACGGCCCTGGTCATGCTGGCCGACCCGGTGCTCAGCGGCTGGGTGCAGGAGCGGCTCGATGCCCGCATCCGCCACCTGCTGGTCGACGAGTTCCAGGACACCAACCCGCTGCAGTGGCAGGCCCTGCACGCCTGGCTGTCGGGCTATGCGGGCTCGGGCGGCGGTGCCGGCGCGCCCAGCGTGTTCATCGTGGGCGACCCCAAGCAGAGCATCTACCGCTTTCGCCGGGCCGAGCCGCAGGTGTTCATCGCGGCGCAGGCCTTCGTGCGCAACGGCCTCTCGGGCGACCTGCTCAGTTGCGACCACACGCGCCGCAACGCCACCGGCGTGATCGCGGCCGTGAACGATGCCCTGGGAACGGCCCAGGCGCAGGGCGAGACCAGCGGCTTTCGCGAGCACACGACCGAATCGACCGACCCCGGCGAATTGCTGCGCCTGCCCGCGATCGGCCCGCTGGACGAAGAGGGACCGTCGGGCCGCAGTGGCCTGCTGGCCTGGCGCGACAGCCTGACCGAGCCGCGCCACGAGGCCGAGGAAACCCAGCGCATGCGCGAATGCGAGCAGGCCGCGCGCTGGGTGGCCCGGCAGATCGCGCAGGGCGTGCCACCCAAGGAGGTGCTGGTGCTGGCACGCAAGCGCGACCGCCTGGCCTCCATGCAGGACGCACTGCGTGCCCTGCACCTGCCCTGCGTGCAGCCCGAGAAGGCCGACCTGTTCGATGCACCCGAAGTGCAGGACATCGTGGCCCTGCTCGATGTCCTGGTCTCCACCGGGCACGACCTGTCGCTCGCGCGCGCGCTCCGCTCGCCGCTGTTCGGCCTGGGTGACGATGCCCTGGTGGCCCTGGCGCTGCTGCGCCGCCAGCCCGAGCACGCCAGCCTGAACTGGTTCGAACTGCTGCAGCGGCCAGAACTCATGGAGGGCACGCCAGCTGCCGCGGCCGGCCCCGTGCTTGCGCTGTACAAGGCCTGGGTAGATGCATTGCCGCCGCACGATGCGCTGCACGCCATCTATGCAGAGGGCGACGTGCTGGCGCGCTTTGCGGCGGCGGCGCCGGCCACCCAGCGCGCGGCGGTGCAGGCCAATCTGCGCGCCTTGCTGGCGGCGGCGCTGCAGCACGATGGCGGGCGCTACCTCACGCCCTATGCCTTCGTGCGTGCCATGAAGAAGGGCGGGGTGCGGGCGCCCGGTCGCGTGGATGCGCAGGCCATCCGCCTGCTCACCGTGCATGGCGCCAAGGGGCTGGAGGCCGAGTGCGTGCTGCTGCTCGACACCGACACCCGCCCGCAGAAGGCCGAGACCATGGGCGTGCTGGTGGACTGGCCCGGTGAGCAGGCGGTGCCCACAGGCTTCGTCTTCCTGGCCAGCGAATCGAGCCCGCCACCCAGCGCGGTCGATGCCCTGGCCGTGGAGCAGCAGGCGCGCCAGCGCGAGGAGCTCAACATGCTCTACGTGGCGATGACGCGGGCCAAGCACTGCCTGGCCCTGTCGTCCGTGCAGCCCACGAGCTCGGCGCCCGGCAGCTGGTGGAACCGCCTGGCGACGCTGGTGCAGGAGGCCGTGGTGCCCGGCGACGACGGCGCCGGGGGCCTGGTGGTGGAGGCCGACGCGCCAGAGGTCTTCGCCGTGGCCGGGTTGCCTGTGCTGCCCCCGGAGCTGGGCCAGGGTCGCAAGGGCGAGTCGGGTGCGGGCCTGGTCGAAGGGTTCGGGGGCTCGAACCGCCCCGACGGCCCGGCCGAGCGGCAGGCGCGCGAGTCCACGCCCGAATCCCGCCTGGGCGAGGCCATGCACCAGTTGCTGGAGCAGGCCGGCGTCGCGGGCATGGCGCTGGCCCAGCTGCGCAGCCACGGCTGGCAGCCCGCGCGCCTGGCCCGCCTGGCGCAGGACCACGAGATCACCGCCGCGGCCGCCGCGCGCGCCGCGCAACTCGCCCAGCGCATCCTGGCGGGCGAGGGCGCCTGGGCCTGGGATCCGGCCGAGATGGACAGTGCCATGAACGAGGCGCCCCTGAACCACCAGGGGCAGAGCCTGCGGCTCGACCGCCTGGTGCATCGGCCGATGGCGGGCCACGGTACCGGCCCTGCGCCGGGCTGGTGGGTGCTCGACTACAAGAGCGCCGCCCAGCCCGAGCGCCAGCCTGGGCTGATGGCCCAGCTGCAGCGCTACCGCGAGGCGGTGCGCGCGCTGATGCCCGGCGAGCCGGTGCATGCAGCCTTCCTGACCGGCGACGGGCGCATGGTCGTGGTGTCTGCGGATGCCGGTGCGGCGGGTGGGGGCGGCACCTTGGGGCATACTCTCGCCCCCGCAGCACCTGCACCGCCGGTGGCCGCCAAACCCCGCCGGGCGCCGCCCGCGGTGGATGATTCCCCCCAGGGTTCGTTGTTCTGACCCCTGCCGTTGTTCCGATTTCCGAAAGCCCCACCACCATGAATGCAAGCACCTCCACCGCCCAGGACGCGGCCGCCCCGGGCCTGGCCTGTGATGTCGCCATCGTGGGCGGCGGCCCGGCCGGCCTGATGGCCGCCGAGGTGCTCGCGCAGGCAGGCGTGGCCGTGCATGTGTTCGATGCCATGCCCTCGGTGGGCCGCAAGTTCCTGCTGGCCGGCAAGGGCGGGCTCAACCTCACGCACTCCGAGCCGCACGAGGCCTTTGCCACCCGCTTTGCCGGCCGCGAAAAGCAGGTCGAGCCGCTGATCACCGCCTTTGGCGGGCCCGCCGTCCGCGCATGGGCCCAGGGCCTGGGTGTGGAGACCTTCGTCGGCACCTCGGGCCGGGTCTTCCCGGCCGACATGAAGGCGGCGCCGCTGCTGCGCGCCTGGCTGCAGCGCCTGCGCAGCCAGGGCGTGCAGTTCCACATGCGCCACCGCTGGCTGGGCTGGGCCGATGCCGGCCAGGGCGGTGCGTTGCGCTTTGCCACGCCCGCTGGCGAGGTGGCCGTGGGCGCGCGCGCCACGCTGCTGGCCCTCGGCGGCGGCAGCTGGGCGCGCCTGGGCTCCGACGGCGCCTGGGTGCCGCTGCTGGAGGCGCGCGGCGTGGCCGTGGCGCCGCTGCGCCCGGCCAACAGCGGCTTCGACGTGGTGCGCGCCGATGCGCCCGCGGGCGAGACGCGGCGCGATTTCCTGCGCGAGCTGATCGGCCGCACGCCTGCGCCCGCCGTGGGCTGGACCCCGCATTTCACCGAGCGCTTTGGCGGCCAGCCGTTCAAGACGGTGGCCATCGGCTTTATCGACATCCAGGGGCGCAGCTTTCACCGCCGCGGCGAGTTCGTGGCCACCGCCACGGGCGTAGAGGGCAGCCTGGTCTACGCCGTCTCGCAGCTGCTGCGCGACGAGATCGAGGCCCATGGCCACGCCACCTTCCACCTCGACCTGCTGCCTGACCACACGCCCGAGCGCGTGCTGGTGGAAGTGCGCCACCCGCGCGGCTCGCGCTCGCTGTCCAGCCACTTGAAGAGCCGCCTGGGCCTGGACGGCATCAAGGCCGGCATCCTCTACGAGCACCTGGGCAAGGACGGCATGGCCGACCCCGTGGCCCTGGCCCATGCCATCAAGGCCCTGCCCGTGACGGTGGTGGCGGCGCGGCCGCTGGACGAAGCCATCAGCACGGCCGGTGGCGTCACCTTCGAGGCGCTGGACGCCCACCTCATGGCCACGGCCGCGCCAGGTGTGTTCTGCGCGGGCGAGATGCTCGATTGGGAAGCCCCGACCGGCGGCTACCTGCTCACCGCGAGCATGGCCAGCGGCAAGGTGGCGGGCGAGGGCGTGCTGCGCTGGCTGGGTCAGGCCCGCTAGGGGCTTGGTGGCCCCCCCAAACAGTGGCAACAGGCCCTGCTCAGAACCTGGAGCGGTAATACAGCATCGGGCCGCCCTTGCGGGCCCGCAGCACCAGGCGCGAGCCGCTCTGCAATTGCACCCCTACGGCACCGAACTCGGGTGTCAGGCCCCCGGTTTTCGCGGTGGCCCATTGCACTTCCAGGCGCGTGCCGTACGAGGGCTGCTGGGCCTGCCGGATCAGGCCCAGGGCATCGGGGGCCTGCGCTCCCTGTGGCGTGCGCGCCCAGGCAGAGATATCGAGCTGCCGCCCGCTTTCCAGCCGGGACCTCCAGCGCACGCCCAGGTCCAGGCTGGCGGGGGCGGCGGCTTCCGCAGCCAGCGGCATGGCGCCCGCTGCGGGCGCGCTCAGGCCCAGGGACAGGCCGAAGCGGGTCGGCGAATCCGGCGTGAGCCAGCGCGTAATGTCCATGTACTGGGTGCTGGGGGTGTTGCCGCCCGCGCCGCCCGCGAGGGCGGGGTTGCGTGCGGTGTAGTCGCCCAGGTCGGGCAACACGGCACTGTTGACCTCATACGCCGAAGACAGCCGTGCAGACTCTTCCTGCCAGCCGGCCATGGCCTCGTCGCCGAAAGAGGAGGTATCGGCTGCTGCCGCCAGCCCTGTGCCGAACAGCACCAGTCCCGCGCTGCACACAGGCCTGATCCAGGCCGATACAGCACGGCCCGTTGCCGCGGCCGAGTCATCGAAAAACGCCGTTGTGCTCTGGCGGACACTGGACACTTGCACGGTCATGGCGGTGGACATGGCAGCACCCGAAAAGGGGGTTAAGCGATGTCACAAAGTGTGCGCCTGTGTCGTGTTGCCGGAAAGTGCCGACCGCCGCAAAACTGTGTCGGACAGCACCGACACGGGCAAAAAAACAGCTGGAATGGGGTGGGGCAATGGTGCTGCGCGTGGCGCCTGCACATCCATGCGCTACGCGCGTCGCGGCAGCAGAAAGAAGTTGACGAGCCTTACCCCCGGCACTGACTCCACAGTTAGGGCTGCTTGGTTCCCCACCTGACCCGGTTGGCCGCTTTGCCATGCGGGGAGGCCCGTCGCTGGCTATTGTAGCGGGTGCGCACAAGGCCGCCGGCTTCGAGGGCCTGTTTATCCCTGCTGAAGGGACTTTTTTATGCCTCACGCGGGGCAAGGCGCTGTAGCAGGCGCGCACGCCGCCACCCGCCGCTGCCAGGCAATGAAGGCGGGGGCTCCCACCAACTCCAGCAGCGTGAAGCCGATGAACGGCACGGGCGGCAGGCCCAGCCAGGCCATCGACAGCGCCCGGCCCACGCCGCCCAGGAACACGGCGCCCCAGAGCACCGCGAACATGCGCCCCTCGCGCTCGATCTGTGGCACCAGCGACAGCATGGCCAGCCCGAGCGCGAGCCAGACACCCCCGAAAAATCGCAGGTTGCCGTCGAGCAGGGCATCGCGCGGCAGGCCGCTCGCGCGGTACAGCGGATCGTCGATTCCCATCATGGTCAGCACGCCGGTGACCACCGGGATGAGTGCCATCACGGCGGTGGCGGCTTGCAGCAGGCGTCGGGTCATGGATTTATCTTTACAGCGTCAAGATGGATGCATTGTCGATACCGATCTTGACTGTGTCAAGATTACCGCCATGACCGATATGCAAGCCTCCCGCGCGCCCTACCACCATGGCGATCTGCGTGCCGCCCTGCTGGCCGCCGCAGAGTCTTTGCTGGCCACGGGTGCCACGCTCAGCCTGCGCTCGGTGGCCAAGGCGGCGGGCGTGTCACACGCTGCCCCCTACCACCACTTCGCCAACCTGGAGGCCTTGCTGGCGGCGGTGGCTGCGCGGGGTTTTGACGACCTGGCGGCGGCCATGCGGGGGGCACAGCAGGGCGGCGACACGGCGGCCACCCTGGTCGGGCACTGCACCGCGTACGTGGCCTTTGCGCTGGCGCGCCCAGCCGTGTTCCGGCTCATGTTCAGCCCCTTGTTGCAGCGCAAGGCCGAGCACCCGGCCCTGCAGGCGGCGGCGGATGGCTCGTTCCAGGTGTTGCTGCAGGCGGCCCGGGCCCATGTGCCCGAGGGGGGCGATGCACTGGCCCTGGCGGGCTGGAGCCTGGCCCATGGCCTGGCCAGCCTGGCGATCGACGGGGCCCTGTCCACCGCGCCCGTGGCTGTGCCATCGGCGCACGAACTGGCTGCCGTGCTGGCGGCGCGGCTGTTGAAGGGCGGTTTCAGCCCAGCCTGAACACGCTGACCAATTGTTCCAGCTTGGCCGCCTGCACGTTCAGCGATTCGGCGGCCGAGGCCGCTTCCTCGACCAAGGCGGCGTTCTGCTGCGTGACCTGGTCCATGTTGGAGATGGCCACGTTCACCTGGTCGATGCCCGACGACTGCTCCTGGCTCGCGGAGGCGATCTCGCTGATGATCTGCGTGACCTGCTGCACGCTCTTCACCACCTCGGTCATGGTGCTGCCGGCTTCGTCGACCAGGCGCGTGCTTTCACCCACCTTGTTGACCGAGGCGTCGATCAGCTGCTTGATCTCCTTGGCCGCTTCGGCGCTGCGCTGGGCCAGGCCGCGCACTTCGCTGGCCACCACCGCAAAGCCACGGCCTTGCTCGCCCGCGCGCGCCGCTTCCACGGCGGCGTTGAGCGCCAGGATGTTGGTCTGGAAGGCGATGCCATCGATCACGCCGATGATGTCCACGATCTTCTTCGACGAGGTGTTCACCTCGCCCATGGTGCTCACCACCTGGTTGACCACGGTGCCGCCGCGCACCGCCACCTGGGAGGCCGTGTTCGCCAGCTGGCTGGCGTGGCGTGCGTTGTCGGCGTTCTGGCGCACGGTGCTGGTCAGCTCCTCCATGGACGCTGCCGTCTGCTGCAATGCGCTGGCCTGCTGTTCGGTGCGCGCCGAGAGGTCGTTGTTGCCCGCCGCGATCTCGGTCGATGCCGTTGCGATGGACTGCGTGCCCGAGCGCACTTCGCTCACGATGTTGGCGATGCTGGTGCGCATGGCCTGCATGCCATACAGCAGGCTGGACTGGTCGCCGGGCTTCAAGGCGATGTCCATCGACAGGTCGCCCTGCGCCATCTGCTCGGTGATGCGGGCCGCATAGTCGGGCTCGCCGCCCAGCTGGCGCAGGATGCCGCGCGAGATCAGCATGCTCACCCCCAGCAGCACGCCGGCCAGCACCAGCGCGCCCAGGCCGAACTTGACGATGCGCTCGTTGACGGTCGAATTCACCGTGTCCACGTACACGCCCGAGCCCACCACCCAGCCCCAGGGGGCAAAGCCCTTGACGTAGGAGGCCTTGAGCACCGGATCGGTGCTGCCGGGCTTGGGCCACAGGTAGAGCACGAAGCCCGCCTCGCGGGCCTTGACCACGTTCACGAACTCCACGAACAGGCGCATGCCCGTGGGGTCCTTGTTGTCCGAGAGGTCCTTGCCATCGAGCTCGGGGCGGATCGGGTGCATCACCATCACCGGCTGCATGTCGTTGATCCAGAAATACTCGTTGCCGCTGTAGCGCATGGCGCGCAGGCTGTCCTTGGCCATCTGCTGGGCCTGTGCCTCGGGCATCTTGCCGGCCTTGGCCTGCGCGTGGAAGTGGACGATCAGGCTGTGCGCCGATTCGACGTTCTGGCGCACGCTGCTCTTGCGCTCTTCCATGATGAGGCTGCGCTCCGAGCCGAGCAGGATCGCGGTGATGACCGCGATGCCGGCGAGCGCGCAGGCGATCAGCAGGCCCATGCGCCTGGCGATCCCCATGGGCCGCCGCTGGGAGGTATCCACCATATACAGCCACCTTCCGTCGTGCGTTGGTGGCAGGCTGCATGCGGGCATGCCTGCCACAGAGCGTGAATACGTTCCTGGCCCATGCTAGGCAGGGTGTTGCAGGATGTACAGAGGAACTGCCCGCAGTGTTTTCCCGGGTTGCCAGCGGCGGCTTTTGGGAGGTGAAAGCGGGTGCACGTGGCGGCGAGCGCTGCGCAGGGGCATCCGCAGACCCCCTTAGAATCAGGCCATGTCCTATCTCGTGCTCGCCCGCAAGTACCGCCCCCGCAATTTCACCGAAATGGTGGGGCAGGAGCACGTCGTGCAGGCGCTCACCAATGCGCTCACCCAGCAGCGCCTGCACCATGCCTACCTGTTCACGGGGACGCGGGGCGTGGGCAAGACCACGGTCTCGCGCATCCTGGCCAAGTCGCTCAACTGCCAGGGGCCCGACGGCACGGGCGGCATCACCGCCACGCCCTGCGGCGTGTGCCAGGCCTGCACCGATATCGACAGCGGCCGCTTCGTCGACTACACCGAGCTCGATGCCGCCTCCAACCGCGGCGTGGACGAGGTGCAGAGCCTGCTCGAGCAGGCGGTGTACAAGCCGGTGCAGGGGCGCTTCAAGGTCTTCATGATCGACGAAGTGCACATGCTCACCAACACGGCCTTCAACGCCATGCTCAAGACGCTGGAGGAGCCGCCCGAGTACCTGAAGTTCGTGCTCGCCACGACCGACCCGCAGAAGGTGCCGGTCACGGTGCTCAGCCGCTGCCTGCAGTTCAACCTGCGCCCCATGGCACCCGAGACGGTGCTCGGCCACCTGACCCAGGTGCTCGCGGCCGAAAACGTGCCTGCCGAGCCCCAGGCGCTGCGCCTGCTCTCGCGCGCGGCGCGCGGCTCCATGCGCGACGCCCTTTCGCTCACCGACCAGGCGATCGCCTTTGGCAGCGGCCAACTGCAGGAAGCCGGCGTGCGCCAGATGCTGGGGGCCGTGGACCGCTCCTATGTATTCCGCCTCATCGAGGCCCTGGCCCTGGGCGATGGCAAGACGGTGGTGGAAACCGCCGATGCGCTGCGCATGAACGGCCTGTCGGCCGCCTCCACGCTGGAGGAGATGAGCGCCGTGCTGCAGCGCATGGCCGTGTTCCAGGCCGTGCCGCAGATGGTGGGCGCGGTGGATGCCGACGACCCCGAGGCCGCCGAGACCGCACGCCTGTCGGCCGCCATGCCTGCCGACGAGACCCAGCTGCTGTACAGCCTGTGCCTGCACGGCCGCGGCGAGCTCGGCCTGGCGCCCGATGAATACGCGGCCCTGACCATGGTGCTGCTGCGCCTGCTGGCCTTCAAGCCCGCCGCCACGGACGGATCGGCAGAAAAAAAAACTCTGACGCGGCCTGAGCCGCCGGCCGTCACCGCCCCGGCGCCTGCCGCCGCGCGGGCTCCTGTTGCTTCTGCTGTTGCTTCGCCCGCGCCCGTCGTGGCCGTGGCGGCTCCTGTCGCTGCTGCCCCGGTGGTGGCGCCCCTGGCCCCGCCCGCCGCCGAGGTGGCCGCAGTGCCGGCACCGGTTGCCGCGGCGCAGTCCCCGGTGCCTGTGGCCGCGACGGCTCCTTCTTCTCCGGTGCCTGCCCCGGCCCCCGTGGCCGCTGCTGCACCCCAGGCCATGGCCCTGCCGGTGCGCACGCTCGATGATTTCGACCGGCAGCACGGTGGTGGTGGCGACGGTGACGAGGACGGGCGCGCAGGCGAGGCTGCAGACCCCCTGGATTCTTTTTCTTCCGCCGCATCATCCCCTCCATCCGCTGCGGCTGTGGCCGAGCGCCCGGCTGCCGATGTGATGTCCATCCCCGTGCGCAGCATGTCCGCCGAGCCTGGCGCACGCCTGCAGCCCACGGCGCATTCGCCTTCTGCGGCATCGCTGCCCGCTTCGGCCCGCTATACGCCGACCGAAGAGGGCGAGGTCTGGTACACCACCGTGCAGTCCCTGGTGGCCGCCGAAGCGATCACCGCCCTGGTGCGCGAACTGGCTCTGCAATCGCAGCTGGTGGCGCGCGACGGGGCCCACTGGCTGCTGCGCGTGGAGCGCGAGTCGCTCAACCAGCCGACGGCGCGCGAGCGCCTGCGCAGCGCGCTGGAGGCTGCCGGCCACGCCACCCAGATCACCGTCGAGGTGGGCGTGGTGATCGACAGCCCCGCCCGCCGCAACGCCGCCGCTGCCGCCGAGCGCCAGCGCGTGGCCGAAGAGATCGTGATGAATGACCCCTATGTGCAGACGCTGCTGCGCGACCATGGCGCGAAAATCGTGCCGGGCAGCATCAAGCCTGCGTGAGGCGCCTTCACCGGTACCGATAGATAGACAGACAGACAACAACCTCCAACCCAAGGACCACCACCATGTTCAACAAAGGACAACTCGCCGGCCTGATGAAGCAAGCCCAGGCCATGCAGGACAACCTGAAGAAGGCCCAGGACGAACTGGCCTTCATCGAAGTGGAAGGCGAATCCGGCGCCGGCCTCGTCAAGGTGCTCATGACCTGCAAGCACGACGTCAAGCGCATCACCATCGACCCCAGCCTGCTGGCCGAGGACAAGGACATGCTCGAAGACCTGGTGGCTGCTGCGTTCAACGCGGCGGTGCGCAAGGCGGAGGAGACTTCCAGCGAGAAGATGGGCAAGCTGACAGCCGGGATGCCAGGCCTCCCCGGCGGCATGAAACTTCCCTTTTGAGGGCTGGCTACCGAGCGGCCTTCATGCGTCGTTGGGCGGTGCTCGCAATCCTCACGTACAGGAAGTACGTTCCGGTTGCTGCGCTCCGTCCGCCTAGCCTGAAGACCGCTCGCTACGCCCTGGAGGGCGGGCTGTGAAGGCGGGGGCGGCGCTTCGTTCGCTTTGCTCACTGGCGCCTGGCAGAGTTCGTTTTTTTCAGGCACTTGCTGCTTACACTGGCCTATGGCTTCTTCTTCGTCCACCAACTCTCTTGACGTTCTGATCCAGGCGCTGCGGCGGCTGCCGGGGGTGGGGGTGAAGTCGGCTTCGCGCATGGCGTTCCATCTGTTGCAGCATGACCGCGAGGGGGCGCAGGCCTTGTCGCGGGCGCTGCAGGATGCTGCGGAATCGGTGCACCACTGCAGCCGCTGCCATACCTTCACCGAGGCCGAGGTGTGCAGCACCTGCCTGGACCCGGAGCGCGATGCCACGCGGCTGTGCGTGGTGGAGACGCCGGCGGACCAGTCGGCGCTGGAGCGCACCGGGGCCTTCAAGGGGTTGTATTTCGTGCTGATGGGGCGGCTCAGCCCGCTCGACGGCATCGGCCCCAAGGAGATCGGCCTGCACAAGCTCATGGACCGGGCCAGCAACGGCACGGTGCAGGAGGTGATCCTGGCGACCAATTTCAATGCCGAGGGCGAGGCGACGGCGCATGTGATCAGCGAAGCGCTCAAGGCCCGGGGCCTGCATGTCACGCGGCTGGCGCGCGGCGTGCCGGTGGGCAGCGAACTCGAGTACGTGGACCTGGGCACCATCGCCCATGCGCTGGTGGACCGGCGCTGATCGGCGGCGGCAGTGCAGCCCCAGCCTCCGGGGCCGCTTAGAATCGCTCCCCCACTACTACTATCAATTCAATAGCTTGCCAGTCAGGACTGGCAGGCAATACCAAGAAAGTCAATTCCAATGAACTCCCTGCACATGGCGCGCTTCACGGCGGCCTACTGGTGTGTGCTGGTGGCTGCATTGCTGCCCATGGTGTGCTCCTACATGGCCAAGAGCGGTGGGCTGGGCAAGTCCCGCAAGGAGGGCGGTTTCGACAACCGCGACCCGCGCGGCTGGCTGGCCCGGCAGACGGGCTGGCAGGCACGCGCCAATGCGGCGCAGACCAACAGTTTCGAGGCGCTGCCGTTCTTCATCGGTGCCGTGGTCATTGCGCACCAGCTCGGCGCCGGCCAGACGCTGCTGGACCTGGCGGCCCTGCTGTGGGTGTTCCTGCGCATTTTCTACATCATGATGTATGTGTCGGACATGCCGACCGTGCGCAGTGCGCTGTGGTCGGGCGCCTTCCTGGTGAACGTTGGCATCCTGTTTCTCGGATACCGCTGATCGGCAGGACGCGGGCCCTTGTGGGCCCCGGTTTTCGGCCCTTGCCACTGTCACCTACGTATTAGTCCTCAGGGGTAGTCCCTGATGCCCGATGGGGCATGCTGAGGCACGATTGTTGCAGTGCAACAATGGGCGCTCCGCCTTTCTTTTTTCCATGCCACCACCCCTGCTCAGCCGTCGCGCATTTGGCGCCGTATCCGCCCTCTCGGCGGCTGCGGTGTTTGCGCCTGCCGTGCTGTCGCAGCAGGCGGCCGCCCCGGGCCTGGGCCGCGTCACCGTGGCCGTGGGCGGGCAAAGCGTGCTCTACCACCTGCCGCTGGCGCTGGCCGACCTGCTCGGCTACTTCGAGAGCGAGGGGCTGCAGGTCGTGGTGTCCGACTTCGCCGGGGGTGCCATGGCGCTGCAGGCGGTGCTCACCGGCGTGGCCGACGTGGGGTCGGGGGCCTATGAGTACACCATCCGCCAGCAGGCGCGTGGCAACCACCTGCGCGCCATGGCCGTGCATGGCCGTGCGCCGCAGATCGCCATGGGGGTGTCGCGCAAGGCGCTGCCGCGCTATGGCGAAATCGGTGATCTGGCGGGGCGGCGCATCGGCGTCTCGGCCCTGGGTTCGTCCACGCACCTCATGGCCATCCACCTGCTGGCGCGCGCCGGCGTGCGCGAGCGCGACGTGGGCTTCATCGGCGTGGGCTCGGGTGCGCCGGCCGTCGCGGCCTTGCGCACGGGCCAGGTGCATGCCCTGTGCCATGCCGACCCCATCATGACGCTGCTCGAGCAGAAGATGGACATGACCATTGTCGGCGACATGCGCACCCTGAAGGGGTCGCACGAGATGTTCGGTGGCAACATGCCGGCGGGTTGCCTGTATGCACCGCAGGCCTTCGTGCAACGGCAGGCCGCCCAGGTGCAGGCGCTGACCAATGCCATCGTGCATGCGCTCAAATGGCTGCAGACGGCGGCACCGGCCGACCTGATAAAGGTGGTGCCGCCCCACTACCTGCTGGGCGACCGCGGGCTCTACCTGGCCGCGTTCAGCCGTGTGCGCGAGACCTTCTCGCCCAACGGCCTGATGCCCGACGACGGGCCCGCCACCGCGCTGCGCGTGCTGGGCCGCACCGGCCCGGAAGTGGCCGACGTGAAGGTGGACCTGGCGCGCACCTTCAGCAATGAGTGGGTGCGCAAGGCACGCCTGAAATACAACGTCTGAACCAGCGCAGCGCCCTGGACGGGCGGGGGACACCATTGTCCGAAAAATGCGCTTTCGGGTCGGGAAGATGGCTTACATTGGCCAGCGCTCCGGATGCGTAACCTCCGGATACCGATTACCACCCAGCCAACAAGGACTGCTCCACCATGTCATTCACCCTCAGCATCGGCCCGCTCGTCTCCCTGATCGCGGGCATCCTCATCCTCGTCATGCCGCGCCTGCTCAGCACCATCGTGGCGATCTACCTCATCGTCATGGGTGTACTGGGACTGATGGGCATGCATTCGTTGAAGTTGTAAGTGCGGAGCGACTGAGAAAACTCCCCTGGCGTCGTTGCCTCGTCTTGCCGTACTTTCAGTACTGTCTGCGACGAGGTGCCTAGCCAGGAAAGTCTTTCAGCCGCTCTTGAGGACAGGGTCTGTCTGCTTGTTGTGCGGCAGACCCGTGGGGTTCAGCGTTTCTTCACTTTAGACGGCGTGCCGCCGCGCTTGGCGGGGGCGGACGGCGGGGCCTTGGCCGCGCTTTGCTTGTTGCCGCGGGCCTGCACCACGTTGCGCACGTTCGATGAACGCACCTGGGTGGCGGCCGCGGCCACGGCGGCGCGCACCGGCAGGTAGACCACGACCTGCTGGCCCAGCTTGAAGGCGGCGCCGGCCTTCACGTCGTTCCAGTCGGCCACGCTGCTGGCGCTCAGGTTGTAGCGCTTGGCCACGCTGGCCACGGTTTCACCCTTGCGGGCGCGCACCGTGGTGCGGCGCGTGACGATCTCGGGGGCAAAGGCCAGCTGGCCGTTGTCGGCCAGGTGCGAGGACACGTCCTCGCGCGTGGTCACGGAGCGCGGCACCATCAGCGCCGAGCCGGCCTTGAT
Source organism: Acidovorax sp. GW821-FHT10A04 (assembly GCF_059415825.1). Classification (NCBI taxonomy): domain Bacteria; kingdom Pseudomonadati; phylum Pseudomonadota; class Betaproteobacteria; order Burkholderiales; family Comamonadaceae; genus Acidovorax; species Acidovorax sp. GW821-FHT10A04. The sequence goes on from NZ_JBWKNZ010000013.1 coordinate 166,837, forward strand.
CAGCATGCGCGGGGGGATGTTGTTCATGGCGCGCAGATCGGCCTCGCTCATGCCGGCGCGCTGGGCGGCGTCGGCCACCGTCATCGTGGTGGGCACGGACCACACGGTCCAGCTCGCGTACTGGCCTTCGCGGCGCGCTTCCAGGTTGCGCTGGAACACCTTGGCGTTGTCCCAGGGCAGCAGGATCTGCGGCGTGCCGGCCGCCAGGATCACGGGGCGCTTGTACGAGGGGTTCAGCGCGCGGAAATCGTCCTCGCGGATGCCCGAGAGGCTGGCCACCAGGGCCACGTCGATGTCGTGGGTGATGTCCACCGTCTGGAAGTAGGGGTGGTTCTCGATCAGCGGCAGCTCGGCCTTGAAGGCGTCGGGGTTGGCCACGATGTTCTTCACCGCCTGCAGCTTGGGCACGTACAGCCGGGTTTCGGCCGGCATGTTCAGGTCCGTGTAGCTGGTGCCCAGGCCCGCCTTCTGGTTGCGCGCAATGGCGCGGCCCACGCTGCCTTCGCCCCAGTTGTAGGCAGCCAGGGCCAGGTGCCAGTCGCCGAACATGCCGTGGAGCTTCTGCAGGTAATCGAGGGCCGCGCGGGTCGATGCCAGCACGTCGCGCCGGTCGTCGCGGAAGGCGTTCTGCTTGAGATCGAAATAGCTGCCCGTGGCCGGCATGAACTGCCACATGCCGGCCGCCTTGGCGCTCGACACGGCCTGCGGGTTGAACGCGCTCTCGATGTAGGGCAACAGCGCCAGCTCGGTCGGCATGCCGCGGCGCTCCAGCTCCTCTACGATGTGGAACAGGTACTTGCTCGAGCGCTCCGTCATGCGCTGGATGTAGTCGGGCCGCGTGGCATACCACTGCTCGCGGTCCTGCACCAGCTCGTGCTGCAGGTCGGGCATGGCGAAGCCGCGGCGTATGCGGTCCCACAGGTCGGCCGGGGCCGACAGCGAGGCCACGCCGCCGTTGTTGAAGGCGTTCACCGCCATGATGGGCTGCAGCGGTCCATTCGGGATGAACGGCGTGTGCGCGGGGCGTGCCGGGGTGTTGCTGGTGGGAGTGGGGGTGCCATCCGGCGTGCCGGCCGCCGTGTTGTTGGCGGTGTTGGTTCCGGTGGTGGCGCAGCCAGTCAGCCAGAGCATGCCCGCCAGGCATGCGATGTGCACAATTTTCATCGAAACTCGTTTTTCCATTGGCGCAGGGCAGCCAGCACTGCCACCGCGTCGTGTTGATCGGTCTGCTGGTGGAACCGCTGTGCCGCCTGGCGCACCTCGGACTCGCGCACGCGCAGGAAGGGGTTCACCGCGCGCTCCTGCGCAATGGTCGATGGCAGCGTGGGTACGTTGCGCGCCCGCTGCTCCTCGCACCAGCCGAGGTAGTGGACCAGATCCTGGTTGCCGGGTTCCACTGCCCGCGCGAATTTAAGGTTCGAGAGTGTGTATTCGTGCGCACAGCACACCCGCGTGTGGCCTGGCAGGGCGGCCAACTGGTCGAGCGAGCCGAGCATCTGGGCCGGCGTGCCCTCGAACAGGCGCCCGCAGCCGGCCGAAAACAGCGTATCGCCGCAGAACAGCACGGGCGCACCCCCGATGTCCGCGCAGTAGAAGGCGATGTGCCCGGCCGTATGGCCCGGCACGTCCAGCACCGTGAAGTGCAGGCCGGCCACGTCCACCGTGTCCCCGGCGGACAGGCGCACCAGGGGTTCGGGGATCTTCTCGCGTGCCGGGCCGTACACGGTGGCGCCCGTGGCCTCGCGCAGCACGTCCACCCCACCCACATGGTCGTTGTGGTGGTGCGTGACTAGAATGGCCTGCAATCGCAGTCCCTGGTCGTGCAAAGCCTTCTGTACCGGTGCGGGATCTCCCGGGTCCACGACAATGGCCTGGCGCGTGTCGTGCAGCATCCAGATGTAGTTGTCGGCAAAGGCGGGCAGCGGTAGCAGGTTCATGAGCGATCAAATTATAGGTTTGCACCATTGGTTCGATTCCCCGCCCGGCCGTTACCTGCTGGCCTGGGAGCAGGCGCGGCTGGATGAGGCGGTGGCCGACCTCTTCGGCTACCACGCCGTGCAGCTGGGCATGCCGCTGCTGGACGGCCTGCGTGCCAACCGCATGCCCAACCAGTGGCTGGTGCTGGGCCAGGAGGCGGCGGACGGCGAGGGCCTGCCGACGGACGCCGGCCTGCGCGCGGATGGTACTCCCCGCCAGGGCATTGCGCTGCTGGCCGAGCCGGTGGCCCTGCCGTTCGCGGAGGGCAGCCTCGACCTGGTGGTGCTGCCCCATACGCTGGAGCTGAGCATCGACCCCCACGCCGCGCTGCGCGAGGTGGCGCGCGTGCTGGTGCCCGAAGGGCGCGTGGTGATCAGCGGCCTCAATCCCATGAGCCTGTGGGGCCTGCGCCAGCGGCGTGCGCGGCTGTATGGCCGGCTGGGCCGCAGCACGCTGTACCTGCCCGACGTGGGCGAGTTCATTGGCTACCGCCGCCTGCGCGACTGGCTGCGATTGTTGAGCTTCGAGGTCGAATCCGCGCGGTTTGGCTGTTATTGTCCGGCGGTGCGCAGCAGCCAGTGGATAGAGCGCTTTGGCTGGCTGGACCCGCTGGGCGAGAAATGGTGGCCGATCTTCGGGGCCGGTTACTTCCTGGTGGCCGTCAAGCGCGTGCATGGCATGCGCCTGCTGGAGCCCGGCTGGCGCACCGCCCGCCAGCGCAACGCGGCCACCGTGCCCGTGGCGCACCGCACACCCTCGCCACCGGGCGCCACCCATCGGCGCTGATGGCGATGGACATGAAAGAAGAGAAGAAAGAGAACAGGAATCCAATTTGAACGAGGTCGTGATTTACACCGATGGCGCCTGCAAGGGCAACCCTGGCCCTGGCGGCTGGGGCGTGCTGCTGCGCGCAGGCACGTCGGAGAAGGAGTTGTTCGGCGGCGAGCTGGGCACCACCAACAACCGCATGGAACTGCTGGCCGTGATCGAGGCGCTGGCTGCCCTGAAGCGCCCCTGCGCCGTCACCCTGTACCTGGACAGCGAGTACGTGCGCAAGGGCATCACCGAGTGGATCCACGGCTGGAAGGCCCGTGGCTGGCGCACCGCCTCCAAGGCCCCGGTGAAGAACGTGGAGCTGTGGCAGCGCCTGGATGCGCTGGTCGCCAGCGGCGGGCACCGCATCGACTGGCGCTGGGTCAAGGGCCACTCGGGCGATCCCGGCAACGAGCGCGCCGACCAACTGGCCAACAAGGGCGTGGACAAGGCGCTGGGCCGGATCTGAAGCGCAAGGGGCGTGGATCTGTCTCCAATGCCCCACCCCGGTATCGCCGGAGGCTGCGGTTTTGGACACACACTGATACATTGATGGATTGTCCGCATCCGTGCGGCTCCACCGATTTCATTGCTGCTGCTGATCCATGGCGTCCAAAACCCGTTACATCGTTGTTGCTGTCGTCGGCATTGCTGCCGCATCGGGGGCCGCATGGTGGCTTCAGCGACCCGCTGCGCCGCCCAAGACGGACGCTGCATCCGCGCCCGCAGGGGGCAACTCCCCCTCGGCCGGTGCGCGGGGCCCGGGCGGGCAGGGTGGTGCAGGCCGGGTGGTGGCCGTAGAGGCCGTGCCCGTGCGCCAGATGGCGCTGCGCGACGATGCCGAGGCCGTGGGCAGCCTGCGCTCGCGCCGCAGCGTGGTGCTGCGCCCCGAAGTCAGCGGGCGCATCACGGCACTCAATTTCACCGATGGCCAGCGCGTGCGCCAGGGCCAGGTGCTGGTGCAGTTCGACGACCAGTTGCCCCGCGCCCAGGTGCAGCAGAGCCAGGCCGAACTGTCCATCGCCCAGGCCAACCACAAGCGCAACCAGGAGCTGGTGGCCCAGGGCTTCATCAGCCAGCGCTCGGTCGACGAGAGCGCGGCCAACCTCGAAGTGGCCCAGGCCAAGCTCGCGCTGGCGCAGGCCACCGCCTCGCGGCTGCGCATCCTGGCGCCGTTCGATGGCATTGCCGGCATCCGCGGCGTGAACGTGGGCGACTACCTCAAGGACGGTGCCGACATCGTCAACGTGGAAGACCTGGACGTGGTGTACGTAGACTTTCGCCTGCCCGAGCGCCTGCAGGCCAAGGTGCGCACCGGCCAGACGGCGCGCGTGGCCTTCGATGCGCTGCCCGGCGTGCGCTACGCCGCCGTCATCCAGGCCATCAACCCGCAGATCGATGCCGATGGCCGCGCGGTCGCCGTGCGCGGCTGCATCGACAACCGCCGCCTGCAGCTGCGCCCCGGCATGTTCGCGCGCGTGACCACGGTGTTCTCCGAGCGTGCCAACGCCCGCGTGGTGCCCGAGGAGGCCATCGTGCCCGAGGGCAACAATGCCTTCGTCTACAAGGTGATCGAGGGCAAGGAGCCCGGCACCCGCGTGAGCCAGCGCACCGCCGTGAAGCTGGGCGCACGTGCCCCCGGCCTGGTGGAGGTGGTGGACGGCCTGGCCGCCGATGACCTGGTCGTCACCGCCGGCCAGCAGCGCATCCAGCGCGACGGCACCGCCGTGCGCGTGGTGGTGCTGGGCCAGCCGGAGGCGGCTGGCAAGGCCAAGGGCGCTGGCGGGCCTGCGCGCGCGGCCTCGGGCGCTGCTTCGGGCACAGCCACCGCGGCCGATGTACCCGCCTCTGCCGCACCGGCTCCCGTGCCGGCCCCGGCGGCCCCTGCTGCGCCCGCCGCACCTGCGGTGGCCGTGCTGGCCGAGCCGCCGCCCGGCCCCAACCCCTGCCAGGTGGCGGGCACCGCCCCTGGCCGCCAGGCCCCTGCCGCAGCGCCACGCCAGCCCGGCTGAGCGAGCCGGCGACCCCCCTCCATGAGCCCCTGCCATGCAACTCGCTGAACTATCGATCCGCCGGCCGGTGTTTGCCACCGTGCTGTCGCTGCTGGTGCTGCTGATCGGCGCCGTGAGCTTCACGCGCCTGTCGGTGCGCGAATACCCCAAGATCGACGAGCCCGTGGTCACCGTCAGCGTGCGCTATGCGGGGGCTTCGGCCGAGGTGATCGAGTCGCAGGTCACCAAGCCGCTCGAAGACTCGATTGCCGGCATCGACGCGGTGGACGTGATCACCTCCATCAGCCGTGCCGAGCAAAGCCAGATCAGCGTGCGCTTTCGCCTGGAGAAGGACGCCGACAACGCCGCCGCCGAGGTGCGCGACCGCACCGCCCGCGTGCGCAACCGCCTGCCCGATGCGGTGGACGAGCCCGTCATCGCCAAGGTCGAGGCCGACGCCTCGCCCGTGATGTGGCTGGCCTTCAGCAGCGACACGCGCACCCCGCTGGAGATCAACGACCTGCTCAACCGCATCGTCAAGCCGCGCCTGCAGACCGTGACCGGCGTGGCCGACGTGCCCATCTACGGTGAGCGCCGCTACGCCATGCGCGTGTGGCTCGACCCCGAGCGCATGGCCGGCTACCGCCTGACCACGCAGGACGTGGAAGACGCGATCCGCCGCAACAACCTGGAGCTGCCCGCCGGCCGCATCGAGTCGCAGCAGCGCGAATTCAGCGTCACCTCGCAGACCGATCTGGCCAGCCCGGCGCAGTTCTCGAACGTGGTGATCCGCACCGTCAACGGCTTTCCGGTGCGCATCCGCGACGTGGCGCGGGTGGAGGAGGGCGCCGCCAGCGACCGCAGCCGCGTGCGCTTGAACGGGCGCGAGGCCATCTCGCTGGGCGTGATCCGCCAGGCCACGGCCAACCCGCTGGAGCTGTCGGCCGGCGTGCGCGCCATGCTGCCCACGCTCAAGGCCGACCTGCCGCCGGACATCGCGATCGACATCGCCAACGACAACTCGCTGTTCATCGACCGCTCGGTGAAGAGCGTCTACACCACCATTGCCGAAGCCGTGGTGCTGGTGGCGCTGGTGATCTTCGTCTTCTTGCGCACGGCGCGCGCCTCCATCATCCCCATCGTCACCATCCCGGTGAGCCTGGTGGGCAGCTTTGCGCTGATGTCGCTGGCCGGCTTCTCGATCAACACCCTCACCTTGCTGGCCCTGGTGCTCGCCATCGGCCTGGTGGTGGACGATGCCATCGTGATGCTGGAGAACATCTACCGGCACATCGAGGAGGGGCTCGATCCGTTCTCGGCCGCCATCAAGGGCGCGCGCGAAATCGGCTTTGCCATCGTCGCCATGACGCTGACCCTGGTGGCCGTGTATGCGCCGCTGGCCTTCACGCCGGGCCGCACGGGCCGGCTGTTCGTCGAGTTCGCGCTGGCGCTGGCCGGCGCCGTGGTGGTTTCGGGCTTCGTGGCGCTCACGCTGTCGCCCATGATGTGCTCGCTGCTGCTCAAGCACAACCCCAAGCCCAACTGGTTCGACCGCTCCATGGAACGCTGGCTCACGGCCCTGTCGGACGCCTATGGCCGCCTGCTGCGCTGGATCGTTACCGCGCGCTGGGGCGGCCGGGCGGGGGGCGTGCGCGGCGCGCTGTTCCAGGCGCGTTGGCTGGTGATCCTGGCCATGGTGGTCAGCGGCGCCGCGCTGGTGCTGGTCTACCCCGGCATGCGCCAGGAGCTCTCGCCGCTGGAGGACCGCGGCACCATCCTGGTCAACGTCACCGCGCCTGACGGCGCCACGCTGGACTACACCAACCGCTATGCGCTGGAGCTCGAAAAGGTGGGCCGCGACTACCCCGAGTTCGACCGCATCTTCGCCAACATCGGCAACCCCACGGTGGCGCAGGGCAGCGTGATCTACCGCACGGTGGACTGGGAGAACCGTTCGCGCAGCACGCTCCACATGGTGCGCGAGCTGCAGCCCAAGGTGGTCGGCCTGCCGGGGGTGAATGCCTTCTTGATCACGCCGCCGTCGCTGGGCCAGCCGTTCCGCGCGCGCCCACTCACCTACGTGATCCAGACCTCCGACAGCTACGAGAACCTCAACGCCGTGTCCAACGCCATGATGGCCGAGATCGCCAAGAACCCCGGCATCATCTCCCCCGAGGCCGACCTGCGCCTGAACAAGCCCGAGCTGCGCATCGCCGTCAACCGCGACCGCGCCGCCGACCTGGGCGTGAGCGTGGACGTGGTGGCCAAGGCCATCGAGACCATGCTGGGCGGGCGCACCGTCACGCGCTACAAGCGCGACTCCGAGCAGTACGACGTGATCGTGCAGACCCAGGCCAGCGGCCGCACCACGCCCGAGAACATCGACAGCATCTACGTGCGCGGCCGCAACGACGCGATGATCCCGCTCTCGAGCCTGGTCAACGTCAAGGAAAGCGTGAGCCCGCGCGAGCTCAACCACTTCGGCCAGCGCCGCTCGGTCACCATCACGGCCAACCTGTCGCCCGAGTACTCGCTGGGCGAGGCCCTGGGCTTCATGGACGCCACGGCCGCCAAGGTGCTCAAGCCCGGCTACACCACCGATTTGAACGGCACCTCGCGCGAGTTCCGCAGCTCGCAGGGGGCTCTGGGCATCGTCTTCCTGCTGGCGCTGGTGTTCATCTTCCTGGTGCTGGCGGCGCAGTTCGAGAGTTTCATCGACCCGCTGGTGATCATGGTCTCGGTGCCGCTGTCCATGATCGGCGCGCTGCTGGCGCTCAAGTGGAGCGGGGGCTCGCTCAACGTGTACTCGCAGATCGGCCTGATCACGCTGGTGGGGCTGATCACCAAGCACGGCATCCTGATCGTGGAGTTCACCAACCAGCTGCGCGAGCAGGGCCTGGAGATGGTGGACGCGCTCGTCAAGGCCTCGGCCCAGCGCCTGCGCCCCATCCTGATGACCACGGGCGCCATGGTGCTCGGCGCCATCCCGCTGGCCCTGGCCTCGGGCGCCGGTGCCGAAACGCGCTCGCAGATCGGCTGGGTGATCGTGGGCGGCATGTCGTTGGGCACGCTGCTCACCATCTTCGTCGTGCCCACCATGTACACCCTGTTCGCGCGCAAGGCCGTGCCCGGGGCCAACACCGCCGTGGCCGCGGAGGAACCCGCCGAGCCGCTGCACCCACCGCACGACTACGTGGCGAAATAGGCCGGTTCGGCCGTCCTAGGCCAGTGGCCGCTCCAGCGCGATGCCGTGCAGGCGCAGCTTGGCATACAGCGTGGGCTTGGCAATGCCCAGGGCCTGCGCCGCGCGTGTCACGTTGTAGCGGTGGGCCTTGAGCGCATGCATGATGGCCTCGCGCTCGGCCGCGCGCAGGCTGCGCACTTCGGTGCCAGGGGCTGAGTCCGCGGGGGCCTGTGCACCCGGTGGCGCCGGCACCAGGCCCAGCACGCCGGCATCGAGCGTGCCGCCCTCGCTCAGGTGCACCAGCCGCTCCATGGCGTTCTCCAGCTCGCGCACGTTGCCCGGCCAGGGGTGCTGCAGCAGCGCGGCCAGCACGGCGGGCGGCAGCGAATGCACCGGCTTGCCCAGCGCCGTACCGTAGCGCGCCAGGAAATGCGTGGCCAGCAGCGCCACGTCGGCCGGGCGCTCGCGCAGCGGCGGCAGGGTCAGTGCGATCACATGGCAGCGGTAATACAGGTCCTCGCGGAACTCCTTGCGCGCCACCATGGCGTGCAGGTCGCGGTTGCTGGCCGTGACCACGCGCGCATCCACGCGCACGGCGCGCGTGCTGCCCAGGCGCACCACCTCGCGCTCCTGCAAAACACGCAAGAGCTTGGCCTGCACATCGAGCGGCAGCTCCGACACCTCGTCCAGAAAGATGGTGCCGCCGCTCGCTGCCTCGAACTTGCCCGGCCGCCCCTCGCGCTGAGCACCCGTGAAGGCGCCCGGCGCATGGCCGAACAGCTCGCTCTCGATCAGATCGCGCGGCAGCGCCGCGCAGTTCACCGCGATGAAGGGGCCGTCGCGCCGCGCGCTGGCGTTGTGGATGGCCTGGGCCAGCACCTCCTTGCCCGTGCCGCTCTCGCCGCACAGCAGCACATTGGCCTGGCCCGCAGCCGCCTTGCGCGCAGCGGCGATGGTGGCGCGCAGCGCGGGGCTCTGCCCGACCATGGTGTCGAAGGTGTGCCGCGCCTGGCTGCCCGCCAGGCGGTCCGCCAGCCGGTGCACGCCGCTGATCTCGCGGAAGGTGTTCACCACCGACAGCACGCGCCCGTCGGCTGCCTTTACGGGCACCGCCGTGTCCAGCACATGCAGCTGAAAGCGCGGCGTGGCGATGATGCGCTCGCGGTCGGTATAGCCCTCGCCGGTCAGGAACACCTGCTCCACCATGGTGTCGAAGTCGAGCAGCGACCCCAGCGTGCGCCCCTGTGCCAAGTGACGCGGCAACCGCAGCTGGCGCGCCGCCTCGGCATTGAGGTGGCGCACCACGCCCCCGGGCTCCAGCACCATCAGGCCATAGGGCACATGGTTCACCAGGGTCTGCAGCTCCTCGATGAGCTGGCCCTGGCGCTCCAGCAGGTCATCGGGCTTGGCGGCTGTAGCAGGAGGCGGGGAGGGTGGTCGCTTGGTGGGCATGGTGTTGCAATATAAAACGTTCAATTATTGAACGTTCGTTGCAAATCATATGCCCCCACGTCGGATGCAGAGAGCGGGGTTCCCAGATAAAGCCGGCCTGCCGCATGTGGCACGGAGCTTGCCCTGAAAGCAGGGCCTTCCTATCCTGCAACACCCATGGCCAAAGTCCCTTCCACCGCCACCCACGACCCCTTCGCATCCTCGCTCGGTGCCGAGCTGCGCCGCGCGGCCGCCGAGGTACCCGAGCAGCCCTTCATCCGCATGGCGGCAGGCGAGTGGTCCTACCGCCAGATCGACGAGGAAAGCGACCGCCTGGCCGCCGGCCTGCATGCCCAGGGCGTGCGTGCGGGCCACCACGTCAGCCTCATGCTGCCCAATTGCATCGAGATGGCCGTGCTCTGGTTCGCGCTGGCCAAGCTGGGTGCGGTGGCCGCGCCGGTCAACACCTCGTTTCGCGGCATGGTGCTGGCCGACGCGGTCAACCTCGTGGAAAGCCGCCTGGCCGTGGTGCACGCCAGCTTGCACCCCCAGTGGGCCGACGTGCAGGCCCGGTTGGCCACGGCCACCCAGGTCTTCGTGGTGGGGGCCGATGCGGCCGATGCCGCAGGATGCTTACCCTACGCCCTGCTGCGCGACGTGGAGCCCACAGAGCGCACCCTGCCGCGCCCCGAAGTCGCTTGCGATGCACTGTGTCTGCTGCTCTACACCTCGGGCACCACGGGCCGCTCCAAGGCGGCCATGATCGCGCACCGCTTCGTGCTGGCCCAGGCGCGGCTGTTCATCGCGGGGCTGGAACTGCGGCCCGACGATGTGCTGTACTGCCCCTACCCGATGTTCCACCTGGACGCCACGGTGATGACCATCGTGCCAGCGCTGCTGCTGCGCGGCGTGGCCGCCATCGGCGAGCGCTTCAGCGTCTCGCGCTACTGGGACGAGGTGCGCGCGCTGCAGGCCACCGTGTTCGATTTCATGGGCGCCACGGTCACCATGCTGTGGAAGCAGGCGCCATCACCCCGCGACCGCGACCACCGCGCGCGCCTGGGCTGGGGCGTGCCCCTGCCCGCGTTCGCCCCGCAGTTCGAGGAGCGCTTCGGCTGCCGCCTGGTGGAGCTGTACGGCTCCACCGAGGCCGGCGGCGTGATGTACACGCCGCTGAACGAACCGCGGCGCATGGGTTCGTGCGGCAAGGTGGCCCCTGCTTTCCGTGCACGGCTGGCAGACCCGCAGGGCTTCGAAGTGCCCGTGGGCCAGCCCGGCGAACTGCTGCTGCGCCCCGAGCAGCCCGGCCTGCTCATGCAGGGCTACTACGGCATGCCCGAGGTCACGCTCGCCGCCTTCAAGGACCTGTGGTTCCACACCGGCGACCTGCTGCGCCAGGACGAAGAGGGGTACATGTACTTCGTCGGCCGCACCAAGGACATCGTGCGCCGTCGCGGCGAGAACATCTCTGCCGCCGAGGTCGAGATGGGCATCGAGACCCACCCCGACGTGCTCGAATGCGCCGTGTTCGGCGTGCCCAGCGACATGACCGAGGAAGAGGTCATGGCCTGCGTGGTGCTGCGCCCCGGCGCGAGCCTCAGCCCTGCTGACCTCGCGCAGCATTGCAGCCAGCACATGGCCCGCTTCATGGTGCCGCGCTACCTGCGCCTGCTGCCCGCGCTGCCCAAGACCCCCACCGACAAGGTCGAGAAATTCCGCCTGCAGGCCGAAGGCATTGCGCCGGGGACCTGGGACCGCGAAGCAGAGACGCTGCGCACCACCAACTGACCATCCAACGAACGAAGAAAGCGAGACCAACCATGAGCTTTGCCACCCACACGATGGACGGCGCCGTCAGCGTCGTCACCCTGCAGCGCCCCGAGCGACTCAATGCCATCAGCGGAACGCTGCTGGTGGACCTGCACACCGCCCTGCAGGCCGCGCAGAACGAGCCCGCCACGCGGGCCATCGTGTTCACTGGCGCAGGCCGCGCCTTCTGCGCAGGCGACGACCTCAAGGAGTTCGGCGAACAGTCCGAAAGCCCCGCCGCCATCGCCGAGCACTGCGAGCGCATCCAGCAGATCACGCGCGACATCATGTTCGGCCCCAAGCTCGTCATCGGCGCCGTGCACGGCTATGCCGTGGGCGGCGGCTTCGAGTGGGTACTCAACTGCGACATGGTGGTCGCCGCCGACACCCTGGTCTGCTTCTTCCCCGAGATGGCACTGGGCCACTTCGTCACCGGCGGCGTCACCCACCTGCTGCCCCAGGCCCTGGGCCACCAGCGCACGATGGAGCTCATCGTGCTGGGCGAACGCCAGAGCGCCGCGGACCTCCAGGCCCTGGGCCTGGTCAACCGCGTGGTGCCTGCCGACCAGATGCTGCCCACCGCAATGGCCCTGGCCGCGGAGGTTGCCACCCGCTCGGCCGGCGCCACCGCGCGGCTCAAGCGCGTGCTGACTTCAGGCCTGGGGCCGAAGATCGAAGAGGCGCTGGTGGCAGAGGGCAAGGCTGCGAATGCCTGCTTTGCAGACCCGGATACGGCGCTGCGGATCGGGGTGTTTGCGAAGGGGCGGTTGTGATGTCGAGCAAGCGCCGTTGAACCGCGCTGTCAGCCCAGCAACGGCACCAGATCCGGATCCCCCTTCGCCATCGCACGCTGGTACGCCGGCCGCGCCCCGATGCGCTGCAGGTACGCGCGGATGTTGGGGTAAGGCCCCAGATCCAGCGGCTGGAACAGCCGCATGGTGGTGAGCGAGAACACGCTCATCACATCGGCGGCCGTGAACTCCTGCCCTGCGAAGTAGGGCACCTCGCCCAGTCGGGCCTCCACCAGCGCCAGCACCCGGTCCAGGCGCAGCTGCGCGTTCTGCTGCACCGGGTGGTCGGCAGGCAGCTGGGTGCGGTTGACCACCATCATGCGGCCCATCACGGGCATCAGGTTGCCATTGGAGAAGTGGAACCAGTACAGGAACTGCGCGTAGTCCGCATGCTCCGGCCCGGGCTTGAGGCGGCCGCCGCCGTGCTTGACGATGATGTACTCGACGATGGCGGCCGACTCGGCCAGCAGCAGGCTGCCGTCTTCGATGAGCGGCGCGGCGCCCAGCGGGTGCAGGGCCTTGAGTTCGGGCGGCGACAGGCGCGTGACGGCATCGCGCTTGTAGTGCACCAGGTCGTATTGCAGGCCCAGCTCTTCGCAGAGCCAGACGATGCGTTCGGATTGGGAGTGGCCGAGGTGGTGGATTTTGAGCATGGGTGTTGGATGTTGTGGGGGAGGGGACGAATGGATCAACTGGCGCTGCGCTCGTGCCCGCGCACGGCCGTGGGGGCAAAGCCGAAGCGCTGGCGAAAGCGCACCGCGAAGCGCGAGGGCGATTCATAACCCACCGACAGCGCGATGGATGACACCGGCTGCGTGGTGGCCTGCAGCAGCGTGAGCGCGGTGGCCATGCGCGCGTCCACCAGCAGCTGGGTGAGCGATGCGCCCTCGGCCACCAGGCGGCGGCGCAGCGTGGCCTCGGACACGGCAAGCGCGCTGGCGATGCGGCCGGCAGTCCATTCGGTGTCGAGCCGGCCCGTGATGAGGGCACGCACCTTGGCGGACACATCGGCATGCGCTTGCGGCGCGCGCAGGGCCATGCCGTGCTGCTCCAGCAGCCAGTGAAGCACCTCCAGCACGCGCAGGCGCGCGATGGACTCCGGCAAGGCCGCATCGGGTGCCAAGGCCTGGGCGGCGCGCTCGAACGCGCTGGCCAATGGCGCCGCGACCCGGGGCACCAGGCGCACGCTGGCGCTGGCCGCGGCGCTACCTTGTTGCTGCTGCTCCACCTGCGCTGCGCGCGCCTGGTAGCCGGGGTCTTCGAGCAGCGCGGTGTCTAAGACCAGCCAGCGGGCCTCATAGTGCGCCACACCCTCAGGTACGGCATTGGTGAAGTCCACCGTCTGCTGCCCGTCGATCACGATGGCCTGCCCGGGCATGGCGCAGGCCGTGGCACCGCGCTCGGCGCGCACGGTCTTGGTGCCCTGGTCCACCAGGATCAGCGCGGGCTGGTCCATGCGCATGCGCAGGATTTCCAGCCCGCGCCCCTGCAGCACATGGGCCGCCATGCCCACGCCAGGCAGGGCGTAGATGCTGCGGGCTAGGGCTGCGCTGTCGGGTGGGGCGTGGCGTGTGCTGCGCATGGGGCTGTGGTTCATGCCGTGCGTGCTCAGCGTGCGCCCATGGCAGTGAAGCTGGCCTTGCCCACCGTGTGGGCCCCGGCCATGAAGGCCAGCAGCGCGGGCGTTGCCGTGGGCGGCAGGTCGAGCCGGGGTACATCGAGCGCGGTCACGGTGAGCACGTAGCGGTGCGTTTCGCCCGGCGGGGGCAGGGGCCCCCCATAGCCAGGCACGCCCATGTCGGTGTTGATCTCCACCGCGCCGGGAGGCAGTGCGCTGGTGCCTGCCAGCCCGGCACCGCGTGGCAGCGCACTGGCGGTGGCGGGGATATTGGCCACAGCCCAGTGCCACCAGCCCGAGCCGGTGGGGGCGTCGGGGTCGTACAGGGTGACGATGAAGCTCTGCGCGTTGGCCGGCGCGCCCTGCCATTCGATCTGCGGTGACAGGTTGTCGCCCGGGCCGCCCATGGCGCTGGCGAACTGCGCGCGGGCCACGCGGCCATCGGCCATGTCGGGGCTGTGTACGGTGAAAGGGGGTGCGGTGTTGAAAGGCATGTCGGTTCCCGGAGTTGGTGTGTGGAAAGTCTAGGTTCCAGGGGGCTTTCAAAGGGTGCGGCGCCAATCGCATTCTGTGCCAATCCGATCAAGCTCATGTCCTACAGACCGTGGGTTGCAGTCGCGCCTCGGACGCGACACACTGGCCGCTTTTCCCACACCGGAGACCTGCATGCCCGCCGCCAAGAACACCGTCTGCATCTGGTACGACAGCGAAGCCGAGGCCGCTGCCAACTTCTACGCCCAGACCTTTCCGGACAGCCAGGTGACGGCCGTGCACCCGGCACCATCCGACTTCCCGGGCGGCGGCAAGAAGGGCAATGTGCTGACGGTGGAATTCACCGTCGCCGGCATCCCCTGCATTGGCCTGAACGGCGGCCCACAGTTCAAGCACAGCGAGGCCTTCTCGTTCCAGATCGCCACCGACGACCAGGCCGAGACCGACCGCCTGTGGAACGCCATCGTCGGCAACGGCGGGCAGGAGAGCCAGTGTGGCTGGTGCAAGGACCGCTGGGGCATCAACTGGCAGATCACCCCGCGCGTGCTGACCAATGCCATGGCCCAGGGCGGGGAGGTGGCCAAGCGTGCGTTCCAGGCCATGATGCCGATGAGAAAGATCGATGTGGCGGCGATAGAAAAGGCCGTTCGCGGCTGAGCCTGGTCGTGTGAAGTTCTGTCGGCGCATCGGAGAAATTTTTTTCCCCGATGCGGTTGACGGGCAGCGAAACACCACGCCATAATCCGCCCCGCAGCCGCTTGCCGGCCTGTCGTAAGCGTTACCGTCATCCAACGCGTCCTTTGTCGAGAGGAGCCCAGTAAGGGCGTGTCTCGGCGTTTTAAAAGGCGCGCTCTCCATGACGTCACGCATTTCGCATTCTTCTTCTCCGTCTTCCTCTCCCTCCGTTTCTTCTTCCGTTCGCCCGCTCGGGTTGGCTGGTGCACCCGCGCCTGCCTTGTTTACAGCGCTTGCGCCGGTGGTGCTGGCGGTCTTCCTCGGGTTCTTGTCCATCAGCATCCCGCTCGGCGCGCTGGCGCTGGAGGTGCGCGACCACCTGGGCTTTGGCGCGGCCACGGTGGGCTGGGCCATCGGCCTGCAGTCGCTGGCCACCCTGCTCACGCGCCACCAGGCGGGCACCTTGTGCGACCAGCGCGGGCCGCGCTTCGCCGTGCTGCTGGGCCTGCCGCTCACGGCGTGCTCGGGGCTGGCCTATGTGCTGGCCAGTGTGCTGTCCCTGGGGGCTGCAACCAGCCTGGCCGTGCTGATCCTCGGCCGCCTGGTGGCGGGCCTCGGTGAAAGCCTGTTCCTCACCGGCCTCATGAGCTGGGGCATTGCGCGCGTGGGGCCGGCGCGCACGGGCTCGGTCATGTCCTGGGTGGGCATTGCCATCTATGCGGCGCTGGGCCTGGGCGCCCCGCTGGGGCTGGCGGTGCAGCCGGTGTTCGGTTTTGCGGGCGTGGGCGCACTGGTCTTGCTCACGCCGCTCCTGGCCTGGGCCATTGCGCTGCGGCTGCCGGCGGTGCCGGCCTCGGGTGGGCAGCAGCGCGTGCCGTTCCACCGCGTGCTGGGCCTGATCTGGCGGCCGGGCCTGGTGCTGGCGCTGGCCACCGTGCCCTATGCGGCCATGGCGGCCTTCCTCACGCTCGACTACGCGGCCCACGGCTGGCCGCATGCGGGCACGGCGCTGCTGGGTTTCAGCGCGGCCTACATCCTGGTGCGCCTGGTGGGTTCGGGCCTGCCGGACCGCTTTGGCGCCACGGCCGTGGCCGTGGGATCGCTGGCTTTCGAGGCCGTGGGCCAGCTGCTGGTCTGGCAGGCCGCAAGCCCCGCCATGGCCGTGCTGGGTGCCACGCTCACGGGCCTGGGCTTTTCGCTGGTGTTCCCGGCCATGGGCGTGCTGGCCACGCGCTCGGTGCCACCCGAGCAGCGCGGCCGCGCGGTGGGCAACTTCATCGCCTTTGCCGACATTGCGCTGGGCGTGACGGGGCCGGTGGTGGGCATGGCGACGCACTGGTTCGGCATCGGCACGGCCTTTCTCGTGGGAGTAGGCGCCACGTGCCTGGCGCTGGCCTTGCTGGCGACCGTGCGGCTGGGGCACAGGGCGTAGGCCCGTGCACCCGGCGGTTACTCCGCGTCCACCGACGTGGAGCGCCGCTCGATCATGCGAAACCCCAGGTCCACGATGGGCTGCTCCACGGTCTCGCCATTGCAGCGCGCCAGGATGAGCTGCGCGGCCAGGCGGCCGATCTCGGGGCCGTCCACGTGCACGGTGGTGATCGACGGCACCGTGTGCGCGCCGAACTCGGCATTGCCGAAGCCCACCACGGCCAGATCCTCGGGCACGCGCAGGCCACGGGCCTGGGCCTCCACCAGCACGCCGTGGGCCAGGGTGTCGGAGCTGCAGCACACGGCTTGCAGGCCCGGCTCCTTGTCCAGCAGCTCGGCCAGCGCGCGGCGGCCCAGGGCCAGGCTGCTGGGCGCGGGCACCACGGCGGTGGGCACGTCGTTGCGGCCCAGCGTGGCCAGAAAGCCTTCGCGCCGCAGCATGGCGCGGTGGTCGCTGCCGGTGGCGATGCCGACCCTGGTCCAGCCGCGCGAGAGGAAGTAGCCACCCACCGCTCCGCCCACCTTGAGGTGCGAGAAACCGATCACCATGTCCACCGGCCGGTCGCTCAGGTCCCAGGTTTCCACCACCGGGATGCCGGACCGCCTGAGCCGGTCGCGTGCCTTTTGCGACTGCACCAGGCCGGTCATCACGATGCCGTCGGGTTGGCGGCTGATCATGGTGTTGAGCACGGCCTCCTCGCGCTCGGCGTCGTAGTTGGTCTGTCCCACGATGACCTGGTAGCCGCCCGCGGCCAGCGCCGAGGTGAGGGTCTGCACGGTGGGCAAAAACTGCGATACCGACAGCGCCGGCACGATGGCCGCGACCATGCGGCTGCGCTTGGACTTGAGGCCGCCCGCAAGCAGGTTGGGGATATAGCCCGTGGCCTCCACGGCCTCGCGCACCTTGGCGATCGTCTTGTCCGACACCACGCCCGGGTTGCTCAGCGCGCGCGAGGCGGTGATGAGCGATACGCCCGCGACCTTGGCCACATCGTGCAGGGTGACGGGCTTGTGGGGGGCGGGGGTGTTCATGGACGGGTACGGCGACGCAAGGGCAGGGCTGGCGCAATGGAGAGAGAAGTCCGTACCCTACCAAAATTCCGGGCCCCTTCCGCGGTGGGAGGCCCGGGCAGGGTGTCTGGTGGCTGGCTTGCAGATACTGCGCATTGCATGGGTTGACTGTGATAAATGACAACGATATCATTTGCGCCGAACGGTAGCAAAGGCGCTTTCACGAGGCTTGTGGCTTTCGGAAAGATGGAGCAGTCGGCAAGACGACTTTATTTGCCAAAAATGACAACGTTACCATTTTCGGGGGAGGCACTGCTTTCCCCTCCCGGCCGTGCCGCTCGTCCATGGGTGATGGGCGGCCAGACCGTTTACCAACAAGGAGACAACGCATGAAAAAGACACTCACAGCCCTGTGCCTCGGCCTGGCCGCACTCGCATCGCACGCCCAGGCCTGGCCTGAAAAAGCGGTGACATTGGTCGTACCGTTCCCGCCCGGGGGCTCCACCGACCAGGTGGCGCGCGCCGTGGGCCCGCTGCTCACCAACAAGTTCAAGCAGTCCTTCCTGGTGGAGAACAAGGCCGGGGCCACGGGCACCATCGGCGCCACCTTCGTCAAGCGTGCGCCGGCCGATGGGTATACCTTCCTGGTCACCTCGCTGGGCCCGCTGGTCATCACGCCGCATCTGCTCAAGGGCATGCAGTACGACCCGCTCAAGGACTTCGACCTGGTCACCGTGGCCGTGCAGTCGCCCAATGTGCTCGTCGTGCCCACCAATTCGCCGCTCAAGTCGGTGGCCGACGTGATCGCAAGCCTCAAGGCCAATCCCGGCAAGCTGACCTTCGCCTCGGCTGGCAACGGCTCCAGCGACCACCTGACGGCCGAGCTGTTCTGGCAGCAGACGGGCACCACCGCCATCCATGTGCCCTACAAGGGCGGTGCGCCTGCGCACACCGACATCATGGGCGGGCAGGTCGATGCCTCGTTCCAGAACGTCAACTCGGTGGTGCAGTACATCAAGGGCGGCAAGATGCGCGCCCTGGCCGTGACCAGCGCCGCGCGTTCGCCCGTGCTGCCCGATGTGCCCACCCTGACCGAGGCCGGCGTGAAGAACGTGGAGGTCACCTCCTGGCAGGCCATCGTCGCGCCCAAGGGCCTGCCGCCCGCCGTGCGCGAGAAGGCCCACGCCGCGTTCGCCGAGGCGCTCAACGACCCCAAAGTCAAGGACCAGTTCGTTGGCATCGGCTTCGAGATGGTGGTCAACACGCCAGCCCAGTTCGCCGAATTCCAGAAGAAGGAATACGCGCGCTGGAAGACGGTGATCGAGACCGGCAAGATCTCCATCGACTGATGCGTCACCGGCCCCGAGGCGCAGCCTTGGGGCCCTTGTTTTCCCTGTTGTTCCCCAGTCCCTGCCCATGACCTCCTCCATCCCCTCCGCCGCTGGCGATTCCATCGCCTGGGTCCGCATCTCCTCGTGCTACCTGCCGCTGGCCAACCCGATCAGCGATGCCAAGGTGCTCACCGGCCGCCAGAAGCCGATGACCGAGATCGCGATGCTGTTCGCCGAGATCGAGACCAAGGATGGCCACAAGGGCCTGGGGCTGAGCTATTCCAAGCGTGCGGGCGGGCCGGGGCAGTTCGCCCACGCCAAGGAGATTGCGCCGGCACTGATCGGTGAGGACCCGAGCGACATTTCGCGCCTGTGGACCAAGCTGTGCTGGGCCGGTGCCTCCGTGGGGCGCAGCGGCATGTCCACCCAGGCCATCGGCGCCTTCGACGTGGCGCTGTACGACCTCAAGGCGCGCCGCGCGGGGCTGTCGCTGTCCAAGCTCTTGGGCTCGCAGCGCGACTCGGTGCAGTGCTACAACACCTCGGGCGGCTTTCTGCACACGCCCATCGAGCAACTGGTGGTGAACGCGGGCGCTTCCATCGAGCGCGGCATCGGCGGCATCAAGCTCAAGGTCGGCCAACCCGACCGGGCGCTGGACATCAAGCGCGTGGAGACCGTGCGCAAGCACCTGGGCGAGCAGGTGCCGCTGATGGTGGACGCCAACCAGCAGTGGGACCGCCCCACGGCCCAGCGCATGTGCCGCATCTTCGAAGAATTCAACCTGGTGTGGATCGAGGAGCCGCTCGACGCTTACGATTTCGAGGGCCACGCCGCGCTGGCCGCGACCTTCGACACACCGATCGCCACCGGCGAAATGCTCACCAGCGCTGCCGAGCACGGCGAGCTGATACGCCACCGCGCAGCCGACTACCTGATGCCCGACGCACCGCGCGTGGGCGGCATCACGCCCTTCCTCAAGATCGCCGGGCAGGCCGAGCATGCCGGCCTGAGCCTGGGCCCGCACTTCGCCATGGAGCTGCACGTGCACCTGGCTGCCGTGTATGCCACCGAGCCCTGGGTGGAGCATTTCGACTGGCTGGAGCCGTTGTTCAACGAGCGCCTGGAGATCCAGAACGGTCGCATGCTCGTGCCCACGCGCCCCGGCCTGGGCCTGAGCCTGAGCGAGCAGGCGCGCGCCTGGACACGCGAGAGCGCAGAAGTCGGACAGCGCCCCTGACGCGCCTGCGGTAGATTGAGAAAAACAGCACCGAGAAAACCCCATGACCGATAGCACCGCATCCACCACGACCCCGGCGCGGCCGCCCCTGCACATCAAGATGGACGAGCGCGACAACGTCGCCATCGTCGCCAACGACGGGGGGCTGCCTGCGGGCACGGTGTTTCCCTCTGGCCTGACCTTGGTGGACAAGGTGCCGCAGGCGCACAAGGTGGCGCTGGTGGACATCCCTGAAGGCGGCGAGGTGCG
This sequence comes from Acidovorax sp. GW821-FHT10A04, assembly GCF_059415825.1. Lineage (NCBI taxonomy): Bacteria > Pseudomonadati > Pseudomonadota > Betaproteobacteria > Burkholderiales > Comamonadaceae > Acidovorax > Acidovorax sp. GW821-FHT10A04. The sequence goes on from NZ_JBWKNZ010000013.1 coordinate 186,877, forward strand.
CCGCTACAACGTGCCCATCGGCTATGCCCTGAAAGCCATCCCCGCTGGCAGCTGGGTGCACGAGCGCCTGCTGCGCATGCCTGAGGCGCGCGAGCTCGAAGGCCTGCCCATCGCCACCGTCAAGCCCGAGCCGCAGCCCGCCCTGGAGGGCTACACCTTCGAGGGCTACCGCAATGCCGATGGCTCGGTGGGCACGCGCAACATCCTGGCCATCACGCAGACCGTGCAGTGCGTGGCTGGCGTCACCGACTTCGCCGTGCAGCGCATCAAGTCCGAGCTGCTGCCGCGCTTTCCCAACGTCGACGACGTGGTGGCGCTGGAGCACACCTATGGCTGCGGCGTGGCCATCGACGCACCCGACGCGGTGATCCCCATCCGCACGCTGCGCAACATCTCGCTCAACCCCAACTTCGGCGGCGAGGTCATGGTGGTCAGCCTGGGCTGCGAGAAGCTGCAGCCCGAGCGCCTGCTGCCGCCCGGCAGCATCCCGCTGGTGGATGAGCGCAGCGTGGCCGACACGGGCACCAGCGCCGAAACGCCGCTCGACGTGGTGTGCCTGCAGGACGATGCGCACGTGGGCTTCATGTCCATGGTCGACTCCATCCTGCGCCAGGCCGAGCTGCACCTCAAGCGTCTGAACGCGCGCCGGCGCGAGACCGTGCCTGCCAGCGAACTCGTGGTGGGCGTGCAGTGCGGCGGCAGCGATGCGTTCTCGGGCGTCACGGCCAATCCGGCCGTGGGCTACTGCACCGACCTGCTGGTGCGCGCAGGTGCCACCGTGATGTTCTCGGAAACCACCGAGGTGCGCGATGGCATCGACCAGCTCACCTCGCGTGCCTCCACCCCCGAAGTGGCCGAGGCCATGATCCGCGAGATGGCCTGGTACGACGCCTACCTGCAGCGCGGCCGCGTGGACCGCAGCGCCAACACCACTCCGGGCAACAAGAAGGGCGGCCTGTCCAACATCGTGGAAAAGGCCATGGGCTCCATCGTCAAGTCGGGCAGCTCGCCGATCTCGGGCGTGATCGCGCCGGGCGAGAAGCTCAAGCAACGCGGCCTGATCTACGCGGCCACGCCGGCCAGCGACTTCATCTGCGGCACCCTGCAACTGGCTGCGGGCATGAACCTGCACGTGTTCACCACCGGCCGCGGCACGCCCTATGGCCTGGCCCAGGTGCCCGTCATCAAGGTGGCCACGCGCGACGACCTGGCGCGCCGCTGGCATGACCTGATGGACATCAACGCCGGAACGATCGCCACCGGCGAAAAGACGATTGCCGACGTGGGCTGGGAGATGTTCCAGCTCATGCTCGACGTGGCCAGCGGGCGCAAGAAGACCTGGGCCGAGCAGTGGAAGCTGCACAACGCCCTGGTGCTTTTCAACCCGGCGCCCGTCACCTGACCCTGCGGCCGAAGCCGCGTTCCGCTTTCTTTCATGCAAAACCACAACAGGAGACAAGAGCGATGACGACAAACAAGAACCAGGCCCGCCGGCAGTTCCTGAAAACGGCGGCCGGCACTGGCATGGCTGCGCTGAGCGGCCTGGCTGGCGCCCAGGCCTTCGACTTCAGGCCCAACCAGCGCTACCCCGACCCGTCGGTGTTCATCCTGGACCCGAGCTTTTCCAAGTACCGCATCTACAGCAGCACGGTGGAGCAGCTGGGCACGGGCATGCGCTGGGCCGAAGGGCCGGCCTATTTCCCCGAGGGCGGCTACCTGCTGCTCAGCGATATCCCGAATAACCGGTTGATGAAGTACGACGAGAAGACCGGGCAGTTCTCGGTGCACAAGACCAACGTCAACTACGCCAACGGCAATGTCTGCGACCGCCAGGGCCGGCTCATCACCTGCGAGCATTCGGTGACGCGCCGCGTGACCCGCACCGAGAAGGACGGGCGCATCACCGTGCTGGCCGACCGTTTCGAGGGCAAGCGCCTGAACGCGCCCAACGACATCGTCGTCAAGTCGGACGACAGCGTCTGGTTCACCGACCCGACCTTCGGCATCAACGGCGAATGGGAGGGCTCGCGCGCCACGCCCGAGCAGGCCACGACGAATGTCTACCGCATCGCGCCCGACGGCAAGCTCACCGCGGTGATCACCGACCTGGTCAACCCCAACGGCCTGGCCTTCTCGCCCGACGAGAAGAAGCTCTACGTGGTGGAGTGGAAGGGCACGCCCAACCGCAGCATCTGGGCCTACGACGTGTCTGCAGACGGGGCCACCGTCTCCAACAAGACCAAGCTCATCGATGCCGCCGGCCCCGGCGCGTTCGACGGCTTCAAGGTCGACCGCGACGGCAACCTGTGGTGCGGCTGGGGCTACACCGGTGCCGTGGCGGCCGAGCCCACGGACATCGGTGGCGGCATGAAGGCGCACCTGCCCACGGGCCGCTCCGACGAGATGGACGGTGTGAAGGTCTTCAACCCCGAGGGCAAGCCCATCGGCTTCATCCGCCTGCCCGAGCGCTGTGCCAACCTGGCCTTTGGCGGGCCCAAGCGCAACCGGCTGTACATGACCAGCAGCCATTCGCTGTACGCGCTGTACGTCGAGTCGCACGGAGCAGTGTAAGGTTTCGCGTTCGCCAGTTTTTACCTATCCAACAGGAGTCATTGCGTGTCCTCTCTTCCCGCTCAGAAAGTCGCTCTCGTCACCGGTGCCGGCAGCGGCATCGGCCGTGCCGTTGCCCTGCAGCTCGCCAAGGACGGTTTCCACGTCGTGGCCACCGGGCGCCGTACCGAATTGCTCGATGCCCTGGTGGCCGAGGTGCAGGCTGCGGGGGGCAAGGCCCTGGCCGTGGTGTCCGACGTGCGCGACCCGGCCAGCGTGGATGCGCTGTTCCAGACCGTCGAGAAGGAATGCGGCCGCCTGGACGTGCTGTTCAACAACGCCGGCATCGGCGCGCCTGCCTTGCCCATGGACGAACTGCCCGTGGAAAAGTGGCTGGACGTGGTGAACACCAACATCACCGGCGTGTTCCTGTGCGCGCGGGCCGCCTTCGGCCTCATGCGCCGCCAGTCGCCGCAGGGCGGGCGCATCATCAACAACGGCTCCATTTCCGCGCACACGCCGCGGCCCTTCAGCAGCCCCTACACGGCCAGCAAGCATGCCGTGCTGGGCCTGACCAAGTGCCTGGCGCTGGACGGCCGCGCCTACAACATCGTCGGCTGCCAGATCGACATTGGCAATGCGCTGACCGACCTGGCGGCCCGCATGGGCAAGGGCGAAGGCGTGCGCCAGGCCAATGGCACCATGTCCACCGAGCCGCTGATGGACGTCAAGCACGTGGCCGATGCCGTGAGCTACATGGCCAGCCTGCCATTGAGCGCCAACGTGCTCAACATGACGGTGATGGCATCGAACATGCCGTTCGCCGGAAGAGGCTGAGGCGGCTTGACCTTCAACCGGCTAACGTCGTTGGAGAGCCTTGCCGTGCTACAGCACTGTCTGCGGCTCTCCGCCTAGCTATCCGGCTGAATGCCAAGCCGCGAGACTGCTGAGGGGCAGGCTTCGTTCTACTTGACAGTCGGCTTGGCGCCTGCCGCCTTGGCCTTGCTCTGGGCCAGGGCGCGGCTTTCCTTCTTGAGCCCGGTGGACACGGGGCACACGCTCTGCATGAAGCCCGTGAGCGTGTGGGCCAGGTTGTCGCGCAGCAGGCTGTAGTAGACGAACTGGCCGCGCTTTTCCGACGTGACGAGGCCGGCGTTCTCCAGCACCTTGAGGTGCTGCGAGAGCGAGGGCTTGCTCATCTCGAAGCGCGCGGCGATCTCGCCCGCGGACAGCTCGGCCTCAGACAGGTAGGCCAGGATCTTGCGCCGGGGGGTGGACGCAAGCGCTTCGAAGATTTTTTCCATCCGCGCATTCTAGCGAAGCTGTGTCGTGACTTATTTAATTAAATATTTAGGTATTTAACTAAATATTGCTATGATGACTGCAAAGGACATGGCCATGAGCAACACCCCCAACCCCACTGCCACCGTGTACTACAACAGCGCCTGCCCCGTGTGCGACGCCGGCATCTGCGCCATGCGGGAGCGGCTGACCGCCGATGCGGATGTGCAATGGGTGGACGTGCACCAGCACCCCGAGGTGCTCGATGCCCTGGGCCTGGAGCTCGAAGCCGTGCGCGAGCGCCTGCACGTGGCCGACGGGCAGGGGCGCATGCAGGTGGGCGCCGATGCCCTGGCCGCAGCCCTGCGGCGCGTGCCGCGCTGGGGCTGGCTGGCCGCGCCGCTGCGGTGGTGGGGTGTGCGCAAGGTCACCGACCTTTTCTACAACGCCTTTGCGCGCCGGCTCTACCGCTGGAACCGGGCCAAGGGCCATTGGTAAGCCGATCAATCGTTTTCCCATTCCAAAGAAGGAGCAACACCATGGTCCACACCAACTTCGACGCCGCCGAACTCGCCAAATTCCAGCAACTGGCCGACCGCTGGTGGGATCCGCAATCGGAGTTCCGCCCGCTGCACGAGATCAACCCGCTGCGCCTGCAATGGATCGACGATGCGGTCTCGCTCTCCGGCAAGCGCGTGCTCGACGTGGGCTGCGGCGGCGGCATCCTGGCCGAGTCCATGGCCCGGCGCGGGGCCGACGTGCTGGGTATCGATCTGGCGGACAAGCCGCTCAAGGTGGCCACGCTGCATGCGCGCAAGAGCGGGGCGAGCGTGGCCTACCGCGCCGTGTCGGCCGAGGAGCTGGCGGCCGAGCAGCCAGGCAGCTACGACGTGGTGACCTGCATGGAGATGCTGGAACATGTGCCCGACCCGCGCCTGGTGGTCGAGGCCTGTGCGCGGCTCGTGAAGCCCGGTGGCTGGGTGTTCTTTTCCACCATCAACCGCACGCCCTTTGCGTGGCTGATTGCAGTGTTTGGTGCCGAGTATGTGCTGCGGCTGCTGCCCGTGGGCACGCACGACTGGCGCAAGTTCATCCGCCCGCACGAGCTCACCGTCCATGCCCATGGGGCCGGCCTGGCCCTTACGGATGCGCGCGGGCTGGGCTACAACCCGTTCACCCGGGTATTCAGGCTGCACCGCGCGCTGCGCGTGGGCTACCTGTTGGCGATGAAGAAGAAGGAGGGCTGAAGGGGCTCAGCCGGCCACGGCCTGCAGGGCCTGCTGTACATCGGCCGCCTGCTGCGGGCGCACCAGGCGCTCCACTTCCTTGCCATCCTTGAGGAAGACCAGCGTCGGCCAGAGCTTCACGCCGAAGGTGCGTCCCAGGCGCTGGCCGGGGCCGTCCTCGACCTTGATGTGGGCCACGTCGGCGCGGTCCTTCAAGGCCCCTTCGATGAGCGGCTGGGCGCGCTGGCAGTGGCCGCACCAGGGCGTGCCGAACTCGACGACGGTGGTTCCCGCCAACTGGTCCACTTCATCGCGCGAAGGCGGCTGTACAAGGTGTTTGGCTGCGTAAGGCATGGTGTATCTCGTTCCAATGGAGGATGTTCGGTACAGCGTAGACCGTGTCGGGCCAGGCGTGGGGAAGGCCAGGCCGCACCTGCATGTCAGATCACGCCGTCAAAAACCATCACGTCGACGGGCTCGCCGGCCGCCACGTCGCCCTGGCCATGGTGCAGCACGATGAGGCCATTGGCCTGCACCATGGAGCTGAGCACGCCCGAGCCCTGGTTGCCGGTGGTGCAGACCTGCAGGCTGCCGTCGGGCGCGGTGCTCACCGTGCCGCGCTGGTACTCGGTGCGGCCGGGCTTCTTGCGCAGGGCTTCGGTGCTGGTGGCGCGCATCAGGGGCACGGGGGTGTGGGTGCTGCCCATCATGCGCAGCAGGGCCGGGCGCACGAAGGCCAGGAAGGTGACCATCACCGCCACCGGGTTGCCGGGCAGGCCGAACAGCACGGCGCTGCGGCCATCATCCTGCGTGTCGCTGGCCAGGCGGCCCACGGCCATGGGGCGGCCGGGCCGCATGGCGATGCGCCAGAAGGCCACGTCGCCGAGCTGCTTCATCATGGTGCGCGTATGGTCGGCCTCGCCCACGCTCACACCACCGCTGGTGATGATGGCGTCGGCCTGCTGCGCCGCCTGGCGAAAGGCGGCCTCCAGCAGGGCGGGCTCATCGCGCACCACCCCGAGGTCGATCACCTCCACCCCCAGGCGCGTGAGCAGGCCGAACACGGTGTAGCGGTTGCTGTCGTACACCGCGCCCTCGCGCGGGGCCTCGCCCAGGCTCAGGATCTCGTCGCCGGTGGAAAAGTAGGCCACGCGCAGGCGCCGGTACACCGCCACCGTGGGCAGGCCCAGGCTGGCCACCAGGCCCAGCGCGGCGGGGGTGAGCAGTTCGCCCTGCGCGAGCGCAACACTGCCTTGCATCAGGTCCTCGCCCTCGAAGCGGCGGTTATCGCCCGGGCGCAGCACATCGGCGGCAATGGTGATGGACCCGTCCGCCCCGGTGCTGGTGAACTCCTGCGGCACCACGGTGTCCAGGCCCGCCGGCATGATGGCGCCGGTCATGATCTTCACGCACTCGCCTGCAGCCACGCTGCCCGTCCAGGCCTTGCCGGCCAGGGCCGTGCCCACGGGGCGCAGCGTGAGCGGCTGGCCCGGCACCAGTTGCGCACCGTCCAGCGCGTAGCCGTCCATGGCCGAGTTGTCGTGCGGCGGCACGCTCACGGGCGAGACCACGTCGCTGGCCAGCACGCGGCCCAGCGCATCGAAGAGGGGCAGGGTTTCGCTGCCCTGCACCGGCTGCACCAGGCGCGCGAGGAAGGCGTTGGCATCGGCAACGCTCAGGGCCTTGGGGTCGTAGCCCTGCAGTTCGGCGGCAATCTGGGCAAGGGTCTTCATGGGCGGTTGGATGGTGTACCGGCCTCCAGCGCATGCAGCTCGGCCAGGGTGTTGGCGTTGAAGAAGGCCTGCGGGTCGTCGCCCGGTGCGTTGAACGGCACGACGGCGCAGGCATGCTGGCCGGTCCAGGCATCGATCTTGCGACCGCCGGCCTGGGTGAAGGCCACCAGGCTCTCCAGCAACTCCACGCGCATCAGGCAGAACACGGGCTGGGGGCGCACGGCCACCTGGCCGCTGCCGTCGTCCTCGGGGGCGGCCGCCATGGCGATGTCGGCACCCGCTTCCTCGGCCGCAGCAGCCAGGCGCGCAGCCAGGTCCAGCGGGAACAAGGGGGTGTCGCAGGGCACGGTCAGCATCCACGGCGTCTCGCAGCGCTCCAGCCCGGTCATGAAGCCGGCCAGCGGCCCCGCATAGTCGGCCAGTACGTCGGGCCACACCGGTGCACCGAAGGATTCGTAGGCTGCCAGGTTGCGGTTGGCGTTGACCATGGTGGCCCCGGTCTGCATCTGCAGCCGCATCAGCGTGTGCAGCGCCAGCGGCATGCCGCGAAAGCCCTGCAGGCCCTTGTCGACCCCGCCCATGCGGGAGCCGCGGCCCCCGGCCAGCACGAGGCCGGTGATGTCCTGGATGTCGATCATTGGAAGGTGTGGCCCCGTGCGCGTTGAAGAAAAAATGAAAGGGCAGCCGTGGCTGCGCCGTCAGCCGCCGATGTAGCTCATCTCCACCCGGCGCGGCCCTGGCGTGGCATCCGCGGGCAGGCTGCTGCGCAGCTCCGAGTAGCGGTCGCTGCGGCCCTGCCAGATGGGGGCGATGGCCGAGGCGATGGCCTCGTCACTTGCGCCGCCGCGCAGCAGGCTGCGCAGGTCGTGGCCCTGGGTGGCGAAGAGGCACAGGTACAGCTGGCCTTCTGTGGACAGGCGTGCGCGGTTGCAGTCGTGGCAAAAGGCCTGCGTGACGCTGCTGATCACACCGATCTCGCCCAGCGCCGGGTCGTGCCGGCCGCTGGCATCGGCATAGCCCCAGCGCTCGGCGGTCTCGCCAGGGCTGGCAGGGTCGAGCGGCACCAGGGGCAGGTGGGCGCGCAGGCGCTCGATGAGCTCGGCCGAGGGCAGCACCTCGTCCATGCGCCAGCCGTTGGTGGCCCCCACGTCCATGTACTCGATGAAGCGCAGCGTGGTGCCCGTGCCGCGAAAGTGCCGCGCCATGGGCAGGATCTCGTGGTCGTTGGTGCCGCGCTTGACCACCATGTTGACCTTGATCTGCGACAGGCCAGCCGCGTGCGCGGCCTCGATGCCGGCCAGCACGTCGGCGACCGGAAAGTCCACATCGTTCATGCGCCGGAACACCGTGTCGTCCAGGCCGTCGAGGCTCACCGTCACGCGGTTCAGGCCCGCGTCCTTGAGCGCCCGGGCCTTGCGCACCAGCAGCGATCCGTTGGTGGTGAGCGTGAGGTCGGGGGCCGTGCCGTCCACCGTGCGCAGCGCCGCGAGTTGCTCCACCAGCGCTTCGAGGTTCTTGCGCAGCAGCGGCTCGCCGCCCGTGAGGCGGATCTTGCGCACCCCGTGGGCCAGGAACAACCGGGCCAGGCGCGTGATCTCCTCGAAGCTGAGCAGCGCGCTGTGCGGCAGGTAGGGGTAGTCCTTGTCGAAGACTTCCTTGGGCATGCAGTAGCTGCAGCGGAAGTTGCAGCGGTCCGTCACGCTGATGCGCAGGTCGCGCAACGGGCGCCCGCGCGTGTCCACCAGGTGGCCCGTGGGCGCTTGGCCATGCAGCGGCACCACCGCCTTCAGGGCGGCGATGCGCTGGTCCACCAGGGGGATCACACGTTCGGCCATGGGGCCGATTTTGCCGCAGTACCGCAGTCGTGGCAGTGCCGTCTGCCCTAATCCCCCGCGTTTAGAAGGTGGGAACGGGCCCGGCGTGTCCGAGCAGGCCGCCACAACGCGTGTGATCTAGGCGAGAAGCGCAGCCATAGCTCGGGCTATGGCGAGCATTTTCAACGACGAGCGCGCGTGTTTTGGAGGCATGAGCGGGCATGTCGGGCCCGTTCACACCTTCTTAGACACAGCGTCCGCCATCCACCTCGATACACACGCCGTTGATGAACGAGGCTTCGTCGCTGGCCAGGTAGAGAGCGGCGTTGGCCACGTCGAGCGCGGTGGAGAAGCGGCCGAGCGGGATGGTGGCCAGGAACTTGGCGCGGCGTGCATCGTCCACCGGGCCGCCTGCGAACTCGGCGGCCAGGCCCGTGTCGGGGTTGAACACGGGGTTGATGCAGTTCACGCGGATGTTGTCCGGGCCCAGCTCGGCCGCCATGGACTTGCTGGTGATGATCACGGCACCCTTGGAGCCGTTGTACCAGGTCAGGCCCGGGCGCGGGCGCAGGCCGGCCGTGGAGGCGATGTTGATGATGCTGCCACCGCCCACCTTGCGCAGCGCGGGCACGGCGTGGATGGCCGAGAGGTAGATGCTCTTCATGTTGATGGCATAGACCTTGTCGAACTCTTCCTCGCTCACCTCCAGCATGGGGCGGTTGCGGTGCGTCCAGCCGGCGTTGTTGACCATCACGTCGAGCCGGCCGTACAGGCGCACGGCCTCGTCGACCAGGGCCTTGACCTGGGCCGAATTCGTCACATCGGCCTTGAAGAAGGCGGCCGTGCCGCCGGCCGCGGTGATCTCGGCCACCACGCGCTGGCCGCCGGCTTCGTTGATGTCGTTGACGATGACTTTGGCGCCCTCGGCCGCCAGGCGCTTGGCGATGCCCTCGCCAATGCCGTTGCCGGCGCCGGTGACGATGACGGACTTGTTCTGTGCACGCATGGAGTGTCTCCCTGTCTTTGGAAAATGGGGGGCGGTAAAAAGTAAGGGTGGGGGCGGCCGTGGTCAGCGTTCGGCGGGCGGTGCCACCGTCTCGGGCTTGCTGAGCGCGATGGGCACACGGCCGTAGAACTGCGGGAAATGTTCCTTCACGCCGTTGCCGTCGAAGGCCCAGCCCGTGCACTGGCCCAGGTGGCGCGGCGGGTCGCCATTGGCGGGCGGCGCGAACACGGCGGTGACGGACTGGAAGGCGGCCGTGGCCAGGTTGAACAGCAGCTCGCGCAGGTGGGTGCAACTGGCCACGCTGCCCAGGTGTTTCTGGATGGCCTGGCGCCAGCCACGGGTCATGCTGCAGCCCACCATCTGCTGCAGCGCGGCCTGGGCCAGCGGGCAGTCCTTGAGCGGGTGGGCGTCCATCGCCACGTCGATGGCCTGCACCACGAGCTGGCGGTCCACCGTGACGCGCAGCAGCATGTGGTGGATGGGCTCACCCGCGCGGCGCATGCCTTGACCACGGTGCACGGGCGCATCGTAGGCCTTGCTGTCGTGCAGCTCGCCTTCGATGTCCCACAGGCCGTCGTCGCGCTCGAAGCCCTGGTAGGTCACGCGCCGGACATGCCGGGCGGTGCGGGGGGCGGGGGGGCTCAGGGGCATGGAAAAATGATTCTGAATCTCGGTGTCCCGCGGCGGGCGAGGGACACCTGGCGCATCAGCCGTGCTTGATGGCGACCGTCTTGAGCGTGGTGAAACCGTACAGTGCCTCGAAGCCTTTTTCGCGGCCGTAGCCGCTGGACTTCACGCCGCCGAAGGGCAGCTCCACGCCACCACCGGCACCGTAGTTGTTGATGAACACCTGGCCGCTGTGCACGCGCTTGGCCATGCGGAACTGGCGCGAGCCGTCGCGCGTCCAGATGCCGGCCACCAGGCCGAACTGCGTGGCATTGGCCAGCTCCACCGCATGGTCCTCGTCCTGGAAGGCCATGGCCGAGAGCACGGGGCCGAAGACTTCTTCCTGCGCCAGGCGGTGCTGCACCGGCACGTCGCGCAGCAGGGTGGGGGCCTGGTAGAAGCCGCCCTCGGGCGATTCGTCCACCACCACGCCCTGGGCCACCATGGGGATGCCGGCCACTTGCGCGTCGGACAGGAAGTCCCACACGCGCTGCTGCTGGGTCTGGCGGATCAGCGGGCCCACATCGAGGTCCATGGCCGCGGGGCCCACGCGCAGGGCCTCGAAGGCCTTGCCCAGGCGTTCGAGCAGGGATTCGTAGATCAGCGAGTCGATCAGCACGCGCGAGCCGGCGCTGCAGGTCTGGCCCGCGTTCTGCACGATGGCGTTGATCACCACGGGCACGGCGGCATCCAGGTCGGCATCGGCGAAGATGATCTGCGGGCTCTTGCCACCGAGCTCCAGCGTCACGGGGCAGTGCCGTTCGGCCGCCACCTGCTGGATCAGCGTGCCGATCTTGGGGCTGCCGGTGAAGCTGATGTGGTCGATGCCGGGGTGGCGCGCGAGCGCGTCGCCCACCTCATGGCCATAGCCGGTGACGATGTTCAGGGCCCCCGACGGGAAGCCCACCTCGGCCGCGAGCTGCGCCACGCGGATCAGCGACAGGCAGGCATCCTCGGCCGGCTTGACCACGCAGACGTTGCCGGCAGCCAGGGCACCGCCCACGCTGCGGCCGAAGATCTGCATCGGGTAGTTCCAGGGGATCACGTGGCCCGTCACGCCGTGCGGCTCGCGCCAGGTGAGCACGCTATAACCGTCCAAGTAGGGCAGGGTCTCGCCATGCAGCTTGTCGCAGGCACCGGCATAGAACTCGAAGTAACGCGCCAGCGCCAGCGTGTCGGCCCGCGCCTGCTTGGTGGGCTTGCCGCAGTCGCGTTGCTCCAGCGCGGTCAGCTCGTCGGCATGCTCGAGCACCTTGGCCGACAGGCGCTGCAACAGGCGGCCGCGGTCGGCGGGCGCCATGCGCTGCCACACGGCGTTGTAGCACTGGCGCGCCGCATGCACCGCCGCGTCGATGTCGTCGGCGTTGCTGCGCTGGATCTCGTCGAAGGGTTGGCCGTCGGACGGGTCGATCACGGGCAGCGTACGGCCCGACGAAGACGGTACGGAGGCGTTGGCGATGTAGTTCAGTTGCATGGTGCCATTTTGCCCGGAAATACAACGTGTTCTTAGTATTTGTGGCGCAATTGCCGCTGGGTGATAACCCGCATGCGTCGATAGCTATCGTTTCAATAGCAAGTCGCGCGCAGGGCCGCCAGGTCCAGGATCTCCACCTCGCCACGGTGCACGCGCACCAGGGCCCGGGCCTCCAGGTCCTTGAGGATCTGGTTGGTGGTCTGGCGCGAAATGGCCAGCATCAGCGACAACTGCTCCTGCGAAATCCCGATCACCCGGCGCGACTGGCCTTCGGCCGTCCACTGGCCATAGCCCTCGGCCATCATCACCAGGCGGCGCGCCAGGCGCTGGCCGGCAGGCAGCAGGGCCAGTTCCTCGATGGCCACGAAGGCCGTGCGCAGCTTGTCGGTGAGCAGCAGGGCCAGCGCATGCCAGTGCTGCGGGTGGGCGGTGAGCCAGGCCTGCAGCGGCTCGTGCGGTATCTGCAGCAGGGTGCTGGCCTCGGCCGCGTGGGCATCGTGCGTGCGCGCCGAGTTGTCGAAGACCGAGATCTCGCCGAACCAGTGCGGCGGCTCCAGCCGCGTGAGCATGGCGGCGCGCGCTTCGTCGGCCCGCCCGCCCGTGCCCGAGATGTTGATCGCGCCGCGCACCACGGCGTACAGGCCGCAGGGCGCATCGCCGCGCAGGAAGAGCACCTCCCCCGGCGCCAGCTGGCGCAGGTGGGCCATGGCCAGCAGGGGCTGGGCGAAATCGGGGGGCAGGTGAGCGAACCAGCGGCCGGTCTGGAGCACGGGAAGGTAGGCGGCGGGTTCGGTCATGCAGGAAGGAGAGGGCGGTCGGGCAGGGCGTTGTGTCGGCTTTCCGACAGACTGTGGCCGGGCATCGGGCGAGTATGGATGCTGCTCAAAACAATACCAGGAGACACCCATGAAAACCCTGATCGACCAGCTGTCCCAGTACGCCGACTACCACCGCGACCCGCGCAACATCCACACCCACTTCGTGGGCGTGCCGATGATCATGTTCGCCGTGGTGATCCTGCTCTCGCGTCCCACCTGGCTGCTGGGCGGGGTGCCGGTGGGGCCGGCCCTGGTGGCCGCCATCGCGGCCAGTGTCTTCTACTTCCGGCTCGATACGCGCTTCGGCCTGGTGATGGCCACCTTGCTGGCCGCCATGCTGGCCGGCGGCCAGTGGCTGGCGCTGCAAGGCACCACGCTGTGGCTGGCCACGGGCGTGGGCCTGTTTGCCGTGGGTTGGATCATCCAGTTCGTGGGCCACTACTACGAGGGCCGCAAGCCGGCCTTCGTGGACGACCTGGCGGGCCTGATCGTCGGCCCGCTCTTCGTGGTGGCGGAACTGGGCTTTCTCATGGGCCTGCGCAAGGAAGTGCAGCACGCCATCGAGCAGCGCAGCGGCCCGGTGCGCCTGCGCACGGGGCCGGCTGCCACGGCCTGACCCGGCGCGTCTCCCCCTCTCTCCCCCTTCATTGAATCCGGCCCACGGCACCGCATGGCGGTGCCGTGGGCTTTGCCACAGGAGCGCGGCCCGCCTGGGTCGCGTCAGCGCACCATGAGTTTCATTTCCATCCTGCCCACGCTGCTGTTCATTGCGCTGGGCCTCGTCATGTTCGGCCTGGGCCTGTCGCTCACCGTGGCGGACTTCAAGCGCCTGCTGCAGTACCCGCGTGCCGTGGTGCTGGCCCTGGTGCTGCAGGTGCTGGTGCTGCCGGCGGTCTGCTACGGCCTGATCGTGCTGCTGGGCGTGCCGCCGCTGTATGCCGTGGGGCTGATGCTGCTGGCGGCCTCGCCGGGCGGCGTGTCGGCCAACCTGTTCAGCCACCTGTTCGGCGGCAATGTGGCGATGAACATCTCGCTCACGGCCATCAACACGCTGCTGTCCATCGTGAGCCTGCCACTCATCACCAACTGGGCCATCGCCACCTTCGCCAAGACGGGCCAGGTGGTGCCGCTGCAGTTCGGCAAGGTGCTGGAGGTGATCGTGATCGTGCTCATCCCGGTGGTCGTGGGCATGTGGGTGCACCGGCGCGCGCCGGCCTTCAGCGCGCGCATGGAAAAGCCCATGAAGCTCTTCAGCGCCGTGGTGCTCGCGGCCTTTGCACTGATCGCCATCGTGAAGGAATGGGCGGCCCTGTCGGCCTCGTTTGCCGACATCGGTCCGGCCGTGCTGCTGTTCAACGCCCTGAGCCTGGGCGCGGGCTACTTCCTGCCGCGCGCGGTGGGCATGGACAAGTCCATGGCCACGGCCATCGGCTTCGAGATCGGCATCCACAACTCCACGCTGGCGATCTTCATCGCGCTGTCGGTGCTGAACAACTTCCAGCTCGCGCTGCCAGCCGCCATCTACTCGGTCAGCATGTACATCATGGCGCCGCTGTTCGGCATGCTGGTGCTGCGCAGACCGGGGCAGAAGGCCCCGGGCTCATGACCTGCTTTCCACGCTGTTGCGCATGGCCGTCTGTGCCACGGCGTCCAGGGCCACGTCCACCACGGGCTGCTGGCTGAGCACCTGCAGGTTGCCCTGCTGGATGCACCGGTCGAGCAGCCGCAGGGTCATCGACTGGGTGCGGCCGGATGCGTTGGTGAAGAGGAAGAAGGTGCCCTGCGAGCCGACCCAGGACAGCTGGGTGCGTTCCCACTGGCCCGCCACCAGCAGGTTGACCCAGCTGCCGACGGCCAGCGTGGGCCTGGCGGGCGCATCCGCCGGGGTGGGGGCCGGCAGGGGCTCCAGGTCCCCTGGCACAGAGGGCTGCAAGTCGTCCATGAAGCCGGAATCCTGGGCTTCCGATGGCGCGACCCATGGCTCTTCATCCAGGAGCAGGTCCGGTGGTTCCGCAGACTCGGTGCCCGGCGGCGCTGGAGCATGGGACAGTGCGGCAGGCTTGGGCCCGCCCTGGAAGGCCTGCTGGTGCAACTGCATCAGCTGCTCGAAGACGGCTTCGGTCCTGTCAGCTGGGTAGTCGATCAAGGCGAGGCCCTCGCGCAGCCGGGGCAGCAGCTGGGGGATCAGGCGCGCGAGCTCACCGGTGTTCATGCGGGTCAGCTCGGGCTGCGCGCTCCACACCAGGGCGCCCACCAGCTCCTGGTAGCGGCCCGGGTCGGCGCTGCCTGTCTGGTCGATGAGGCGCGCCTGGGCCATGACCTGGGCCCAGGGGCCGAGCAGGAAATGGGCAATTTCGCCGGGAATCTGCTCGAACTGCGGCAGCAACCGGATCTCGCCGGACAACCTGGCCGCCAGGACGTGGCGCTGCTCGGCGTGCTGCAGCGCCTCGATGGCGCGCTGGCGCTCCTGTTCGCGCGCCTGCTCGCTGTCTGCCCATTGCGCATGCAGCTGCTGGCGGACCTGCTCGAAATCGTCGGCCCCTTCGATGGTGGCCGTGGCCAGCGGGCCGGCAATGTCCATGAGGGAGCGCATGAAGCGCTTGAAGCCCGGTGCCTCGGGCCCGTTGAAGGCCATGGCGTGGTCGGTGATGTCCTGCAGCAGGCGGCGCGCGGGGTGCTCCTTGTTGCTGAAGAACCGGGGGTCGGCCAGCGCCAGCTGCATCAGGGCAGGCTCCAGGGCGCGCACGAACTGCTGCACGGGCCACAGCAGCCGGCTGTCGCGCGCGATGTTGTCCACCATCAGCGCAACCACCTCCATGCCCAGGGCGTCGCCCAGCCCCGCGGCGCGCCGCTGGCCCGAACCGTCGCCCGGCTGGGCGCGCTGGCCACCCAGGCGCTCCATCATCTGGCCGACCTGGTTCATCTCCTGCAGCGCCTCGAAGGCGGCGGGCACGGTCATGGCGAAATCCGTGGCGGGCGGGTCGATCTGCGGAAGCTCGGCCGGGCTCTCGAACTCGCGTGCAAAACGTTCGGCGAAGGGCTCATCGTCCGGCGCGGCCGCCCGGGCCTGCGCCGGCGCGTGTGTCTCGCTGAACTCGCCGAGCAGCAGGCGGCGCAGTCGGTCGAGTGTCAGCAGTGGGTCGCCGGAGCCTGCCGGCACGGGCAGGTCCGTTTCCGCCCCGAACCCGGGGGATGCTCCGTCGCCACCCGGCGCGACATACACATACTCGCCGTCGGCCTGGCGCATGGCGTAGCCCACGGGCTGCACGCCGCCTTGCTTGAGCAGATCGATCTGCGCCAGGTAGAGCTTGCGTAGCTCGGTGCCCAGCGCCTTGGCCATGTGTGCCATCCAGTCGTGCCGCACCTGGGCGGTGGCCTGCATCTGCGACACCACGGCCTGCAGTGCCTGCAGGAAGACTTCGGGGCGCAGGGGGTTGTGCTCGGGCTGCACCCTGGGCAGCCCCTGGGCTGCGCACACCAGGGCATCGAGGTCGGCCAGCGGCCCCTCCACGGCAGACGCCAGCACCTGGGTGGCACGGGCGCGTTCGACGCTTTCGGTGATCTGCGACTCGTCCATCAGCTCGAGCTGGTCGAAATGGATGGTGAACAGGGAGCGCGAGGGTTTCTCCTCCCCGGGCGCCGTGGTCTGCTGCGCGAGCGCCTTGCGCAGCGCGCCGGGGTAGCGCTCGCCCATCACGGAGGTGAGCCGCATGAGCTGCTGCTGCGCTTCGAGCATGCCCTGGTGCTCGCCCGGCGTGCGGGCCTGGTCCTGGCGCAGCTGCAAGGACATGCGCGTCGCCTCGGCGACGCGCTCCATCAACTGCCTGGAATCGGCCAGCACACCCTGGACGATGCGCTGGTAGTGCGGGGCGTTGCCGCCGAGAGGGGCAGGGTCAGGCAGTGCGGAATGTGTCAAGGCCATCTTCTCTGGGAATACCGGAATGCCTGTGATGGTACGCGGGCTTGCTGCCCAGGTGCCCAAGAATCTGCTCAAGAAGACCTTGAGCAGGTTCCAATTTCCTCAGCCAGGTCGGCCTGGCCGGGTCCAGGCCAGCAGCGCCACCGTGCCTGCAGCGCACAGCGCCGCCAGCGCGCACAGTTGGGGCAAGGCCGCCGCGAGGGGCGCACCCAGCTGGTTCAGGCGCAGCGAGGCCTGCACACCCGAGGTGCTGGGCAGCAGCCAGCGCGCCCATTGCAGCGGCTCGGGCAGCGCTTCCACGGGCCACGAGAAGCCGGCCACGAAGGCGATCGGCAAGGTGGTGAACAGCAGCACCTGCAGCGCGCGCTCGCGGTTGCCCACCCACAGGCCGATCAGCGCGCCCAGGGCCGCAATGGCAGGAACATAGCAGGCCAGCAGCGCCAGCGCACCGAGCGGGTTGCCGCCGCGCGGGTAGTCGTGCAGCAGGAAGATCCAGCCGAAATAGAACAGGCCGCTCACCCAGCCCAGGGTGCACAGTGCCAGCAGCCGGCCCAGCCAGGTGCGGGCGCGCGCCCGGTGGCGCCCCGCCTCCACCCAGGTGCCGGTGAGCATGGCTGCGCCCATCAGCAGTGTCTGCTGCAGGATCAGGAGCGCCACGGCGGGCACGACGAAGCTGCCGTAGCCTTCCGTGGGGTTGAACAGCGCCACCATCTGCAGCTGCACCGGGTTGCGGCTGGCGGCAGCCTGCTGTGCGCTCTGGCCCGCGGCCTGCAGCTTGCGCATCTCGATGCCGGCCGACACGGTGCCCACGGCTTCGGCAAAGCCGTACTGCACGGCCTTGTTGAGCAGCGCGTAGGCGCCGTTGCCCTCCACGCGGACCAGGGCTTCCTCGCCCCGCACCACGCTGCGCTTGAGGTTGGGGGGGATCAGCGCGTAGCCCTCCACCTCGCCGCGCCACAGCGCCTCCTGCGCCTCGCGTTCGCTGGCAGTCACCAGGCGCACTTCGATGCGCGGGTCGGCCTCGGCAAAGCGCGTGATCTGGCGCGACAGGCTGCTGCGGTCCATGTCCACCACGGCCACGGGCACGCGGGTCAGCACCTCGTCGGCATAGAACCAGGGGTAGAAGAAGCCGTAGAGCACCGGCGCCGCCACGAGCAGCAGCAGCACGCCCTTGTCGCGGCCGATGGTGGCCAGGGCCTGCAGCCAGGCGCTCCAGAGGGTCGCCGGCTCTGCCGACGGGTTGTGTCGTGCGTCCATCACCGTCCTCCCCAACTCTCGGGTTTGCGCCGTGCCAGTTGCAGGGCCAGCGTGCACACCAGCAGCAGCACGGCCGTGGCCGCCATCAGCGCCACCACGGTGGAGACGCTGGTGCGCAGCGGAGCGCCCATCTGCAGCTGCTCGATCTGCAGGCGGATGTAGTGGGTGTAGGGCATGGCCTCGGCCCAGGCGCGTGCGCTGGCCGGCATGCCCGCCAGTGGAAAGCCCACGCCGCTGAACGCGAACGCCGGTGCCGCGAAGAAGCCCGCGCCCGACAGGGCGGTGCGCAGCGAGCGCGTGGCGCCCGCCAGTGCCGCTCCGGCGGCCACCGACACGGCCATCAGCAGCGCCAGCCCGACCGCCACCCAGGCCAGGTTGCCCGGCGGGTGCCAGCCCCGGCCCCAGGTGATGCCCACCAGCGCCAGCAGGGCCACCAGCGTGAGGGATGCCCAGGGCAGGGCGAGCTTGCCGACCAGGGCCCCACCGGTGCGCAGCAGGCCGCCGTTCGCACCCAGCCATTCGCCCAGCGTGCGGTCGCGCAGTTCGCGGCCCACGGTCCAGGCGCCGGCCGTCATGGCCAGGATGTGCAGCAGCGCCGGAATCAGCGCCGCGCCCAGGAACTGTTCGTAGTTGGTGGACACGTTGAACAGCGCCAGCAACTGCGTGTGGATGGGCTCCATGCTCACGCGCACGGCCTGCGCCGGCTCGCCGCGCTTGTTGCGCGCCGCCATCTCGATGCCGGCCGACAGCGTGCCCACCACGGCGCGCACGTCGCGCTGCAGCACGCCCGAGTGCGTGCCCAGCTGCGCGTTGTGCAGCAGCGTGACCTGGGCCGTGCGGCCCTCCTTCACGGTGCGCGCAAAGTCGCGCGGCAGCGTGACCACGGCGTAGACCTCCACGCTGCGCAGGGCGCGTTCGGCCTCGGCCGTGTTGGCGTAGTGCTGCACCACCTGCAGGCCGGGCGTGGCGTCGAGCATGCGCACCACCTGGCGCGACAGGGCCGAGTGGTCGTCGTCCAGCACGCCCACGGGCAGGTGGCGGGGAATGCCGGCCGAGAAGATCCAGCCCATGAGCAGCACCGCCAGCAGCGGCACCCAGCTGACCATGGCCAGGTCCCAGGGGCTGGCAAGCAGGCGCCGCGCCTCGC
Source organism: Acidovorax sp. GW821-FHT10A04 (assembly GCF_059415825.1). Lineage (NCBI taxonomy): Bacteria > Pseudomonadati > Pseudomonadota > Betaproteobacteria > Burkholderiales > Comamonadaceae > Acidovorax > Acidovorax sp. GW821-FHT10A04. The sequence continues at coordinate 205,768 of NZ_JBWKNZ010000013.1, forward strand.
GGCGAAAGCTGTGGACCAGGGTGCTCATGGCGTGGTCGGTGGGCAGGGTGTCGCGTGCCGGCTCATTGCACCAGCACCGTCATGCCGGGGCGGGCGCCTTCGATGGGGCTGGCCGGGCGGGCGCGCACTTCGAAGGTGCGCACGTCGAAGCCCTGGCCGGCGCGCGTGGCGCGCCAGGTGGCGAAGTCGGGCAGGGCGGCCGTGTGGTAGACCTTGAAGCGCACGGGCTTGCCGGCCGTGCCCAGGGCAGGCAGCGTGGCCTCGAACTCGCTGCCGATGGCAAAGCGCTGCAGCCGGTCCTCGCGCACGTTCAGCACCACCCACTGGTCGGCCAGGTCCACCACCGTGACCACGGCCACGCCCTGGGGCGAGAGCTCGCCGCTGCGTGCCAGCACCTTGGCCACCTCGCCGGCCACGGGGCTCTTGAGTTCCGTCTCGGCCTGGGCGGCCTTGACCTCGGCGACCACGCCGGCCACCTGGCGCGCCTGGGCGCTGGCGGCAGACCGGTCCTCGGGCCGGGCACCGGCACGCGCCAGCTCGTACTGGGCCTTGGCGGCCAGGGCCTGGTCGCGTGCGGCCTTGTGGTTGGCTTCGGCCTCGTCCCGTTTTTGCGCGGCCACCAGGCCCTCGCGGGCCAGGCCATCCACGCGGCGGTAGGAGGATTCAGCCAGGTCGGCCGCCGTCACGGCGCGCTGCCATGCGAGGCGCGCCATCTCCACCTCCTGCGGGCGCGCGCCGTGCTGGGCCTTGTCGGCCACGGCCTGGGCCGCTTCCTGCGCGGCGGTGGCCTGCGCCAGCTTGGCCTGCACCTCGGGGCTGTCCATGCGGATCAGCGGGGCGCCCACGGCGATCTGGTCGCCTTCCTTGACCAGGATCTGCGCGATGCGCGCCGTGACCTTGGGGGCGATGTCGGCCTCGCGCGCCTCCATCTGGCCCTGGAACACCTCGGGGGCCGGCTGGGAGGCCTTCCACAGGCCGAAGCCGACGAAACCGCCCGCGGCCACCAGGGCCACGGCGCCCAGTATGGCCGCCTTCTTGCTGCCCTTGCCGTTGTTGTTCTTGTTGCTGGTATCGCTCATGTTCATTCCACCTTCACATCGGCACGTGCCATGTATTTGCCAAATTCATCGGAAAGGCCGCAGCTTTCAAGCAGCTCGGCCAGGGCCTTCACGTAGTCGTGGGCGGCCTGGGCGCGTTCGGTCTGCGCCTTGGCCTGGTTGACCTGGGCGTCGATCAGGTCCAGCGTGGTGCTGGTGCCCGCGCGCAGGCCCGAGGTGCGCAGGCGCAGCACCTCGTCGGCCACTTCCAGCCCCGGCTGGAGGGCAAAGTAGGCGCGCCGCGCCTGCTCCAGCGCCTGCCAGCGCTTTTCCACCAGCAGGGCGATGTCGTTCTGCGCCTGGGCGCCGCTGCGCTCGGCCTGCTCGATCTGGCGCGAGGACGATGCGGCCAGCGCGTCGCGGTCGATGGAGTCCCACAGCGTGAAGCGCACGCCGATGCCGGCCACCCAGTCCGCGTCCCTGCCGGTCTTGAGCTGGCTCTGGCCGAAGGCGAACACCTGGGGCTTGCGCAGGGCCTCCTGCGCCGCATGCAGTTGCTCGGCCTGGCCCTTCTTGGCGGCTACCTTGGCCAGGCCCGGGTGGCGCTGCAGGGCGGCATCGACGAAGTGGGGCAGGGGCTCCACCGGCTGGCCGAGCACGAACAGCGGGCTGGTGGGCGTCACGCGCTCGCTGGCCTTCACCGTGCGGGTCAGGGCCGTGGCCGCCAGATCGGCATCGTCGCGGGCCTTGCGCGCGTTGCGGCGCGCTTCCTCCAGTGCGGCGCGGGCCTGCAGGCGCTCCACGCGGGCAATCACGCCGGCGTCCAGCATCTTCTGCGCGGCGGCATCGTGCTGCTCGATGGTGGCCAGCGCCGATTCGCGTAGCCGCGCCGCCTGCTCGGCCAGCTGGGCGCCGAAGTAGCGTTGCACCAGCACCGTGGTGACCTCGTGGCCGGTCTTGTCGGCATCGGCCTGCACCTCGGCGGCCTGTGCTTCCACCAGGCCGCGCGCGGCATCGCCGGCACCGCCCATGTAGATCGGCCAGATGCCCGAGACCGAGGTGCTGGTGTCCGTCTTGTGGCGGTTCAAGGTGTAGCTGGCCGGCAGGTGCGGCAACTGGGCCAGCGAGCCCGCCAGCTGCGGCGGCAGCTGCTGAAGCACGCCGGGCAGGGCCTGGTTCACGGGGTTGAGGTCGAGGTCCAGGTTGGCGTTGTAGGCGTACGCGGCACCGCTGAGCGAAACCACCGGGCCGCCCAGGCGTGCCAGGGCCTGGCGGCGCAGCTGGGCGCCTTCGACCGCGCTGCGCGATGCGGCGAGCTGGTCGGAGCGGGCCGCGAGCTGCTCCAGCGCCGTGTGGAAGGCCATAGGTTCGGCCTGTGCAGGCAGCTGCATGGCGAGCGCGGCCACCAGGGCGGCGGCCCGCAGTGGGGAGGTGCGCAGGCAAGGGCGGGGCTGGCCGGCCGCCGCATGCGGCCGGTGGGAGGGGCTCTGGGTCATGGTGGGAGGGGTTAGCGCGCGCCTACGGGGGTATAGGCATCACGGTGGTCGGCCAGCCAGCGTTCTGAGAGGTCGCTGCCTTGCTGGCTGGGGTGAAAGTCGCTGCGCAGGTACGCGCGCCAGGGGCGCCAGCTCTCGCGCACCAGGCCGCCCTGGCCGAACAGGGTGCGTGCCGCGCTGGCCCAGGTGCGCCAGCGCCACAGCGTGCCGTCGCGGCGCAGGTTGCCCACGGTCTGGCGCAGCACGTCGCCCAGGAACACCAGGGTGATGCGCCGGAACCAGGTGATGCGCCAGGCATGGTCGCCGCCCAGGGCCTGGTAGATGTCGAAGGCGGTGCTCTTGTGCTCGGCCTCTTCGGCGCAATGCCATTGCCACATCGTGGCCAGGCGCGGATCGGCGCCCGCCAGGACCTCGGGATGGCCCAGCAGCCACTCGGCCAGCAGGGCCGTGAAATGCTCGTTGGCCGCGGTCACCGCCAGGGGATGGCGCGGGTCGGCGCCTTCGAAGAGCTTCATGCGCGCGGCCGCGCGCGGGGCCCAGGTGTTGACCAGGCCCTGCGTGTCGAGGTGGCCATTGAACAGCGCATGGATGCGCCGGTGCGTGGCCTCCTGCCCGATGAAGCCGCGCACCTCATCGGCATGTTGCGCCTGCCGGTCAGCGGGCAAGGCCTTGTGGCCATTGCGCACCGCGTCGATGAAGAACTGCTCGCCCACGGGGAAGCTCATGGACAGCGCATTGAAGAGCGCCGTGCGAAACGCGTCGCCACCGCACCAGTGGCGCGCGAAAGGCGCTTCCAGGTCAATGAGCAGGCGGCGGACGACAAGTTCGGTCATGGCAGGCTCCAAAATCGGTGGACAGGGCTTGGTACTGCATGGTACCAATGCATATGATGCGCCCGGAGTGTGGTACTGTCAAGTACCTTCTGGATCTTTCCTGGAATTGCCTGCCGCCATGACCGAAGCCACGACCGCTGCCAGCCCGTCTCCCGCCACCGTGCACCGCTCCCGCCTGCTGGAGGGCATGGCGCGCGCCGTGGCCGCGCGCGGCTATGCGGACACGACCATCGCCGACATCGTGCGCGAGGCCAGCGTCTCGCGCCGCACCTTCTACGAGAATTTCGGCGACAAGGCCGAGTGCCTGATCGCGCTGTACGAGGTCGCCAGCGGCAATGCCATCACCGTGCTGCGCAATGCCATCGACCCGGCGAGTGACTGGCAGGCGCAGGTGGAGCAGGCCATGGGGGCCTACTTCGGCGTGCTTGAGCGCAACCCCGTGCTGCTGCGCACGCTCTTCGTGGAGATGCTGGGACTGGGGGCGCCAGGGCTGGCGGCGCGCCGCCGCGCCAACCAGCAACTGGCCGACCTGATGCTCGACGTGGTGAACAACCGCCCGGGCGAACGCCTGCGCAAGGCGCCGCTCCAGCCCATGATGGCCATGGCGGTGGTGGGCGGCATCAACGAGATGGTGTTGCAGTCCATCGAGCAGGGGCGCGCCAACGACCTGCAGGAGCTGGTGGAGCCGGCCGCGATGCTGCTGCGTGCGGCTATCTCGGCGGAGTTCTGAATCAGACTTCGTTGGCGATCTCGATCAGGTTCTCGTCCGGGTCGTAGAGGTACACCGAGCGCAGGCGGTGCTGCGCTCCCGTGGCGCCCACCGGCCCCTGCACCACGGCCACGCCCTGCGCGGCCAGGTGCACGAGCACCTCATCGAGCGGCGTGCGCGTGAGAAAGCACAGGTCGCCCGAGCCCGCGGTGGCATGGCGCACGTTCGGGTCCACCACCGTGCCCACCTCGTGCAGGTTGATCTTCTGGCTGCCGAAGTGCAGGGCATGGCGCCCCGGCTTGAACTCCCGTGCCTGCATGCCCAGCACGCGCTCGTAGAAGGCGATGGTGGCCGGGATGCTGGCGACGGTCAGGACCACATGGTCCAGAGATTGCACGGTGATGGGCATGGCAAAGGAGGGCGACTGGGGTGTGAAAATGAAAAAGGCCCGCCGAAGCGGGCCCGTGGCCGTACTGGCTGCTACCGCAGCGTATCAGCTCCCATGGAATCGCACCACCAGCGGCACGATCAGCAGCGCCACGATGTTGATGATCTTGATCAGCGGGTTGATGGCCGGGCCGGCCGTGTCCTTGTAGGGGTCGCCCACGGTGTCGCCGGTCACGGCGGCCTTGTGCGCCTCGCTGCCCTTGCCGCCGTGGTGGCCGTCCTCGATGTACTTCTTGGCATTGTCCCAGGCGCCGCCGCCCGTGCACATGGAGATGGCGACGAACAGGCCGGTGACGATGGTGCCCATGAGCAGGCCGCCCAGCGCCTTGGGCCCCAGGACCAGGCCGACCACGATGGGCACCACCACGGGCAGCAGGCTGGGGATCACCATCTCCTTGATGGCGGCGGTGGTCAACATGTCCACGGCCTTGCCGTACTCGGGCTTGCCGGTGCCGTCCATGATGCCGGGAATGGTGCTGAACTGGCGGCGCACCTCCACCACCACGGCGCCGGCCGCACGCCCCACGGCCTCCATGGCCATGGCGCCGAACAGGTAGGGGATCAGCCCGCCGATGAACAGGCCGACGATGACCAGCGGGTCCGACAGGTCGAACGAGATGGCCTTGCCATAGGTCTCCAGCTTGTGGGTGTAGTCGGCGAACAGCACCAGGGCGGCGAGGCCTGCCGAGCCGATGGCATAGCCCTTGGTCACGGCCTTGGTGGTGTTGCCCACGGCATCCAGTGGGTCGGTGACGTCGCGCACGCTGCTGGGCAGCTCGGCCATCTCGGCAATGCCGCCGGCGTTGTCGGTGATGGGGCCGTAGGCGTCCAGGGCCACCACGATGCCCGCCATGCTCAGCATGGAGGTGGCCGCCACGGCGATGCCGTAGAGCCCTGCGAGCTGGTAGGACGCCAGGATGGCCAGGCAGACGAAGAGCACCGGCCAGGCGGTGGAGCGCATCGACACGCCCAGGCCAGCGATGATGTTGGTCCCATGGCCCGTGGTGGAGGCCTGCGCGATGTGCTGCACGGGCGAGTACTGCGTGCCGGTGTAGAACTCGGTGATCCAGACCAGCGCTGCCGTGAGCACCAGCCCCGTAGCGCAGGCCCCGAACAGGCGCATCTGGCTGCCGCTGGCGCGGATGGCGTTGTCCGGCATGATCCACACCGTGACGAAGTAGAACGCGATCAGCGACAGAATGCCCGCGATCGCCAGGCCCTTGTACAGGGCGGGCATCACGTTCTTCATGCCCGGCGAGGCCTTCACAAAGAAGCAGCCGATGATCGACGCCACGATGGACACGGCACCCAGCGCCAGCGGGTACACCGCGGCGCTGACCGGCGCGGCCACCACCATCAGCGCGCCCAGCACCATGGTGGCGATCAGCGTCACGGCATAGGTCTCGAACAGGTCGGCCGCCATGCCAGCGCAGTCGCCCACGTTGTCGCCCACGTTGTCGGCGATCACGGCCGGGTTGCGCGGGTCGTCCTCGGGGATGCCGGCCTCCACCTTGCCCACCAGGTCGGCGCCCACGTCGGCGCCCTTGGTGAAGATGCCGCCGCCCAGGCGCGCGAAGATCGAGATCAGCGAGGATCCGAAGGCAAAGCCGATCAGCGGGTTGAGCGCCTCGGCCAGCATGGGGCCCGAGGTGATGCCCCGCGACAGCGCCCAGTAAAAGCCCGTGACCCCCAGCAGGCCCAGGCCCACGACCAGCATGCCGGTGATGGCGCCGCCGCGAAACGCCACGTCGAGTGCCGGGCCGATGCCTTGCGTGGCGGCCTGTGCGGTGCGCACGTTGGCGCGCACCGAGACATTCATGCCGATGAAGCCGCAGGCGCCCGAGAGAAATGCGCCCAGGACGAAGCCGAGCGCGGAGCTCAGGTCCAGAAAGGCACCGATGAGAATGGCCAGCACCACGCCGACGAGGGCAATGGTCTTGTACTGGCGTGCAAGGTAGGCCGCTGCACCGGCCTGGATGGCGCCGGCAATCTCCTGCATGCGCGCGTTGCCCGCATCCTTGGCAAGAATCCACCCACGGGCCCAGATGCCGTAGGCCACCGCAATCAATCCGCAAACCACTGCCAGTATCAGAGGGGACGTCAGCGCTGAGTTGTCAGCCATTCATTTCTCCTTGGTTTTTTCAGTTGCACGGAAGGAAACACAACGCAGGTCGGTGGTGCTTCCGCTGCGTTGCTTCCTCGTGCTCCTGGGGGAGGAACCTGCTCAAAATCGAGAGCAGGTTCTCAAGGAGTCGATTGGCCAACAGGCCCAATTTACAGGCAAACGCCGGTTTGCAAGCGGGCAGAAAGGGGCATGCGCCTAAAATCAGGGTTAATCCCGACGCCATGGGTCCTGAACCGGGCTCGCGGGTTATCGTTTCAAACCACTATCCACAGACATGTCCCTGAACCACGTACCTCCTGGCAAGAACGCCCCCGACTCCTTCAACGTCGTCATCGAGATCCCGATGAACGCCGACCCGATCAAGTACGAAGTGGACAAGGAATCGGGCGCGATCTTCGTGGACCGCTTCATGACCACGGCCATGCACTACCCCACCAACTACGGCTACGTGCCGCAGACGCTGTCGGGCGACGGCGACCCGGTGGACGTGCTGGTGATCACCCCCTACCCGCTGTTCCCCGGCGTGGTCGTGCCCTGCCGCCCCATCGGCATCCTGATGATGGAAGACGAAGCCGGCGTGGACGGCAAGGTGCTGGCCGTGCCCACCGACAAGGTGCTGCCCATCTACACCCACTGGCAGAAGGTGGAAGACGTGAACCCGATGCGCCTGAAGGCCATCAGCCACTTCTTCGAGCACTACAAGGACCTGGAAGCCGGCAAGTGGGTCAAGGTGCTGGGCTGGGAAGGCCTGGACGCCGCCAAGAAGGAAATCATGGACGGCATCGCCAACTTCAAGGCCAAGAACAACGCGGCCTGAGCGCCCGGGCCGGCTGCCCCTGCGGTGGCCCGCTGACCAGAAAGCATGCATGCCCTCGCGGGCTGCATGCTTTTTTTCATGGAAACCCCGCACTGTGCAGTGCCCCTGCGGTTGCTAGACTGGGCAAAGCCAAGGTGTCGGTGCGCAATCCTGCGCACGCCCTGGCACGAATGGCCTTGGCCAAGGGGTGATATGAAGATTTCCGACGTGCGTATCGGGCTCAAGCTGGGGATCGGGTTCTTTGCCCTGGTGTTGCTCACGGGTCTCCTGGGGGCGGTCTCGCTGTTCCAGCTGTCACGCATTCACCACAACGCCCAGGAGATCGCGAGCAACCTGCTGCCCAGCGTGGGCTACACGGGCGAGCTCAGGGTGCTGATGAACCGCATGCGGCGCTCCGAAGCCGGCATGATCACCGCGCGCAGCACGGCCGAAGTCCAGGCCTTTGCCGAGCAGATGACCGCGCGAGCCAAGGACCTGGAGCGCGTGGAGGGGCAGTACGAGCCGCTGGTCAGCGCGGGCGAGGAGCGCGAGGCCTTCCAGGCCTTTCGCACGCGCAAGGCCGCTTACTACAAGCTCCAGGCCAACCTGGTGGATGTCGCCAAGGCGGTGGACTTCAGCACCAACGACACCCTGGCCTTGAGCGCCGATGCCTTGTCCGGGCTGTTTGCCGGTGAGTCCGAAACCGCCTTCGTGGCTGCCGCCGAAACCCTGGGCCAGTTGCAGAAGATCAACTCGGCGCAGGCCGACAAGGAGCAGGCCGAGGTGGCGTCGGTTTTCCAGGCGGCGCGCGTCTGGGTGCTGGGCACGCTGGCTGCCTGCGTGGCGCTCGCCATCGTGCTGGGCGTGTCGATCACGCGTTCGGTCACGCGCCCCGCGGGCCAGGCCGTGAGCGCTGCACGCGCCATTGCCGAAGGCGACCTCACGGCAGCCATGCCGGCCCATGGCAACGATGAAA